>JZRA01000048.1 GCA_001567485.1 Chloroflexi bacterium OLB13
CCGTTGTGGTAGGGTGAGGCGCCGGCGGAGGGATCGGTGGTCGCCGCGCCGCTGGGTGCGTGACATCATGGAATACTACTTCTTCGGGGGAATAGCATGCGCCGCATCATATCTGTCACGCTGCAAATCCTCATCATCATCGCGATCTCCGTCGGGCTGCTCGAACTGGTGCTGCGTGTGGCAGCGCCGCGCCTGCCCGGCCAGATCGGCGTCGTGGCGCGCTACGTGACCACCGGGCAACCGTTCAGCGAGGCATGGACGCCGGCATGGCGCGAGAACCGCGATCACTTCTACGCGCTCCGCCCCGGCATCGAGAACGCCTTGCAGTATGGCAGCCCGTCCGTGTCGTTCCGGCTCACGACTCATAAGCTGTGGGACGACGGACTGCCGCCCGATGAAGGCATCGGCTTCCGTACCGCGCCGGTCGATTTTGCGCCGGATGTCGTGGTCGTCGGCGACTCGTTCGGTTTCTGCTTCACAGAGCAAGCCGACTGCTGGGTCGACCAGCTTGCCGCGATGACCGGCGACCACATCGTCAATCTCAGTACGCCTGTGACCGGCAGCCTCAGTCATGCGCGCATGATCGAAGATTTCGCCGCGCCGCTCGAACCGCCGATTGTGCTCTGGCAGTTCTTCGGCAACGACTTCTACGATGATTACGTGCTGCACGCGTGGCGCGGGGACATTGATCCGATGCGCACTGGCGAGACCGTCGATACCGGCGGGTCGTGGATCACGCGAAACACCGTGATTGGCGCGCTGCTCGAACTCGTGGCGACCGGCACATGGTCGGGCTTACCGGCGGGTGACCGCGCTTACGAGCCGCGGTACAGCGCGCCGTATCCGGGCGGCCTCTTAAAGTTCGGCAAGCAGTACGAGCTAACCGCGCTCGACATGAGCCGTGCCGAAACACAGTACGGGCTGGAGCAAACACGCGCGGCGCTGCGTGACGCCAAGGCCCGCGTCGAAGCATGGGGCGGCGCGCTGGCCGTCGTCATCATCCCCACGCGCGAGGAAGTCTACTCCGCGATCACCGGCCCCGTGATGGGTGCGGATCAACTCGCGATCCTGTCCGGCGCGCGTGAGGCGATGCACACCCTCTGCGCGGAGATCGAGCTGCCCTGCTTCGACGCTATGGATGCCTTTAGCACGCCAGAGGCCGTCACGACGGCGCTGTATTACGCCGACGACATGCACCTGAACCCGAACGGCAATCGCGTGCTTGCCGAGGCTGTGATGCCGTGGCTCGCAGATCTGGGAGGCGCCAATGACTGAGACGATCCTGATCATCGACGACGAGCAGCGCATCATCGACTTGGCGCGAATGTATCTTGAACAGGACGGCTATCTCGTGAAGCACGAGACGGACGGACAGGCGGGTTATCGCCACATCGTCGAACATGAGCCAAGCCTGATCATCCTCGACCTGATGCTGCCCGGCATGGATGGCCTCGAAATCTGCCGCCGCGTGCGTGCCCAAAGCGACGTGCCGATCATCATGCTCACCGCCCGCAGCGACGACATCGACAAGATCGTCGGCCTTGAGCTTGGCGCCGACGACTATCTGACGAAACCATTCAACCCGCGCGAGCTGTTGGCGCGCGTCAAGGCCATCCTACGCCGCACTGACCGCAAAGCCGCCCCGACATCGGAAGTGGTGACCGTCGGCAACCTGACGATCGACCCCGACCGCCGTGTGATCGCGGTGGATGGCCGGGAAGTCCAGCTGCGCATGAAGGAGTTCGACCTGATCTTCGTGCTGGCGCGCAATCCCGGCCGCGTGTTCAGCCGTGAACGGCTGCTCGAAGTGGTTTGGGGCTACGATTTCGCAGGCGAAACCCGCACGGTCGACGTGCATATCGCCCACTTGCGGCATAAACTGGACGGCATGCGGCCGACGATCGAGACCGTCTGGGGGGTAGGCTACAAGCTGGAGTCGCGCTGATGTCGCTGCGTTGGCGTCTGTTTGCCACGTACTTTCTGCTGCTCGTCGTCACGCTGGTTGTGATTGTCGGGGCGCTGCTGGTCTTTATCAGCAGCCGGCCGGAGCCACCGCTGACGTCGTATCAGCAGCTCGCCTCGGTCGCGCGGCTGATCCTCGACGAAGTCGTCCCCGGCGTGACCGGCAGGCTGGCGCTGGCGCAGCTTATGCAGGTGGCAGAAGACAACGACACCCGTATCCTGATCGTGGACAGCGCCGAATCAACCGTCCAGTTCGATACCGCCGGACTGATCGAACAGGGCACATCTATCAACCTCGAACGCGATCCGACGTACCGGCTCGACACACGCTTCGCCGCGCTGAAACTGGCCGAGGGGTACTTCGGCAGTTTCATCGACCCGGCGACCGGCGCCGAATGGCTGTACATCGGACTGCGCACCCGGGTGCGTGACTTCACCGCCGTGCTGGCGGAAATTCGCTCGACGCGCACGTTGAACGATGCGCTGGCCGAGTTCGGCGTATCGCTCGCCGGCCCGCTGATCCAAAGCGCGGTCATCGGGATGGTGTTCGCGTTCCTTCTGGCCGCGGTGATGAGCCGGCAGATCAGCAAGCCGCTGGCCTCGGTTGCCGCGCCGCCGAGTCGTTAGCGCGGGGTGACTATGGCGTAAAGCTGCCGCACAGCGGGCCGAAAGAGGTGCGCGCGGTCGCCGAGGCGTTCAACACGATGACTCATGAGGTGCAGAGCACGCAGCAGTCTCAGCGTGATTTCCTCGCCAACGTCAGCCATGATCTGAAGACGCCGCTGACGTCGATTCAGGGATATTCGCAGGCCATCATCGACGGGGCCGTGCGCGAGCCTGCCGTCGCCGCCGAGGTCATCTACAGCGAGGCCGGCCGGCTGACCCGCATGGTGAGCGAGCTGACCGACCTCGCCCGCCTCCAAGCCGGGCATGTCGCGCTGCACCTCGACCGGATTGATCTGTCGAGCTTGGTCGGGGCGCTGTCGCAGCGGCTTGAGGTGGTCGCCCAGAAGAAGCAAGTCCAGCTTAACGTCATTACGCCGGGCCGCCTGATCGTAACGGTCGATGGCGACCGTCTCGCGCAAGTCATCACCAACCTGATTAGCAACGCGATCAACTTCACGCCTGAGGGCGGACACATCGACATCGGCCTGCGCGCGCTCGACAACGGTGTCGAGATCGCCGTGCGCGACAGCGGCATCGGGATTCCAGCCGCCGAGCTTTCGCGAGTTTTCGAGCGCTTCTATCAGGTCGACAAGGCGCGTGGGCCGCGGCGCGGGACGGGTTTGGGGCTGGCGATTGCGAAGGAGATCATCACGGCCCACGGCGGACGCATTCATGCCGAAAGCGCCGGCGAGGGTCACGGCACGACGTTTGTCGTTTGGCTGCCGATCACGCCACCGACGACGCCGCAGCTTGTGAAGGCGCAGCCCTAACCCCGCGACTTGGCGGCGTTCCAATACGCGTCAAGTTCGTCCAGCGTAAACTCAGCCCACGGCCGACCGCTCGCCAGAACCGCATCCTCGATCACCTGAAAACGCGTGCGGAACTTGAGGTTGGTCAGGCGCAGCGCGGTCTCAGGATCGTCAACGCCCATATGCCGGCCGAGGTTGACAGCCACGAACAGGATGTCACCCAGTTCCTTGAGCCGGTCGTCGGGCGATTCGGCGCTCAGCAGTTCGTCCAGTTCTTCGCGCAGCTTGTTCGCGACGGGGCCGATGTCCGGCCAATCGAAGCCGACCTTGCCCGCCTTGTGCTGAAGCTGATAACTCTGTGCCAGCGGCGCGAGGCTGATCGGGATACCGTTGAGGATGGACGTGGACGCAGCTTCGCCGTTGGATGCCTTCTCGCGCTGTTTGATCGCCTCCCAGTTGGTCACAACCTGATCGGCATCACTGGCGACTGCGTCCCCAAAGACGTGAGGATGGCGGCGGATCATCTTGTGATTGACGGCGCGCAGAATATCGCTCATGGAGAACTCGCCGTCGTCGATTGCGATCTGCGCATGCAGGACGACTTGCAGCAGCACATCGCCCAATTCCTCGGCCAGCGCAGTCCAGTCGCCGCGGTCGATCGTATCGAGGACTTCGTGCGTCTCCTCAACGAGATAGCGGCGCAGCGACTCGTGAGTCTGCGCTTTGTCCCACGGACAGCCTTCCGGCGCGCGCAGGTGGGCGACGATGTCTTGGAAGCGCTCAAAGCTCGCCATATCACCGAGGGGCGGCACAAACAGCGCCGTCCGCTGACCGATGTGCGGGCTGCGGTCGATCCCGTACAGCGGCATCCGTTCGATGCGCGCATCCGGCGAACCGGCCCCGTGAACAAGCACGACCTCGAACTCGTCCGGATACTGGTTCATCAACGTCAGCTTGAGGTCGCTGGCGATCTGGCGGCTGCCAACACTGCCAATCAGCGCGGGGGCGTCGGGGTTGATCGGCGGGTGGTGCATCGCGCCGACGGTCGCCGCATCAAGCAGCTGTACGCCGTCGACCCCCTCCGCTTCGATCAGCGCCAGCGCCGGCTCGATGAAGCTGACACCGGGCAAAATCTCGACCGCGAGTCCGGCCGCACGCGCGGCGTCGATCAGCGGAAGTGTCGTCGGCTCGCCGATCATCGGGTCGCCGGGGACGGCATACACGACATCTCCAGCGTGCGCGAGGTCGATCACACGCTGTACGATCGCGGTATGTACCTCGTCAAAGATGGCGTGCGTCTCATACAAGTCGTCACACGTAATGCGCTGTCCGCTGATCGGCAGGCTCGGCGCGCAGGGATGCTGTCCGGTTCGCAGCACAACCGTTTGCGCCCGTTCGATCGCCGTCCACACGCGCCGCGTGATGTCATCGGCGCTGCCCGGCCCCAACCCTACAATGGTGATGGTCATGGATCGTCTCTGCCTCACAGGCTCATCTGGATCGGTGTTCTACTGGTTGAGGCCGTCGGTCAACGCCCTGAAGTCTGCGACGCATCCGCCCGCTTCTCAGCACTTGTCCCATTTCATCTAGTATCGCAGCGAAAGGCAGGTCAGCCCACCGTCCATCTTCTCGAATTCGGACATCTCCAGCGCGATCACGTTGGCATAGTGCTGTTCCGCGAGCGCCTGCACGGCGGGATATCCCTTCGCAATCAGGATCGTCTCGTCGTCAATCGGAAGCACCGACGCCGCATACCCCTCATCCGGCGGCAGCGTGACGATCTGGACGGATGGGATCGGTTCAGACAGCTTCATGGCCGGATCGTGCAGCAGGATACCGGGCGCGAGTTCCGTCAGACCGGTCTTGAGGTGCAGCACATTTTCGACCGGTACATAGTCGATCCGCACCGGCCCGAGCGTGCTGCGGATCGCCGCTGCGAGCTGATCCGCGCCCGCGCGATTCGTCCGCCGGCTCAGGCCGATCAGGACGCGGTCAGCGCAGAACAGGACGTCGCCCCCTTCAATCGCCACGTCGTCGCCGACGGCGCGTATGATGTTCAGGCCTGCCAGCGCTTCGGCGACAGCCGCCTCTTCGCCGCGCCGGTTTGCCAATGCAGGGCGACAGATGAACGCCGTATCGCCGAAGAGGACGGCGGTATCTTCGGTATAGTGGCCGTCTGGATACCGGTCGTCAGCGGCCAATGTCGTGATCGCGAGGCCGCGGCTGCGTATCGCGTCGAGGTAGGCGTCGAACTGCCGAATGGTCGCCTCATAAGTCGGTATGCCCAGATGGCCGCGCGTCGTAATCCCGTCCGCGAACGTGCGTGCCGGCTTTCGGGCCAAAACCCGGCTCATCGGCGGCAGAAGTGACATGGCTTGACTCGCTTTCGTGCACTCTGATAGTACGCAAAACAGGCAAGATCGGTTCGACCTTGCCTGTCTGAAATCGCATCAACCCGCCCGCGCGAGCTTAACGCTTGGTGTAGGTCGGCGCCTTACGGGCACGCTTGAGACCCGGCTTCTTGCGCTCCTTCACGCGGGCATCGCGTGTGAGCAGCTTGGCCGGCTTGAGCTGGCCGCGGAACTCCGCATCGACCTCAAGCAGCGCGCGCGCCACACCGAGCCGGATCGCATCGCGCTGGCCCGACACGCCGCCGCCGTATACGTGAACGGAGATGTCGTAGTTGCCTTCCTGACCAACGACCCGCAGCGGCTCAAGGCTGATCTCGATGTCGCCCGGACGAGTCAGGTATTCCGACGCATCACGCTCGTTCACGACGTAGTTGCCCGTGCCGCCGGGATAAATGCGGACACGTGCGGAAGCAGCCTTGCGGCGGCCGATACCTTCATAATACTGAGAAGCCATTTTGCCCGTTCTCCTACTTCAGCACTTCGGGGTTTTGCCCGGCGTGCGGATGATCCGGGCCGGCATACGCCTTCAACTTCTTCGCCATCGAACGGCCGAGCGGGCCTTTCGGCAGCATGCCCTTGACGGCCAACTCCACGACCCGTTCAGGCTGACGGGCCAGCTTGTCCTTCAACCGTTCCTTCTTCATGCCACCGAAGTAGCCGGAATAGTCGTAGTACATCTTGTCTTCGAGACGGTTGCCGGTCACGGCGATCTTGTCACAATTGATCACGATCACGTAGTCGCCGGTGTCGAGGTTCGGCGTGAAGATCGGCTTGTGCTTACCGCGCAGGACAGCAGCAATTTTCGTCGCGAGGCGGCCCAAGGTCTGCCCTTCCGCATCGACGACCCACCAACGGCGCTCGACATCCGCCGGGGTGGTTACAAACGTCTTGACTCTCATCGTTACCTCCGGGTGGGCTTCGAGCGCCTCACCGCTTCCTACTGAATGACCCGATATTCTAGTCGTCATAACGCACCGCCTCAAGGACGAGTCCATGCGGTGGTGCTGTCCGCTGCGCAAGGTTCAGGTCTGCCGCGCGCATCTTGTCTTGAAACATCTCCGGGCTGAGCCATCCCCGCCCGGCATCGACCATCATGCCTACCAATCGCCGCACCATGTGGTGCAAAAACGCGTTGGCCTCAACCTCGTAAACGTACAACTCTCCGGCGATCGGCGCTGCGCGGTGGCTCCACTGCGAGGCGAACACGGTGCGTACCGTGTTGTCGCCTTGCGGCGGGCGTCCGAACGTCGCGAAGTCATGCGTGCCGATCACGCTGGCCGCACAGGCTTGCATCGCCTCGACATCCAACGCCTTTGGCAGCCACCAAACGCGGCCCCACAGCAAGGGATCGCGCACGGCGGCGGCGTGCACCGTGTAGCGGTAACACCGGCTCCGCGCATCGAAACGCGGATGAAAGCCGGGGTGTTCGCACACGTCGCGGACGCTGATGTCCGTCGGGAGTGTGGCGTTAAGCGCCTTTGTTAAGGTCTCAGGCTTGTAGGCCCATTCCGCGTCGAAGGCGATCACCTGCCCCGTCGCATGCACACCGCTGTCTGTTCGTCCTGCGCCGATCACCGGGGTGTGCGTGCCGGTAATCTGCTCCAGCGCCCGTTCGATCGCGCCCTGCACGGTGGGTGCATCTCCAGCTTGCCGCTGAAACCCCCAATATGCCCTCCCGTCATAGGCGACGGTCGCGCGATAACGCACCGATCTTACGCGCCGGCCCCGCGGTCGACCAGCTCGATCAGCACCATTTCGGCGTTGTCGCCCTTGCGCGGCCCCAGCTTGAACATCCGGGTATAGCCGCCCGGACGGTTTGCATAACGCGGCGCAAGCTCATCAAACACCTTCTGCACGATCTCACGGTCGTTGCCGAGCCGGCTGGCGACCAAGCGGCGCGCATGCACGCCGGCCTCGGGCCGCTGGCTGGCTTCCGCCTTGGCTAGACCACGCTTCGCCAGCGTGATCGTCCGCTCGACGTTGGCGCGCACGAACTGCGCCTTCGCCAGCGTGGTCTCAATCCGTTCGTGGGTGAGCAGCGCACGGGTCAAGTTCAGGCGCAGTGCCTTTCGATGCCCGGTGTCGCGGCCCAGTCGTTTTCCTGCCATGTGGTGACGCATGATTCTTCCTCGCCGTCCCTAACGTGTTACTCGGACTCGCCCTCGGTCTGCTCCGATGGCAGGTATCCCTTTTCGCGGAGCTTCTCGACCAGCTCATCGAGCGACTTCTCACCAAAGTTGCGGATCGCGAGCATCGCGTCGGATCCGCGATCGAGCATCTCCAGCACATCGCCGATGGTCGTGATGCCCGTGCGCTTGAGCGAGTTGAACACGCGAACGCTCAAGTCAAGTTCCTCAATCATCTTGTCGTGCAGCTGCGAGCGCTTGCTGTTCTGCATCGGCTCGCGGGCTTCGTCGTACGCCTCGAACTGCGTGTACTGGTCGAACGTCGGATCCATCCCGCCGATGACCGACAGGTGGCGCATCAAGATCTGCGCAGACTGCGCCAGTGCATCCTGCGGACGGATTGTGCCGTCCGTCCAAATTTCGAGGATCAGCCGGTCGTAGTTGGTCAGGTTGTTGACACGGGCTGGTTCGACCTCGAACTTAACGCGCTTGACCGGGCTGAAGATGGCATCGACCGGCAGTTCGCCAATCGGGAGCCGGCCGCGCTCCTCCGCCGGGCTGAAGCCACGGCCCGCGCGCACTTCGAATTCCATTTCGAGGTGTGCGTTCGGGGAATCAACAGTGAACAGGTACAAGTCGCTGTTGATAATCTGCACTTCAGGCGGGCAGCGGATGTCGGCCGCCGTTACAATGCCTTCCCCACGATGTTCCAACCGGAGCCGGGCGGTTTCGCCGTCGAGCTTCACACGAAGCTGCTTGACCTGCAAGATCAGCTGTGTCATGTCTTCGCGAACATCGGGGATCGCGGAGAATTCGTGATGCACGTCGCTGACTCGGATGCTGGTCACTGCTGCGCCCTGCAACGACGACAGGAGAACACGGCGCAGGGCGTTGCCCAACGTCAGACCGAAACCCTTTTCGAGCGGGCTGATGACGAAGCGACCATAATTGCGCGTTGCCGCGTCGCTTTCGACCTTATGCGGCAAGACCATTTGGGTCAGATTCACGCCGGTGTCCTCCTTGAACATAGAAACGCGTAACCCAACGGAAGCAGCAGCTTAGACGCGGCGCTTCTTCGGAGGACGTACACCATTGTGCGGCACCGGAGTCTGATCGGTGATCGACCGCACCTTCAAGCCGCTGGCCTGAATGGCGCGAATGGCCGACTCGCGGCCGGGGCCGGGGCCTTTGACGAACACATCGACTTCCTTCATGCCGTGGCCCGCGGCCGAATCGGCAGCCGCCTGCGCCGCAAGCCGCGCCGCGTATGGGGTGCTCTTGCGGCTGCCGGTGAATCCGGAAGTGCCAGCGCTCGCCCAAGCCACCACGTTGCCCGATTGATCGGTCATCGACACGATCGTATTGTTGAATGTGGCAAAGATGTGAGCCTGACCGTAAGGGATGTTCTTGACGACCTTCTTGGTCACCTTACGGCTGCTGGCCCCCTGTTTCCCGCGTGCCATACTTCCTCCAGAAAGGGTATTACGCCACGATGCGCCCTGTCATGTCCGAGGGCGCATCAGCATGAGAACGGATAGACACAGACTGCGCTAACACGGGAGACCCGCCGCGCAGTCTCAGCTCAAACGCCGGTTACTTCTTGCCGCCCTTCTTGCGACCACGGCCCGGAACGGTCTTCTTGACACCCCGGCGGGTGCGGGCATTTGTCCGGGTGCGCTGGCCGCGAACGGGCAGCAGCCGGCGGTGGCGGAGACCCCGGTACGATCCGATCTCCTGCAAACGCTTGATGTTCGACAACACCGCGCGGCGCAGATCACCCTCGACCACGAAGCTGCTAGTGATGTACTCACGCATCGACTGCACTTCTGCTTCGGTCAAGTCCTGCACACGAGTGTCCGGATTCACACCGGTCGCAGCGAGAATCTGCTTGCTGCGGGTCGGCCCAATCCCAAAAATATAGGTGAGTGCAACTTCGACCCGCTTATTCCGCGGAAGGTCGACACCCTCGATACGCGCCATAGCTTAACCTTACCCTTGCCGCTGCTTATGCTTCGGATTCGAGCAAATAACCATGACCCGGCCATGACGCTTGATGACGCGGCACTTAGGGCAGCGGGCCTTAATGGACGTTGATACCTTCATGAGTGACGGTCCCCAGACAAGCCGAGCACGACAGGCCGAGCATTATACACACGCGGCTGTGCGCTGTAAACGGTAATTTGACGCCTCTACGCAAGTGTTCGTCGGGGCGTGCTGCATAGTGAGATGCCCGCCCATTATAGCCGGGTACGTCCGGATTTCTAGACTCAAAACCCTTCCGGTCGCCCAGTCGATTTCGCTGTAACTCCTCTACATCTATGTGTGTCATTTGTCGCTATAATGCCGCACGCACTGAACCAAAGGATTCCGAGTTATGCTGTCTGTGGTAAAGGCGTGCGCGCTGGAAGGTCTCGACGGCCATATCATCGAGGTCGAGACCGACTTCAACCCGCGTGGCAATATCCCCTTGTTCACCATCGTTGGACTGCCCGACGCAGGCGTACGCGAAAGCCGTGAACGTGTGCGCGCGGCGATCAAGAACAGCGGCTTGCAGTTCCCACCGAAAGTGTTCGTCGTCAACCTCTCGCCAGCCGACCTGCCCAAGCAAGGCCCGGTGTATGATCTCGCAATTGCCGTCGGTGTGCTGGTCTCCACCGATCAGATGCCCGCCGGCCCAACCCGTGACGCGATGTTCATCGGCGAACTGTCGTTGGATGGCAGCGTGCGGCATGTTAAAGGTGTGCTGCCGATGGCCTACACCGCCGTGCAGAACGGCATCACGACGCTTTACTGCGCCCCGGAAGACGCCCCACAGGCCGCGCTCGTCGGGGGCCTTACCGTGTATGCCGTGCCGTCGTTGGCGGTGCTGGTCGAGCATATGTACGGAATGCGCCAGCTTGATGTCACGCCGCCGACACCGTTCAACGACGACGACAGCGTGCCGGATGGCATCGTGGACTTCGCCGACATCAAGGGGCAGGAACAGGTCAAGCGCGCGCTGGAGATCGCGGCCGCCGGCAGCCACAACCTGCTGATGACCGGCTCGCCCGGCGTGGGCAAGACTTTGTTGGCGCGCGCCGTGCCGGGAATTCTACCGGCGCTCGACATCGAAGAAGCACTCGACGTCTCGCGTATTTATTCGGTAGTCGACCTGCTCTCGGCCGATCAACCGCTGATCCGCCAGCGTCCATTTCGCGCGCCCCACCACACGATCAGCCAAGCCGGCTTGATCGGCGGTGGCAACCCGCCCAAGCCGGGCGAAATCACGCTGAGTCACCGCGGCGTGTTGTTTCTGGACGAACTGCCAGAACTGCCGCAGGCGACGCTTGAAGTCCTGCGCCAGCCGGTCGAAGATCGCGTGGTCACGATCAGCCGCGCGCGTAACAGTATCACCCTGCCGGCCAACTTCATCCTGATCGGCGCGCGCAACCCGTGCCCGTGCGGTTATTTTGGCGACACACTCCGGCCGTGCACATGTTCGCCCAATATCGTACAGCGGTATCAATCCAAATTGTCCGGCCCGCTGATGGATCGCATCGACATCCACATCACGGTGCCGCGCGTCGAGCACGAGAAGATGATGGGCAGTGACCGCGCCGAGCCATCGAGCCGCATCCGTGAACGGGTCACACGCGCACGCCAGCGCCAGTCACAGCGCTTCGCAGATCATCCGAAACTTCAGACCAACAGCGATATGACCGTCAGTGAGATCGCTGAGTTCTGCCCGCTGACCAAAGAAGCGCAGGCCCTGCTCGATCTGTCGGTGAAGCGCATGCAGTTGAGCGCGCGGGCGTTTCACCGCGTGCTGAAGCTCTCACGCACGATTGCCGACCTCGCCGACTGTGACACCATCGAAATGGCGCACGTCGCCGAAGCGGTGCAGTATCGGCCCAAAGCGATGACCGGTTAGGCGGCGTGTTTCAGTCTCCGAGGCTGACGCCGAGACTGCGCGCCGTCTCGATCCACGGATGATCCAGCGGCACCGTCTTGCGCTTGCCGACGACTTGTTCGAGCGGCACCGCCTCCGTGGAGTCACCGCGCGCCGCGACCATAATACCGAAGCGCTCCTCGTGGATATAACGCGCACACGCTGCGCCGAGCCGGGTCGCCAGCAGACGATCCGCCGCCGACGGAATGCCCCCGCGCTGTACATGGCCGAGGATCGTCACGCGGGACTCCAGCCCGGTGAGCTGCTCAAGCTGCTGAGTCAGGCGCTGCGTGCTGTTCATCCGCTCGGCTTCCAACGCGGCAAGCTCCGCCTTCGCCTTCTTACCCTTGCCGTTCTTGAGGACTTTGTCCATCTTCGCGCGCAGGTCATCCGGCACAGCGCCCTCAGAAACCGCGACGATGCTGAACGCCTTGCCTTCCCGAACGCGCTGCCGGATCGATCCGGCAACCCGTTCGATGTTGTACGGGATTTCGGGAATCAAGATGACGTCGGCGCCTCCGGCGATCCCCGCCCCAAGCGCAAGCCAGCCGGTGTTGTGTCCCATCACCTCGACCACGATAATCCGGTGATGACTATGGGCGGTGCTGTGCAAGCGGTCGATGGCCTCGGTCGCAATCGTCAGCGCCGTGTCGAACCCGAACGTGACGTCGGTCATCGCCACGTCGTTGTCAATCGTCTTGGGCAGCGTGATGATGTTCAGCCCGTGCTGCATGAGATGGTACGCGTTCTTGGCCGTGCCTCCACCGCCCAAACACACCAGCACGTCCAGATGATGGTTGCGATACGTCTCCAACATGACTTCGGTCATGTCCATCGTCTTGTTACCGATCGGCATCTTCTGCGGCTTGTCCCGGCTCGTCCCCAGAATGGTGCCGCCGATGGTGAGGATTCCAGAGAGCGCCGCGCTGTTTAACGCGACCGTGCGGTTCTCCATGAGGCCGCGAAAGCCATCGCGAAACCCGATGATCTGCATGCCATAGACGTTCTGCCCCGTCTTGCCCACGCCGCGAATCGCCGCGTTCAGACCCGGACTGTCGCCACCCGCCGTTAGGATCCCAATGTACTGCGTCATGTTCGCTCTCGATTCGCTGGAGGCCGGGACAGCACCCTGCCGGTCAGCGTCCGCCTGTCACAGCTGAGGTGATGGGCGAAATGCCGTCCCGGTCGATCCTCACGTCTGACACGATCATAACATCCCACAGGCGTCCGCCGAAACCTCATCCTGACCCGGATGAGTCGCGTCGGCACATCCTCAAAGGCTGCGTGACGCGTTAAAAAAGCAGCGCACCCGATGAGGAATGCTCAGGTGCGCCGCCGATTGATCTACTGTGCTGAGGATGTGGGGTATCAGCGGCATGACGCCGCGACCGCGTTATACCGCCTGTGCTTGGCCCAATTTCCCCGTCTCGAACGGTTCGACGGTGAGCTGCATCGTGCGGATCAACCGGCTGACATAGGGGTTGTGGACGACCGGCATCACCATACAGTCGCCCATACGGGTCAGCGTGCAGTGAAAGACGCGGACACAGCGATTTCCACCAAACCACTTGTATTCCAACAGTACCGTGCGGTCAAGTTCCCAGCCGTTCAGCATCATCGTGATTAAACAGTCTCCGCCGCCATAGCGTTCCGAGTCGGGCGACCAGTGCTGTGCAACATCCATATACTCGACGTGGAAATTGGCAGGGCTATGTCCGAGCATTTCGATACCCTCCGTCCAAACGGTACAACCTCTGATCTTCACCTCATTGAGTTAAGGCGCAGTTAAACATTCTTGATGACTTGACACGAAATAAGCTTACCTCACTTTTGTGCGATTTGCACATGTAGGGTCAACCCAAAGACCGCCCACTCCCTGTGCATGCTATAATGCCGGCGTTTTGGCGGCAGCGTAACGACAAAGGAGCGGGCCGTGGCGCCTGTAATCGCGATTCGGGATATCGCCGACCACGTCGGTGAAGATGTGACAGTGCGCGGCTGGGTCTATAACAAGACCGGCAAGGGCAAGCTCGCGTTTGTGCTGCTGCGCGATGGCACCGGCATTCTCAACTGCGTTGCCTTCAAGCCCAACCTCGACGAGCACGAGTTCGATCGCGCGGACAAAGCGACGCAGGAGTCCTCGGTGATCGTGACCGGCACGGTGCGCAAGGACGAGCGCGCCAAAGGGATCCCCGGCGGATACGAGCTGGACATCAAGACCTTCGAGGTCTTGCAGGCCACACAGGACTACCCGATTGGGCCGAAGGAACACGGGACGGAGTTCTTGATGGACAACCGTCACTTGTGGCTGCGCTCCTCGCGCCAGTGGGCCATCCTGCGCATTCGCGCCACGATCGTAGCGACACTTCGCAATTGGCTGGACAGCAACGGATACCTGCTTGTCGACACGCCGATTATCACGCCAGCCGCGGGCGAAGAGACGACGACGCTCTTTGAACTCGATTATTTCGGCGAGCCGGCGTATCTGGCCCAGACCGGTCAGCTTTACAACGAAGCGAACATGATGGCGTTCGGCAAGGTGTACTGCTTCGGCCCGACGTTCCGCGCCGAGAAGTCCAAAACGCGCCGCCACCTCATCGAGTTTTGGATGCTTGAGCCAGAGATGGCGTTCTTTTCCCTCGAAGACCTGATGGACACCGAGGAGCAGATGATCACGGCGGTGGTTCAGCGCGTGCTTGAACTTCACCGTCCTGAGCTGGAGCTGCTTGAGCGCGACGTGACGAAGATGGAGTCCATCGTGTCGCCGTTCCCGCGCATCAGCTATGACGACGCCATCGAGCGCCTCAAGACTCTACGCGAACAAACAGACGATCCCGAACAAAAGGAACTGCTCAAGATCGAATGGGGCGAAGACTTCGGCAGCCCGCATGAAACGGCGCTGACCGGGCTGTTCGACCGGCCTGTGTTCGTCTATCACTACCCGAGCGCCGTCAAGGCGTTCTATATGCAGCCTGTCGAGGGACGCCCTGAGGTGTGCCGCAGCGTCGATCTGCTGGCGCCGGAGGGCTACGGCGAAATCACCGGAGGCAGCGAGCGCATTTGGGACGCGGAGTTGATCGACCAGCGTGTATCAACGATTGGCATCAGCCGTGACGCCTACGCGTGGTATCTCGACCTGCGCCGCTTCGGCAGCGTGCCGCATGCGGGGTTCGGCCTCGGCCTTGAGCGCACAGTCGCTTGGATTTGCGGGCTGCAGCACGTCCGCGAGACCATCCCGTACGCACGCATGTTGAACCGCAAATATCCGTAAGCAAACCCGTGTCATCGCCTATCAGCCGCGGCGCCGTAACATCTTGTTCGTCTCGACCCCCGATCACGTTCTGTTCGGGGGTTTTCGTTCACCAACATCCCTGAGCTTTATCTGATTTGACCCACTTCACAAACTGCGTTATGCTATTCATGCGTTTATTCGCAATTCCGGAAAATCGGAATCACGGAGGCCGCTTCCATGTTTCGTACCGATTTTGTCCTCGCCCCGCGAACCATATCCGTGCGCGTCGTCGTACATCCGGCACGCTCGCTCATCAACTCCATGCTGCTGTTGAACATCACCGATCTGCGCTCCGGTTTAAGCGAGTGGATCACCGAAACCGCCGCCAGCTTCACGCCTGAGTTCGCCCGTGACAACCACATCGCGGGAATCCTCGCCGGGATGATTCCACTCGGCGACGATCCGCTGGAATTCCCCGATCTGATCGAGCGTATGCGGCGTTTAGACTTCACCGAGGCCATTCCGCAGTTCATTAGCGAGATCGCCGAGCACATGGACGTCCGCGTCGATGACCTGATGGCGAGCCGCGATTCATTCATCAAGCACACCGCCGAGCACATGATCGCCAAAGGCGAGGAGCTTGAGCCTGAGCATGTCGGCGCCGCCTACGATCTGCTGCACACTCCGGAGGTGTGCGGAGCTTTCCTCACCACCCATTTGCAGCGCCTGTGGGATCTCTACTTCGCCGACGAATGGAATCGCACGCGATCTATTTTGTACGAGACGGCCGCGCTGTTCGATCAGCTCGACCTGACCGACCTCACCCCGCTGGAGGCCATTCAGGCAGTCACCGGGCGAGACATGACGAACTTTATGCACGACGAAGAACAGATCAACGAGATGATCTTCGTGCCGTCTCTCCATACCGGGCCGTATGTCTCGAACTGGGGGCCGGATCGTTCTGGCCGAACCTATCTCGTCTTTGGCGCGCGTGTACCGGAAGGGATTGCCAACGTGTCGACGGAACTTAGCTTGCGTGATCTGCTCACTCAACTTGCGGCGCTGGCTGATGACACACGGCTTCACATCTTGTCCCTGCTGACGCAGCACACCGAGTTGTGCTCGCAGGATTTCCAGCACATGCTCAACCTCAGCCAGTCGGCCGCGTCACGTCATCTGCGCCAGTTGGTTGCGGCCGGCTACCTGAACGAGCGCCGGCGCGACCTCAACAAGTGCTTCAGCTTGAACGGCCAGCGTGTGCAGGAGACATCCGCGTCACTGCGCATCTTACTCGGCAGAAAATAGTCATGCGCATCGACGTCTTGACGCTGTTTCCGGAGATGTTCGACGGGCCGATGAACAGCAGCATGATGTGGAAGGCCCGCGACCGCGGCCTGCTGACGTTCGAGGCCCACGACATCCGGCACGGGTCGATCGACCGCCACCGCACCGTGGACGACACGCCCTACGGCGGCGGCGGCGGCATGGTGCTGCGCGTCGATGTCCTTGATCGCGCGGTGCGCGCCGTTATCGGCGACGACACGCCGCCCGTGATCTATCTGTCACCGCAGGGCCGTCTTCTCTCCCATGACGTCGCGCGCGAACTGGCCCAGCACGACCGGCTTGTCTTACTCTGCGGCCACTACGAAGGGATCGACGAGCGCGCCCACGACCTGTTCATCACCGACGAGATCAGCATCGGAGACTATGTGCTGACCGGCGGAGAGCTTGCCGCGATGGTCGTGATCGACGCGGTAATGCGGCATGTGCCGGGACTGCTTGGGGCGGACGGCGCACACGAGCGTGACAGCCACGCCGACGGTTTGCTCGAAGGCCCGCAGTACACACGCCCGGCGGAGTACAAAGGGCTTTCCGTTCCCACCGTGCTTCAACAGGGGAATCACGCCGAAGTTGCTGCGTGGCGGCGCCGGCAGCAGCTTCGTCGGACATGGGACAGCCGGCCCGATCTGCTTTACAAGGCACAGCTCAGCGAATCCGACCGATACAATCTCGGCACACTGGCCGACGAGGACGCGCGAGCAATTCGCACATCGCGGACGTAGCAGTTGTCCCGGTGTGCCGACGGATGTCCGCTGCGCGGATGAGCGCGCTCGCCGCTTAGCCACCGTGCTTCGGCACATGGCGATACGCT
This sequence comes from Chloroflexi bacterium OLB13, assembly GCA_001567485.1. Taxonomy (GTDB): domain Bacteria; phylum Chloroflexota; class Anaerolineae; order Aggregatilineales; family Phototrophicaceae; genus Flexicrinis. Next base: position 17,227 of record JZRA01000048.1, read on the forward strand.
GTCGCTGCCTGCCACCAAAGTAAAATGCGCCTACGAATGCAGAGTTAAGTGCTTGTGTCGCGTGTAACGTGGTACACTTCTGAGCAGACTCTCTCATATGGCTGCATGGACCGAGGCCGTTATGCGGAAACAGCAGTACCGAAGCGACGCCCTTGAGGAGAAACTCCGTACACTCTACGCGATTGTCGATGGCGTGAAGGCGGCGGTAATCGTCAACAAGGACGGGCTGCTGGTAGCCGCGTTTCCACCCGGCGACGAAGACAACCCGCACGAAAACCCAACCAGCAGCCCACAAGTTGCGGCGATGTCCGCCACGCTCATCAGCCTCGCCGAACGCACGCTCGGCCGTCTCGCACAAGGTGATCTGGAACGCTTGATGATGGAAGCCGAGGAAGGCGTGATGGTCGTATACCCGGCGGGGCGGGCCTCACTGGCGGTGCTGGCCGAGAAGAACGCGCGCATGGCCTACGTCCTGTATGCCGCCAAACGCGCCGCCGAAGACATCGCGGGGATCCTCGGCACGTAGCCCGCGTCAGTCGACGTAGTTGACCTGCAAGTTCAACTTTCCGAGGCGAAGCCAATCGCCATCAAACAATCGATGTTCGACATACGGGGCGATGCGCTCGCCGTTCACGAACGTGCCGTTGCGGCTGCCGAGATCTTCGACGTAAACCGCGCCGTCGATGCTGAACAGGTCGGCGTGATGACGCGACACGCCGTGACGCCGTGCGCCATACGGCCCGAAGTCGATGCCGGGTTCGACGCCGCTGTCCTTGTCACGCCGCCCCAAAGCGAGCGGCGTTTCATCGACGACGACATCCAATGCCTCAGGTTCACCACGAACATGCAGTCGCAAAGCCGCTGGGTTCGCCACCGTGGGCCTCCCGTCTAATCGGTCGCCGCCGCCACCGCGTGATCGGGCAAGAGGGTCTCCGCATCTCGAATCGCAGGCACGAGATAACCGGCGGCCGCAATCATCATGCCGAGTATACCTGCGATGACGAACATCAGCGAAATCCCCGCGCCCGGCCCCGTGCCGACCAGCCACCCAAACACGCCCGAAAGCGCGCCATCCGGCTGCATAGCTGGCCCGAAGATCAAATCGGCGGACGGCCCGGACAGCAGCATCGCCAACGGCACTGAAATCTGCGCGATGAGCCGGCGCACGGCGAACACCCGCCCTTGCACGTCGGGAGCCACCTTAGCTTGCCAGATCGCTTGATTCGATCCGTTGAGGATCGGGATAAAGAACGACTCGAAGAACGCGCCGAAGGCCCACATGATGCTCACTTGTCCAAGCCCGATCACCATCGTCCCGAACAAGCTCCCTCCGAACATGCCCATCAGCACCCCATGGACACGCTTCTTCGGGCCGCCCCACGCGCTCAAGAACAGCCCGCCAATCAGCCCGCCGATACTACCGGCGGCAAAGATCGCGCCGAGCAGCACTTTGTCGCCCGTCAGCAGAACACCATCGCTCAGCCCCACCGTTACCACTGCCGGAAGCGACGACGAGTGAATCGGGACGAGCGACATCTCCGTGCGCGCTAAGATGAGCGCCGGCAAGATCGTGAACACAAACGAGCCGGTCAGGTTGATCCCGAAAAAGATGAGCTGAAGCCCGAGCAGGCTCGGCCGATCTTTGATGTACTTGAAGCCATAGAGTACCTCGGCCCGAAACCCGCCCGACCGGCTCTCGGCCCCAGCCTCGGTGCGGGCGGGCTGCGGAATGTGCACGATAAGCAGCGCGCCGATGGCGATGAGGAATGTCGCGATGTCGATGAACAGCAGACCTTGCAGTCCAATCGCAACATACAGCACGCCGCCTAACACAGGCGAGAAGATGCCGGAGGCGGTCTCGGCGATACTCTGTAAGCCGGATGCGCGCGCATATTGAGTCGGCTTAATCATCGTGCTGATCGCCGCCGAATACGCCGGGAACTGGAACGCCTCTCCCGCACTAGCGACCGCAACTGCGGCATAAAGGTGCCACAGTTCCAATTTGCCGATCCCAGCCAGCAAGATGATCGACAAGAGCGCGCAGGTCGACAATGCCGCCATAAGGTCGGAGACCATCATCGCCAGCTTGCGGTTCCAGCGGTCGACCAGTGCACCCGCAATCGGACTCAGGATGATCCCCGGCACGAAGCCGAAGAACCCGGCGAGCGCGAGCGCCGTCGCTTCACCCGTCTTCTCCCACGCCCACAGCGTGACCGCGAAGCGGGTCATGCCAGTGCCGAAAAGCGACACGACTTGACCGGCCCAGATCACGAGAAACGCACGCATCCCATGAATGCCAGCCTGCGATTCAGGCATCAGTTGTTCTCACAGCATGAACAGGGTGTTACCGGGCAATCTCGGTAATGCGGATCGCTCCACGCGCGCTGACGACATAACGCAGTTGGGTCGCCGCCCGGTCGAAGTTGCGTGATTCGAGCACATCACCGACCAGATAATTATACAGTGTCGCGTCATACTGCGGGTCGATTCCACTGCCGGCGCGGTTCAACTCGAAACGCGCGCCAACGCCGCTGGGCACGGCCACTGTGATCCCCCCATCGGCCGCGGTCAGCGTTCCCATCGGCGCGGTCGGATCCGCAGTGACCGAAGGTGAACGCGGCTGATAGTCCGGTAGGTTCACAATGGCATCGCCGCGCACCACGTCGAGGTTCAAGCGTTCAAGATCGAGCAAGTCGAGATTGAGTGTCGCGGCGCCCTGTTGAACATGGACGGCGACATCCAGCGCAACGCCCGTTGGCAGCGTCAACGCAAGCTTTCCACGTCCGACATCCTCAAGATCGGGGAAGGGGTTCGGCTGCGACTCGGTGATCTTCAAGACCGCACGCCCGGTTCCATCATCCGCATACGTCACATCGACCGCGCTTTCGGTGCTGCCGACGAACTGTCCGCTCACGGTGCGCTGACCGCTGGCATCAGCCACCAAGTCAAGATCCGACGACAGCAGCGCGATCTCAAGGCTGACCAGCGTCACGTTCGGGCCGACGGCTTCAGAGACGACGACAGTCTGATCGGTGCGCTGTTGAGCCGCGCGGCCGGAAAACGCGACCAGCGCGATATTGACGACGATGAACGCGGTAAGCGCAAGCGCGATGATGCTGGCGAACGGGACACGCCCGCGCAGCACCGTTCCCAACCCAAGCGCGATCAGTACCGCCGGAAGCGCGCGCAGCAGCAGATCGTTGAGGCCGGCAGGCAGCACGCCAAGCGCCTGCCCGATCAGAACGGCGCCGACAGCCAGCACCAGCAAACCGATGAGGAAGTTTCGCTGATCGCGCATTACGCCCTCACCTGCCGGAAGATCAGGATCAACCCAAAGACGGCCACGACCACCGGCAGGTATAAGCTCTGCCCCGCCGGCATCGGCAGCAGACGATAACGCTCGGCGATCCATCCGCCGACGATAACGACGCCCAACAGCAGGACGGCGAGCGTCGACATGATACCACCACGCCGGATCACCAGCGATCCTTGCGGCATCGCCAGCCACAGCGCAGCGTAATACAGCGCGACCGCTCCGGATGTCAGCAGCGCGCCGACGGCGAACAGCACCCGCACGATCCATCCATTAACACGAAAAGCGCCGGCGATCCCGCCGCACACCCCGCCTAGTAGCCGATCCGTGAAGCTGCGATACACACTCGATCCTATCGTCGCGTTTCGACCTCTATCCGCGCGCCGGTCATGCCCACAGGAACCGCACCGTCAGGCGCAAACGCCCAAGTTCCAGCTCATCCGAGTCTCGCAGCCGATACGGCTGGCCGGAGCGCAAAGGCTTTCCGTTCAGGCGCGTGCCGTTGGTTGTCTTGAGATCGGTGACGAACACGTCTCCGGCCTCGACTAAGAGCTGAACGTGCCTGCGGCTCACCCCCTGCTCGCCTGCGCCGAAGCGGCTCAAGTCGATATCGACGTCGTCGTCTGATTCGTCGTTGCGCCGCCCTACGATCAGGTCAGGCTCGACCTGCACAACCAACCGTCGGGAGTCGATGCGAAACTCGTATTTCTTCGGTGCGACCTGATCGTCGCTGGAAAGCACCCGCTGTACGCGCGGCTCACTCATCTCCGGCCCCCCGCCGCGTTAGGTCGTCGCCCAAGTGTGACTTTTCTGTGCCGGTTTTGCAAGCGCCGGCCGTTAACGCTCAGGGATCGCCGCTGGCATGACGTTCGACTCGGCAAGGCTCTCCAACCCCGCGCGATCCGCGACAAACACAAGCGTCCGCGTTTCTTGAGCAAGCCGGCGTTCAGCAGCGCACGCAGCGCACGCCCCACGACTTCGCGCGTGGTACCGAGGATCGCGGCGATCTCCTCCTGAGACAAGCGCGACGGCGATTCGCCGATCTGGTCGGCGTAGGTCGTCTCATGCAGGTACAGCTTGGCGAGGCGCGACGGAATGCTGCGGAACGTCATGTCCTCAAGACGTTCGATGTAGTCCCGGTTCACGCGCGCCATCCACTGGAGCGTGCGCGCCATGAACGCCGAATCGGCGGCCAGCAGTTCCACCAGCGCGTGATGGCTGATGATCACCACCTCGCTGGCGGTCACCGCGACGGCATTATACGGGTTGGATGCGCCATCCACAGCGGCGACCTCGTTGAACGTCGCTGGCGGACGCAGCAGACTGAGGGTGTGCATCCGGCCCTCCGGGCTGATACGGTAAATGCGCACCAAGCCCTCGGTGACGATATGCAGCCCTGCGCATGCCGTCCCTTCACAGAAGATCTCGGCGCCTGCTTGAAACGCGTGCGGATGGCCCGCAGCGCCGATGCGGCGCAGACTCACGTCATCTAAACCTGCGAAAGCCGGGACACTGCTCCACCGAGCCTGCGTGTTTGCGATCACTCCACGCCCTACGATCAACTCACCTAACGTTCCAAAACCGGGGGACTCAGCCCCGGACTCTAATAGGTTCAACAAGCGGCGAGATCGACGATCCCCCCGCGCACTCGACGCCTCGCCTAGTGCGGCAGCACCAGCGCCAGCAGGATCAATACGCCGAACGACGCCGCGGCCAACAATCCCATGCTCCGCAAATCGGCCAGAACGAAGCCGTACTGTGCGCGTAGTTCTTCAGGCGTGACGATCTTGGTCGGGTGCGCCAGAAGCTCGGTGATCTCGTCAGCGGTGAGCGCCTTCTTGCGTGCTTCTTCGTTGCGTTCGCGCAGGCGCTTGGCGGTCGATACGCTTCGCCGCACCGGTGCGGACGAAGGCGCCGCGGACGCCGGCGATGCCGATTCAGCCGCCGGTACGCTCGCATCCGCGATGTCGCCGTCCTGCTGCTCCAACGCACGGGCCTGCTGACGTGCGCGCTCAAGCACGTCCTTATTGATCCGCTTCTGACCGCCGGCCTTCTTCTTCGGTGGCATACGTGTCCGCCTCGTTTCCTCGTCTATGCACCCGCGTTGTCAACGCGGTCTGCCACTACGATATACCGCTTATTGTTGACGCGGTAGGGGTAGCAGCTAATCAATGTCACCGTCGGCACCCCTTGATCGTCCATTACAAACGTATCGGTCGGATCGACAATTCGCGTCTCGCGCACACGGTAGACGAACGTGCGCGAATTGGTGCGAATTGTAAACTCGTCACCCACCTGCATCTGGTCGAGGTCACGGAACAGCTCGCCGTAGATGTCGTTATGGGCAGCTAGCACGACGTTACCGGTCGCTGCCGCCGGATGCGCCCCGTTCTGCACTTGGCCCACGCCTTCCTTCAGGGCGTCCCAGTCCGTTCCTTGCACGATCGACTGATCGAGGTTCAAGCGGGGGATACTGATCGAGCGCGCTGTCTCCGGCGTCTCTGGCGGCCGTACGATGTTCACCGGGAACACCTGCTGCTGCACGGCGACGCGCAGGTGAGACGGGACATCGTCAATGAATTCTTCGAGGTTGAAGCGCACCGTGTCGTCGGCTTCGATGACGTGCCCGCCGGGAAGCACATAATCCTCGATGCGGACGGTCAGGATCGACGTCGGTTCTGGCGTGGGGATACCCGCGCTGCGCTGTTGGTTCGCAAGTTCCTGCGCCGCGCGCGTCTCCTGCTCCAGCGCGTTGATCGACATAATCATGCCCGTGCCCAAGAACAGCAGTCCGGCAACCGCCACAATCTCCACCGCCAGCAGAATACGGTTGATGATGGTCTTGCGCTGGGCCGCGCGTTCAGGATCCTCAGGCGGGCGCTCAGCAAAGAGATCGTCCTCGAAGCGCGGCTCTGAGGTCTGCGGCGCTGGCCTCGGCGCGGGTGGCGGCTTCTGCGCTGGCGCAGATGCCTCTTGCTGGACAGACGCGCTTTGCGGCACGGCCTGCGCGGGTGCAGCCGCAGCGGGCATAACACGGCCGTCCTGCTTCAAGCGCTTCAGCCGCTGCATCCGCTGTTCGCGCTTACGGATCGCCAGAATGCGCTCTAGTTCTTCAATCGAGAGTTCGTCAACGGGGCGCCGATCCCGCATGGCATCCTCAATCCGGTCATTCAACGGCGCCATTATAGCGGATACACAGGTTCCTATCCGTTGTAATCTGCCGGGATAGGTTAAGCGTACAGTAGAAAACGGCTGGCTGGCGTCCCGGTAGGCACACCAGCCAGCCTCATACAACGACCTTAGAAGTAGCTGGAAATGATGTCCAGCACCGCGCCGATGTTCGACGGATCACCGGACGCGACTCGGGTCGCGCTGGCGCGGGCGATTGCGTTCAGCGCGTTGATGTCGGCATCGCTGCCATACGCGACCGGGATGACGATGACCGGGTTCACATCTTCTCGCGTCGCGCCGATCGCGCGCGTGGCGTCGGCCAGCGTGACGCCCTGTGTGCCGGTGTCCTGACCGTCGCTCAAGACCACCACAGCGCGTATACGATTCGCGTCGTCGACCGCCGACATCTGTTCGACGGCGCGCTGCACAGCGAGATACAGCTCGGTGCCGCCGTTAGCGCGCACGTTTCGGACTGCCGGAAGGATTTGATTCAGGTTGCTCTCAAGCCGGTTCATCGGGATAACCTCGCGATAATCGTCGCTGAACACGGCCAGCCCAACGCGGTTATCAACCTCAAGCGCGTTGATAAAAGCCTCGGCCGCGGTGCGTGCCTGCGTGATCTTGTCGCCGTTCATCGAGCCGGAGACATCGATCACCAGCAGCACGTCGGCCTGCTTCTTCACAAACGACCAACTCTGCTGAATCTCAGCGACGACTTCCGGATCAGGAACGTTCAGCACCTCAGGCGGGCCGTCGACGTCGATACCATTCTCAGGCACAAACGGGAACGCCAGCTCGACCGCCGGGTTAGCCGGGCGGAAGCCGTTCTCCATGACCAGCTCTTGCACCGGCTCGGTGAGCATGAAATCAACGAAGACACGCGCGGCCTCGCGCTGTTCAGCCGTGACCCAGTCCGCATTGACAATACCCATCGGGTGCTCGTGCCAGAACGTGCCTTCCTTCGGGTACAGCGCGACGAGCCGTTCGGGCGGCTTGAGCGACGTCTTACCCTGATTGATGTAGATCAGGTCGTTCTCTTCTAGCGCGACGAAATCGAGATACTCGGTTCCCTGCGCGATATATTCCTTGAACTCCGTCGTCCGGCGCGAGTAATGGCGGATCAACTGTTCGATGTTACGCACGCCTTCCTGCACGTCTTCATCCCGTACTTCGTCAAGCGTGAGAACGCGGCCCGTGAACCCATTTGACCGCGCCGACGCGTAGAACTCGGCGATGAGGGTCGAAAGCGCCGTCGAACTCACATACGGGTCGGTATGCCCGTAGTACACCTGCCGGCGTGCGTTCGGCAGGCCGAAGTCCTGCCAACCGTTCGGGCTGTTCAACACTTGCAGCAGTTCTTCCCAGCCGACATCGTCATAGCCGACCGTCTGCCGGATCGCGTTCAGGCGGCTTTCCCAGATCGCCATGACGACCGGCGCGAGAGCGGTGGCTTGCGTGTCGGCTAGATCGAACAACTGCCGGCCGCTCTGGAAGTTCGCCAGCGCGAGCCAGTGGCTGACAGACGGCGAGAAGATCGTCGGGCGTTCGACGTTCTGGTTGTTGGGCGCGATGATGGCGTTGACGATCCCCTGCATCACCGTGCCGGACGAGCCGTCCTTACCCGTGATGTAGATTGGCTTTTCGCCCGACGCCAGCGCTGCGCCAGTGACCGGATTGCGCCCTTCCGCATAGGCCGAGTTGAACTGATCCATCAGCGCCGGCATGAACGGCGCGAACTCCGGCGAATACACAATGGAGATCTGAACGGCGTTGGCAGGGATTCCGCCGGTGGATCCATTACCGCCCTGATCGCATCCGCTGAGGGCCGCGACTGCGAGCAGCATCACGAGCACTAATCGTTTGAATGACATACGAAGACTCCTTCGAGAACCGACCGTGGAAGCGGCTAGCCACCGTTGCTGAGTATCCATTGGCGCAGGCCGCTGATGGCAGAGGACTGCGGAATCTGTACCGCCTGAAGACCGGGAAGCTGGCGCATGATCCCGTAGGGTTCCGCCGCGACGAATTTTGCGGATGTCTCAGGCGGTTCACCGAGCGCGGGCCGCAGGCCGTAGCTGTCGAGCGCGCGCTGCTGTGCGTCACCCAGCAGGTATGACGCGAACGCCTGCGATGCGGCGCGCTCGTCGCCGGTGGTCTGTGCGCTCGATAACGTGATATACGGAAAATCGAACATCACCGGGTAATTAGGATACGCGAACTCCGGTGTATATGTGCGCGCAAGCACGTCCAGCGAGGCCAGCCACTGGCTTTCCGGCCCGATAGCGACATCGACGGTGCGCCCCTGCGGCCCGGCGACATACGTCGCGACATCGTTCGGGATGGTGTTGAAGTTCGGCACACTGTCGATGACCGGCTTCAACCAATCGCGCATCGCTTTATCATTCAACTGCGTATCGGTCAACACGCCCGAATCGTGGAAATGCGCCGCGCCGGAAACTACCACGGCGAATCCCTGCACCGAAAGCGAAGGCGAAGAAAACGCGACATTGATCCGATTCGACCCCGCCGCTTCTTGTACACCATCCCACGTCAGGGCGGAGATCGCGCTGTCCTCAGACGCATCGCGCATCCACACCAACGGCGTGCGCGCCAGCGACAGCGCCTCGGTGTTCGCCGTCACAGCCATGCGAATGCCAGCAGCAAACCCCGACCACGCCGGAATCCAGCCATCCGGGTGATTGCTCGATGACCACGGCTCGTTGAGAATCTGCATCCCCGGCGCGACGATGACGTTGACGCGAACGGGCCGGCCCACGCCAACGGTCACGCCAGACGTGTTGAATTCGAGCGCCGCGGCACGAAGCCACAACTCCGCCAGCGGATCGACGGCGACGTCAATTTCCACCGGCGGCTGGCTGCGCAGCAGTGTGGTCGCTGCTACGAGCGCCGCGGCGATCAACACAAATAGGATGATGAAAATGGTTCCGCGCCGCATCTTTTCCCCTTTGCGTTCCGCGCATACCGACTCAACTATACAGGGAATACGGCGCGGCACAAATTATGAACGCTTGACACCCCCAAACTCTTGGGTAGCGCCGGGCAGGAATTTACGGCGGCTTAACAATTACCCGCTATAATGACACCGTCAGTTTGAGTCAGGAGACCCTAGCATGGCTCTGTTTAGAAACGACTCCCCAATTGGGATGCAGCCGGGCGGCGACTACGCGATTGCGAGCAACCCGGTCAGTACCATCACCATGAATTCCGTTATGCGCCTTGTCTACGTCTGGATGTTCTTGGGCTTGGCGGTTTCGGCGTTCGTCGCGTTCTTCGTAAGCAATCAGATCGAAACGGCGCTCGCGACCGGCGCCAACAGCATCTGGCTTAGCCCCATCGTCCTCTTCGGTTCGGTGATCGCGACGTTCGTGCTCGCCATCGTCTTGGGCATCGGTTTGACACGCAAATGGCTCAGCCCGACGTTAGCCGCCGGCCTGTTCATGCTGTACGCGGCCCTCATGGGCGTCATGCTGTCGTCTGTGCTCGTAGTGTACGCTGACGCAACGATCTTCAAGGCGTTCGGCTCGACCGCGATCTTGTTCGGCATCATGTCGGTCTACGGCTATACGACGAAGTCCGACCTGACGTCGATGGGCAAGTACCTGATGATGGGCTTGATCGGCCTGATCGTCGCGTCGCTCGTCAACCTGTTCCTCGGCAGCAGCGGGCTGGACTACATCATCAGCATTATCGGCGTCCTGATCTTCGTCGGCATGACCGCCTACGACACGCAGAAGATCAAGCGCATGGCCGAAAACCCGGCGATCCAGAACGACAGTAACATGGTGCTGAAGGTCAGCATCTACGGCGCGTTGGAACTGTACCTCGACTTCATCAACCTGTTCCTGTTCCTGCTGCGCCTGTTCGGCCGCAACGACTAGGAACGCCGCACCCAACCCACCTAAGCCCCGGCAGCGTTGATCGCCTGCCGGGGCTTTTTGCGTGTTCCACTCATCGGGACATGCGATAATACGCGGCGGTCTCCACGGTCACGCAAGGGCCGCACCCATCCCCACCCTGACGGCTCAGATTGGCCTCAAGGCGCTGCGTGCGATCCAGCGTGAGCGATCCGTCATGGCCGCGCTCCCGGTCATGCGTGATGAACTCAGAGACATCTTCCGTATCAATGTGCCCGGTTTCAATCCGGTTGTGCTTTCCGGCCCCGAAGCGTGCCGGTGGGTGTTGGGCGAGCAGCGCGAAAACTTGCTGTGGCGCATCGACACCGACCCGATCACGCAGCTGCTCGACCCGGAACGATTCGCCCCCGGAACCGCGATTGCTCCGTATTCATACCTTCCGTTCGGCGGGGGAACACGCAGCTGCATCGGGGCGAACTTCGCGCAGATCGAGGCCCGTGTGCTGCAGCGGTTTGACGTGAGCGCACAGCTGGCTCAGCGGTATATCCCGCGACCATCGAGCCACGTCCCGGCGTGCCGATGATCGTTAAGCGGCGCTCGTCCAGCCCATAAGCTGTACGGCCCGCCGTGGCAGCACCGCGCTGAGCCGTTCCAGTTCGTCCGCATCGAACGGATGGAGCAGCACGAACGCAGCGAGGTACGCCGCCCCGCCTATGATGACCGCCAGCAGCAGCGGAATAACAGCGGCCGCCACGACGGTCACGATCAGCATGACGGCAGCAGCGGCATACAGCTTCCACAGCAGATCCAGCCAACCGACCTTTCCGATTCCGGTTTGCATCAGGCGCGCGAAATACACGCACAACACAAGCTCGGACGCAATCGTGGTCAGCGCCGCGGCTTGATAGCTGTACGCCGGAATCAAGAGCATGTTCGTGACGATGTTGAACATGCACGCCGCGGCGAACGCACGCGTCACCCGGCGCTGCAAGTCCAGCGCAACCAGCGCATACTGCGTCAGGCTGTTCATCCAGCCGATGGGGATGCTCCACACCATGATCTGCAACGCGATCTGCCCATCGGGGAGATAGGCTGATCCGCCCAACAGCCACGTCAATGGCTCGGCCAGCAGGGTGAATACGACGGCGAAGGGCAGCGCGATCCCCACCAGCAGCTTGATGCTCATCCGGTAGGTCGTGCGCAAGGCAGCGCGGTCGTCGGCGGCCTGACGGCTCATCGTCGCCATCAGCGCCTGCGTGTAGAACGCTGGCACGACATTGATCGCCAGCAGCCACGAGTACGCCACGCGGTACAGCCCGACGATTCGCTCACCCTTCATCGCTTCGAGGATGACGATGTCGATCTGGAAAAACACGGTGGCGAGGAAGTGGTTGAGCATCAGCGGCCAGCTGTGGCCGGCCATCGAACGCACCACAGTCAGGTCAGGCCGCGCGCCACGAGTCGTCCGCAGGATATCGCGCGCGCCCCACAGCAGCACGCCCAGCGTGATCAAATTGGTGACGATGCTGACGGCGGCCAGCCCAACGATCCCCCAGCCCACCATTAGCGCGATCACGCCACCAGTCACTTTGCTGATCGTCGTGAGCGATGTCACCATCGCCGGATACTCGGCGCGGTCGAACGCATAGTACAGCGAAGTCAGCCCTTTGCTGAAGCTGCCGGGGATCAACCCGACGTAGAACAGCGCGATCGTGAGCAGGACGTCACCACTCAACGGATCGGACAGCGCCTGCCGTATCAAGAGAAACGCCAGCAGCAGCGGGATCGCCGCGCCAGCCAGAATCAGCCGGAACAACGTCGTGCCGGAAAACAGCGCCGCCGCCTGCTCGCGCAGTCGTCCCGCCTCGCGGATCAGGTACACGTCGAGTCCGAAGTTGGTGAAGATGTCGAACCAGCCAAAGATCACGATGGCGTAGTAGTATTCGCCTGCGCGCTCCGGCCCAAGGATGCGGAACATCACCGACGCAAAGGCGAAGTCGATCCCCCGATTGAACAGGTTGAGCATAATCGGCGCGACGGTATTGCGCATCAGCCGCGTGCCACCGGCGTCAGGACGGCGATCGAACAACGCGCGCCACGCCCAAACACCCCCCATCAGGAGGGTGAGTGCAACGCCGATCACCGAGCCGAACGCGCCGATCTGGAAGCTGGACGGGCTGTAGATCAGCCGTACGTCGATCGGCGAGTCCGCATTCAACGAGACGCCGATAAAGTTCTCGAACACGCGCCCGACCGGCACTTCGCGTTCTTCGGTTTCCGGCGCGCCGCTAGGCCGCACAAACGCCTTCCACCCCGCCGCGTAAGTTTCGCTAACGAACAGCAGCGCATCCCCGTCCGGATCGACGGCGTACACCCGTTCGCGCCCGCTGTCAGAGACGAGACGCGCCTCGTTTCCGGTGAACAGCGCCGGGTCAAGCGGCTGATCGAGCGTGATGTCAGCGGAATCTGGCGGCAGCACCGCCGCAAGCGGCAGCGCAGACTCGTTCTCATAAATCCGTACTGCGCGGTCGCTGTATACCTCCGTCCACCCCGCCGCGTTAAGCTCGGTATCGAGGTGCATCACGAGATAGCGCACACCCAGCAGTTGAAAGCGCGCGCTGTTGAGGATCGCGGGGATGTCCATCCACCCATACAGCGCGGAAATACGGTTAAAGTCGAGCTGAGACTGTGGATACGCCGCACGCATATACGCGACGAACTGTGACGAGATGATACTGTCATAGCCACGCACGTCGCGCAGGCCGTCGCGCAGGGTCATATTGGCTTGCAAGATGTCGCGCTGGCCGTCCCGATTGAGTGTCAGGTACCGGCCGTCGTCTCCGTGCTCGATCAGGTAGTGCAGCGCCGGAGGGCGATACTCCAACAGCGCCGGATCACTGGCGGCGTTGAACCCCCACGACGCCAGCATCAGATCGGCCGCGAGCAGCGCAATCGCGCCGACCGTGACAGGCCGAACGCGGTCAATATCCCCGAACAGCCGCAGCAGCACCCACCCGCTGCCAACGGTCACGACAGCGAGGATCAGCACGTTAGGCGCTTGGTAGCTGAAGAACATCGCCATATCGCTGAACGCGGCGCTGGCTTTCTCCATGCCCATGACGATCGGCTCAACATGCGACGCCCACAGATCAAACGTCAAGCGCGCCACCAGCAGCCCTAGCGCCAGCACCGCGCCCGCCCCGATCAGCGTCCGGCCCATCGCACGCGCCCGCGCACGATTCTGAGCGACGGCATCAGCGCCGAACGCAGCCAGCACGGCGACGGCGACGGTCAACCCGTAAATCCAGCGAAACGGCGTATTGAGCTGATTGATCCCCGGCAGCACGTACACCGCGGCATACGTCGGCAGGCCAAACATGAACGTCAGGCTCGCGATACCCAGCACGGCGAAGATCAGCCGGTAAGGCGGGCGCCCTGTCTGTCGCGGCGCGAGAATCGCGAATACCGCAAGCGCCAGTGGCAGTATGCCAACGTAGAGCGCGCTTTCGACGTAGTTCTTGATCCCCCAGTCGATGACCTGCAAGCCGTCAGGTTGGGTGAGCGCAGGCTGCCACCCTCCGCCGAACAGGTCAAAATAGGCGTGATGCGCCGGGCTGCCGTAGAAATTCGGCAGGAGGAACTGGACGAGATCACGCGCCGGATGCGCATAGCTCAACACCTGTTCAAGACTGCTGCGTTCGGCGCGCCAGTTGGTCTGCACGAACTCAACCAGCGGGACAAGCTGCACCGCGCTCAACAGCAAGCCCACGGCGACCATGCCGAGCAGCCACCCTGCCTTACCCGCCACAGACAGGATCGGTTGACGGGCCAACAGCAGTCCCAACAGCCGCGCACCGGCGAAATAACCGGCGATCAACAGCGTATAGATCGTCAGTTCGGCGTGCCCGCTGAGGACGCTGCACCCGACCGCCAGCGCGCCGACTGCGGCCCAAAGCGGCGCAGCGGTTCGCCCCGCGAGCGTCCTCCCGCGGAGGATGAACTCGACCGCCAGCAGAATCAGCGGCAGCCAGATCGCCGCGCCGATAATCATCGGGAACACCGCGCTTGTGACCAGCATCGCGCACAGCTGATATGTGATCGCGGCGAGGACGGCGGCGAACCGGCTTGTCCCTAGCGCGCGCACGAATCCGAACATGAACACGCCGGCCAGCCACAGGTGGATCACGGTGAACCAGCCATACGCGGCCGCCAGCGGCAGGATCACGTACAGCACGCCGAGCGGATACAACACCTGCTGCTGCCCCGCGGCAAGGAACGGGATACCGGCGAACTGATAGGGGTTCCACAGCGGGATTTCGCCGTCTGCGAACTGCTGGCGCGTGAACGTTTTCCACTGCATATTCTGCAGGACGAGATCGCTCAGCAGATGATTATGCGGGCGATCGGGCGCGCCGGCCTCATCACGGTACGTATAGAACGGCTCCCACTGATACAGGTTCTCGGCAGGCAGCAGCGTCTTTCCGCCCATCGTTTGCGGCCAGAACAGAATCAGCGGCAGAAAGAACAGCAGCGCGATGATCGGCAGATCGCGTCGCATGAAAATCCCTTGAACGGTGCGCCAGACGCCGCAAGGGTACATCGTGCCAGCGTTGATCCATAGTGCAACTTTGATACAAGCGCCAACGCGAACAGCCCACCCGTATTCAATCCGCTGTCAAGCCGCAATTCACGGAATGGGTTCAGCGAGAAATCGCGACATTGGTAATAAGTGGACATACAGTTGCCGCGCGTGGTTTCGTAGCCTAGTCTGCATAGGCCGAGAGAGCACATAGGTTACGGACATGGCGACAAACGGACACACCAATGGACACAACACCGGAGAGACCGGCACCGAAACGGTCAAGCGCGGGCTGGCGCAAATGCTGAAGGGCGGCGTCATCATGGACGTCGTAACCCCGGAGCAGGCGAAGGTCGCCGAAGATGCGGGCGCGGTCGCTGTTATGGCGCTTGAGCGCATTCCGGCGGACATCCGCGCGCACGGCGGTGTCGCGCGCATGAGCGACCCCGACATGATCGAGGGCATCATGAAAGCCGTCACGATTCCGGTGATGGCGAAGGCGCGCATCGGTCATTTCGTGGAAGCGCAAATCCTCGAAGCTATCGGTATCGATTACGTTGACGAGAGCGAAGTCCTTACCCCTGCCGACGAGGAACACCACATCAACAAGCACAAGTTCAAGATCCCGTTCGTTTGTGGAGCGCGCAACTTGGGCGAGGCGCTGCGCCGTATCGCCGAAGGCGCGGCCATGATCCGCACGAAGGGCGAGGCCGGCACCGGCGACGTCGTCGAGGCCGTGCGCCATGCACGAACGCTGCTTGGGGAAATCCGCCGCCTGACCTCGCTGGACGAGGACGAGATGTTCACGTTCGCCAAGAACATTCAGGCGCCGTATGCGCTGGTCAAGGAAACGGCTGAACTCGGCCGCCTGCCGGTCGTGAATTTCGCTGCCGGCGGTGTCGCGACCCCGGCCGACGCGGCGTTGATGATGCAGCTCGGCGTCGATGGCGTGTTCGTCGGCAGCGGTATCTTCAAGAGCGGCGATCCGGCCAAGCGGGCCAAGGCGATTGTCGAAGCCGTCACCCACTTCAACAACCCGGACGTGCTGGCGAAGGTCAGCCGCAACCTCGGCGAGGCGATGGTCGGCATCAGCGTTAGTTCGATGACCGACCAGCAGAAGATCGCTCAACGCGGCTGGTAAGACAGACGCGGTGCGGCGTGGCGGTGAGCGATTACTGCCACGCCGACGATTTTCACCCCTCTACCCGGGTCGGGTCAGGCAGGTGGATGCCGCACTCAATCTTCGGTGAGCCACTCCACCGCCCCGCGCGGTTGTCTTCGTCCTGTGTTACGGCGCGGGTACACGGCTGACATCCAATGCTGGTGTAATTCTGGTCGTGCAGCGGATTGTACGGAAGGCCGTGAGACTCTAGGTACGCCCAAACGCGTCCCTCTGTCCACCTCGCAAAAGGTGAAATTTTCACGTTCTCGTGGCGCGCATCCCACGCGACGATCCGGGTAGCGCGCCGGGATTCTGACTGGTCGCGTCGCAAGCCGGTGATCCATGCCTGATAGCCAGTCAATGCCTTTTTCAGCGGGATCACCTTGCGCAGTTGGCAGCATAGGTTCGGATCACGCTGCCACAACGCGTCTCCGTAGGTCTCTGCCTGCTCCTGCGGTGTCTGCTCAGGACAAATGCGGACGAGATCAAGATCCCATTCCCGGACGATTTGATCGATGAACTGATAGGTACTCTCAAATAACAGCCCGGTATCAATGGTCAGCACGGAGATACGCGGGGCAATCGTGCGCAGCATCGAAAGCGCCACAATCCCCGTAGGCTGAAAACTGGTGACGATGGCGAGCTTGTCCGCGAAGGTGTCCCACGACCATCTTAGGATTTCGGCCGGCGACGCGTCTTCAAACCGCTGATTGAGCGCATCGAAATCCACCTCACGCTGCTCCGTTTCCAATCTCTACCGACATCGGATTGTAAGCCATATCAACCCTTCTCAGTGTATAGATCGCAGAGTTATCCATTGTGATATAACCCGCCTCACGCGCTGTTCGTTACGCGAACAACTGCCCCACGTTCTACACGCACCAGCCTGAATTCATCAGCGCGTAGGCCGCGTTTGGCAAACGCCACGCGGAACCCCGTCTCATCACATGCGAGCCGCTGTACCCGCTTATGGCCTGCGCCCGCCGGATATGCTGTTACCAAGCTACCCAGCCTCGACAGCCACTCAACCACGGTTCGAGTGCCGAGAGACCCGGTCTCCTCGGTCGCGGTGTTCATCGAGCGATAGCGCGTGGCACTTTCTCATCACTCGCCACTCAGCGCTTTCACCGTCTTCCTTTAGGGATACTGCGGTTTTCCGCGCGCGCTGTATAATCAACGCAATGCGCCGCGTGTGCGGCCGCAGCTCGGCAGTGACACATGGAGGCTGTTTCGACATGAAGAATCGTAGGCTGATTATTGTGTTCGTCACTTTTGCGCTGTTGCTCACACTTGGTGTGGTACAGGCGCAGGATGCCACGGTCGTGCAGATCTTCTTCCCCATCGCTGTCGACAGCCCGGTCACAGAAATTCTCAACGGCTACGCCGAAGCGTACGAAGCGGAACATTCCGGTGTTGACATCCAGTGGTCGTTTGAAGGCGGCTACGCGGACGTCAAGAACCGTCTGCTGACCGTGAAGGAAGGCGGTGGTGATCTGCCGGCCCTCGCAATCATGCTGGCGACTGACATCTACGACCTTGTCAATGCCGAGGCTGTCCAGTCGTGGGATGCGTTCGCGTCCGACGAGTATCTCGCGGATTTCACGCCGACGTGGCTGTCCAACAGCTATTACGACTATGACGGCGATGGAACAGGCGAACTCTACGGCCTGCCCTTCCAGCGGTCGACCGTGCTGCTGTACTACAACGCCGACCTGCTCGACGAAGCAGGATTGAGCGTCCCGGCCAATTGGGATGAACTGGCCTCTGCGGCGCAGGCGCTCACCACCGACGCGCGCGAAGGCATTCTGATCCCGAACAGCTGGCCGTACTGGGTCTTCCAGCCGTTCGCTGCCGGCGCGGGCCAGAACATCGTGTCGGAAAGCGATGTCGATGTGTTCTTCGACAACGAGGGCGTCATCAGCGCCTTGCAGTACTGGGTCGACCTCTATCAGGTCTATGGCGCTACGCCTGACGGCGTGCAGGACAACTGGGGTGACGCGCCCGGCCTATTCGCCGACGGCGCGGCGGCTATGATCGTCCACAGCAGTGGTTCGCTGCGCAGCATCCTCAGCAACGCTGACTTCACCGTTGGCGTGAGCGGCGTGCCGGGCAAGGACGGCGGTTCCTACACCGTAACCGGCGGCGGTAATCTATATCTGGTCGCCGGCATTGACGACGCGACGGCGCAGGCAGCATGGGACTTCGTACAGTGGCTGACCGAGCCAGCGCAGACGGTCGATTGGAGCATCCAGACCGGCTACTACAACACGCGCGACAGCGGGTTCGAACTCGATGCGTGGAAGGAATACGCTGAGGCCAACCCACAGGTCGATGAATCCCGCGCGATGCTGGACTCGGCTGTGCGTGAGTTCTCGGTGCAGTCGCTCGGTGATGTCCGCAACGTGCTGCACACGCAAATCCTCGCCGTGCTGAACGGCGAAACCGACCCGGCTGCTGCGATGGCCGCAGCGCAAGAGGGCGCCGACGCGATCCTCGCGATCTTCAAGTAACCTGATTTGGGCAGGGGGCCGAACACCCCCTGCCCGTCACATTTCTCTTCTCTGTCCTCCACGGTGCGACACAACGGTGACCCAATGGCTGCACACCCATGGACTCCGCGCTGGCGTGGCAAGCGGGTGAGTCCGCTGCCGTATTTGCTGATTCTCCCGACGCTCGCGTTCGTCGTGCTGTTCACGATTTACCCGACGTTTCAGGTCATCCGCAGCAGTCAGGTGTACTACCATCCTAACCGGCCCGACCGCACCCGTGAATCCGACCTCAACCTGCCCGGTGTTGCGGTCGAAAGCCGCAGCATCCGCGGCCCGCATGATGTCGGCCTCGCGTACTTCCGCGCCATGTTCGACCCCACGACCGAGGAAGGCACGATCTTCTTCCGCGTGTTGGGCAACACGCTGGTGTATGCCGCGGTCACGGTATCGGCCAGCATGGCGCTGGCGTTCCTATTCGCCATGCTCGTCAACCGTGCCGCCAAATGGATCGGGCTTGCGCGGATCGCGTTGTTCTACCCGACCATGCTGCCGATGGTCAGCGCCGCGACGATCTGGCTGTTCTTCTTCACGCCCGACTACGGCTTATTCAACAGCGCGCTGCAAGTGTTCGGCTATACTGGCCCGCAGAATTGGGTCATCAACAAAGACCTCGCGCTCGGATCCCTGATGATCGTGGCGATTTGGAAGGACGCCGGCTACCTGATGATCTTCTATCTCGCGGGTATGCAGAACTTGCCGTCGGAGATCTATGAAGCCGCCGATCTCGATGGCGCGAGTTGGTGGGTCAAGACGATCCGAATCACACTGCCGCTGCTGCGCCGAACCACCCTGTTCGTCAGCGTGGTGGCGATCATCAGCGCGTTTCAGAACATCGACCACGCGCTGGTGCTGACGTATCAACTCGTCTCCGGCGAGGCCGACCTGCTGCTCTATGAGATCTACAAGCAGCGCTTCGTCTTGCAGAACTATGGTTTTGCCAACGCACTGACTGTCGTTATGATCTTGCTGCTTCTCGTCTTTACGCTGAGCAACTTCTTCCTATCCGAACGTTCGACCGAGGCGCGCGCATGAGTACCGCCTCGATGAGTATCCGACCCGCTAAGCCACGCAGCTATTCCAAGTGGTTCGTCAACGCGCTGACCATCGTATTGTGTATCCTGTGGGCGATCCCGATTCTGTGGGCGATCGTCGTGTCACTGCGCCCGCGCAGCGACGCGCTCGGCCGGGGCGACATCTGGTTCGGCCAGTACCTGACGACCGAAAGCTATCAGATCGTCAACGAGCTTGCCCCGTTTTTCCCGCGCATCGAGGACGGTCGGCTGACTGGTTCGTACTATCAGAACACGCTTCAGTACGTCCTGACGACACTTGGCGTACAGCTCATCACGATTCCGCTGGCGGCGTTCGCGTTCGTGCATTTCGAGTTTCCGGGCAAGAAGATCCTGTTCTACCTGATCCTCTCTCAGATGATGATCCCGACCGCCAGCCTACTCGTGCCAAACTTCGTTACTATCCGCGAGATGGGCCTGTACGATACGACGCTGGCGATTGCGATTCCGTACTTCGGCTCGGCGTTCGGCACATTCCTGATGCGTCAGGCATTTCTTGAAGTCCCGCGTGAGCTGGTCGAGGCCGGCCAGATCGACGGATGCCGCTGGTATCACCTGCTCTGGCACGTCTATCTGCCGCCGAGCCGGCCGACGTTGATCGCGTTCGGACTGGTCAGCGTCAGCTTCCACTGGAACTCGCTGCTGTGGCCGCTGGTCGTCACAAGCGACAACGCGCGTCCGCTGACCATGGGCCTACTGCGGTTCACGCAGTTGACGGACATCGGCGCACAGTGGAGCCTTATCATGGCGGCGACTCTGATTATCGTGGCGCCCCTGCTGCTGATCTTCCTAGTCTTCCAGCGCCAGTTCATCCAGAGCTTCATGCACTCCGGGATCAAGTAAGCGCCAGAAAGCACATCGGAGACTGACACGATACACTCGTACGCCGCGTCAGGTGACGGCAGCGTTCATGACTGCGCCGCTCGCAGAGCGTTGTGCCGCTTAAATTCAGCAAAATTCTATGTAAGCCAAGAGGCCGGCGGTTGATCGGCCTGCCCATCAATACCAAGCCTTTGACCTCGTTGAGTTATGATCCGAAACTCAGGCTTGAGAGGAACGGAAAATATGGCTCAGTTCGATCGCATGACGGTCTACAATACTATCCTTCAGGACGGCATGACGCCGCTGTTCTATCACGCAGACGCTGAAGTCGCGCAGAAGGTCGTCGGCGCGCTGTCAGCCGGCGGAAGCCACGTTGTCGAGTTCACGAATCGCGGCGATTTTGCGATCGAAGTCTTTTCGCAGTTGGTGAAGTACTGCCGCGTAAATCACCCGACCATGATAGTCGGGGTCGGCTCGGTTGAGGATGAGGCGACCGCCGCGCTGTTCGCCGCCCACGGCGCGAACTTCATCATCGGGCCTACGTTCAACGAGGCTGTCGCGCGTATGTGCAATCGGAGAAAGCTGCCCTACATTCCGGGCTGTGGCGATCTCAATACCATCGCATCCGCCGAGGAGAACGGCGCCGAGTTTGTCAAAGTATTTCCCGGTGCAGCGGCGGGCGGGCCGGGGTTTATCAGGGCAGTGCTTGCGCCGCGCCCATGGAGCAAGATCATGCCGACCGGCGGCGTTACGCCGGACGAGGCGAACCTGCGCGAGTGGTTCGGGGCCGGCGCAGCATGCGTTGGGATGGGCAGCCAGCTTGTTCAGAGTGCGTGGATCAAGGCCGGAGCCTTCGACCAAATTTCCGAACTCACCGCATCGACACTGGCGCTGATCCAGCGCATACGGAACGCATAGGGCGGAGTCGCTGTAGAATTCTGGATCGAAGGGACGCCCGAACAAGTCATACAGGCCGCAAATTCCGGCCTTGCTGACACGCCGGTGTTGGTTGCGTAGGTCGACGCTTCTAAACAGCTAAACGACTCACCGCTGACGCAGGCGTGGATCGAAGGTTTCAAACAGAGTTGGCTCAACACCCCGCACACGCCGGGCAAGAAAGGCTCTTAAATGACGATCCTACAACCGTTCAAAACCGAGATTGACCTGAAGACCGGCGTGTTCACGCCTGAGACCGGGATCATCAAGCGGTATCTCAGCCAGATGCGATCGATGTTCGCTGACACAGACGCCGTCGAACGCATCCTTGCCGATGAGGGTGATCGCCTGCTGTATGAGGTGTACGTCACGAAATTACCGGAGGAAGCCGGCCAAATTCTGCACTGTACGACCATCATCCATCCGGGCAAGATCGGCAGCGAGTTCCACATGACGAAAGGACATTATCACGCCCGGCGGGAAGAAGGTGAAGTCTACCTCGGCCTGTCCGGCGACGGATGTTTGGTGATGCAAACACAGGAAGGCGCGACTGACGTCCAGTTCATGAAGCCGGGAACTGCGGCTTACGTCCCGCCCTATTGGGCGCATCGCACCGTCAACATTGGCGAAGCGCCGTTCGTATTCTTCGCGGCGTGGGCGGGCGATGCCGGTCATGATTACGGCACGATCGAACGAGACGGATTCCGTAAGCTGATCGTTGACGCCGGCGGCCGTGTCGAGGTGACGGATAACCCGAAATACAGGTAAGGTGGATCGGCTAGGACGAACGAGGACACGCTAGCGCGCGCATCGCCAGAATATCCTATAATCGGTGAAAGCATCGCGGCCCGACGTGACAATGTGAGAACGATCATGAGTCGTCATTTCATCGATCTGCCGGCGTCATAGTGTCATGCGCATCAGACTCATCGCCAAGAACGCCAACGAGATCAGCGGGATCTCGAATTATGCGCGGCAGCTGCACGCCACCTATCAAGCCGCGGGCGTTGAATCCATGCTTGATTCACCTGATCCGACGCCTATACCGGGTTGGATCATGCGCGGCGCGAAAGCCGTGGGCTATGATCTATCCGCGTTCTTTCGCTCCTACCCGCTGACCGTTCAAGACGCCCCCGATACGATTGTCCATCTGACGTCACAGACGCTGGGCACAACGTTGACGTTTCGTCATCCGGCCCGAACGGTCATCACCGTGCACGACATCCTGCCGTATATGCTGCGCAACGTGGCGGAGCTTAACCACTATCGACACCACATCGAACGGTTTTTCGACTCGTTGGCGATGCGCAATCTCAAAAAGGCCGACGTGATCGTCGCTGACTCGGCGTACACCAAGCAGACGCTCATCGACATCCTGCGGATTTCCGGCGAACACATTCACGTCGTGCATCTCGGCATCGATCACACGCGATTCCGCCCAATCCCAGCGGCCGATCTCACGAGGAAGCGGTTCGGCCTTCCTGAGGGCGTCCCACTTGTGCTGTATGTTGGCTCTGAAGCGCCGCGCAAAAACCTGAGCACGCTCATCGACGCGTTGCAGTCCGTACGCGCCGCACATCCCGACGTGATGCTGGTCAAGGTCGGCCGGCCGCAGTTCGATACCGAGCGACAGCGGCTGATCGAGCAGGTGGCACAGCGCGGGCTTGCGGATAACGTCATCTTCCTCGATGAAGTGGGTCTCGACGATCTGGTGGCGCTGTACAACCTGTGTGATGTGTTCGTGCTGCCGTCGCTGTATGAAGGCTTCGGATTTCCGGCGCTGGAAGCAATGGCCTGCGGAACACCGGTCGTTGCAGCCAACGCCGCGTCGCTGCCCGAATTAGTCGGTGACGCGGCGCTGACCGTCGATCCGCGCAGCTCGGAACATATCGCTGATGCAGTGGGCCGCTTGCTGAATTCTGCCGAACTGCGGGCTGATCTCTCCAGTCGTGGGAAGGCGCACGTCACCCAGTTCACATGGGAACGGACGGCACGGCTCACGCTTGCCGCATACGATACCTCACTATCCGCCGGCTGAGCGCCTTGAGTCCACACACGATCAACGCTGCTCGTTGTTCGGCCGTAATGCGCGTAAAATCATCCCCGATTCATCGCAGCAGCGCCCCGGAAAGGACGCACACACCATGGCTAGGATTGCCCTGATCGGCGCAGGAAGCACGGTTTTTGCAAGGAATCTGCTGGGGGATATCCTCAGCTTCCCGGAGCTTGCCGACAGCGATATCCGCCTCATGGACATCGATCCGTACCGGCTTCATACGTCGGAGATCGTCGCACACAAAGTCGCTGAGGCGCTCAGCGCGCGACCGGCGATCACGGCCACGACCGACCGCAGACAAGCTCTACAAGACGCCGACTACGTCATCTGCATGATCCAAGTCGGCGGCTACAAACCCGGCACCGTCATTGACTTCGAGATCCCGAAGAAGTACGGGCTGCGCCAGACCATCGCCGATACGCTGGGAATCGGCGGAATCATGCGCGGCCTGCGGACGATCCCCGTCCTGCTGGACATTACGCGCGACATGGAAGAGGTCTGTCCGGACGCGCTTTTCATCAACTACGTCAACCCGATGTGCATGAATCAGTGGGCGCTTGATCGGGGTTCAAAGATCGCCAACGTCGGCCTGTGTCACAGCGTGCCGCACACCGCACAGCAGCTGGCCGCGGACATCGGCGTGCCGTATGCCGACATCAACTACCTCGTCGCCGGCATCAACCACCTCGCGTTCTATCTCAAATTCGAGCACAAGCACACCGGTCAAGACCTGTATCCGTTGATCCGCAAGGTCGTCGAAGAACACCGCGTGCCGGACTGGAACCGCGTGCGCTACGAACTGTTCACACGCGTCGGCTACTTCGTAACCGAGTCCAGCGAGCACCTCAGCGAGTACACGCCGTATTTCATCAAGCGCGACCGGCCCGACCTGATCGAGCAGTACAACATCCCGCTTGACGAGTACATCCGCCGCTGTGAAGCTCAGATTGCGGGCTGGGAAGCCCTGCGCGCCGAACTTGAGGATCGCGGCGCGCCGATCCACGTCGAGCGCAGCGGCGAGTACGGGTCGCTCATCATCCACAGCATGGAAACCGGCGTCCCGCGCGTGATCTACGGAAACGTCGCCAACCACGGCATCATCGACAACTTGCCGCAGGGATGCGCGGTCGAAGTCCCGTGCCTCGTTGACCAGAACGGCATCCAACCGACCCGGATCGGCGCGATACCACCGCAGTTGGCCGCGCTGATGCAAACCAACGTCAATGTCCAGAGCCTTACTGTCGAAGCCGCTTTGACAGGCAAACGTGAGCACATCTATCACGCCGCGATGCTCGATCCGCACACCGCCGCCGAGCTTACCCTCGACCAGATTTGGGCGCTCGTGGACGACCTGATCGAGGCGCATGGCAGCTACCTGCCGGAGTACGCGTAGACGTCATCATGGCTGGAACGGCGCGCGCCCTACGAAATCAGCGCGCGCCGCGCATCGCGTCCTCGATCTGCCGCCCAAACCACTGGTGGATGTCGTTTTGGCGCACCTGCTCGGCCAGACGGGACGCCCGCATCGTGCGCTCCGCATCACCCATCATCAGCGCCTTTCGAAGCGCCTCGCGCATATCGTACACGTCATACGGCGACACGAGCAGCGGCGCATCGCCAAGCTCCTCCGCAGCCCCTGCCTCTTCAGACAGGATGATCTGGCCGCTGCGCTGGTTGAGCACGGCCCCCTCCTTTGCGACCAGATTCATCCCGTCCGCGATGGGATTGACCATCAGCACGTCATATCGAGTCATCGCCGCGACCGCGCGATCGTAGTTGTTGCCGAGTTTGATCTGAACCGGCTCCCAATCCGGTTCGCCCAGCGTCGCGTTGATCTCACCAACCAGCGCCATGATGTCGCGCAGATAGTGCTTGTATTCGGTGACTTCGGTTCGGCTGGGAACCAGCAGCGCGAGCATCTCGACCTTGTGCCGGAACTCCGGATACTCGCGTAAGAGGTTCCGGTAGGCGAGGAAACCACGCAGGATGTTCTTGCTCGGTTCGACGCGATCAACCCGCAAGATCAGCTTGCGTTCGCCGATACGGGCGTTGATCTGCCGGACGTACTCCTTGACCTCCGGCTTCTCCCGCCGGCGCGTCAAGTCGTCCACGTCTACTGAAATCGGATAGTGCGCCGCTTCAAGCACCTGTCCGCGATACGTCAGGATGCGCTGCTTCTCCATCACCGCGACGCCCTGTAACACGTCGGCCGCCGTCTGCATGAAACGCCGAACATCACGCCCGGTTTGGAACCCGAACCGATCCGCCATCAGCATCGATTCGACGATCTCGCGGCGCATCTTCAGCGGCAGCACACGCCACGCGTCCGGGCCGGGCCACGGAATATGGCAGAACGGCTGGATTACCACCCGACTGCCGAGCCGTTCACGCAGAAAGCGCGGCATCAGGTAGAGGTGATAGTCCTGCGGCATGACGATCACCGGGCCGCTGAGCTGCGACACTGTCTGCACGACCGCATCGGCCAGCCGCTTGTTCGCCTCGGCATACGCTTGCCATGCGTGCCACAAGTTCGCGTCCAATACGGGCGTGCGCGGCGTATCGTAAAGCTGATGCTGGACAAACCACAGCAGCGGATTGCTGATGACGTTGTAGTAGGCGTTGTACGTGGATGGAACCGGCGCGATAAGGCGGACACGCATGTCGTCTAGAGCATGAACCCCATCCCCTTGCATGGCGACCCACTTCCGGTCGCCCCGGCTCAGCGCATGGCTGATCCACAGCACGTTGTGTGTTTTGGCGACGCCCGTGATCGCGGTCACCAGCCCTCCCGACCCGCGTTCCGGCTTGAGTTCTCCATCCCGGTTATAGAACGAGTATGGGCCGCGATTCGACACGATTATCAGATGTGGCGAAGTGCCATCTCGCATGATCTGCCTCCATTCGTTGTCTCGGTGGTTACGCCGTATGGCCGCTAGATGCGCACGCAGTCCGCCAGCCACGTCAAGAAGTCGGCGACATCGTCTATGCCATCGGCGAAATACGTGCAGTGATCGGCCAGATCGGGCGGGCCGCTGTCGGGATGCACGACGCCAATCGAGACCCCGCGAAGGTCTGCGGCGTTCACCGTCATGTCTCGCAGCACATCCATCGCGTCCAAGTCGGTCACGTCATCGCCGAGGAAGATCACCGAACGCAGGCCGCATTCGTTGACGACCGACCGGAGCGCCGTGCCTTTGTCAATCGGCTCAGCCGGCTTGACATCCCAGATCATCTGTCCGGGCGAGATACGCAATCCAAGCGAATCGGTCAACGGGCGCAGCCGGTGTTCAATCGTATGACCGACCTCGGCCGGATTCGGCGCAAGCCGGTAATGGATCGTGGCAGTCAGCCCCTTCGGCTCGGTGATAACGCCGGGCAGATCGCTGAAATCCAGCGCGTCGATCAGCGTGGTGATGGCTGCCCGTGCGCTGTCCTCGTCCGGATTAGACCCATCTGCCCCACCACGCCACCGCTCGAATCCGTGATTTCCATAGTAGATGATCTCATCGCGGGGGAAACGGCTGTAAAGGTCGGCTGCCGCCCGGCCGGAGATCAGCGCGATCCGCACGCCAGCCTCGTTCAGGCGGTCAAGCGCGCTCTGCGAACGATGGTGAATACGGGCGCCATCCGGCCGCGGGTCAAACGCGCTCAACGTCCCGTCAAAGTCACTGATGATGGCGCTGTTCTCCGCTGTGATGAGGGACTTCAGATACTCGGTGTGCTTACTCCAATGGCGTTCACCGTGGGGATCCTCGCTCATGACAAGCCGCCTTCCCTTGTGCTTGGCACGCGTATCCACAAGTAGAACGCAAAAACATGGGCAGTACGTGAGATTCTCACGGAACTGAACCCAAACACACGCCGCATCTTTGAACTTCAGGCATCACGGGCGTTCATCACATCTTTCAAGGGTGGTACAATCGGTCACGTTAATCGGGTGATGATCTACCTGCCTGCACCAGCAGCGTTTCATACGCTCCGGCCAGTCCAGAGATCGAGATATTGCGAAAGGAAGAGCGTTCCATGAGTACCGCAAAACTGTCGCTTAACGGACAGGAATATGAGTTCCCGGTCATTGAAGGATCGGAACACGAAGTAGCAATTGACTTCACAAAGCTGCGCGCCCAGACCGGTGCGATCAGCTACGATCCCGGCTATGGCAACACCGGCTCGTGCAAGAGCGCGATCACGTTCATCGACGGCGAGAAGGGTATCCTGCGCTATCGCGGTTATCCGATCGAACAGCTCGCCGAGCATTCAAACTTCGTCGAGGTGTGCTACCTGACGATCTACGGCAAGCTGCCGAGCGCCGCGGAATTGGCCGCGTTTCAGAAGTCGCTGACCTATCACACACTGATCCACGAAGACATGAAGAAGTTCTTCGAGGGCTTCCCGCCGACCGCGCACCCGATGGCGATCATGTCAGCCATGACCGTGTCGCTGTCGGCCTATTACCCCGACCTGCTCGATCCAGAAGTCGTCGACCTGAACATCGCGCGGCTGCTGGCGAAGGCCAAGACACTGGCCGCGTTCGCGTACAAGAAGTCAATCGGACAGCCGTACATCTACCCGCGCAACGACCTGAACTACACCGAAGATTTCCTGCATATGATGTTCGCCGTGCCGGCTGAACCGTACAAGGTGTCGCCGGTGATCGCGCGCGCCCTCGATCTGCTGCTCATCCTGCACGCCGACCACGAGCAGAACTGCAGCACGTCGACTGTCCGCATGGTCGGCAGCAGTCAGGCCAACCTGTTCGCCTCGATTGCCTCCGGTATTTCGGCGCTCTGGGGTCCGCTGCACGGCGGCGCGAACCAAGAAGTCATCAACATGCTTGAGATGATCCATCGCGACGGCGGGGACTACAAGAAGTATATGGACATGGCGAAGGACAAGGAATCGGGCTTCCGTCTGATGGGCTTTGGTCATCGCGTGTACAAGAACTTCGATCCCCGCGCGCGCATCCTCAAGAAGGCGGCCGACGACGTGCTGGATGAATTGGGCGTCAACGACCCGCTGCTGGGCATCGCCAAGAACCTTGAAGAAATCGCGCTGGCCGACAGCTACTTCGTCGAGCGCAAGCTGTACCCGAACGTCGACTTCTACAGCGGCATCATCTACCGCGCGCTGGGCATCCCGACCGATATGTTCACCGTGATGTTCGTCCTCGGCCGTATGCCGGGCTGGATCGCGCAGTGGAAGGAAATGCGCGAAGACCCGGCCACCCGCATCAACCGTCCGCGGCAGGTTTACAGCGGCGCCACCGAACGGGATTACACGCCCGTGACGAGCCGATAGGCTTACGTCTCTCACAAAAACAGCGCACTGCTTTAAGCGATGCGCTGTTTTTGATTGTCGAACGGGTGCGTCGTAAACAGCCCGCGCGTCTGTCTCACTCGCGCAGACGCGGGTCGAGGGCGTCGCGCAGGCCATCGCCGATGAAATTGACGCACAGAATGGTCAGCGAGATCATCGTCCCCGGCCAAACGGCCAGCGCGGGGATCAGCGTCATGAAGTCCTTGCCGTCGAACAGCAGGCGGCCCCATGTCGGAAAATCTGGCGGGAAGCCGAGGCCGAGGAACGACAGCGCCGACTCGGTGATGATGGCACTGGCGATGCTGAACGTCGCCGCGACGATAACCGGACTCATCACGTTGGGCAGAATGTGCCGGCGAATAATGCCAGCATCCGACGTGCCGACGCTTCGGGCCGCGAGCACAAATTCGCGCTCTTTGATCGCAAGCACCTCGCCACGGACGAGCGCGCCGTCGTCATCCAGTTCAACGCGCCGATGATCGTCACGGTGAGGATGAAGATCCCGGCCTCTGTGCCAAAGGTCTTGCGCAGCGGATCGCGAAACAACATCGTGATAACCAGCAGCAGCGGCAGCAGCGGCAAAGACAGGAACATATCGGTCAGGCGCATCAGCAAGCCGTCGAGCCGCGCGAAGTATCCCGACAGCAGCCCGATGAGCGTTCCGAGGGTGATCGAGATCGCCATCGCCGTCACCCCGATGGCAAGCGAGATGCGGCCGCCCTGCATCACGCGCGCAAGCGTATCGCGGCCGAGGTTGTCCGTCCCAAACGGATGCTCCGGCGATCCATTAGAATACGAGTCGACGATATCGACCTGCGTCGGGTCAATCGTCCAGATGGTCGGGCCGATCAGCACCATCGCGACGATGACCACAAGCACGATTGACCCGGCCATCGCCATGCGATGACGGCGGAACTGCCGCCATGCGTCTGACCAAAGCGACCGTGATTTATTCTCCGCCTGTAATGTTACCGGTTTTGCTGCTGCCGTGATCTTCGAGTTTACGGGTTCGGAAGTCGTCATATTGGGCCGACCCTACCGCTAACTGAGCCGCACGCGCGGATCAAGCAGTGCGTACAGCACATCCGCGACGATGTTGAAAATGACGATGAGCACAGCAAAGATGAAGGTCAGCGCCTGCACCGTCGGCAGATCACCGCCCTGAATGGCGAGGATCAGAAGCTGTCCGAGGCCATTGACACGGAAGATCTGCTCGGTGATGATCGCGCCCTGAAAGATCGCCGGGATTCCCAGCGCGACGAGCGTCACGACCGGGATCAGGCTGTTGCGCAGGGCGTGGCGCATAATCACGGCGCGTTCCGAGATGCCTTTTGAGCGCGCCGTCCGGATGTAGTCTTGATTCAGATGTTCGAGCATCGACGAGCGCGTAAACCGGCTGATCTGCGCCGTGAAGTACAGCGCAAGGACGAGTGTCGGCATAAAGATCTGCCGGAGCTGAACCAACAGGCTCTGCATGTCGGTCACACGGTGGGTGGTGTCGTATACCGACGGGAACCATTTCAGGTTTACGCTGAAGATGATAATAAACAACAACCCTGTAAAGAACGTCGGCAGCGAATAGCCTACTATCGCAAAGAACGTCCCGACTTGATCGAATATCGAGTACGGCTTATAGGCCGACAACACACCGATCGGCACCGCGATCAGCACTGACAGCAGGTAGGCTGTGCCGACCACCCAGAGCGTTTGAGGTAATCGCTGAATGACGAGGTCGACGATCGGACTTCTGGTTTGATACGAGATGTAGCGCAGTCGACCTTCCGAGTCGCCGATCTTGATGCCAGTGACTTGCTCAAGGATATTCAACGGCTCGTTGATGACGAACTGCACGACCCACTTGGCGTACTTCACATGGAACGGCGCGTTCGCGCCCATCGCCTCGCGGATCTTCTCACGTTCTTCCGGCGTGATCGTCAGCGGCAGGTTTCCGAGCGGATCCACAGGTGAAAGTTCGAGGATCGCGAAGACCACAAAGCTGATGGCGAACAACGTCGGAATCGCGATGAGCAAGCGTCGTAGGATGAATTTTGACACGTAGGGTACCTCTGGGACGCTTCTGCAACAATTTAGGAAATGTCTCCGGGGTGGGTTTATCAGCCCACCCCGGAACGCATCTACGAGTTCGACATCAGGCGCGCGCTAGTTGCTGCGCGTCCAGTCCGCCACATTCCAAAGCTCGGAGTCCCAGCTGTTCATCAGGACGCCTTCGAGCGAGTTGCTGATCGCCGATACATCACCGCGATGCACCAGACCGATCATCGCGCCGTCCTGAACGATCATGTCGTTCATGGCGATTGCCAGCGCCGCGCGTTCCTGCAGCGATCCGGTCTGCGCCATCTGAGCAACCAGCGCGTCGTAGTCGGGGTTGCACCAACGCGAGATGTTGTTGCCCAAGTAGTCGTTGTCCGGACCGGCGATCTCAGCGCACGTCCACTGCGCCATATACGCCTCGGGGTCGGTGCCATCGTAGTTGTTCGTGAACATCTCGACGTCGGCGTAGAACTTGCCATACGTATCCGGGCTGGCAAGGTCGTTACCGAAGAACACCGCTGCATCGATATTGCGCAATTCCGCCTCGATGCCGATCTGCGCCCACCAGTCCTTGATCAGCGCCTGCGTGGCCTGACGGACAGCGTTGGTCGACGTTTGATACAACACGCGGAGGGGGATCCCGTTGTATTCACGAACACCGTCACCGTCGCTGTCAACGATGCCGGCGCCATCGAGCAGCGCGTTCGCGCCGGCGATGTCCTGAACCAAGCACGCCTCATTATTGGGCGAGGCATACGCCGCCGGAGCCGGCAGCAGGTTGCACGTAGCCTTGCCGGCAGCGCCGTAGAGCTGGCTGGCGATCAGGTCGCGGTCAATCGCCATCGACATCGCCTTCCAGATTTCAGGAACCTGTAGGAACGGATGACCATTCGAGCCATCTGGCACCCACACCGAGCGCATGTCACCCAGCGCGGAATCGGGGTTGGTGTGGTTGATGTGGATACGCTCGACACTGGTGCCGAACGACACAACCAACTGTCCCTGACCGGCAGCAACCATCTGATCGAGGATCTGCGGGACGACTTGCAGGTTCCACGCATAGTCGAACTCGCCGGTCTCAAGCACGGCGCGAGCCGCAGATTCGGCGTCACCACCACCCTTGAAGACGATTCGCTGGAAGTACGGCTTGCCTTCTTCGCGATAGTTCGGGTTGGCGGCGAATTCGACCACGTCGTTGGCGAGGAAGTTCGTCACCACATACGGGCCGGTGCCGATCGGATAGAAGTTCTGGTCGGTGCAGTTCTGCGCGTTCGCGCCTACGCAGTCTGCAAACTGGGCCGCTTGGATGATCGGCGACTGAGCGCCGACAAACGGGCCGTACGGGAACGGCTTGGGGACACCGAATGTGATGACGACTGTACGATCGTCAACGGCCTCGACATTCGTCACGTCGGTGAACTTCGACAGCGCGTTGCAGCCCGCATCCGGATGGGTGCAGTACTGCCACGTAAACACGACGTCGGCCGACGTGACCGGTGTGCCGTCTGACCACACCAGACCCTCAGAGAGCGTCCAAGTGATCGACATGAGATCTTCGGAGACGCCGCCGTTTTCGACCGTTGGGATTTCGTCAACGAGCCATGGAACCATCTCGCCCAACTCGTTGTAGCGGGCCAGCGGCTCAAGCACCAACGAACCGCCTTCGATGTCCTTCGTACCGCCGGAGAGGTACGGGTTCAGGGTCGAAACGGCCTGCCAGTACAGGATGTTGAGCGTGTCACCCTCTTGGGCGACAGCAAAACCGAGTGTCCCCATCGTCATCGCGACGATCAAGACAAGAACTGCAATTCTCAAAGCTGATTTGCGCATGGATCAATAACCTTTCGTTTTCACATAACCCTGCCACCACTCGCGGGATGGTGGTTGATGAGCATAACGTGAAGATTTCGACGGGTCAACAAATTGAGGAATTGCTGACAAGTGTCGACTGTCATGTCTTGTGGGTGATTACGGTCACTATACCGTCAGCTGGGGCGGCGATGATCTGCCGCCCCAGTCTGTTGAGTTTGCTAAACCGCCGTTACTGCAGCGTCCACTCGTGCACGTACGAGGTATACCCGTAGTACACCCACGCCGGGCCGGGGTTGAAGTTACCGACGCGATTGTTGGCAACGTGGAAGATGTTCGGCACGTACGTCCAGTTGTACGCCACGTCGTCCTGCGTGATCTGCTGGATCTGGTAGTAGATCTCGGCACGTGCAGCAGGATCGCAGCCCGGCAGCGAGCGCGCCTGATCGATCAGCGCGTCGACTTCCGGGTTGACATACGAAGCGAGGTTGTTGCCAGAGCCAACGATGTCCTCATGGCTGTCGACCAGCGTCATGAAGTCATTCGGATCCGGGGTCTGCGTGCCGCCGCTGTTGCTCATCGGGGTCGCGTCATATGCTTGGCCGAAGTAAATCTGGTCGATGTAGTTGGCCCACTCGACCAGCTCCAATTCAACATCGAAACCCACGGCCTCAAGCTGATCTTGAGCCACCAGCGCGGTCGTTTCGAAGTGCTGCAAGATGTTGCTGTAGGAGATCGTGAAGGCGAGGGGTACGCCGTCTTTCTCGCGTACGCCGTCACCGTTGCTATCAACCCATCCCGCCTCTTCGAGGAGCGCCGCGGCGCCTTCAGGATCGTAGGCCGGACGCGAAATCGAGCTGTTATACGCCCACGTCAGAACCGGAGTGACCGGGCCGACCAAGGGCGTGCCACCCTCTGCGCCACCCAACGTCGAGATGACGTCGTCGATGTTGAAGGCCATCACGGCGGCCTTGCGCACCGCAGGATCGCTGAAGATCGGGTGCGGGGTCTGCTCGACCGGGTTGCCCGCTTCGTCATACGCCGACTGCGGATTGGCCGGATCAGCCCAGTTGAACGACAGGAAGTTCACCTGCAGCGCCGAGAACGACTGATATTGGAGGTTGCTCTTGTCTGCGATCTGCTGGAATAGATCGCCTTGGAAGTACGTGTAATCCAGATCGCCCGACTGAATCCCCTGAACAGCGACCGCCTGATCGCCGACAACACGGTTCACAAGGAACGGGATCTTAGGCTCCCCCGCCCAGTGATCCGGGTTCGCGCGGAAACGCTGGCCTTCATCTGGCGCCCACTCTTCGAGGATGTACGAACCGCCGCTGATATCCGGGTTGGTCCAGAGCGAACTGGTCTCGAAATCACTGAAGTCGGCGGCGAGTTTGTGCGCCGGCAAGAAGCGAATCGCGCTCAAGTTGCTCAGAATCGAGCAGTCATTACCGGACAGCACGACCTCGTACGTCTTGTTGTCGATCTTGTTGACCGAGTCAATGAGGGCGACGTTCTGCTCGAGCACTGTATCAACGTCAGACTTGATCGCGTTGATCGAGTAGACCATGTCGTCGGCGGTGATCGGCGTTCCGTCACTCCACACTGCGTCTGGATCAATCGAGAAAGTGTACGTCAACCCGTCCTCTGAAATCGTCCACGACGTCAGCCCCGGCACGGCCTGACCGGTGAAGCTGTCGGTCAGAAACGGCGCGGGGAAGAGCAGCGAGTAGGCCTGATAGGAGGCGCCGTCGGTGGTCATGTGAGGATTGAACGTGACGATGTTGCCAAAGCCGCGAATCACGATGGTGTCCGGACTCTGAGCCATGACCGACAGCGGCATGACGACCGCTGCCAACAAGGTGAAGATGACAAGCAAACGCTTCATACAAACCATCCCTCCATATAGCGGACAAATGAAGTATGCAGCATGCGAATCCGCTATAGCGCGCATTCTATCCAACACGCTGCCTACGCAACAAAAACTCAATGATGTCTTATTCAAGGATGCGCACGCTCTCGAGCATTGCAAGCAGCGTCGGCTCAAACCGGTCACGCTGACTGACCGGAACGGTGAGGATGAACATATACACGAACGTGTTGTCAGATGTCGTGGCGATCACTTGCGAATGGATCCGCGTATCGTCCGGCCCTTCCGCCCCTTCGAGATCGACAATCCGCCCGGGCCGGCCATCGAGCGTGATGTCGCGCTCTTCAACGGTAATGCGCCAGTTGTCCGGCTTAGAAAGCGGGCCGGTCTCCAAGTACGAATTGAGCGCCGCGGATAGGCTGCCGGGGATCGATACTGGCAGGCTGCGCCGTACGGCGAACAGCGGCCCCGGAGACCCGGTCAGCACATCGACCGGCCCCGCGAACAGAACGCCCTGCATCGGGATTGTGTAATCCCAATCCGTCGGATACTTGAACTCGAAACCGCTGGGGCTTTTGTCGAATGTTCGGGTAAGCGGCAGCGGTTCGCCTTCACGTGGAGCGCCGGGCGAGCAAGCGGCAAGCGACACGAGCAGCAGAACGATGATCAGACCTCGGCGCATACGGACAGGCTTTACGCTTTGCTGTGCCGTGACTGATGTGGATCGAGCGCATCGCGCAAGCCATCACCGACCAGATAGAAGCACATGACCGTGATCAAGATCATGATGCCCGGCCAGATCACCAGATGAACGCCCTGCACGAAATACGTCCGCGAGTCGGTCAGCATGTTGCCCCATGTCGGTGTCGGTGGCTGAACGCCCACGCCGAGATAGCTCAAGCCGGCCTCGACGAGGATCAGGTTGCCGGCGATGATCGACCCGGTGACGATCACGATCGACATCAAGTTCGGGAAGATATGACTGACCAGCAGCCGGAAATCGGAAGCGCCAAGCGCCCGCGCCGCCAGCACATACTCGCGTTCCTTGATCGACAGCACCTCGGCGCGGACAAGGCGGCTCGTCCCCACCCACCCCAGCAGCGCAAGAATGATAATCATCCACTCCACCGGCGGCTGCCAGATCGCCGCAATCACGATATAGAGCAAGGTCGACGGGACGGAGCTGAGCGTGTTGACCAGCCATGTGATCGTATCGTCCACAAGCCCGCCGTAGAATCCGGCCAGCAAGCCAAGCGAGACGCCGATGAAGATAATCATAATACTTGAGGTATAGGCGACGGCGAGCGAAACACGCCCACCGTAAAGCAGCCGGATCAATTGGTCGCGGCCGAGATGATCCGTGCCGAGCACATGTCTATCCACCCCCGGCGCCGTGAAGCTGGCCGGCGTGTTGGTGCGTGTGGCATCGACGTCGAGCAGGTCTTCGAGAACGGGCGGCGCGAGATAACATGCCAGCGTCATCAGCACCAGCACGATAAAGGCAATCAGAGTCAAACGGTCGCGCACAAAATGCTTTACCGCGTCCTGCCACAGTGAGCGCGCTCTCGTTTCTTTCGTATCGTCGTTGATGTTGGCAACCGTAGACATAGTCGATCTTTCGGGTCGTCCGCTACTTGAGGCGAATGCGCGGGTCGAGCAGCGCGTACAAGAAGTCCGAGAAGAGGATGCCAATGATAAACATGATAGCCCCGACGACCACTGATCCCATGACCAGCGGATAGTCACGGTTAAACACGGCGTTCACGACCAGCCGCCCCATCCCCGGCCAGTCGAATACCTGCTCGATAATCACCGATCCGCTGAGCAGCGTGCCGACCGACACACCCACATACGTCGCGACCGGGATCAGCGCGTTCTTTGCCGCATGATGCAGCCAAACCGTGCGATTGGTAAGCCCCTTCGCATACGCTGTCCGCACGTAGTCTTGCGCCAAGACCTCTAGAATTTCCGTCCGAACGAAGCGCGAGACGAACGCGACCGTATTGAGCGAGAACACGAACACCGGCAGCAGCATGTGGCGGAACGTCTCGGCGAGGTTAAAACCGCCGCGGCTTGCGATGTCACGCATGCCGCCCATCGGCAGCACGCCAAGCTGCACGCTAAAAATAATGATCAAGACAAGTCCCAGCCAAAACGGCGGTATCGCGTTTCCGATGACGCTGATAACCCGGATCAGCCAGTCGATCCACGTCTTATGAAACACCGCGGCGAGCACGCCCAGCCCAATCCCGATACCGTAGCCGAACACGAGCGAGACGAGCGCAAGCTGAAGGGTCGCCGGGATACGCTCCAAAATCAGCTTCAAGACGGGTTGTTTGAACCGGATAGACTGGCCGAGGTCGCCTCGCAGCAGACCGTGCCGGATGCCGGGTGTCTCGCCGGCACCATCGCCGTCCACGTCGATCATGACCCAGTCATTGCCGACAAGCCAGTACACGTACTGAATGATCGGCGGCTGATCCAGCCCTAGCGACCGTTCCATGCGGGCGATCGAGACTGCGTCACGCGTCGGGTTGAACGTAATCAGCGCGATGGGGTCGCCGGGCGCGGATACCATGATGATGAACGCAATCGCCGTGATCCCGAAGAATGTCGGAATCGCCTGCAGCACTCTGCGAAAGACGAATTTCCCCATGGCGATTACACCGGAATTATCATGCTGTCGAGGTCGCGTGGGTAGAATGTCATCAGTTCGGCGCCCCCTTCAGTGACCAGCACCATATCGGAATGCCGGAACCCGCCAACCTCCGGCGCGTAAAGACCGGGTTCAATCGTGAAGATCATGCCGGGTTTGAGCGCCGTCTTATCGCCGCGGTCGAGGAACGGCCCTTCGTGCGACCGCAGGCCGATGGCATGCCCGGTGTGATGCCGCCAGTACGGCTCCAGCTCGTGTTTGGCGAAATAGGCGCGGACGGCGTTATCGATGTCACACGTCAGCCGCGCCGTTTCAAACGCCTTGAACGCCGTGTCCTGCGCCCCGATCATGTGGTCGAACAGCCGCTTTTGCGCGTCGGACGGACGGCCGAGGAACCACGTCCGTTCAAGTTCGGAGATGTAGCCCCACATCGGCGCTGTCGACTCTCCGACCATGACGTCGCCGGCCTCGAACGTGATGTTGTTCGCCAGCATGTGCGGGATCGACGCGCTGCGCCCGATCTGGCCGCGGTAGATGGCATACGCGCCGGCCGTGACCATGCTCAGCCCGCGATACACCGGCCCGATCGCATCGACCATCGCCCGTGTGGCTTCGTCGCTGGCGCGGCGTTCGACGT
Source organism: Chloroflexi bacterium OLB13 (assembly GCA_001567485.1). GTDB lineage: Bacteria > Chloroflexota > Anaerolineae > Aggregatilineales > Phototrophicaceae > Flexicrinis. The sequence goes on from JZRA01000048.1 coordinate 55,100, forward strand.
CGGTCTCGGTCAGGCCGGGTTTGGTATATCGCTGCAGCAGTCTCAGCGCAAGGTTGGCCCAATGCAGACTTTCGCGCAGCAGCGCAATCTCAGCCGGCGACTTGATCATCATCTGATCTTCGACGTCATCGGTGATCGAGTGCACGGTGATCGGCCGCGCGGTTTGCAGCTCGCTGAGCAGCGGGCCACGGTATCCGTAAATACGGGGATAGCCCGGCTGATCGGCGCCGATATCGCCGGTCACGCCCATCTCGTCGAGAAGCTTGCCGAGCGCCACCATCGGGTGCGGGTCGTCGGGATACTCGACATAGTGAGAGATGTGATCGATGAGCGCGTTGGCCTGCGCATGTTCGACCTCCATACGCGGCACGAGCATACCGCGTTCGCCCTTGCTGTTCATCACGAACGCGATGGGGCGCTCAGTAGGAATGAAGGCGAACCCGCAGTAGTAGATGATGTAGTCGCGGTCGAACAGAACGACCCCGCTGTAACCGTGGCGCTGGATGGCGTCGAGCAGGTGCTCGCACCGCTGCTGATACTCTTCGTCTTTGATCTTGAGTTGGAAGGCATCCATGTTACGAAGTCCGTAACGACGCACACTCGCCGGCATAGTAACACTTGCGGGACAGAACTCCAACAAAGTGCAATACGTATCCACGGACGAGGCTGTTCGTCAACGTGTCTTCGCGATTCTCAGGCATAGATTACGCAGGTCGATTCCCGATTCGATCGAGCGCCCGCGAACTCATTCGGCATCAGCGTGTGCGCAACCACACAGCCCCTTCCCTCATTCGACTCTGTCACCGGGCCTATGCCGTGCGCTATAGTGACCGTCGCGCAATCAGTTAGACACGGGCGGACGCCGGGAGAAACAGTCATGGAGTATCGGGTGCTTGGGCGCACCGGCTTGAAAGTCAGCGAGTTGTGCTTGGGCGCAATGACGTTTGGTCGGGAAGCGAGCGAACCGGACAGTCATGTGATGATGGATGTGTTCGCCGCAGCGGGTGGCAACTTCATCGACACCGCAGACGCGTATTCACAGGGCGGAAGCGAGGAGGTCGTCGGCCGCTGGCTGAAGGGCAAACGGCGCGAAGATTTCGTCATCGCGACCAAAGTGCGGTTCGGCATGGGCAGCGGCCCCAACGACATCGGCTTGAGCCGCAAGCACATTATGGACGGCATCGAGGCCAGCCTGCGCCGCCTTCAGGTCGATGTGATCGACCTGTATCAGGTGCACTGCTGGGATCCGATCACGCCGCTGGAAGAGACACTGCATACGCTCGATCTGCTGATCCAACAGGGCAAGGTGCGGTACATCGGCGTCAGCAACTACAAGGCGCATCAGATTCAAAAAGCGGTCGACATCAGCCGCGCCAACGGCTGGCAGCCCTTCGTGTGCCTTCAGCCGCTGTATAACCTGCTCGACCGCGCGCTCGAATGGGAGATCGTCGAGGTCTGCCAAAACGAAGGACTTGGGATCATCCCGTGGTCGCCGCTGCGCGGTGGATGGCTCACAGGCCGTTACACGCGCGGGATGCAGTCGCTGCCGGAGGGGTCACGCGTGGCAGCCGCCACGGCCAACAATTGGACGGAACGGTGGGATGTCTACGACAACGACCGCACGTGGTCGGTCATCGACACGTTGAAGGTGGTCGCTGGCGAGCTAGGGCGTACACCGGCGGAAGTCGCGCTGAACTGGGTCAAAGACCGGCCCGGCGTCACGGCGCCGATCATCGGCGCGAGCAAAATTTCGCAGCTTGAGAGCAATCTTAAGTCGGTCGGTTGGGCGCTGAGCGACGAGCATCGCGCACGTCTTGATGTCGCCAGCGACCTGCCCGGGCCGTATCCGTTCGACTTTATCGCGAAGGTCGGCGGCCGGCGGTAGCGGTACGATCTGCGCGGCCGTCGTCCCTGTCTTGGAAGGCGGCCGTATGCTATGCTGACCACCACGCACGACATGGAGTGAGATGGCATGCCCGACCTGCTGCACCGCCTCAAGATCAACACCACACTTGCACGGCGAATACTCACCGGCTTTATCGCCGATCAGATCGCTAAGGCCGGCGCGAAGGGTGCCGTGATCGGGCTGTCGGGTGGCATCGATTCGGCAGTGTCGGCCTATCTGAGCGTCGAGGCGCTCGGCGCGAAGAATGTGTTGGCCGTGCGCATGCCCTATCGCACATCGTCCGAAAGCAGCATGACCGACGCCGACGCTGTCATCGCCGAACTCGGCATACCGGCCGTGACCGCGCCGATCACCGACATGGCCGATGCGCTCATCCACCAATTCCCGGATATGTCGGACGTTCGCCGTGGCAACATCATGGCGCGTATGCGAATGATCGTCTTGTACGACCAGTCTGCCGCGCGGAGCCTGCTGCCTATGGGCACCAGCAACAAGACCGAGTTCCTGCTGGGATATTCGACGCTCTACGGCGACAGCGGCGTTGCGCTTCAGCCAATCGCCGACCTGTACAAGGCTCAGGTTCGCCAGCTCGCGCAGGACATCGGCGTGCCCAAACAGATCATCGACAAGCCCCCTTCGGCAGATTTGTGGGAAGGCCAGACTGACGAAGGCGAGCTTGGCTTCACCTACAACGATGTCGATCAAGTGTTGTACCTGCTCGTCGATGAACGCTACACCGTCGAACAGATCGTCAGCGAGGGCTTCGATGCGAGCTTCGTCAATTCGGTGTGGGGGCGCGTAAAGAGCAATCACTACAAACGGACGATGCCCAACATCCCCAAGCTCGGCAGCCGCGCAATCGGCCACGACTTTCTTTATCTGCGCGACTACACAGGCCGGTAGATGATGCCCTTCACATTAACGTCGACGGGCGCGCGCCTGCACTATCTCGACACGGGCGGTGCAGGTGAGCCTGTGCTGCTCGTGCACGGTCTTCTCGGAACCGCGTCGCAGCACTTCGGCCGGCTGATCGAATGGCTCAAGCCACAGTACCGGGTGCTCGGCTTGACTCTGCGCGGATATGGCTACTCCGAACCGAAGCCACGCACGTTTCCGCCGAACTTCTACGAGATCGACGGGCGTGACATCGTCGCGTTCCTTGAGGCGGTCAATCCCGGCCCGGTTCACCTGATCGGCTATTCCGACGGCGGCGAGTCATCGCTGGTGGCGGCCGGCCTCGCCCCGCAGCAGATCCGCTCGGTGACCACCATCGGCGCGACCGGTTATCTCAGCCCACTCTCACGTGACCGTGTGCGGGTGTATCCGGGCGACTGGATCACGCCGGAGGATGTCCAGATGCACGGTATCGCCGACCGCGCCGCCTTTACGAAGCAGTGGGAAGACAGCTTTAAGGGCATGATTGACGCAGGCGGCGACCTCAGCCTGCGCAGCGCCCATCTCGTGACCTGCCCGGTTCTGATGCTGTTGGGCGACCGTGACGCGCTCAACCCGGCAGAGGCAGCGCAGGTCTATCTCGACCGTGTGCCGCACGGTAGGCTCGAACTTATCCCGGACTGCGGGCACGGCGTCCATGTAGAGAAGTGGGACGAGTTCATCGCACTGCTCGGCCCACACTTGAAGCACAGCGGAGGACAGTAGATGAAGAAGATGATCCTCTTGGCGCTGTTGGGCGCGCTCGTTGTAGGGGTCGTATCCGCACAGGCCACCGCTACACCCGCGCCCATCGCGCCAGATACGGCGGGCGGCTTGCAGTTCGCGTTGGAAATCGTGACGCCGGATGTCGTGAATGCGCTGGCGTTCAGCCCCGATGGATCGCTGCTGCTGACGGCCAATCAGGATACGTCGGTGCGGCTGTATTCGCTGGCGGACGGTGAGCAGGTCAGCGAGTCTTACGAGCACTTCTCGTTTGTGAAGGGCGCCGCGTTCGCAGAGAGCTTCGCCGTCACGTCCGGCTGGGATCACACGCTGATCGTCTGGGATACATCGGACGAGACGCTCGCCGTCCGGTCACAGATCACCGGCTATGACGCGGTCATCGAGCATCTCGCCATCAGCCCGGACGGCACACGGATCGCGTTTGGCGTCGGCGATGGGCGGGTGCGTGTCGCGGATGCGGCCACCGGCGACGTACTGTTTGAGCTTCCAGTCGGCGCGCTTCGTGTGACCGCGGTCGCATACAGCCCGGACGGCTCGCAGATCACGGTCGCCGGCGGGTTTCCCGCGTCCGGCGCCCTGACTTACGACGCCACCGACGGCTCCGTGCTGGCATCGCTGGCCCACCCGGCGACCGTGACATCGCTGGCATACGCGCCGGACAGCCTGCTGCTGGCGGTGGGCGGCGACGACGGCAGCGTAACGCTGTGGCGTGAAGGCGAGCAGATCGCCTCGCTGGAAGTCAACGATTGGGTGACGGATGTCGTCTTCAGCCCCACTGCGCCGATCCTTGTGGCGGCCCGTCAGGACGGGGTCATGACAGTCTGGGACGTCACCGATCCCGCTTCGCCGGCGTTGATCGTCGGGGTTGTGGCGGCTGATGCTGCGATCAACGATGTCGCGTTTCAGCCGGACGGCACGCGCCTCGTCACCGCGTCCGCAGACGGCAGCGTCAGGCTCTGGCAGGTCAAGTAACGGGAATCAAAACGGGGCGCTCAGCAACGCCCCGTTTTCGTTTCGGTCGCTCTCAGCGAATCGGCACCGCGTCGATCAGCCCCACAATCTTGACATACGGCGCATAGATCCAGCCGGTGATCCCCTCGTACTGGATGTGCAGCCAGAAATTCATCCCGCCCTGCACCGTGCGCCCGATGATGCGTACCGGGTCACCCCACGGCACCTGACCGAGCAGCTGAGTGCGCTGGCTCGGCCGGCGGCGAATGTTCATCACCGACCGCGTATACCCGATGACGTCCAAACGCGGCGGCAGGTCAGTCGGGTTGTCGATCTGGTCGAAGATCGTCTGTGTTTCGGGCACGGCGTCCAAGTTACCCGTCACCTCAAGATAACGCCCGGACGACCAGCCGATCCGGTCACCGACCTGAATCTTGTACCACGGGAACAAGCCCTCATCGAAGTTCTTCTCAAGCACCGGATACGAATTGTCGGGCCGGGCTACCGCCACCATCGACGCGCCGAGATACGGGCCGGTGCGAACGGCCAAGCCGCGCACGAAGTTGACGCTGCCCAGCGCCGGCGGCACGGCCGTCGCGGTCGGGCCAATAGGCGTCGTAAACCCGCCGCCAGCGACGCCCCATTGGAACACAAGGATCGCATCGCCGGTGAAGTCGACATAGTCGATCACGAAATCGAGGCTTTGGCCGGCAGAGACCGTCTGCGTAAAGGTGTACGTCGCGTAGTTCGGCGATGTTCCCGTGAACGGGATGAACTGATTGAGGACGATCTGACCGTTGATCGTGACACGAACGCCGTCATTCGCATACACGGTGAATGTGTACGTCCCGGCCTGTGCGAACACTTGATTGGAGATAAAGCGCGCCGAGAAATTGTCCGCATTGACACCCGCGACGGGCTGCGTGCTGCGATCTTTCAACGGAGGCCCGCTGGCCCAGTTAAAATACACGCCGTTCGGATACGGTTCGTTGGTGACAACGGGCGAGCCGGATTGATCCGTATTGTTCCAGAACGACCCAATCCAGTTGGTTCCGACCTGCTGGGCTGACACCTCTGGCGCGATGAAGAGGGTCAGGCCGCTGGCAAGCAGCAGGACAGCCAGCATTGCTACTAAAGATCGCTTCATGAGACACTCCACGCCGATGGCCGCCGTAAACTGAACACGGTTGGCCTGCAACTTTATGGCCGACCCTGCGTATGATAAGTATAGCAAGGATCGAACGAACGCAACGTATGGAGAGCTTAACCATGAGCGACGAAAAGAACAAGCAGGCCAAGACCATCACAGAAGAGCTGGAAGGCGTCGGGAATCAGGTGGTGGAGCACGTGCAGGAACTGATCCGTCAAGGCAACGTGCGCCGCCTCATCATCAAAACGGCGGACGACCGCGTCCTGATCGACACGACACTGACGGTCGGCGCAATCGCCGGCACGGTGCTCGGCCTGATGGCCGGCCCGATTGGCGCGATCATCGCGGCGGTTGGGGCCACGGTCGCGCGCTTGAAGATCGAGATCGTCCGCGAAATCACGGATAGCGACGTGACGCAGGGCGGGGCCAAGTCCAAGATCGACATCAAGGACGAGTAACGTCCAGCAAAGACGGCGGGCATTCTTAGATCATCAGGATGCTCGCCGTTTTTTTGTTCCGGTTATTCGGTGCGCACGCGGATTTGCTCAGCGAGGTTGTGGCCGATGATGCGGTACTCGCCGTGCAGCTTGAGCTGAATCGGGCCGTTGAACGGGGCGACATGGTGTACGACCAGTTCGACGCCGGGGATCAATCCGAGCGCGTGCAGATAGTGCAGGCGATCCGCTTCGCGCGTCGTGACCCGCGTGATCACGAGGTTCGTGCTGGTCGGCGCTTCGGCCAACGCCATATCGTCGATAGGCGCCAGATTGCCCTCAGCGTCAGGAATCGGCTCACCGTGCGGGCAGAACTGCGGCTGTCCGGCCATCTCGTACATGCGATCGAGCAGCGCGGGCGTCAAGCCCGTGCACATACGCTGCGCCTCATCGAAGATCGTCTCCCAGCCGAACCCCATCACATTGACCAGAAACGCTTCGGCGATGCGGTGGCCGCGCAGGCGGATGCGTGCTTCGCGCTGCCCCGCCTCGGTCAAGCGGATCCCTTGATACGGCGCGTGTTCGATGAGTCCGTGCGAGCGCAGGCGGTTCACCATGCGATTGACGGCGGGCGGTGTTACCCGCAGCAGATCGGCGAGGGCGGACGTGCTGACGTACGCGCCGTCGTCTCCCAGCCGATCAGTCAGCCGGTAGATTTCGACAAGATAGTCGCGCATCTTGCCGCTGATGTCCTCGGCGGGAAGATCGTGTTGTTCCACGCGCTACATACCCAGTTCGAGACGCGCCACAAGCCGATCCGGCATCCGGTGTTGGCGCATCCGGCGCTGGACGGCCGCGACATCGTACGGGATGCGGCGGTGCTCCCAGATGTTGTGTTCGAAATCGAGGATCGAATAGGCGGCGCGCGGGTCGGCGTCACGAGGCTGGCCCACACTGCCGGGGTTGATGATCTGCCGGCGGCCGTTGAGCGTGCGGGGCTGTCCGTATACCGGCCGATTCATCGAGACATCCCCGAAGCTGCCGAACAGCTCGTAGATCATCGGCTGATGGGTATGCCCGACGACACAGTACGGGGTTTCAAAGTGCGGAAAGTTGTCGGCCGCCGTTTTGGTCTCCAGAATATATTCGAGGATCGGCTCGCGCGGGCTGGCGTGGGCCAACGTGTAGTCCCCGATGACGAACGTGACCGGCAGGGCTTCAAGCCACTGCAAGTTTTCGTCGGTCAGGCTTTCGCGCGTCCAGTCAACCGCGCGCCGTGCGTCGGGGTTGAAGGTGCGAATGTCGAGCCGGTCAAGAACCGCCCAGTCATGGTTGCCGGCGAGACAGAGGTGCGGGAGTTCACGCAGCATGGTCACGCACTCGTTGGGATCCGGGCCATAACCAACCACGTCCCCGAGGCACCACACGTAATCCCACTGACCTTTGGCGTCCCGCAGAACGGTCTCGAACGCGGTGACGTTTGCATGAATATCGGAAATGATGAGAACTCGCATATAGTCGCTGTGTTCCGTTAGCCGCGCCTCGTGCTGAACGCGGTACGATAATACCATCGCTACGGCGCTGTTGCGATAAGGGTATGGGGTGTCAGGCTCAATTCGTGCCTAACCCCTAGAATACACCCGCAACGCTGATTCGCAGTCGTTCGATAATAGCAAACGCTGCGCCGCACACAATGAGCAAGATGACGCTCATCGCGAGCGCCTGCCCATAATTAGATGCGCCGGGCTGTCCCAGCAGCCGGAAAATCACGATCGGGATGGTCGGCGTATCCGGCCGGGCGATGAACAGCGACGCCCCGAATTCGCCCAGACTCACCGTGAACGAAAACGATGCCCCCACTGCCACCGCGCGCCCGATGATCGGCAGCCGTACCCGCCGCCACACGCCGGCCGGCCCTTCGCCGAGCGCCCGCGCCGCATCCGTGACGTTGTTGGGGATAAGCTGGAGCGCCGGCAGCACCGCCCGCACCACGAACGGCAGCGCGACCAGCGTATGCGCCAGCGGAATCAGCACCGCGCTGGATCGGAGGTTAAGCGGTGGGTTGCCCATCGCGATCAAATAGCCGAAGCCGAGCGTCACCGCGCTGGTCGCCAGCGGCAGCATAAATAACGCGTCCAGCCAGCGCCAGCGCCGCGCATTGACCAGCGCCGCGGTGATCAACCCTAAGCCGACCGCCAGCGCCGTCGTGATGGATGCAAACACCAGCGAGTTGCCGACGGCCGCCAGCGGCGGGACGAACAAGATCGACCCACGCGGATTCTGCGCCAGCCGCGCGAAGTTCTCAAGCCCGCCGGCGGTGGTGAGCGCCCGCACGACTAAGGCGGCCAACGGCGTCACCAGCAGCGCGGTCATCGCCGCGACGACCACCAGCGCGCCCAGCTTCGCGCGCCACGAATGCGGCAGCCGCGACACGGACGCCTCGCCGCGCATCGGCACGGTGATCCGGCGCTGCAAACGCGAGTACACCAGCAGCATCCCGAACATCAGCCCGATCTGGATCAGCGACAGCGCGGCCGCAACGGGCAGATCGAAGATGCTCAACGCCTGCCGGTAGATCTCGACCTCGAGTGTCGCGTAGCGCGGCCCGCCGAGGATCAACACGACTCCGAAGCTGGTGAACGTGAAGATGAACACCAGCACCGACGCCGCGCTGATCGCCGGGGCCAGCATCGGGAGACGCACCCGTGTCCAGAGCTGCCACGACCCAGCGCCCAAACTGCGCGCGGCTTCCTCGACCTGCGGCGATTGATTCGACCAGTAGCTCACGATCATGCGCAGCACGACCGCGAAGTTATAAAAGACGTGCGCGATCAGCACGAGCGTGAGCGTGCGTTCGAGCTGAATCGGCGCGGAGTCCAGCCCGAACGCCGCCATCAACCCGCTGTTGAGCAGGCCGCTGTTGCCCAGCAGGGCGTCGAACGCGGCGGCGACGACGACGGTCGGCAGGACGAATGGCAGCGTCGCCAGCGCCATCAGCAGCGACTTGCCGGGAAACCTGAAGCGCACGAACACGACTGCGGCAGGCAGCGCGGCAGCGACCGTCAGCAGCGTCGACAGCGCCGCCTGCCACGTCGTAAACCACAGCGTCTCGCGGTAGTACGCGGACGTTACGATCTTCACGAAGCCTGACACGTCCAACCCGCCGGCCGGATCGGTCAAGCTCTGCGCCATCACTGCGACCAGCGGATAGACGAAGAACACGCCCAGAAAGGCGACCGGCGCGACCGCCAGCGCGCGCCACGGCATCCGGCGGATGTTCCGCTGTGCTGTAAGGCCGGCGTGTCCGGTTAGCGCAGGACGGTCTCCGTCCACCTCTGAATCCATTCCTCACGCTTTTCTTCGATCACCTCCGGCGCAATCGAGGCCGGATGTTCGGGAATCACGGCGTATTCAGCGAAGACATCCGGCAGCTCAGCGTCGGGGTTGACCGGAAACACGAACATCTGCAGCGGCAGGTCTTCCTGAAACTCGACGCCGAGCATGAAGTCAATCAACGCCTCGGCCTCGGCGCGCTGATCGGTGCCGGTCAGGATGCCCGCGAACTCGATCTGGCGAAAGCACGCCTCGTCCAACACCACGACGCCAGTTGGGGCCGTTTCGGGGGCCGGATCGGCGAAGTAGACCTCGGCCGGCGGGCTGCTGGCATAGCTGACGACCAGCGGATGGTCGCCGTCGCTCGCTCCGCTGAATTCGCCGTAGTAGGCTTCTGTCCAGCCGTCGACCACCAGAACGTCATACGCCGCGAGATCGGCCCAGAACGCCAGCCAGTTGTACGTATCCGGCTCCTCGCCAAACGTGGCGATCGTCGCCAGCAGGAACGCTAACCCCGGTGAAGACGAGGCCGGATTCTCCACGACCAGCAGCCCAGCGAACTCTGGGCCGGCCAGCTCAGCGAGCGAATCCGGCAGCTGTGGGCCATCCTCACTGAAATACGCCGTGTCGTAATTCAGACACACGTCGCCATACGCGACCGGCGTCACGTTGTGGTCGGGATCCAGCACGAAGGCTTCGGGGATCGCCTCCAGCGCCGGCGATTCGTAAGGCTCGAAGATCCCGGCGTTTAGCCCCCGGCTCAGAACGTGCTGTCAATCCCGTACAGCACGTCGCCAAGCGGATTGTTCTTGGTCAGAATGGCTTGGTTGACCATCGCACCAGCGTCGGCGAGGCGCACTATCTCGACCTCGATGCCGGTCTGATCGGTAAATGATGCAAGGACGTCCTCGCTGATGCTGAAGCTGTCGTAAGTGACGAGCGTCAGCGGGGCTTGCTGTGCGGATGCCGGCAGCACGGCCAACAGGAAGACGATCACAAGAACGAGACGGTTCATTTGGTTCCTCCACAGCGTTTGACAGCCAGAGGAACGCCACTCAAATTCAAACGCCGCTGGATGTTCCAAGCGGCGTAGTTGAAGCGATCGGACGCGTTCATCGACACTCCCTACGCCGGTATGATCCGGATCAGGTACAAGGGTCGGTGCGGCGCTACGCACCTCTCAGCCCACTTGCGCAGGCTCCCCCGGCTGTTCGGGTAACACCTCAAGTGTAGGACGGCGCGATGTACGTTGCAAGTTAGAATTAGCGAATCGATGCGCAGACGGAATGCGCGAACCAGAGCGATCGCGAGAAATCACACGCAGGAGGGATTGGCAGAAAATGCGTCTGTTTATTGCCATTGATATACCTGATCCGGTGAAGACGACGCTGGCCGCGCTGCCGGGAAGGTTCGACGGCGCGCGCTGGGTCAATCCGGCGCAGATGCACGTGACACTGCGGTTCATCGGCGAGACCGACAGAGCCGATGAGATACAGGCAGCGCTGGCCGTGGTGAACAGCGCTCCGCTCGAACTCGCCATCGCCGGCGTGGGGCGGTTCCCCCACAGTTCGCGCATGCCGCCGCGCGTGCTGTGGGCGGGCTTAAAAGCGCCCGATACGCTCGCATCACTCCACGAATCGATCAATGCCGCCCTTGCGCCGCTGCGTCTGCCGCCCGACGATCTGCCGTTCTCGCCGCACGTCACGCTCGCGCGCACGCCGAACGCCAGCGCCGCTACAGTTGAGGCCGCACAACGCTTTCTCGCGTTGAACGCGAACGTATCGAGCGCGCCGTTTCTGGTGACGGCGTTTACACTGTACGAGAGCACACTGACGCCAAGCGGGCCGATGTATACGCCCGTCGCGGTCTACCAGCTGAACCACTGAGTCGATGGCTCGCAGCATGTTACCGTCCGGTAGATCCTCCGGTGACATGCTGTGTGCGTTGGATCAGCTGCTCCACGTACGCGTCGAACTCGCCCGCGTTGCACGCATCCACATAGGCCATCAACGCCTCGCCGTCCAGCGTGTACCGTGGATAGCAGCTGGTGGGCCATGCGCCGCGTGGGGCCAGCGCCGCGACATCGACCACCACGCCGGGCAGAATGATCCGATCCGGCGCTTTCTCAAGCCGTTCGACCTGCTGCTCATACGTGACAATCACGGTCTTGGCGGCAGCGGCGAGTTCGAGGTCAATCGCGACGTTCTGGTTGAGCGCCACATTGCCGAACCGGTCGGCCTCCAGCGCATGAAGCACGGCGATGTCCGGGTGAATCGCCGGGAAGGCCGTCAGGGTTTCGCCGGTATACGGATCGGTCACGGTCAATACATCAGGCCGCAGCTTCGGCAGGTCGGTGCCGATCCACGCGGTCGACGGCATGAACCCGATCCCTGCTGTCGCGGCACGCAGTCCACACCCGATGCTCGCTTCGGTCTCTTCGATGACCCGCACCTCGCCGCGGTTCACCCGTTCCGTGAACATCGGCGCGAATCCGAACGACTCAAGTCCGAAGTAGCATGAGCGCACAGCCGCCGCACACCCTGCCCCGACCAGCAGATCGGCCTCGTAGCCGTGGGTGAACCCGAACAGCGTCAGGTCGCGCGGGCGAATCGACCGCCTGAGCATCGCCATCACGAAAGCGACCGGACGCCGGTAGATCGTCATTCCGCCGAACCCGAGCAGCATCCCGTCTTCGATCAGCGCTGCCGCGTCGTCTATAGTGAGAAAACGTGTCACAGTCGTCCCTAGTCCGTCCGCCCGCAATACGGTAGATTGTGCATCAACCGCACACAAACACAACCTTGAGGCAGCGCCCATGCGCGTGAATATCGGCTTGGCCCAAATTTATCCGAAACTCGGGCATGTATCCGAGAACCTCGACAAGCACTTACAGTACATCGACACGGCGATCTCGCAAGGCGTCGACCTGATCGTGTTTCCGGAGCTGTCGCTGACCGGCTATCAGGTTCAAGACCTCGTGTCGGACGTCGCCATTCAGGCCACGCCAACCGACCTCGTGTTTGGCCGCCTGCTCGATGCAAGCCGTGCCGTCGACGTCATGTTCGGGTTCGTGGAGCGCGACGCGCGCAATCGTTACTATATCGCCGCCGCTTATCTATCTCAGGGCGAAATCATCCACGTTCACCACAAGGTCTACCTGCCCACTTACGCGATGTTTGACGAAGGCCGCTACTTCGATCAAGGCGAATCGATCCGCGCCTTCGACACACGATTTGGGCGTGTCGGCATGTTGATCTGCGAGGAATTTTGGCACATCAGCCCAGCCTATCTGCTGTGGTTGGACGGCGCTGATATCCTGCTGCTGCAAAGCGCCAGCCCATCTTACGGCCTCGGCGCGGACGAGCAGTTAGGCAGCACCCGCCGGGTCGAGCTGATCAATCAGGCGCACGGGCTGTTCTCGACCAACTACGTCATCCACTGCAATCGCGTTGGTTATGAAGACGGCAAGACCTTCTGGGGCGGTTCGTCGGTCGTCGACCCAAACGGGCAGTTCCTCACCAAAGGCCAGTACTTCGAAGAAATGCTGATTACGCAGGCTATCGACCTCAATCAGATCGCCCGCACCCGTATCGGCTCCCCCATGCTGCGCGACGAGCGCCCGCTCATGGTGCAGCGTGAACTCGCGCGCATCTTATCCGCAAATTCGGAGGCTTCACGATGAAGACGATTGTTCATACCGACCATGCGCCACCTGCCGTCGGCCCGTACAGCCAAGCGGTGATCGCCAACGGCGTGGTCTATACCGCGGGGCAGGTCGGCGTTGACCCGACGACACGCCAATTCACCGGGCCGGGTATCGAAGAACAGACGCGGCAGGTGTTCGCCAATCTGCGCGCCGTCCTCACTGCTGCAGGTTGTGCGTTTGACGACGTTGTCAAGGCGACCGTCTTTCTCGCGGACATGAACGACTTCGCGGCGATGAACACCATCTATGCCGAGTACTTCCCGTCAAACCCGCCCGCCCGGTCTACCGTGCAGGTCGCCCGTTTGCCCATCGACGCGCGCATCGAGATCGAATTGATCGCGGTTGTGCCGTAACAGCACGTCCGGCCGGCGCTCTGTCTTTAAGACACACAGCTGAGGCGGTATACTTGACCGTATCCCGCAAGCCTTGTAGGGAAGGAACACCACATCATGGCACTCGCCACAGCTTCACAGACATACACGATAGACCGCATCGCCGAGGCGCTCGGCAGTGAGGCCGATTACTATCTGAACCACACGTCCAAGACCATCGACAAGGAACGGCTGTATCTGCCCGGCCCGTCATTCGTCGACGAGGTTTACACGCAGACCGATCGTAATCCGCAGGTGCTGCGGTCGCTGGCGCAGATGTTCAACCACGGCCGGCTGTCCGGCACCGGCTATCTATCAATCCTGCCCGTCGATCAGGGCATCGAGCATTCGGCTGGCGCGTCGTTCGCCAAGAATCCGGATTACTTCGACCCCGCCAAGATTGTCGAACTGGCGATTGAGGGTGGGTGCAACGCCGTCGCGTCGACCTTCGGCGTATTGGGCGCGGTCGCGCGTAAGTATGCGCATCGCATTCCATTTCTGGTCAAGATCAACCATAACGAACTGCTCACCTACCCGAACAAGTACGATCAAGTGCTGTTCGGCACCATCGATCAGGCATGGGATATGGGCGCCGTCGCCGTAGGCGCGACGATCTACTTCGGCAGTGACCAGAGCACCCGCCAACTGGTCGAGATCGCCGAGGCGTTTGCGTATGCGCACGAGATCGGCCTTGCGACCGTGCTGTGGTGCTACACCCGCAACAGCGCGTTCAAGGTCAACGGCACGAACTACGAGGTCAGCGCCGATCTTACCGGACAGGCCAATCACCTCGGCGTGACGATTCAGGCGGACATCGTCAAGCAGAAGCTGCCTGAGAACAACGGCGGATTCAAGGCGCTGAACACCGGCGGCTCGTCATACGGCAAGCTCGACGAGCGTATCTACACCGAGCTGACCAGCGACCATCCCATCGACCTCGCGCGTTATCAGGTCGCCAACGGGTACATGGGGCGGGTCGGCCTGATTTCGTCGGGCGGGGCCAGCGGCGCCAACGATTTCGCCGATGCGATCAAGACGGCGGTCATCAACAAACGCGCCGGCGGCACGGGCCTGATCAGCGGGCGCAAGGCATTCCAGCGGCCGATGGCCGAAGGCGCCGCGCTGCTCAACGCGATTCAGGACGTATACCTGTGCGACGAGGTCACCATCGCGTAATCGCGTCAGACATCGCCAACGAATCTAAACGACCCGGCGCCGACAACCGGGTCGTTTTTCGTTCAGCTTCGGATCGTTATCCGGCCAGCGCGATCCATGCGACGTGAACGCCCTCACCGACGAACTCGGTCACGTCGATGACTTGCCCACTGATCGACGCGATGTATGAACGGCCGTCCTCTGTGCGCACGAACACGGCATCGGCGGTCGGGTTCCACTGCACCTCGGATGGCGATGTCGCACCAATTGGCTCGGTCAGCACGCTGCCCTCGCCATCAACGATATAAACCGGGCCAGCGTCGTAGCTCGCGCGTCCCAGCGCAAACAGTGAGCCGTTCGTATCTGCAACGCCGTGCTGCAGCCACATCGAGCCAGACACCCGCGCAAATGCCACTTCACTGCACGTACCGGTAGTCATCAGTCCGAGTACCGCCGCGCCCGTCTCGCCGCGCCCACTCACCACCAACTGCTTGCCGTCCGGCGTCCACGCGCTGTACTGATACGGACAGATCGGGCCGCGCTGCGTGCGGTCGCTGGTGCGGGTCAGCACCACGAAGCCATCGCGCTCCACGTTCGACATCCACACGCGGGCGAGGAGCTGCTCTCCATCTGGCGACCACGACAGGCTCCGAGCATACCAGTTCGCGGGTTCGCCCTGTGCGCTGACGAAGAACAGGCAGTTGGCCGCGCCGGGGCGGCAGTTGTGGAAGATCTGATTCGCGCCAGTCACGCCGGGTTCCCACACATAGATGCCTTCGCTCGCCTCCAAACGCTCCGGATTGTCGACGACGATCGCGAGCGTGCTGCCATCTGGAGTCCACGCGGCGGCCGTCACCAGCTTGTCGTTCGAGGCGCGATCCGCCGGCGCAAACGGCGTAAATGGCGCGGGCAGCCCTTCGCCCTGCTCGCCGGTGAATAACGTGAACGTCCCGAACGTATCGACCTGCGCATACCGCGAAGGCCGCGTCGGATCCGGCTCGAAGACGGCGACATCTGGCTTGACGACCCGTAGAAGCGCACTGGGCAGCATGGTGTTGGGGATCATCGCCACGACGTCCACGACTTCCGGGTTGAGCTGGAGCGCCCGAAGCCGCTGATCGGCTGGCGCGCCCGCGTCCGCGAGGGGCGTTGCAGCGGGCTGCTGCGCCGCGGCCGGCCCGGCCACCACCCCCGTGAATACAGCAAGGCACACCACGATCAGCCGTAGAATCTTCTCTCGCACCATCATCTTCCTCCGCCGTTTAGCGCCATTCATCATGCTCACATTTTATGGGCGTTACGCCCGGTCGAACAACACGCGGTAGGCCCGTTTTCTCCCTACGACAGCGTAGGGTTGGCGTTGGTTGGCGTTTGACCGGCCTTATGCCGTCGGGTAAACTTAGGGCGTTTGATTCCGGACCTTGCCCGCGTATTGCGCGCGGTGTTGGCGACTGGGGATGCTCAATGGCAAATCCGAATAAAGAGACGCTGCTCGAATGGTATCGGCAAATGGTGCTGATCCGCTTGTTCGAGACGCGGTGTGATGAGCTGTATCAGGAGAAGAAGATAACCGGCGTCTACATGCACCTGTACAGCGGACATGAAGCGACTGGCGTCGGCGCGCTTGCCGCGCTGCGGCCTGACGACAACGTGATTACCGCCTATCGTGACCACGGCATCGCGTTAGCCAAAGGCGTTCACCCGAACCCGATCATGGCCGAAATGATGGGCAGGAAGGACGGCGTGAGCGGCGGCAAGGGCGGGTCGATGCACATCGCCAGCAAGGAACATCGCATGTGGGGCGGCTACGCCATCGTCGGCGGCCATCTGCCGCTTGCGGCCGGCATCGCGTTCGCCTCGAAATACAAGGATACCGACGAGGTCACGATCTGCTTCATCGGCGACGGCGCTAGCAACAATGGGTATTTCCACGAAGCGGTCAATATCAGCGGCGCGTGGAAACTGCCGATCGTGTGGATCATCGAGAACAACCTCGTCGCGATGGGTACACGCGTTGAGGACTCGACTGCCCAGCCTCTCCTGCACCTGCGCGCCGAGGGATACGGCATCAAGGACGGCGGTCGGATCGACGGGCAGGACGTAATGGCGGTGCATGACGCGGTCAGCGATGCCGTCGCGTATGCGCGCAAGAACGGGCCTGTCCTGATCGAGTCGCTGACGTATCGCTACAAGGGCCACGGCGTCTCCGACAAATCGTACGACAAGCGGTTCGCTGATGAACTCGAGGAATGGAAGCAGAACCGCGATCCGATTACGCTGTTCGAACGGGTGCTTGAGGGCAAATACAAGAACATCGGGCCGGAACTGAAACGCATTCACGACGCCTGTGCGCAGGCAGTCGACGAGTCGGTCGAGTTTGCGCTGAACAGCCCCGAACCGACCTACGACGACCTCATCCGCAACGTCTACGTCGACTAGCACACACGCGAACGGGAGATCCTACAGACATGACTTCCAAAAACCTACCGATGCGTGAAGCGCTGCGCATGGCCCTCCGCGAAGAGATGCTTCGTGATGAACGGGTATTTGTCCTCGGCGAAGAAGTCGGAGAATGGCAGGGCACGCATCGCGTCACACAGGGCTTACTGGACGAATTCGGCGGGATGCGCGTACGGGACACGCCGATCAGTGAGATGGCGATTGCCGGTCTGGCCGTCGGTGCGGCGATGGCGGGGCTGCGGCCGGTCGCGAGATGATGACGATCAACTTCGCGTTTCTCGCGCTGGACGCCATCATCAACCACGCCGCCAAGATCCATTATATGTTCGACGGTCAATTCACCGTGCCGCTGGTCATCCGCGCCGCCTCCGGCTGGGGCAATCAGGCGACCGCCACCCACAGTCATACGCCAGAGCCGATCTTCGCGCACTTCCCCGGCTTATACGTCGCCTGTCCGGCCACGCCGTCGGATGCCTATGGCATGCTCAAAGCGTCGATCCGCAACGACAACCCGATCCTGTTCACCGAGAGCATCGCGTTGTATCCCAAGCCGGGGCCGGTCACCGAAGACCCGGACTTCGTCCTGCCGATCGGCAAGGGCGACATCAAGCGCGAGGGCAAACACGTCACCCTCATTTCCTACGCCCGTGGTGTCGAGTGGTCGCTGGCGGCCGCGAAAGAACTCGCCAAAGACGGGGTCGAAGCTGAGGTCGTCGATTTGCGCTGGCTGCGGCCGCTGGATCTGGATCTCGTGTTCGAGAGCTTCAAGAAGACCAACCGCGCCGTGATCGTTGAGGAAAGCCTGCCCATGTACAGCTTCGGCAGCGAGATCGCCGCGCAGATTCAGGATCACTGCTTCGACTACATGGATGCCCCGATCAAGCGGGTATCGGCCATGGACGTTCCGCTGCCGTTCGCGCGGGAGATCGAGCTGATGGCGCTGCCGAACGTCCAGAAAGTCCTAGATGCCGTGGAGGAGATTCTCTAATGACGGACATCGTACTGAGCATGGACGGCTTGCTGCTGAATTGGCTCAAGCAGGTTGGGGACACGGTCAAGAAGGGCGAGGTCATCGCCGAATTTGAAGCCGATAAAGCGACCGTCGAGGTCGAAGCCCCTGCCGACGGTGCCATCACGGCGCTCCACGGCGAGATCGGCGAGGAGATCTCCAGCGGCACAGTGATCGGCCAGATCGGGGCGAACGCCGCCGCGGCGGCCCCGACGCCTGAAGCGCCAAAGGCCGAAAAGCCGGCCGCTAAACCTGCCGGTGAAGCACAAGCGTCTGCCGCGCCCGCCCCTACGAACGGCGCGACGATGGAGAACGGGCGCGTCAAGGCGTCACCGTTGGCGCGTAACATCGCCAAAGAGAAGGGGATCGACCTCGCACAGGTTCCGGGAAGCGGGCCGGGCGGGCGGATTGTGCGGGCGGACGTAGAGACGTTCACGCCCAGCGCGGCGCCTGCCGCTGCGCCCGCCGCGAAACCGGGCGCAGCGCCTCAGGCCGGCTCGTTTGGCGATCCGTCCGGCATCCCGATTATCCGCCTACGCCAGATTCCGGCCGATGCGGAAGATGTCGAACTGCTGGACGTCTCGCGCATGCGTAAAGCCATCGCGAACAGCACGACCGAGAGTAATCAGCAAGTCCCGACGTTCTTCGTCACCAGTGAGTACAACCTTGACCCGCTGCTGGAGCTGCGCGCGCAGCTTAATTCGTCGCTGGGTGACAAGGGCGTCAAGATCAGTGTCAACGATATGATCGTCAAGGCCGCGGCGCTGGCGCTGCGTCAGTTCCCGAACCTCAACACGCATTATTACGGCGAGAAATTGGTTCGCCACACCCACATCAACATCGGCATTGCGGTTGCTCCGGCAAACGGCGGCGGCGTTATCTACGTCGTCGCGAAAGACGCCGACCGGGTGTCGTTGAGTACGCTGGCCCAAACGAACAAGGAGATGATCGACCGCGCGCGTGAGCTAAAGCTCAAGCCCGAAGATACGAAAGGCGCGACGTTCAGCACCAGCAACCTCGGCCCGTATGACGTCGATCAGTTCACCGCTGTGATCAACCCACCGGAAGCCGGCGTTCTCGCCATCGGAAGCGGGCGCAAAGTTCCCGTCGTCAAGCCGGACGGGACGGTGACGGCCGGAACGCGAATCAAGATCACCCTGAGCGTCGACCACCGGGTCAGCGACGGCGCTGAAGGCGGTCAGTTCATGTTCGCGTTGAAGGGCCTGATCGAGAACCCCATGCGACTGCTGCTGTAATGGAGAGCGACCCAGTGACACCCTCACCAGAGCTTGAGCGCAAAGCGATCAACACGATTCGCACGCTCGCCATCGACGCCATCCAAAAGGCCAACAGCGGCCATCCGGGCCTCCCGATGGGCGCTGCGCCCATGGCCTACACGCTGTGGACGCGCCATCTTCGCCACAACCCGTCGAATCCCAAGTGGCCTGACCGTGATCGATTCATCCTCAGCGCCGGGCATGGCTCGATGCTGCAGTACGCCCTGCTGTACCTGACCGGCTATGATCTGACGCTTGACGACATCAAAGCATTTCGTCAGTTTCACAGCAAGACGCCGGGCCACCCAGAGAATCACGCGACCCCCGGTGTCGAGACGACGACCGGCCCGTTGGGGCAAGGCGCGGCCAACGCTGTCGGCATGGCGCTGGCAGAGGCAATCCTCGCCAAGCACTTCAACCGTGACGGCCATACCATCGTCAATCACTACACGTATGCACTCGTCAGCGATGGTGATTTGATGGAAGGCGTGTGCATGGAGGCTTCTGCCTTGGCGGGTCATTGGGGCCTCGGCAAGCTGATCTTCCTGTACGACTCCAACGACATCACGCTTGACGGCCCCGCCAACATCGCGTTCTCCGAGAACATCGGCGGCCGCTACGAAGCGTGGAATTGGCACGTGGTCACGGTTCGCGACGGCAACAACATCGAGGCGATTGACGCCGCGATCAAAGAGGCGCAGGCGCACAGCGATCAACCGTCGCTCATCATCGTCAAGACGGTGATCGGCTACGGCAGCCCTCACAAGGCCGGCACGTCAAAGGCGCACGGCTCACCGCTCGGCGCAGACGAAGTGATCCTGACCAAGCAGAGCTATGGCTGGCCGCACGAGCCGTTCTACGTCCCCGGCGATGTCCTCGAACTGATGCGTTCGGCACAGGACGAGGGTACCGACGTTGAGGACGCGTGGCAGGCCAAGTTCGATGCGTGGCGCAGCGAATTCCCGGAACTCGCGCATGAGTGGGATCAGCTGATGGCGCATCAGCTTCCGGCAGATTGGGATGCGGACATCCCGGCGTTCGACCCCGCCAAAGCGATGGCGACGCGTGTCGCAGGCGGCACGGTATTGAACGCGATCGCCAAACACATCTTGACGTTTGTCGGCGGTGATGCCGATCTGGCCGGCAGCACGCGCACCTTGATCGCCGGCGCAGAGCAGACCGCGCAGGGTTCCCCCGCGGCCCGTAACATCCGCTTCGGCGTGCGCGAACACGCGATGGGTTCAATCGTGAACGGGCTGGCCCTGCATGGCGGCATCGTCCGGCCGTACAGCGCGACGTTCCTGACGTTCTCCGACTATATGCGGCCAGCGATTCGACTCGGCGCATTGATGAAGGTGAAGGCGGTATACATCTTCACGCATGACAGCATCGGCCTCGGAGAGGATGGCCCGACTCATCAGCCGGTCGAACACGTAATGAGCTTGCGCACGATTCCCAACCTGTACGTCTTCCGGCCAGCGGACGCGAACGAGACGGCGGCAGCGTGGAAGGCGGCTATGACGGTCGATGGGCCGGCCGTGATGTGTTTGACGCGGCAGGACTTGCCGGTTCTCGCCGACGTGGAACGCGTGCGCGCTGGAGTCTCGCGCGGCGGCTATATCCTGTCCGACAGCGATGGCACACCGGATGTCATCGTGCTTGCCACCGGCAGCGAGGTCAGCATCGCGCTGGACGCACAGCGCCGGCTGGCCGAGGGAGGCGTCAAGGCGCGTGTCGTCTCGCTGCCGTGTTGGGAGCTTTTCGACCAGCAGGATGCTGTCTACCGTGAAAGTGTGCTTCCGCCGTCCATCACACGCCGCGTTAGCATCGAGGCAGGGGTCACGCTCGGCTGGCAGAAGTTTATCGGGCCGAACGGCATCGCTATCGGTGTCGACCACTTCGGCGCCAGCGCCCCGTATGAAGTCCTGTACGAAGCATTCGGGCTGACGGCCGAACACGTCGTGACCGCTGTCCGAAGCCTTCTGCCTTCCGGCGGATGAGCGCGCAGGCGTCTATCCTCGGAATCCTTATCGACTGCACCGGCAGATTCGCCGGATGTGAAAACGCACCGGCCGCCTTACGCGCGGCCGGTCTCGTTGAGCGGCGCCAACTGTCCGACTCCGGCGACCGGTCATCCGGCCCCATGACCCGACTTGCGATCTGTGACACCGTGTGCAGGCCACCAACAGTTGATCGGCGGCGCACCGCCGCGTTTCTAAGAATCAGGCACAGTCAGGCGAACGGAGTCGTCAAAATCGACAAGCGCGAGGGGAACTATTCGTATAGAAATACTGATGAGTATTTTGGCAGGTTGCACAAAATCTGCTAGTATGGACTCAATCGAAACCGTGATGTACTGGGGAGCGAATGACCGAGCAGATACAGCCGATTCCCGGTGAGCTTCCGGGACGCGAAAAGAACTACAAGACCAAGCGTAAGTTAACGGGTAAACCAGATTTCTCTCTTGATGCCAAGTATTTGCAAGAAGATGGCATCATCGTCTTAAGCGGAACACAGGCGCTGGTACGGCTGCCGTTAGATCAACACCGTGCCGACCGGCGGCGCGGCCTGAACACCGCCGCGTTCATCTCAGGCTACCGGGGGTCGCCGCTCGGTGGGCTTGATTTGCTGTTGGGTCAACACGAGCAGATCACGCGCGATCATCATGTCCACTTTGTGCCGGCCATCAACGAAGACCTCGGCGCGACAGCCGTATTTGGCAGTCAGCTTGCCAACCTGCTGCCGAACCCGCGCTACGACGGCGTCATCGGTATGTGGTATGGCAAAGCACCCGGCGTCGACCGCAGCGGGGACGCTTTTAAGCACGCCAACTTCGCCGGCGTCGGCAAATACGGTGGCGTGCTGGCGCTCGGCGGGGACGATCCAAACGCCAAGTCATCGACCCTACCCTCCGCGACGGAGTACCAGTTCTACGACGCCATGATGCCGATTCTGTTCCCCGGCAACGTGCAGGAACTGCTCGACTTCGGGCGTTACGGCTTCGAGCTGTCGCGCTACTGCGGGTTATGGGTCGGCTTCAAGGTCGTGACCAACGTCGCAGACGAGTTCGCAACGGTGGAGGTCGCCAAAGATCGCAATCCGATGGTCGACCCCGGCTTCGAGTACCGGGGAAAACCGTGGGCCGCGCACCAATACCCACAGCTTCTCACGCCGTACACCCTGACCACCGAACGCGAGATGATCGAGGGCAAGCTGGAAGCTGCCCGCGCGTTTGGCGCCGCGAACCGGCTGAACAAGATCGTTGTTCACGGCGGAGACGACTGGATTGGCATCGTTGCATCCGGTAAGACGTACTTCGACCTGCGGCAGGCTTTGCTTGAGCTGGGTGTCGATGACGACGATACGCTGCGGCACTACGGCATCCGCATACTCAAGATCAACCTGCTGTCCCCCATCGACTCGGCGTTGATCCGCGAGTTCGCCGACGGCCTTGAAGAGATCGTCGTGATCGAGGAAAAACGCTCGTTCGTCGAGGGCTTCATACGCGATGCGCTCTTCAACCTCGCCGTGCGGCCGAAAGTGGTCGGCAAATCCGACGAGAACGACCGGCCGTTAGTCAAGCCATACGGGGAACTGGACAGCGATGACATCGCCGGTATCCTGTATCGCCGGCTGACTCAGCGCATCCCGCGTGAGGCGCTCAACGACCGGCTCGATCAAATCGCCAAGCAGCCCCTCCCTACCACACTGCCGCTGCTGGCGCGCACGCCGTACTACTGCTCAGGCTGCCCGCATAACACGTCAACCTTGAACGTGCCCGAAGGCGCAGTGGTCGCCGCCGGGATCGGCTGCCACACGATGACGCTGCTCATGGATCGCACCAAAGATCAGATCTTCGGCTTGACGCAGATGGGCGGCGAGGGGGCGCAGTGGGTCGGCGCATCGCCGTTTACCGATACCGATCACATCTTCCAGAACCTCGGCGATGGAACGCTGTTCCACAGCGGCACGCTGGCGATCCGTCAGGCGGTCGCCGCTAAGGCGCATCTGACCTACAAGATCCTGTGGAATTCCGCGGTTGCGATGACCGGCGGACAGGAACTTGAGGTACAGATTCCGGTTTGGCAGCTCACACAACTGCTGCGCACGGAGGGCGTCGGCAAGATGATCGTCACGTCCGCCGAGCCTGAGAACTATCCCTCGCACGCGGCATGGGCTGAGGGAGTCGAAGTGTGGCACCGCGACCGGATCGAGGAAGCGCAGCTCGTGCTAGCGGCAGAACCGGAGGTTACGGCGCTCATCCACGACCAGTACTGCGCCGCCGAACTTCGCCGTAAGCGCCGTCGCGGCCTGATTCCTGAACCCTCTACTCACGTCTTCATCAACGAAGCGGTGTGCGAAGGGTGCGGTGACTGCGGAGAGAAGTCAAACTGCCTCAGCGTGTTCCCGGTGGATACCGAGTTTGGCCGCAAGACGCAGATCCATCAGTCGTCCTGCAACAAGGACTACTCATGCGTAAAAGGCGACTGCCCAGCGTTCATCATGGTCGTGCCGGCCCAGAACAGGAAGCGCGCGCGCGCGATCTACGAGGTCGACGTGCCGCTGCCAGAGCCGACACTCCGCGTCGATGGCGAGTCCAGCCTGTATATGATGGGCATTGGCGGCACCGGTGTCGTCACGGTCAATCAAATCCTCGGCACGGCCGCGTTGATCGACGGGAAGGCTGTGCTGTCGCTCGATCAAACCGGCTTGAGCCAGAAGGGCGGCCCGGTCGTCAGCCATCTCAAGTTCCTCGAAGGGCCATCTGAGGTATCGAATAAGCTGTCACGCGGCAGCGCCGATGGATACCTTGTGTTCGATCTGCTGACCGGCACGTCGCACGCGAATTTGATCCACGCTCAGCCCGGCAAGACGGTCGCAATCGTGTCGTCGAGCATGGTGCCGACCGGCCAGATGGTCGCATCGACTCAGGTCGGCTATCCACGGATGGCACACCTTCACAACGCGATTGACGAGTTCACCACACCCGAGGCGAACGTCTATTTCGACGCCATCGCGCTCAGCGAGTCGCTGTTCGGTTCGCACATGCCCGCCAACTTGATGCTGGTGGGCGCGGCGTATCAGGCGGGCGTCATCCCGATCAGCGCCGCGGCCATCGAGAAGGCCATCGAGATCAACGGCGTATCGGTGAAAGCCAACATCCAAGCGTTCCGCGTCGGGCGCCGCACCGTGATTGAGCCGGGATGGGTCGATACGCTGCCGACCAAACGCGCCGGCGACCTGACGTACACGACGCCGCTCTCCCCTGAGGCGCAGGCGCTTGTGGACAGCGTAGGCGCAGGCGGCGAGCTGCAGCGTCTACTCTCAATTCGCGTGCCGGAGCTGATCGCCTATCAGAACGTGGCCTACGCAAAGTCGTATGTCGATTTCGTCAAGCAGGTCGCCGAAGCGGAGCAGAAGGCGCTCCCCAACGAAACTGCGCTTACTGAAGCTGTCGCGCGCTATCTATTCAAGCTGATGGCCTACAAGGACGAGTACGAGGTCGCGCGGCTTCATCTCAATGAGAACGTCAAGGCCGAACTGGCCGAGCAGTTCGGCGAGAGCGCAAAGACCGCGTACATGCTGCACCCGCCGATGCTGCGCAGTTGGGGCCTGAAGCACAAGCTGAAGCTCGGCCAGTGGTTCAACCCCGGCCTGAGCCTACTCAAGCGCATGAAGTGGGTGCGCGGGACGCCGTTCGACCTCTTTGGCTACGCGAAGGTTCGCCGTGTGGAACGCGCGCTGATCGGCGAGTATCGCGCGTTGATCGCAAACCACCTCGGCAGCCTCGACGCCTCGAATCACCCGGCGTTGGTCGAACTGGCACGCCTGCCAGACATGATCCGTGGCTACGAGAGTATCAAGATGGCGAACGTCGAAAAGTATTACTCGGCGGTCAAGGATGTGCTCAGCCGCATCTAAGCACGAAGTTGAAAGTGATGCGTGATGAGAAAACGCCGCGCCGTATAGCTCGACTAACGCTGCAAGATGGGAGACCTAATCACTCGACCCACGAGCACCGGCTTACGCAAGAAGGGATGCGCGCTGCGTGAGACTCACAGATGTACCTCCCGCAGAGCATTGAAGCGTCGAGGACACGAGTCGAACAGGTTAAGAACGCAGAAAAGCGAGGGGCGATCCGCGGTGGATCGCCCCTCGTTCGTGATGCGAGGATGGCGGTTACTTGCGCAGTTTACGCGCCCCGACAATGACCCCGACCAGCCCGAGGGCGATCAGCGCGAGCAAGCCGATGCCGCCGGCCCCTGCGCCCGTGATGTCGTCAAATAGACCGGTTTCGGGCAGAAGCGTCGGAATGAGGAACGGTGTCCCGCCCGTGCCCGGCGTGGATGGCACAGGGGTCTGCGGCGACAGCGTCTGCGCCAAAGCCGTCGCCGTCATCAGAACGTCGGAGGGGCTGATCCCTCCCGGTGTGATCTGGCCGGTAGCGGTGGGCGGGTTCGCGGCCTGTTCGGTTTGAGCAGCGGACAGCGTCGCCGCGGCGTTAGTCGCCTCTTCTGAGCTGAGCGTCGTTTGAAGCGCAAGCTGTGTGGCGGTAGCGGCGAATTCTGCCGCGGCCTGTGTCGATGTCGCGGCGGCGTTGGCCGCTTCCTGCGCCGCCGTCGCAGCAGCATCGGCCGCGATCTGGGTCTGCGCCAACGCCGTTGCGGCGACCGCCGGTGGAAGTTCGGTCTGCACCGCCGCGGCCGTCTGCGTCAGATCGGGCGACGGGGTAGCCGTCGGCTGAGCCAAAGCTGTCTGTGTCGCCCCGATAGCCCCTTGTGTTGCGGCTTGTAAGGTCTGGAGGGCGCTCTGCGTCTCCATCTGCTGAACGGCCTGCGCCGTACCGGTCGCCAGAAGCGCGTTCGCCTCCGCGGTCGCGGTCACGGCGTTCACCGCAGCCGTCGCCGTCGAGCGCGCGTCCAACGCCGACGCCGTGCCGGTCTCGGCGAGGAACGCCTGCTGCGTGGAGTTGAACTGTGCGATCGCGGTGCGCGTGACGTCAATCTCGGTCGGCCCGCGGTTCAGCGCGAAGTAGATGATTGCGACTACGCCCGCGATAAATAGTAGAATAATCAGGAAGGCAAGAATGACGAAAGTCCGGTTGGTTCCGCCTCCTCCGTCTTCAAACGAAAACTCGTCCTCGCCGATCCCGCCAAGGTCGTCTAAACCCGGATCGTCGAAGCTGAAGTCGCTTTCGCCTGCCCCGCCGGAGTCGCTGCCGAACAAATCATCGTCGAAGTTGAAGTCGTCATCGTTACGGTTGGTCATTCCCGTCTCCTCGCTGGTGGTGGCCGAACGGCCGCAGCCCTGCCAGTTACCGCCCGCTCACCTCAATATTCGCCAGCGGTGCAAAGATGCGCTCCCCGCTGCTTAACTCGACTTGGGCGCACGCAAATCGCATCCCATTGTCCAACAAAACCGGGTCGCTTGGCAAATTTAACACGACACCGGACATTCCGGTATACGGCGCGCCGATCACCCGTACGGTCATCCCCGCGCGAAGGGTCAGCATCAGGTTCGGGCGCACCGGCGTTTCGCCCGGCTTGGTCGCGACCGTCATCACGATCTCCGGACGGCGTGTATCCCACGGGGTCGGCTCGAACGCATCCAAGACGACCTGCGATCCCTCGTGTTCGATCAGCCATTGATTGAGCGTCCGGTTGACGCGCGTTTCACCAAACGCTTCGGTCAGCATGATCGGGAAGGGCTGGCCGAGCGCATGCCCCAACAGCGACACCGGCATCGACGGCCCCACGAGACCCGACACCCCTAGATTGCGCGCGGCGTTAATCACGCGTTGGGTGATCCCCCGCCGCACCACGACGATCACGTTGTGGAACGGCGACGAGAACTGATCGGCGTCGAGATCCTCCAACGCGGTGCTCGCTTCCCCGCGCAGCACGGCGATAGCGCGCTGGCCGTTGCCCCAAAACCCCTGCACATACGCGCCGGACGCTTCGATCACCGCGCCCCGGCCAGACTGCACATCGCTGACACGGCCGCGCACGCCCGCTTCCAGATCAAGCACATCGTTGACCTGCTCGATCAAGATCAGGCCGTTGATGATGGCCGCGACACGGCCGCGCACCGGAGCGTACAGCTTGCGCCCACGGCCCGATTCCTTACCTGCCAGCACCGTGATCTCGTCGACCTCGTCATCGACCCTCACCCGCAGCAGCGGCTTGAGATCCTCCGCCTTGCGCAGCCGGAAGTACGCCTTTGCATCCAGCACGATATGTTCGCCGGGAACCAGCCCGCGCACGACGACGTCACGCACGTCGACCCGCTGGTCGGGCAGCACGGTGACGAGACCGCTGGCTTGTTCAGGCAGCATCACCCGGCGCTGAATCACCGCGAGCTTGACGATGGGCCGCTGCTCAGGATAGTGCATTGCGCAAATCCTCGATGGTCGTGTCGCTGTCGCCGAGATCGGGTTCCGGCTCTGGCTCCGGCATCGGCCGCCGTCCGCGCCGCCGATCACGCCGGGACTGACGCTGCCGGACACGCGACGGCTCGGTTGGGCTTTCGGCGCGCCGCTCGCCGAACGTGGTTGATCCGCCGCTCAGCATCTCCACCGAGCGCGGTTCATCTCCAGTCACCTCGGCGATCCACTGAAGCATCAGGGTCGCTTTGACGTCATCCGGCATATCGAGCGAAAGCGGCCGGCCGCGCGCGTCGATGATGATTCCCGCGCCGCCCCCCTCAACCTTGAACCGCTGGCTCCGACTGCGTCGATGTCAAGCCCCCGCCCGACGACGCGGCGCGCACGACAGCCGTCACCCCGACTGGAACTGGAATGCGCACAAGGTGCCCGCCGTTGACCGTCACGGTTGACTTGTCTCCGTCTCCGGTCTCCACCGTGATCTCGACCGCAGGTTTGTCGAAACGGGGACGCCCGCCGATGCTGATGGCCGTCCCCAAGCCTGCGTAGCCGTTGCCATCCGCGACCTGTGACGCAGCGTCCGGGCGCGAGCCGGCCACCGCGCCCAGCGCGGCTGTGAGTCCATACGGATCAGCCAAGAAGCGCGTGACGCCAGCCGGTTCAAGCCCGTCGAGCGCAAGCATGATGCTGTAGCCCGGCCGTCCCGTCTCATTGATGCTCGCGCCACCCAACACGACGAGATCGACCGCTTGAGCGCGCCCAACCCCGGTCGATGCCGCGATCTCTTGAAGCGCCGTGCGCAGGATGGCATGCTCGACGAACGACTCACGCAGCGAAAACGGCACGATGCCCTGTCGCAGCGACTTGTTATAGGCGTGCGTGTAGAGCGCCTCTTCCGCGCCAGCAAACGGAAGCCAGCGCAGCAGGTCATCGGGATCGACCGTATCGAGCAGGGTCAGGGCGTTATGGCCCACCCCAAGATCCGTCCGAATCGAAAACTGCGACTCGCGCGGGGTTGCGTGGGACATGATCGAGACCGCGCTGCCGATGTCAACGACGATCACCCGCGCGTCATGAAGGCGGGCGAAATACGACGCGATGGCGCTGTATCCGCGCGCGGTCGGCTGAACGCCGCCGGCCGAAAGCGCCGCTAGATCGGAGAAGCCGGAACTGCGCGTTTCGGCGAACCGGTTAAATGCCTCGGTCATCTGCGCGCGCAGCGGCCCCACGTCGAGCTTGTTGGCAGCGGGCCGCACGTTCGCCGCCACCGCGACCTCGGCGATACCCTCAAACGCCGCAGTGACATACGGAGCCAGTTTGCTGTTTCCGGCGTATACGATCTGCGGCCGGCGGCGCTTGTCCATGACAGCCACCGCCAGCTTGACGCTCTGGACAAGCTCCATCACGCTCTCGCTGGCGCCGCGTTCGACGCCTCCCGTGATGACGACGATGTTCGGATATCCGTGCAGCACAGCATTCAGCCGTTCGTCACGATCCCGTCCGTCCTCAAGCGACAGTGTCTCGACCACATCAACATACGTATTGGAGAGTGCCTGTTTGGCCGCGGCGACGCTTCCATCTTCACGCAAGCCGACGATCACGGCGCGCAGTGGACGGCCGCCGCTGGCCGTAATCACGAACGACTCGACGCCCGACCGATCCTGCTGCTCCGGCGTGATGATCGCGCCGGTGTCGTTCACAAAACGGCGGCCGGTCGATGCAGTGAGCTGTTGGATGACCCGATCCAGCCCGATCTTGACGTCATACGCCGGGTATCCATCTGTCGTGCGGGTACGTGCAAAGCCGATCAGCTCATACGCCCCGTCGACCTGATCGATAAGGACGGCGCGGGTATGCACACTCCCGAAATCCACGGCGAGGATCGACATCGGTTATCCTCCCCCCAGCTTGAGAAACTCAATCACGTATGCTACGCGGTCGCTGAAGATCGCAAGGCTGCTGAGGATCGCGGCGGCATACAGAGCGCCCAGCGTAATCACGATGAAACCCTGCCCGAAGAAGGCCAGCGTCGCAATCGGCAGGCTGCGCCGACTGTCCCCGCTTGGGGTGCGCACGGCGAGATACTGGAAATAAACGAGCGAGCACACCACTCCGGCGACCGAAATCAGAAAACTCGGAAGATCAAGGCCGGGACGCGTCGCGCCTAACGCTAACGGCACGAGCGTGCCGCTGGCTGCGCCGATCAGCGCGACCGCTGCGCCCACGCCGATCAGCAGCGCCATTGTGAGTCCCGCGAGCCGGTTCAGGCGGACACTCGCCTTGAACAGCAGCAGCCCGCCCAAGGCCAGCGGAATGACGCCGAGGGCGACCCGCAGCGGTTCGCCGCTGAGGAGCGTCGCGCGGATCCACGGCACCAGCACGCTGTTCCACGTCACGATGGCCGCATAGCCGGCGGACATGCCGACGAACACGTACACGGCAAGACGATAGAGAATGTTGTCACCCAACACCGCGCTGAACACCAGCAGCGTCAGGATGAAGCCCGCCCAGAGGCCGATTTCGGAGACGGGCATGACCTACTTCCTCCTGCGGGCGATGCCGCGAATGACGCCGATGATCGTCCCGATCATAATCAACGCAGCTGAGACCACCACGCCGACGTAGATCGCGTTGTAGCGCGCTTCGTCCATCTCGTCCGCGCCAGCGAACTGCGCATCGACGGACATTCCGAGCGCCGGCCTCGGCACGGAGACAACCGGGATCGCGCTGGTGTCGCCTTCGATGCGCACCAGCGAGGCGCTCACCCAACCACTGCGCGGGCCGGGGATCTCGACGTTGACCCATGTCCGGCCTTCGTTGAAGCCCAACACCGGCAGACGGTCGCCCGGGCCGGCCGAGCCGATCACCGGGAAATTCGTGCCGGGGCCAGCGCGCACGTTGATGCGCGTCGGTGCGATGACAACCGCGACCAGTTCATCGCCAACGGCCATGGTCGGCGTGAGCGTCGGCGCAGAGGTCGCGTCTGGTTCGGGGGTCGGCGTCGCGGACGGCGTGCGTGTCGGCGTCGCGGACACCTCCTCCGTCGCCCCGGTCGTGGGGCGAGCGTCGGCGCATTTGTCGGCGTCGAGGTCGCGGTGAACGTCGCCGATGGCGTGAAGGTCAACGTCGGTGATGGCGTGACCGTCGGCGTGGCTGAAGGCGTTGCGGTATTGGTTGGCGTCAGCGTATGAGTCGGCGTGTTCGTCGCGGTGGCGGTCGAAGTCGCCGTGGGCGTGTTGGTCGCCGTGAAGGTGAATGTCGCCGTCACACGCGCGGTCGCCAGCGCATTGGCCGTCGCCTGAGCCGCCGCGGGCGCAAGCGTCGAGGTCGGCGTGTCGGTCGCCGTTGGGGTATTGGTCGGTGTCGGGGTGAACGTATTGGTCGGCGTCGGCGTGGCGGTGAACGTCGCCGATGGTGTGATGCCGAAGCCGATCAGGCCATCCGGGCCGCTGTAAGCTCCCAACTGCGAACGATAGGTGATGCTGTCGCGCAGGCCGACGATGTACGGTGCGCCATAACTGTCCGCGTAGAGCCGCGCGAGGGGTTCAGCTGACGCCGACACCACGAACACCAGCGGCGACGACACCAGCGGCTGGAGCTGTTCCGACCACTGTCGAATACCGTCGGCACGATCGCTGACGATCACGATCAGGTCGAGGTCGGCGACGCTGTCGATCTGGAGATCCGATGGGCGGCCGTCATGATCGAACGCCAGCGCATCGCGCGGATTCTCCGCCAAATCGCGCACACCGAGCGAATCACCCGGTAAATAGCGGCCAAAGATGATCTGCTTATTGTGCGTATCTTCCGGCAGCTCGCCCTCGATCATACGCTGCGCCGCGACCAGCGCGACCGGGTCGGTGCTGACAATCACCGGCGTTGCTTGCCGCGCGCGGGCATGCGCGATCACTGCTGTCATCGCTCCGCCGATCTCGCTCAAGCTGCCCGGCGAGGCGTCGACGGCGACGAGCATCACGTCGCCCTCAGCCAGATCGTCCACCACCGCATAGGCGGTCTCAGCCGGCGATTTCTCGCCAAACAAGACCGGTGGAAGCTGGACGAATCGAAGCGACTCGAAGGCATCAAGGAACGGCAGGATCACCGCCACGGCGACCACTGCGGCGACGATCAGACGAGGCAAGTTGTAACGCAGGCCCCGGCGCACGCGGGCGGGTTTCACGGCGGCGCCTTGCGCAGCGCCTGCGGCGGCCGTGATCGACCGCATTAGTTCGATGCCGCGTGTTCCTTTGTCTGCACGGCGGCCCGGCGGCGGCTTGGCGGCTGGCGCTTCGCTGATTAGCACCGGCGGCGGAACGGCCGTTCCCGGCGCCGCAGTGACGGCGGACACGCCCTCGTCTAGCAGCGCCCGCAGCTCCTCAGGAAGTTCCTCGATCGGGCGGTCTTCCTGCTGCTGTCGCATGAGGGCGGCCGCGCTCACCTCACTGACGGACACGTCACTGAGGAAGTCGGGGATGTTCGACTCGGGCAGTTCTATCTCGGCAGGTCGGCTGATCGGGTTCGGCCCGAGCAGTTCGTCAAAATTGAGCCGCGCCGAGTCAAACGAAAGAAACTCATCGTCTTCAGCGAAGTGTTGTAGACCGCCTTGCGACGCCGTGCTAGGTTCGCCGGCGTCAGATGACAGCAGGCTGAGCAAATCGACATCGCCCTCGCCTTGCGTATCAGTCGGCTGAAGCAAGCCGGCCAGCAGGTCATCCACACCTGCATCGCTTTCGCCTTGAGATAGCAGCGCCGCCAGCTCGTCGGACTGCGCGCCAGACGGCTCGTCGGCGTCGGTCATCCACGAGAGGTCGTCCGACTCCTCGATCGGTTCCTCAACCTCGAATTGAACATCGTCAAACGAGGCTTGGAAGGTGTTGGCGTCTTCCGCGCCGAAATCATCCGCGCCCTGCAGCCATGATGGCAGCACGCCCGAATCGCGTTCGCCCGCCGGCTTATCCAGCGCTTCCTCGTCGATATCCGCGCCGCGCAGCCACGGCGCCAGCGGCACATCGCCCGCTTCTGTTTCGAGATCGCTTACGTCCGCCGCCGGTTGCTCGCCGGTGTGCAGCCAATCCGGCAGGTCTTCCGAGGCAGCCGCTGACGCTGGTTCAGATGGCGTATAGGCGGGGATTTCCGAATCGGTTTGCAGCCAATCCGGGATCGCGCCGGGATCTTCACTCGGCGCCTCCGTCGGCTTGACGTCGAATGGATTATCGGACAAATCGGCCAGCCACGCGCTGCTGTCCTCAACCGCATCGGAGTCGACATCGCCGAACGCGAACGTCTCGAAGTCAAACTCTCCGGTGGACGGCTTGCCGATGTCCTGCGAGTCCGGCGTCTGTTCGTCGCCACCGCCGATACTGTCGAGCCAGTCCATGCCGTCGTCTGCCGAGAACGGCTGATCCGAATCGTCAAGCCAGTTTGGGTCGAATTCGTCGTTCATGCCGGCCCCTGCCTATTCACGTGTTGCACGACCCTGTCCAATCAACACGCGCACGCCAGCAATCACGGTCGCCAGCGCGATGCCCAATAGAATCGCCCGCCCGCCAGCATCGACCGGAACCCGGTTGAGCCAGTCCGCCACAGTCGCAATCGGCCCCAGCCCGCGCACGGGCAGCGCGCCAACCAGCACCGTGACGACCGTCGCGACGAACAGCAGGCTGGCCCAGCTTGGCCGGCGGTTCGCGATGGTCACCGCGCCGTACACCAGCGAGAACAGCACAAGCCCGGAGAACGCCGTCTCCAGCGCGATCTGCACGCCGTCGACCGCCGCACGCGCCTCGTTGTCGCGCGGCAGAATACCGAAGCCCAAAACGATCACGAACGACAGGATCAGCACGGCGCTGTAGATCGCCTGCCCGCGGCGGCGCGTCCGGCGTAGGTGAACGCCCAGTAGATTGACGACGCCGACCAGCACCGCGACCGCCGCCGTGACCGCCGCGAACTGGAGCAGCAGGCGCGCGAAGTCCGTGATTCCGAAGCGTTCGATCTGCGCGGAGATCGGGCCGATGTTGGTGCCCAGCAAGCCGACCAATGTGATGAGAGCGATGCCGATCGTGAGTGCGGTGACCAGCACCGCGCCTAGCCGCAAGCGCATCTCAACCTCCCGCGCCGACGATGCGCGCTGCCGCCACGGCAATCACCGCGGCGATCAGCAGCCAGCGCAGGATGTCCATCGCGACGGCTTCACCACGACGAACGGCGCGGTCGGACAGATATGCCGACGCCTGAAACAACTCCTCGCCGATCAGCGGAGCTTTTGAGAACGCATAGGCGACCGCCTGCCCGTCCAGCCGGTCGGTGGCCCCGATGAAGGGCGCGCCACGCCGGACTGAGGCCTCGCCGATCAGCGCGATCTCCGGCCCGAACCGGCCGACCATGACCTGCGTCGGGCTGCGGTCGGCAGCGACGTAGGCGGTCATCGCCGCAGCATACGCCAACGAGCGTGAACCCGCCGGAATCCAGCGTGCCGATCCGCTTGGGGCCGGCAGATTGTGTTCGCGAAATGCCGCGCGGACAGCCTCAATCGCCAAGGGAAGCCCGGTGCCACTGCTGGTCGTCACGACTGGCATACGGTCGCCGTAAGCGGCCGCTGCAACGGTGTGATACGCGACGGCCTCCGCGGCAATCGCCAGCAGTGTCGACTCGCCGCCGACGCCCGCGTCGCCCATTCCGACGATCATCGACTGCCCGGCTTCAACCGCGGTCGTCGCCATCGCTGGAATCGCGGCATACGCCGCCTGACGGCGCAGCACCGCGGAATCACGCCGCCGGCGCACAAACTGCGGCACAATCGCCGTGACAATCAGGCCGATCAATAACACTAAGATTGACAAGACCTGAGTTGTTGTATCCAACCCTTCCCCCCTTGGGCGCGGCCTAGTCCTGATCCAACCACTGACGGAGCCGTGCGACTCCCTCAGGCGTCTCAAGCAGCTCTGCGAGGTCGTTTAGCGGCGCGGTGCGCAGGACGTGACGCAGTACCGGCTCGCCGACATACAGCATCTGAGCCGCCAGTGGCCCCCACATTCCCCCGACATCCAGTGAGGTTCGCAGTAAGCCATCCCAGCCACGCAGTTTTGCTCCACGCAACCACTCGTGCAGGCGATCATCGTCCATACCGGATACTATAACACGTCGTAGGGCGCGCGCCACACGATACGCGTCTCAACGCATTAAGGTTTCGTACAGTCTGTGCCTATATACTGCCCGAGCAGCGGCCCGCGCAGCACGATCCGGCAGTGTTCCGAACCCGGTATCCGGGCTGTCGGCCAGCGCAGCGCGCCGTACTCGATTGGCTCGCCCTGCGCGCCCAGTCCCGCGGCCAGCGCCGACCACGCCGCCCGCTGCGCCATCGCTCGGCGGATCAGCACGCCGGCCTGACCGGTATCGCGCCCCAACGCCTGCAATACAATCTTGTAACGTGCCGAATTTGCGAATACGTCGCCGTGGTCTTGGTTCACCAGCACCGCCGCGCCAAGCGCCAGCTCCGGGACGACCATGATTGCCGCCGTGCCGCCGATCGCGCTGCCGGGATGCGAGTACACGTCATACCCTTCGAACTGCTCGATGAACCATCCGTTGGCATATCGAAGCGACCGGCCCAGTGGGCAGCACGAGCGCTCAGGAGCGTCCTCGCCCAACCGCAGCGCCTGAGCGTCATCGACCCACGAGATCAGGTCAGGCAGGAGCGCTTCGAGCTGTGCGGCGCTCAGGCGCGCATTGACCGCGGCGGACATAATGCCGTGATCGAAAGGTTCGACCGCTGCGAGATCACCGGCGAGGGTCAGCTCGAACGACGTCGCGGACGGATCGCTGCTCGGCATCCACGGGATGTCCACGCCGAGATCACGGGCGGCGCCAGCGGCTGCCAACGCAAACACGACGGAGTTGTACGTGAAGCGCTCACCCGCCGGGGCGAGGGGTGTGTACTGACGCAGGATCGCCGCTGCTGCTTCGGAGTTGACGGTGCGCCCGACCCACGCGCCGTCATCGCGCACGAAGCCCGACGTCTGATCGACGGCCTGCTCGACCGTCACCGCCCCCGCTTGACCGAGGTCGAGTTCAGGCCACAGCGCGGCCAGCGTGATCCCGGTGTCGAACGCCTGCTGATCGAGCCAGTACGCCACAAGCGGCTTGGCGACCGATCCCGTCGAGAACCGCGTATCGAGATCGACCGGCACGCGGCGTTCGGCGTCGGACGTGCCGAATGTCCACACGTAGCTTTCACCGTGATCCACAATCACGACAGCACCCCCGACCAGCGCCAAGGTCTCCGCGTCGGCTAGAATCTCCGGTCGGAGCGGGTCGAAATCAACGCTTGATCGCGCTAGAGCAAGGCTTGCTGCGAGTAGAATCGCCGCAAGGCTAAGCGTCAAGCGGCGCATGGCTGAGGCGGCTAAGCGGCCACGTCGGCAGCACGTCGAACGCAATCGAGTCGCGCTGGCCGGCGGCGAATCGGTGATGTGCGGCCGCTGCGATCATAGCTGCATTGTCGGTGCACAGGTTTAGCGGGGGATAGCGCACGGGAAGCTGCGCGGTGTTCTTGATCTGCGTGCGCAGCAGCGCATTGGCGCTGACGCCGCCGGCCAGCAGGATTTCGTTGGCGTCATAGGTTTGGGCCGCGCGGACGGTCTTTTCGACCAGCGCATCGACGAGCGCGGCTTGAAAGCTCGCCGCGGCATCGGCCACGGATACGCCCTCTTTGAGTGTCACACCTTTTTCGCCGTGCGGGCCTTTCGGTGAAGTGCGCGTCACCTCGCGCAGCACGGCCGTCTTTAGCCCGCTGAAGCTGAAGTCGAACGATTGATCGCGTTTGGCTCGCGGGAACTGATAGGCGTCGGCCTGACCGGCTTCCGCCGTGCGCTGAATGTTTGGCCCGCCCGGAAACGGCAGCCCCAGCACGCGCCCCACCTTGTCGAACGCCTCGCCAGCAGCGTCATCCAGCGTGCCGCCAAGCCGTTCGTAGACGCCGTGGCCGCGCATGAGCACCAGCTCGGTGTGGCCGCCGCTGACGATCAGCACAACGACGGGAAAGTTCGCCTCTTGCAGCGGCTGAGTCAGCCACAGCGAATAGATATGGCCTTCGAGATGGTTGATCCCCAGCAGCGGCTTGCCGGACATCAGCGCCAAGCCTTTGGCATAGCTAATCCCGACCAGCAGCGACCCGACTAACCCCGGCCCACGTGTGACGGCGATAGCGTCCAGCCGGTCGATACTGAGCGCGGCGTCGGTCAGCGCCTGCCGGACAACCGGATCAATCGCCTCGACATGCGCGCGCGACGCTACTTCCGGGTAAACACCACCGTACTGTGCGTGCAGGTCGATCTGTGACGCCACGACATTCGACGCGATTCGCTGCCCGTCGATGATGACCGCCGCGGCGGTTTCGTCGCATGATGTTTCAATGCCGAGAATAATGCTCATCAGGCAAATGTCTCTTCCGCCAGTCCGCGCCGATTGTACAATGGTCGTCCAGCATTGAGGACAATGGACTTCCTATGGCAGATACCGCGCTCATGCGTGAGCTTGAGTTCACGTTGGACGACCTCGCCGCGAACCGCAGCGGAAAGCTGAGCGAACGGCAGCTTGATCGGCTGCGCATGCGCCGCCAGCGCTCGATGTTCTATGGATCCGGAATCGTGGTCGCGCTTGCCTTTGCCGCCAGCCTCTGCCTGTTTGGAGGGCTGCGCGGGTCAGCGATCCTGACCGTGGTCGGTCTCGGTCTCACCGTCTGCGCGACCGTCGTGATGAGCACCTTCGCGCGGTACTGGCTGCGGATTTCAGCCGACCTTCGCGAGGGCGCGGCGAGCGCATTCAGCGGGCCGCTGGAGCGCGTGGTCAAGCCAGTCAACCGCCGTATCGTCACCTATCTACTGCGGGTCGAGAGCGCCGAGTTCTCCGTGACCAAAGAGACGTTCAAGCTGTTCGACCACGAGAAGCCGTACGCGCTGTATCGCGCGAAGTTCTCCGGCTTGCTGCTCAGCGCCGAGCGGCTTTAGGCGTCACGCGCGTCAATCTGGATGAGCTGTTGATCGCGGTCGACCACGTCGCCCTTCTTGACCAACACCTCGCGCACAATCCCGTCCGTGGGCGCGCCGATCCGTATCTCCATCTTCATCGCTTCAAGCACGATCAACGGCTGACCCGCGGTGACTGTTTGGCCGGCCTTCACCAGCACGTCGACCACCTGCCCCGGCATCTGCGCCGTGAGCCGGCCCGCCTCGGCGCCTGAGGTGCCACGGCGGCGCGCCGCAGGGATAGCGAGCGAGAGCGCATACACCGGCCCGCCGACCACCTGCCCGTAGCGCCGGAGTCCATCGGCGGCGGTCGCCACCTGCACGGTACGGTCGCCAAAATCCAGCGCCCACCGGCCCGACTGGGTTCGTTCCGCTGTGAGCTGATACGTTCGTTCGCCCACCGTCGCTGTGACACGGCCGTCGCTGCCTCGCTCGATGCTCACGGTCACGATTCCCTGCTGTGTCTCGTATTGAACTGACGGCATAGGTACGGCCTCCACAATAGCACGGTGTTGTGGTGTCATGTCATGCGGACGAATCACAGTACCGAATTGTTCCGTTCCGGTCAAACAATTCAGGAGTTGAGTCTGGCTTGCGGGCCGTAGTTGACGTACAATCGACCCTCCGGTTACGAACATTCGTTCGCCATTTTAGCGGAGGAACGCCATGAACCAGCAGTTCCAGCTCGTCTCCGATTTTCAGCCAACCGGCGACCAACCGGCCGCAATCGAAGGACTGGTAAAGGGCATCCATGGCGGGCACCGGCAGCAGACTTTACTCGGCGCGACCGGCACCGGCAAGACGTTCACCATCGCGCACGTCGTCCAGCAGGTTCAACGCCCGACGCTGGTGCTGGCTCACAACAAGACTCTGGCGGCCCAGCTCTACGCCGAGTTCAAAGAGTTCTTTCCGCGCAACGCCGTCGAGTACTACGTCAGCTACTATGACTACTATCAGCCGGAAAGCTACGTTCCACGTTATGACCTGTTCATCGAGAAGCAGACCGAGATCAACGAGCACATCGAGCGCCTGCGCGTAGCCGCGAAGGCCGCGCTGCTCAGCCGCCGCGATGTGCTGATCGTTGCATCCGTGTCGTGCATCTACGGCACGGGCGACCCCGAGACGTGGGCCAAGTATGTCCTTGAGCTGCGCGTTGGGGATTCCATGCGTCGTGAGGCGATCCTGCGCCGGCTCGTTCAGCTTCAATACACGCGCAACGACATGGATCTCGCGCCCGGCAGCTTCCGTGTGCGCGGCGACACGCTCGAGATTCACCCGTTCTACGAAGATGCCGCGTATCGCGTGCAGATGTTCGACGACGACATCGAGCGCATCACCCGCTTCGATGCGCTGACGGGCGAGATTCTCGCCGAGCAGCCGGTTGTCGTCGTGTTCCCGGCAACGCAGTTTGTCGCCGATCAAGAGAAGCTGCGCAAGGCCGTCAACGACATCGAAGCAGAGCTTGAGCAGCAGATTGCGTTTTTCAAGTCGCAGGACAAGACGCTGGAGGCACAGCGCATCGAGCAGCGCACCCGTTACGACATCGAGATGCTGCGCGAGGTTGGCTTCACCAGCGGCATCGAGAACTACTCGCGCCCACTCGAACAGCGGATGCCCGGCACGCCGCCCCACACGCTGATCGACTACTTCCCCGACGATTTCCTGCTCGTGATCGACGAATCGCACATGACCATGCCGCAAATCCGCGGGATGTACAACGGCGACTACTCACGCAAGCAGGTGCTTGTCGACTACGGTTTCCGCCTGCCGAGCGCCATGGACAACCGGCCGCTGAAACTGGCCGAGTTCGAGGAGCGCATGGGCTACACGATCTACACGACCGCGACGCCCGGCCCGTATGAGCGCGAGCACAGCACCAACGTCGTCCAGCAGGTGATCCGCCCGACCGGTATTGTCGATCCAATTGTGGAAGTCCGCCCCATCGAAGGGCAGATCGACGACCTGCTGCAAGAGGTCGCCGCGCGCATCAAGAAAGGCCAGCGCGCGCTGGTGACAACCTTCACCCAGCGTATGGCCGAGGAACTCGCCGGCTACTTCAACGAGGTGGGCATCAAGGCGCACTACTTGCACGCCGAGGTCGAAACACTCGATCGCGTCGAGATTTTGCGCGACCTGCGCATGGGTGTTTACGATGTGATCGTCGGGATCAACCTGCTGCGCGAGGGGATTGATCTGCCGGAGGTGTCGCTGGTTGGAATCCTCGACGCCGACAAGGAAGGTTTTCTGCGCAGCACGTCCGCGCTGATCCAAACGATCGGACGCGCCGCGCGTCACATCGAGGGCCGCGTGATCTTGTACGCCAACGTGATGACCGACAGCATGCGCAATGCCATCAGCGAGACAGAACGCCGCCGCGCCATTCAGCAGTCGTACAACGAGCAGCATGGAATCGTCCCCGCCAGCATCGTGAAGCAAATCCGCGACCTGACCGACCGCGTTAAGGTCATGGCGGCGGACGAGGCCGGACACGCGCTTCAGGATATGGAACAGCCCGACCTGTCGACCATGGCGAAGAACGATCTGCACAAGCTGGCTAAGGAGCTTGAAAAGGAGATGAAGGCCGCGGCGACCAACCTCGAGTTCGAGAAGGCCGCCGCCCTGCGCGACCAGTTATTCGAGCTGCGGGGGATGCTGGCGCTCAGGGAGTCGGACGATCTGGTCGGGGCCGCCGAGCATGAAGCGCCTCAACGGGCCGGACGCGCGCGCCGCGCACGCTAACCCAGACTTGCCACGTCCGAACAGCCTGTCGATAATGGGGTGTGTATGCGCACCCCATTTGCGTTCTCAACGATTGCAATTTTTCTCGTCGTCGCGGCCGTACTCGGCGGATGCACCCTTGTCGAACCCAAGGCGACACCTGTCCCGACGCCTAATATCCCACGGGTTCGTTTTCTGTTTCCTGAGAACAACGCGCGTATCGCGCAGGACAGCGAGATCACCGTTGACATCCTCGCTGAAGATGAGACGTCGGGGATCGCCCGCGTCGAGTTTCTGGTGGACAACATCAAGATCAACGAGGGCCAGCCCGACGGCTTCGCTGTCCCGGCCTTTCGCGCTGCGATGAACTGGATCGCCGGCACGCCGGGCGGTCACACGCTGCACGCCATCGCGTATCGCGCGGATGGAACTCG
The DNA here is from genome assembly GCA_001567485.1 of Chloroflexi bacterium OLB13. Taxonomy (GTDB): domain Bacteria; phylum Chloroflexota; class Anaerolineae; order Aggregatilineales; family Phototrophicaceae; genus Flexicrinis. The sequence goes on from JZRA01000048.1 coordinate 96,083, forward strand.
CAGCGACGAAGCGATCATTCTGGTGGATGTCGTCGCACGCTGACCACGAGACGGAAACGGCTATGAGCTACTTGCAGCGCATCAACTACCGGCCCACACTCGACGCACTGAGCGAGCGCGAACGTGACATGCTCGGACGCGCCTTCGACCCGGCCAGCACCGACGTGATCATCAATGGTGATGTCGTGCCGTGGCATAACGTCGAGGAGGTCGAAGTCGCTGTCGCCGCACGGCAGAAAGGCCCATCCGGCTGGATCGTCCGCAACCTCGTGATGCAAGGCGAACGGTATCATGTGGCGCTGTACTTCGGGCGCGAAGAACAGGTGCTGACGAATCTGTCGCGCGGAGCTGCCGAATACGTCGTCAAGTCGATTGCCTATTACGCACCCAAGCCGGTGCGCTACACCGGGCCGGATGGATTTGCGCCCCTTACCGAGGTTTAGCGTCCGGCAGGTTCTGGCCGCCCTCATCTTCGCGGGACTCTCCGCCGCTGCGTGCGCGCCGCAATCCAGCACGACATCGTCCACCGCAACACTGAGCCTGCCCGCAACGACCCTCGCGACGACGTGGGGGTTTGCGCCAGCCCTAGCGACAGCGCCAAGCATTGATTCACCGGCGGCGGCGGCCATCGGAACAGACACGGCGTTCGCCGCGTTCGAGTCCGCCGACACGACGCAGCGGCTTGTGCTGTATGTCAAGGCTCAGCGTATCGAAACGGAGATCACGGCCTCTCAACCGCACAGTCTGAAGCTGGCGCGGCTTCCGGCGGGCCGTCTGTTAGCCACATGGATCGACCGCGATGCGTCGGGCATCAGCACGCTGTACGCCGCTCAAGTCGACCGGCAGGGCGCGTCATTGTTCGGCGCGCTGGCGGTATCCAACAGCGCCGTGACACGCTATGACCTGATCGGCATGCCCGCAGGCGGCGCATGGGCCGTGTGGAGCGCGGTCGTCAGCGGCGAGCCGACGCTGGTAGCGAGCCGCTTAGACGATGCCGGCCGGCCCCGTATGCCGCAGCTCTTGCAGCTTGACGCCGACTATCCGGCGCTTGCGGTGCTCATCAGCGGCGATGTGACGCTGTTTTGGCTTCAGGGCGAAAACCAAGACCTGTATCAGGCGCAGCTTATCGACACGGGCTTGAGCGAGCCGGTGCGCAGGAGTCCGGCGCCGTGGGTCGGCCAGACCGGCGACCTGTTGGCGGGCCTCAGCGCAGGGGTCGACCGGTCGCACGGTTATGTCGTATTTCACACACTGACCAACGCCGGAAAGCAGCGTGCGCTCGTCACGTCCGGGCCGCTCGATCAGCCCGACTGGGGGCCAGCAGCGCCGATCAACCCGGTCATGGGCGACCAGCCATTTCAGACTGGATTCAACCACGGCATCGCGTTCACTACCGTCGTGTCAGCCAGCGCGCCGGAGGCCGGATGGATCGCGCCCGCACGCGGCCAGTACGACATCATGGCGGCGGCGGCGATGATCGAGACACACCTGTACGTGCTGTATTTCCGTGCGGGGGCGCTGGTGGGCGCACAGGAGATCACGTCGCTTCCATCGGGCATAATCGCAGCGCCGAGCCTGACGCTGGACGACGAGCGCGACCTCGCGTTGGCATGGTGGCAGCCCGGCCCCGAAACCGCGTCGCTGTACGCGATCAGTTCCCGCTGACGGTCGAACGACACACCGCGTCCATGCGCGCAGCGGCGTGCTGCGCCGTGAACCCCTCGGCGAATCGGCCACGCCCTGCTGCGCCCATAGCCGCAGCGCGTTCAGGATCGTCGAGTAATGCCGCGAGTGACCCCGACAGCGCCGCGATGTCAAATGGCTGCACGATATGGCCGGTTGCGCCATCAGCGACCGCCTCCGGTGAGCCGCCAAAACACGTAGCGACCACCGGCTTCCCCGCCGCCATCGCTTCAAGGTTGACGGTCGGGAACACGTCAAGACAGATCGAGGGCGCAGCGACAGCACTGGCGAGATGATACGCGGCGGCGAGCGTCTCGCCTTCCAGCCACCCGCCCATCACGATCTGCGGCAGAACGTCGCGGAATGTATCATCAGTCAACCCCTGCTGCTCCGGCGAGGCTCGCGTCAAGATCAGCAAACGCGCATCGGGCCGTTCGGGGAAGATGCGCTGCACGGCGCGCAGCAGCTGGACGCTGCCCTTCAGCGGCGTTAGGCGGCCGGCGACGAGGATCACGCGGCAGCCATCAAGGCCAAGCCGCGCGCGGAGCGCCGCGACATGCTCCGGTGTCGTATCGAGCGCCGCAGGGTCTACCCCCGGATGCACGACATCCGGCGCACGCCCGCCGTTCGCCACGATCGCGTCACGCAGCGCGGCGCTGCTGCACGTCAGCCGATCAACCCCGCCCAACACGCGCCGGATCACGACGTTCCGCAGCGGGTTGTAGCGAAGGCGATAGGTTCGCAGGTTATACAGCGGCGGCAGGCGATACTGCTCTGACTCGATCGGGCAGCGGGCTTCTGGCGTGGCGAAATGCACCAGCTTGCCGTAGGTGAACGTCATCGCATCTTGCAGATGATGAATGACCGGGATACCGCGTCGCTTAGCGAGCGTTAGGCTGTGATAGGTCAGGCCGGTATGCACGTTGAACGCCAGCACAAGCTCAGGCCGCAAAGCATCCAGCTTCGCCGCCACCTGTGCCGCCACGCCGGGGTGATAGAGCGACCAGTACGCGGTGAAACGCGGCCGCCAGCGCGCATGAATGTGATGCACGGGGATGCCGGATCGCTCGTCCGTGAACGCGGCGCTGCTGGTCGCGGCAAGCACGGTGACGTCATGCCCGCGCAGCGCCAACCCCTGTGCAAACGTCCATGCGACTTTCTCAGCGCCGCCAGCGTTCTCCGGCGGGATCCGGTCGCTGAGCACGAGTATCCTCATGGCGCGCCTCGAAGCAGCGACTCATACAGCGCGATGAACTGCGACGCCGACTTACGCCATGTCGTGCGATTCGCTTTCTCAAGCGCGGCGACGCCCATCGCACGGAGCCGATCCGGATCGGTCAGCAGGCGTCCAATCGCGGCCGGCAGCTCGTCATCGACCAGTGCTTGAGAGACCAGCAGCCCGGTTTGTTCGTGGTCGATGGCATCGCGCGCACCGCACTCCCACGTCCCGATCGACGGCACGCCGAGGCTTCCCGCTTCCAGATAGACGAGGCCGTATCCCTCGAACCGCAGCCCGTCGTTCATCGACGGCATCACGAAAAGGTCGGCCGTCCTGTACCAGCGCAGCAGATCGGCATGTGAAACATGACCCAACAACTGCACCCGGTCGCCCAACGCCAGTTCGTCCACCAAGCGGCGCGCTTCAGCCCCCGTCTCCGGTTCGGCCGTCAGCGACCCGACGACGACGCATTTCGCGTTCGGCGCTTGCTTCAGGACGGCCGGCATCGCGCGGATCAACGGCAGGATACCCTTACGCCGTTTGACCGCCCCCACGAACAGCACGATCGGCCCGTCCTTCTCGAACGGCTCCGAATCCCGCGCCGCGTCCTGCCACGCCTGCGCGTTGACACCGGCAGGAATGACGACCGAACGCGCATTGGAAGCGTGCCGGCGCAGAACGTCCTGTGTATAAGTACTGATGCACGCGACCGTTGATCGCTCGAAGGCATGGCGATAGAGCGCGCCCACCGGCCAACGGCGTGTCATCGGCAGCACGGCGTAGGTTCCATGCGCGTTCAGCACATGCGGGCGGGCGCCTGCCACACGCAAGCCTAGCGGCGCAAACGGCTCGACAAGGGTATGGACAATGTCGCAGGAGGAGAGCGCCGCGCGAACCGCGCCATACGACCGCAGCAGCGATAGCAGCAGCCCGGACTGCGACTCGGCCAGCGGAGGCAGGATCGCGAAATCAGCGCCAGCGGCCGACCTGCTGGCGACTATCGTCAAATCAACGCCCAGCGACCGCAGCGCCCCGATCAATTCGAGCGAATACTGCGCCCATCCGCTGCGCGAGTTGATCTCCGCCGTGATGATCCCGACCTTCACGCCTCGCCTCTCAATACCGCGTGCGGCATAAAAACTCCATCAGAATCCTAAGACATCTCTTTACGCCAGCGTCAAAGTGATGAATCATAGTAGATAGATTCAAGGTTTCACAATCGCTATGAGTGGGTGAGGTCACAGCACCGATGCCGGTATATACCTATCGCCGCGAAGACGGCACGTTGTTTGATGTCCGCCAATCGTTCTCCGATGACGCCTTAACCGAAGACCCGTCAACCGGGCAGAAGGTCGTGCGTGTCGTGCAGAATACGGGGGTCATCTTCAAAGGCTCGGGGTTCTACACGACCGACGCAAAAGGCAGTCGAAACGGCAAGCGAAGCGGCGAAAGCAAGCCTGAGAGCAAACCAGCCGTGACCGACTCGGCCTCCAAGCCCGCCGAATCAGCCGCCCCAACTGCCTCCGCCGCAGCCGACTAGCTCTGAAAACGTCTTCATTCCAACAACGACAACGCCCGCGTTCGCCGCGGGCATTACTGTTTCTGGACGGTCAGATTTGAAATTCACCGGATGTCCGCACGACTTTTTGCGTGTAGTTGGTGACGCACTCCAGAAGCCGTTCGTGCAGCCGCTGCCACTCCGGACTCTTGAGGATTTTGCGCATCGACGCAAGGTCGTCGGTCAAGCCTTCCGCCATGATTTGCGGCGTGTCTCCACTGGAGAACGTGGTCAGCCAGAGACCGATGAGTTCCAGCCCCAAGCGCGACAGCCCCGGCCCCCACTCGCGCACGACGAACTCGAAGTACTCCTGCTGTTGTTCCTGCTTGATGTCCCACTTCATCAGCAGTTTCACGCTCATCGCGAATACTCCTCGCTACCCGGCAGAGACCTGCGGGCGTAGCAAAATCACCTGTGGCTGTTCCGGCAGGCTGCCGGATGTGACCTTAAGTGTATCGTCTTCCTGCACTTTGCTCACCCCCATCTCTTTCAAGAACTTGTCGACCGGGTCGAGCAGCACCGTGAGGCAGGCAGCATGTAGTGCATCGGCACGATGTAATTCGGTTCGATCAGCGCGATGACTTCGGCAGCCATGCTGGCACGCAGGCCGCCGCCACCGCCAACCGGCACGAGCAGCACGTTGACCGCGCCGAGCGTCTCAATCGTGGATTGGTCGGGGACGTGCGCCAAATCGCCGAGGTGCAGCACCGACAGCGACCCGTATTGAATCAGATAGCCAACGTTGCGATGCGTGCGTTCCTCGTCGACCAGATGCATCGGCAGGCCGTAGATGAATACGCCGCCGACTTCGTATTCGCCGGGGCCGCGCAGCACGTAATTGGCGCCCTTGACCGCGTCGACGCAATTATGGCCGGGGCGGTCGTGGCTGACCGTGACGACATCACCCTTGAGCTTGAGCGGCGGCAGGCCGATTTCCTCGCTGTAGGGATCGGTCACGATTGAAATGCTCCCGCGTTCGGTCAAGCGGAAGCACGAATGGCCGTACCAAGTGAGTTCCACGAATGTGTGTCCTTTGGGTTGAGCGGCTGCTCGCAGCCGACGCTCTTTTCCCTCAATTTTAGCACAAAATAGCGAGGATCGCGCGGGCGATTACGGCGCATTCTGAAGCACCTGCGTAACGCCGATCGCGCTCACGATCCAGCCCTCCTCGCCCTGCGCCGTGCGCACCCGCCACCAGCGCAGCGCGCCCTGATCATACGGGCCGGCCAGCACGCGCACGAACTCACCGTTGAGCAGATAGCGGATCACGTTCGGAACGTCCGCGTTCGGTTCAGTCCGCAGGTTCAGTCCCTCGCTGTTCGGACTCGCCACGACCAGCTCCTGCCCCGGCTCAAATTCCGACCCTTCGACCACGCCGGACGGCAGCGCTCCGGAGAACGCGGCGGCGGGCGTCACACGCACCGTGTTGGCGCCGGTCGTGTCCAGCGGCCGGATGTCCCCACACGCGACCGCCCCGTCAAGCGGCACGTTTTCCGGCACGTCGACCACCCCCAACACCTGCGATCCATTGGCATCGCGCCCGCCGACGATGACCGCACGGCTGTTGGTCGCCCAGTCGCTGAACTCGTACTTGCACACATCGCGGCGCAGCCGCTTGAACGCGCCATCGGCGGCCAGCGGCAGCACGATGAACGCCAACCGCTGATCCTCGCGGATACGCAGGCGGGCGAGCAGGCGCGTCCCATCCGGCGACCAACTTACCGAAACCGCATACCAGCCTGTGTTGAACTGCTCAGGCTCACCCACCGGCGGGTTGACGTAGGGGTCGCTCTCGGCATTGACGAAGTCAGGGCAGTTATGCACGTTGCGGCGGCAGTTGTGCATCACCTGATAGGCCTCGCCGCTGCGGGTGTCCCACCACCACACACCATCGTTGGCATCGCCGCGCTGCGGGTTGTCGACGATAAACGCGATCCGCAATCCATCCGGCGACCATGACGCGGCCGTCACCAGCTTATCGCTGTTTTCGAGGCTGCCCGGCCCGAACGACGTAAACGGCGCCGGCATACCATGGCGCTCGCCGTTGACTTCCCAGTACATCACGCCGAACTCATCGGTCACGATGGCCTCGCCGGGGTGGGCCGGGTTCGGAACACGGAACGGCTGATACGCGGACGGCGACGCGGCCACTTGTGACGCGGCGTTCAGCGCCCCCGGATCGACTTGGAACGGCAGTCCTCCGACCGCTTCTGGCAGGGGCAGCAGCACTTGGATGAGCGCGACTGACAGCGTAGGCGGCGGAGTCACGGGCGGCACGCGCGGCGGCGGCGTGAGGGTCGGGGTCGAGGTTGCACCTGCATCGCCGGTATCACCGGCGGCGGGCGTCAAGGTTGGGAGCGGCGACTCTGGCGCGGTGTCGGACGGCCCAAGCGTGACGGCCGGAGGCGATTCAGCCGTCTGCGGCGGCGCGGTGAACACCACCGTCGGCGTCGGCGTGTCGGTATCGCGCGGCGTCCATGTGGGGGCTGGCGTCATGAAGAACGGATCGACCGTCGCCGTTGACGAGGGAACCTGATCGGGCGTGCGGCTCGGCGGAACACGGGTCAGCGTTGCGGTGCGGCTCGCCGTGACACTGGGCGTCTGCGTCAGGCTGGATGTCGCCGTGATGGTCGCCGTGGGCTGCGGGGTCAGCGTCGCCGACGGCGTGAACGTCGCAGTGTGGCTGGGCGTCTCCGTCGGCAGTGGCGTGTGCGTGTCGGTCGGCGTCGGGGACAGCGACGGCGACGAGGTGAACGTCGGCGTGACGCTGGACGTATGAGTCGGGCCGAGCGTGGGCAGCGGCGTGTTGGTCGGCGGCACGGTGTTCGTCGGCGATGCTGTCGGGGTCGGGCTGAGCGTCGGGGTCGAGGTCGCTGTCCGCGATGGCGTGACGCTGGGCGCAGTGGTCACGCTCGGCTCAGGCGACGGCGTTGTGCTGGACTGCGGCGACGCCGTCGCGCTGGGGCGCGCCGTGTTGGTCAGCGTCGGGCGCGGCGTGCGTGACGGCACGAGGGCGATCGCGGTGGTGGCGAGCGTGGCGCTGGGGGTCAGCGTCGGCGCGACCGTTGGCGTCGGCTGCGGGATGCCGATGCTGGCGCAGGATGTCAACAGCAGTGCGCACAGCACAGTCGCCAGTTTCCGATACACGATCTGCCCCTTTTGAGATGCCGCATCACTTCCAGTATAGCGAACCTGAGGCCATGCTCTACGCGCTCACCCTACGCCGTCCGTATGCGCGATCTGCGCTTAACGATCCATACCGCGACGCCCGCCGTACACGCGGCAAGATCGGCCCACCGGTCAGCTCGCAGCCCCGCCAGCATCAACGCCGGATCGCCCCGCAGGCCGCCGAGTACTGCGCTGCCTCCGAAACATAGGATAACGGCGGCCATCAGCAGGCGCGCGCCGCGAACGCCCAGTGCGCAAAGGCCAAGCACCACCGCAATCGTCACGGCAGACGCCGCCATGCCGAGGGGCTGCACGGCATAACGCGGCGCGACCATCAGGTATTCGCCGGCGGCTTCCCACACCTGCCACGCCGGATAGTTCTGGAGGTTGTCGACCTCCACGCCATACGCACAGGACGCGGCGGCGCATCCCCACCACGCCGCGAACGCGATCAGCGGAAGCCCGGCGCCCAACGCGGTTAGCAGCGGACGAAGCGGCTTATCGGCGCGGCGCGTCCACACCGCCCCTACGCCTACCGCCGCCAGCAGCGCGAGGCGCGGCTCAAGCCCGCCGGACGCCACGTTGAACGCCTGACCGGAATCACCCGCGAAGAACCGCGCGTTGTACAGCACGTACTCGACCCTGCCAGCAGCAATCGCGGCGGCGGCCATGACCAGCGTCATCGTCGCCACACGCTGCGGCGCCCACACGCCGGCGTACAGCGCGAGGACAAGGAGCGCGGTCACCGCACATGCGGTACCGATCAGCAGTGGGTAGGCTGGCAGCAGGTATCCAAAGACGTTGGCGGTCGGCCCGTCAAGCGCGATCAACATCGGTGCGGCGCATCCAGAGGTTGACGAAACACGCTATAGTCTATGCTAACTTTATCGATCTGGCCCCGACGTTACTCCGACGAGTCATGCGCACCCCACCACCGATCTCCGTCAACGTCATCGAAGCCGCCCTGCGCGATGCCTTCGCCATGAAGCAGCCGCACCTGACCTTTGTGCGCGGCGGTGAGGAAGCGTGGGCCTTCAACGTCGCCAGCGCCGAAGGAGCGTTCCACCTCAAGATCTACAGCAGCGCGGACGACTTACTGCTCGAACGGCTTGACGCGTGCCTCGCACTTCGCACGGCGCTGGACACCGCTTCCGTCGTGTCTGCGGTGCCGACCCGCGCCGGAAGCCTGATGTTTCAAGTCGCCGGATTCAACGCGGCGCTTTTTCCGTATGTCTTGGCGATGCCGTTTCGCAAGCTGGAGTGGACGCAGGAACAGTCGACGGCGGTTGGAAGGCTGCTTGCGCGGATTCACGCCGCGCCTCTCGATGTGCCGCTCGCCGCCGAGTCGTTTTCAACGGGGGCGGCCGACGCGGCGCAGAAGGTGATCGACGCGCTGCTTGCGGCGTTGGAAAGTGCAAACCCCGTCCACCATGCCACCGCCCGTCTTCTGCTGCCGTGTGAGGGTGCGCTCCGGCGAGAGATCGACCGGCTTCGGCGTGCGTCGGAAACGGTGCGGCATACTCCGGCTGCGATGGTGGTCTGCCACGGTGATCTGACGTGGGACAACGTCTTGTTTGGGCCTGAGCCGTACTTGATCGACTGGGATGATATGCTGTACGCGCCCAAAGAACGCGACTTGATGTTCTACGCCGATCCCAACGATCCCGTGCTGGAAGCCTACGGGCAAGCGGGCGGCGATACCCGACTGGATGCGGACGCCTGATGTATTACCGTGCGCTGTGGAATAATGAGGAAGTTGCGGACTTCGGCGGGCGCTTGTTGTTCGGGACGCATTCCGCGGCTCAGAACGACCACGACCTCGCCCAACTCGGAAATTTCTTGATCTACAGCGGGCTGGACGCGCGCGCGACTTGATACACTGAGGACAAGAGACTTATGCAGAAACCGTATCTGATCGTTCTTGCCGGCGGGGCGTCGTCGCGGATGTGGCCGCTGCGCGAAAAGTCGTTGATCCGCTTCGGTGAGCATCCGCTCCTGATCTATCAGCTCCAGCGCTATTCGGCGCTCGGGTTCAGCGACGTCGTGATCGTCGGCAACCCGGAAAACACGCAGATTATTCAGGACATGACCTCCCGCGTGACAGGCCTACAGGTACAGGTCGTCACACAGCCTGAGCCGAAGGGCATGGGCGACGCCCTGCTGCGCGCAGGCGAAGTGCTGCCGTTGGCGGAACATCCGGCAGTGTACGTGACGCAGGTACACGACTTGACCGACAGCGCCCTGCACCTCGAAATGCTCGACCGCTACCGTGCCGATCCGTCGCGGTCGTATCTGGCCGGCGTCGAGCGCGAGGATTACTTCCCCGGCGGCTATCTGATCGTCAACGGTGACGGCCGTATCACCGGAATCGTCGAAAAGCCCGGCGCGGAAAACCGCCCAAGCAACCTCGTCAACATCGTAGCCCACATCCACTCCGATGCGACTCGCTTGATCGACGCGATCAAAACCGAGTACGCGCGCGCCGCGACGCCTGACGATCACTACGAGCGCGCTATGGATCGATTGATGGCCGATCATCCGTACCACGTCGTGCGGTACAGCGGACAGTGGACGGCGCTCAAATTCCCGTGGCATGTACTCGACGTGATGAACTTCTTCCTCGGCCAGATCGACGGCCAGAACGTCCATCCCAGCGCGTTCGTCGCCAAGACAGCATCGCTGATCGGGAACGTGTATATCGGCCCGGATGTGCGCATCTTCCCCGGCGCGGCGGTCGTCGGCCCGGCTTATGTAGGCGCAGGGTCAATCGTCGGCAACAACGCGCTCGTGCGTAATTCGATGGTGTTGAACCACGTCGACGTCGGTTTCACCACCGAGGTCGCGCGTAGTTACGTGGCTGACAACTGCGCGCTGCACGCATGCCGCGTGTTGGACTCGATCTTTGCTCCGGGCGTGAACTTCAGCGCGGGCTGCACGACCGCCAACCTGCGCATGGATCGCGGCCCTGTTCCGACGGTCGTCAAAGGCGCGCGCGTCGATACCGGCCTGCCAAAGCTCGGCGCGATCGTCGGTCAGAACGCGTTCCTATCGGTCGACGTAATGACCATGCCCGGCGTCAAAGTCGGCGAAGGCGCACAGGTCGGCCCCGGCACGCATGTGTTTCACGATGTGCCGGATCGGACGCGTGTTTACGTCAAGCAGGATGTGCAGACCGTATCGCTGGACTAAACCGCCCGCATCTCGCGGCGTCAGCGACGGCTCAGGCTAGAACGACGGACGGAAGACGACCCGGTAAGACGAATAGGTATCTTGGCCGGTTGGGCCGTTGCAGATTTCGCTGGTGACGACCTGAGACGGATCGCTCTGGCCGGGCATATCGACGGTATAGCCGACGCCGGGTTCCATCGTAAAGTCGGCGTAATCGCGGCCCCGTTCAGGCTTCAGGCCGGTGACGAATACGCTCTCCCCGTCACGCCAGCTTGCGCGCACACGCTGGCCGGGAAGCGGCGTGCCGTCGCGTTCCTGCACCTGAACGACGATAATTCCCGGCGTATCCGCATCGCAGAATCGTTCGAGCCGGACGATGTCGAAAGCCCCCTGCGGCGCGACGGTCGGCACAACGCGCACCGGCGTGCTGCCCTGCTCGTTCGGATCAGGCGGCGGCGTAGCGGTCTTGGTCGGCGGGGGCGGAAGGGTCGGGATTTCAAATACCGTGGATTGCGGTGTGGGGGTCGGGCCGACGAACAGCGGGATAAGCTGGTCGGCGCATCCGGCCCGGCCTTGATTGCGATAGAACGTCATCATGGTGCGGATCGCGCGCTCGCCGCTGGCGCTGTCGACGTAGCCTGAGCGCGCCAAGTCGCACGCGATGTCGGCGACGTACTGCACCGGATCGCCCGGCGGGCGCAGGTCGAGCAGGCGCGATACGGCCGCGCCAAGATCACTGTCATATCCGTAGTTCACCATGATCGCTACGACATAGTTGGCGCGGCTCTGGGCGTTCAACTGCCACGGCGCTGTGTCGGTCTCCTCAACCGGCGCGACCTGCCACGCCCAGTACAGGCCGCCGGCCAAGCCCGCGAGAATCCCGAAGATCAACGCGCCCCATGACAGCGCGCGGCGCGGACGGTAATAGCGGCTGTCCCGTGGAATCTGCGCGTTCATCCCCCCTCCGGCACCGTCGCCTGACGATAGGAGTCGAACTGGGGCGAGGTGCGGCCAAGCCCTTCGCTAAGCGCGATCAATGCGCGGATCTCTCCCAAATCGCGCGAGTTGGCGATGTAACGCTCGGCCTGCTGAAACACGAAATCCGGGACATCGGCAACGCCAAGCACGCGCAGCCGTTCGATGGCAGCCAACGCATCGCCGTCGCTGCGATAGCCGTTGGCGATCATCACCGTGTACGTATCGCGGTACTGCGGATCGAGCCGGCCGATCGGGCTGTCAAGATACTCGACCGGAAATTGAAACCAGCCGAGATAAAGGCCAACGATGACACCGATGACCAGTCCGATAACCAGTGAAAGCAGAAAACGAACCATGTGCCCGTGGGGAAAGAAAACGACTGCCTGAGCGTAATAATACGCACGAGGCAGTCGTTTGAACAGCCAGCGTCGGATAAACGCTAGGTGGTCGGCACCATGTGGATGATCGTCACGCCGTCGCCGCCCTCATTAGGATGCGCGGTCTCGACTTTACTGATCAGCCGGTGGGTCTCGACGAACTCACGCACCGCTTTGCGCAGCGCGCCTGTGCCCTTGCCGTGGATGATTCGGGCGAACGGCAGTCCGGCGTTGTACGCCGCATCGACATACCAATCGACCCGTTCGAGCGCGGTCTCGACCCGCTGCCCGCGCAGGTCAAGCTCCAGCCCCGGCGACTTACCCCGTGGGACGCTCGGCTCGGTCTCGGCATACACACGCGGCTGCCCGCGCTTCATCTGGCGCTTTTTGCTGGCGTCGCGCTTCTGCAGTTCTCCGATGTCTGCGCGGACGCGCAGCTTTCCGACCTGCACGAGGACATCGCTCCCGGATAGTTCGGTGACGACACCTTCCATGTTGAGCGTCGCCAACCAGACCGTATCACCGAGGCGCGGATGCCACTCGTCGCGTTCGACCGCTTCGGTGACATTCTCAACCGGCGCGCTGTTCTGGCTGTTGAGGCGGTCGGCCCCCATCTGCACCGATCGCAGCGCATCGAGCGGCAGTCCAGCCGTGCGCATATCGCTGCGCAGACGCTTGATCTCGCGCTGAAGCTCGGCCAGTTCCGTCTCGGCGTTGCGCCGCGCCGCGTTGATGATGTCGCGCCGCTCATCTTCGATTTTGTCCAGCCGCGCTTGTAGGGTGTCCCGCTGCTCTTGCAATTCCTGACGCAGCGCCACGGCCTCCGCGTTCTGCCGGCGGATCATCTCGCGCGTGCGGTGGATCTCGTCAAGCAGATCGTCGGCGATCAAGTCTTCGGTGGCGACCATCCCGCGTGCCGCCTCGATGATCGACTCGTCCAGTCCCAACCGGCGGGCAATCGCCAGCGCGTTCGAGCGTCCGGGCAGGCCGACGATCAGGCGGTAGGTCGGCGCAAGCGTTTCAAGGTCGAATTCGACGCTGGCGTTGCGCACGCCGGGCGTCTCGACGCTGTAGACCTTCAGTTCGGGGTGATGCGTAGTCACCATCGTTGTGACCTGCCGATCGAGCAGATGACTCAGAATCGCCCGCGCCAGCGCCGAACCTTCGGTCGGGTCGGTGCCCGCGCCCAACTCGTCCAACAGCACGAGCGACCGCTGATCGACCGCGTCAAGGATGCGGATGGTATTGGTCAAGTGTGAGCTAAACGTCGAGAGCGATTGTTCGATGCTCTGCTCGTCGCCGATGTCGGCGAACATCGCGTCGAAGACGGTCAGTTTGGCGAACTCCGCCGGCAGATGCATCCCGCTTTGCGCCATCGCCACCATCAGGCCGACGGTCTTGAGGGCGACGGTCTTGCCGCCGGTGTTGGGGCCGGTGATGACCAGCACCCACGTATCGGCGTCGAACTCCACGTCGATGGGCACGACATTACCCTTGAGCAGTGGATGGCGCGCCCCGTGCAGTTCAATCGTGCTACCGGGATGCCGCCCTTCAACGGCGGGCGATGCACCCTGTTTCGCCATGAAGGGAACCAGCGTCGGCTCCACGGCCTTGATGCGATCCGCATACTGGGCCTTCGCCAGCACGAGGTCGAGATACGCCAGCACCTCCACCGTCCGCACGATGCGCTCGCTGTCGGCGGATACGAGGTCGGTCAGCGCCAAGAGGATGCGGCGGATTTCCTTCTCTTCCTCAAGCTGCAGCTCACGCCACTGATTGTTCAGTTCGACCGTTTCGATCGGCTCGATGAACAGCGTCGCGCCGGATGACGACGAGTCGTGTACGATGCCGGGGATCTTGCCCTTGTGGTCGGCCTTGATCGGGATGACGTAGCGCCCGTTGCGCTGCGTGATGAGCTGTTCTTGGAGGAAACCGGACTTGGCGTGGGTGTTAAGCAGACGGTTGAGTTTCGTCTGCAAGCGGTCGAACGCGACCTTGAGATCACGCCGGATGACGGCGAGGCGCGCGCTGGCCGTGTCCTTCACCTCGGCGTTGTCGTCAATCGCCGCCCCAATCGCATCTTGCAGGTCGATACACTCCTCGGCCTGTTGGGCCAGATCGGACAGCATCGGGTACAGCGACTTCATGCGGCCCAGCGAACGCTTGATCGTGGTGGCCCGCCGCATGGTCGAGCGGATGCTGAGCAGGTCGGATGCTTCGATAATGACACTGCGCTGCGCCCCGATAGCGAGGTCGCGCACGTCAAACACGCCGCCCAACGAGATATTGACCTTATCGGCGAACATCGCGCGGGCCTCGGCTGTCTCGCGCTGCCACGTTTGCGCCTCGTCGTAGTGGTCGGTCGGGCGCAGTTCGCGCACCAACTCCGCGCTACCGCTGAACGAGGTGAACTCGATCAGCTTACCGAGAACTTTGTGATACTCCAGAGTCTTGAGTGACTTCTCGTCAATCATGTGTTATGCGCCCATCGTGAAACCCCGCCCGGCTGACCGGACGGGGTATGAGATATCGGGTTGTAGAGTCTCCCACGACGGGCTGTCAGCGCGAACTAGTTGCCGTCCGCTGCCGCTGGCGCCGTCGCTGTGTTCTTCAGAGACTCGAGATCGAACAGGAAAGGGCTGTTACTGGGTACGAGCACAAGCTCAACGTCGTCCGTTAGATTACGAATGTACTCATACTGGATCAGAAGTGGATTGGCGGCCAACTGCTCGCTCACCAAAGACAACGCTTCGGCCTGCGCCTGAGCCAAAAGGCGAATCCCCTCGGCCTCACCTTCGGCCCGCGCGATCTCGGCATCACGCGCGCCCTGCGCCCGCACACGCACACGCTCAGCCTCCTGCTCCTCTTGCTGCACACGGAACGCGGCCTCTTGCGCCTGACGTTCGGCGATCTGAACGCGCTCGATCGACTGCGCGAATTCCTCGTTGCTGAACGTCACGTTGCGGATAATCAGATCGGAGACCTCGAAGCCTTCTTGTTCAAGCCGCTGGCGCGTCGCTTCTTCAATCGACTCCTGAATCTCCGTGCGGCTGTCGGAATACACCGCTTCCGCACGATAACCGCTGACTGCGTCGCGGACGAAGCCGCGCAGCACCGGGCGAAGCAGATCATCCTCATAGCGGGTCTGCCAACGCACATGCACCGTATTGGCTTTGTCCGGGTTGATGCGATAGATAACGGTCACGTCAAGCAGCACTTCCTGACCATCGACCGTGCGCACTTGAACGGCGCTGTCCCCGCTTCGGGTGACTTCTTCCGTCGAACCGGACATCGTGTACTGCTGGAAGCTGATCGGATAAAGGGTCGCTTCTTGGAAGATCGGCACGATGATATGCGTGCCGGAACGCCGTGGTTCCTCCATCTGACCGGTGAACGTCTGGAACACGACGGCGACCTGCTGCGGCTCAACCACGATCACGCCTTGGCTCACCAGCGAAAGCCCGAGTCCAGCGATCAATGCGATCACCACCAGCGGGATCAACCCGCGCACCGGGCGATTCTGCGATGACCACACGACGATCAAGCCGATGCCGCCTAGAAACAAGAGAAATGCCACGGCCGCGACTGCGCCGAGTAATCCGCCAATACCACCCATATTCAACGTCCTCCTGAACAGCTCGCTGACACGGAGCTGCGCGTTCTCAACAGCGGCCGATTATAGCATGGCGGCGGCGCCCAGCGGCTCAGTACACGCTCAACCCCTCATTGGTTGGGGGCGTAGTCAGGCTGAGGCCAAATGTGGTACTATGCTCGCATGGGGATGTCTCGGCTGTACGCCGATGCTTTAGGGGAACCATGTCTGCAAAACTCTTGACGCAAATGGTGCGCTTCGCAATCAGCGAGACGCGGGTGGATCGCGCCTATGCGTTTGACAGCGAGGGCATGCTGGTCGAACATGCTGTGCTAGACAGCCGCAGCACCGCCGCGCCGGACATCAGCGACTACATGCACTCCCTCGTGCGGCGTGCGCTCTCGACCGGTCAGCTGGTCTTGAGCAATAATACGTTCATCGATCCGAGCGAGGCCCCCAGCACGAACACCAGCATCAAGAACCTGCGCATCTTCGTCGTGATCCCTATTCGCGGAATCGGCGCCCTGTTCCTCGATCAGCCGATTGGCTCCGGCGTCGTGCCGCGCCCGACGATTGACCGTATGGTCGCCATGTGTCAGCGTCTTGCCGACCGCGAGGATCCGGAAAGCCTGACGGACACCGATATCAAGGCGCTCTACGTCGGCCCATAGTTTTTCTTACAGCATCGGAACGGGCGTCAGCAGGGCACGGTCTACGCGGTCGAGGTGTCCCGGCCCAGCCTCGATAATCGCACGGCGCAACCGGCGGGCGTTCTGGCGCAGTGCCTCGACATCCACACCCTGACACCTCGTCGGCGCCAAGTCCGCCCAGCGCAGCCCACGATCGAGCATCTTCAGCGCGCCGCGCCAGTTGCCCGCCTCAGTGTGATAATATGCGATCCCGATCTGCAAGATGGCACGATACAGCTCGCGCACGGGCGACTCGGTCGCCATCCACAAGGCCTCAAGGATGTCGTGTTGTTTGTAGTATTCGCCGGCATTGAACAGCGCGATCGCCTCAAGCGCCTGCGCGGGCAGCGCGCACCCGCAGTCGCGATCCATGCGCGCCCGCCACTCGGCGCTGGGCTGGAAGTCGCGCGCCACCGGCTACGGCGTAGTCGTCGTCACAACAGCGCCGGGCTGACCATTCACAACGCTGACGATCACCGAGATCACAACAGCCGCCACCGTAATCGCGATCAGCACGAACAAGAGAAAGCGGGCCAGCGCACGAATTTGCTGGCGTTCATGGCTGGAAAGCGGGGAACGTGCCTGACTCATCATTCGTATATCCTTCGCGTACAAGTCCCCGGCTCAACGTGCCCCTGATATTAGCTCAGCCGGCGCGGGCGTGCCACGCCGACGCGATAAACGCCGCCAGTTCCCGGTGAAACACCAGCCGGTCGAAGCGGCGCGCATGGGCCTGCATCGCCGTCGGATCGTAGGCCGCCGCGTCAAACGCCGCCAGCGTATCGGCCAGCGAATCGAGGGTTTGCTCCTCGAACAAGACCCCTGAAAGGCCCGGCACGACCGTGTCGAGCGCACCGCCTGACGCATACGCGATGACCGGCCGACCAGCCGCCTGCGCCTGTACCGGGGTGATGCCGAAATCCTCAAATCCGGGGAAGAGGAATGCCTTCGCGCGGGCCATCAAACCGGGCAGTTCGTCATCCGGCACATAGCCGAGGAACTCGACCGTCGGCCCGGCCAGCGCCTTGAGCCGATCCAGATCACGCCCGCGCCCGCCGATCTTCAGCTTCAAGCCCAGCCTCGTGCACGCCTCAACCGCCAGGTCGATGCGCTTGTACGGGATCAAACGCGACACGATCAGGAAGTAATCGCCCACCTCATCGGTTCGCGCCGCCGCGAAGCGCGTCGTATCGACCGGCGGGAAGATGATCGTCGACTCGCGGCCGTAATAGGTGCGAATCCGATCCTGAATCTCGGTCGAGATCGCGACGAAGTGGTCGACTCGCTGCGCCGCCGCATAGTCCCAACGCCGCAGCATGGCGATCAGCGGACGCAGCGCGGCGCTCGTGGCCCGCCCCAATCCCTCGCGCTGGATGTACGCGTCGAACTGCCACACATAGCGCGTCGGTGCAAGACAATAGCACACATGCACCGCGCCCGTCGGCTTGCGTAAGCCGTGACAGAATCCCGACTTGTTGGTCAGCACGACGTCGGTCGGCGGCGGTTCAAAGGCGCCCCATGCCACGGGATACAACGGGAGATAGCGCTGATGCTTGCGATGGACGGACGGCAGTCGATCCATCCACAGTGTACGAATATCGAGCGCGCCGAACGCCGCCGGCAGCTGGGCCGGGTCGAAGATGCTGGTGTAGATCGGGTTTTCCGGGTACATGGCCGCCAGTTCGAGCAGCACGTCCTCTGCCCCGCCCATCTGATTGAGCCAGTCGTGTACCAGCGTGACGTTCACAGCAGCCGCCTTTGGATCACGGGCCGAAACGTCATGCGATGCTGCGGTGACGGGCCAAGCGTGTCGAGCGCGCGCCGGTGCGGTGATCGGCCATCCCCGCCGTACCCCTTGTTGGAGCGAAATCCATAGCCGGGATGCCGCTCGTCTAGCTCGGCCATGACGCCGTCGCGCCAATCTTTCGCGAGGATGCTGGCGCACGCCACACTCAGCGAAAGCGCATCCATCTTGGCCCGGCTGATCTGCCGGCACTCGACGGGGGACTCTGGCAGCGCGATGTAATCCAACAGCAGCACGTCAGGGCACGCGCCGCTGTCCATCAGCACTCCGAGCGCACGCCGCATCGCTATACGCGTCGCAGGCAGGATTCCGATCTGGTCGATCTCTGCCGCGCTCGCACTGCCGATGCCCCACGCCAACGCGGTCGCCTTAACGACACCGGCGAGCCGGCCGCGCTCGGCGGCGGTCATCGTCTTGCTGTCACGCGCGCCGTTTAGCACCGTCAGCAGCTCCGCCTCCGGCCCTGCTGGCAGCGCGACCGCAGCTGCCGCGACTGGCCCTGCCCATGCGCCCCGCCCTGCCTCGTCGATCCCCGTCACGCACCGGCAGCCTTCCGCCCACAGGCCGCGCTCGATCGACAGGCTAGCGGTCGTTCCCACGGCGGGCATACAGACCCTTGCTCCAGTTGCGCCGAATCTGCCAGATCTCTTGCAGCATGCGCAGCGAGTCTTGAACGAGCCGCATGCGGCTATCGGCGTCGAAGTACCACGTGATCGGAATTTCTTTGATTTTGTAGCCCCGGCGCAGCGCGATGAAGATCAGCTCGACATCGAACCCGATGCCGGTCATCAGCTGGACGTCAAACAGGTCTTCAGCGGCGGCGCGGTTAAACATCTTGAACCCGCACTGCGTGTCCTCAAACTCGCGCACGGCGAACAGCTTGATGATGAAGTTGTTGATCCGGCCCATGAAATGACGGTAAGCCGGTTCACCAACGCGTTCACTGCCCGGCCCCTCGCGGGTAGCGATCATCACGTCAAAGCCCTCGGTCTGCGGCGGTAGAAAGCGCACCACGTCCTCGATGGGCATTGAAAGGTCGGTATCGCAGATGAATCGGTATTCCCCTTGCGCCGCCAGCATGCCAGCTTTCACGGCCAATCCTTTGCCGCGCGTATCGACCTGTATGGGCCGCACGTACGAAAGCCGCGAGGCGTACTCTTGGGCGACCTCAAACGTCCGGTCGACGCTGCCGTTCTCCACAACGACGACCTCGGCCGTGTACGGTTGAGTCTTGAGGAACGCATCGATTCGATCGAGTGCGCGCGGAAGCCGCACCTCTTCGTTGTGGGCGGGGATCACGATCGAAAGGTACGGGCGTGGTGTGTCGTTCAACGATTCACTCCCCTGTGCGGCGCTCATGATTGAGGCGGAAGCAGCAGGCTGTCCAAATACTCGATGGAGACGGTGCGGGTCGCCTGAACGCGCCGCCGCTGCGGCCAGATCGTCAGCGCGCGCCACACGCCCGCCAGCATCCCTCGCAGGCGCGCACGCGCGGCCTTGCCCCGCCATGCGCGTAAGGCATTCCAGCCTTCCTTGACCTGCGCCCTCAAGATCAATCCGCCGTAACGACGCCAGAGCGCGGCCGGCAGATTCTTGGCGAGAAGAATGAGTGTGTTGCGGCCGGCGTAATAACTCGCCGTTACGCCGCCGCCAGTCGCCGAGAGATGATGGTACACGACGGCCCTAGGCGTGTAAAGACACCGCCAACCGGCTAACTGCGCCCGCCATCCGAGGTCGACATCCTCCATCAGGAAGAAGAACGTGTCGTCCAGAACGCCGATCTGATCCAGCATCGCACGCCGATAGGCCGACGATCCGCCGCATGCGCTGAACACGTATTCTTCGGTGTCGTACTGGCCCACGTCACGCTGCCACACGCCGCGATTGCCCGCCCGCCCATCGCGGCTGAACGTGTCGCCGGCGGTGTGCAAGTGATCGCGTTTATCGAAAAGCAGCATCTTGCTGGCGACCGAGCCGACCTCAGAATGCCGTGCGAAGGCGTCCATCACTGCCTCGGCCCAGTTCGGATCAACCTCAGTATCGTTATTCAACAGGGCAACAACCTCGCCCTCAGAAGCGGCGATCCCCGCATTACACGCGCCGGTGAACCCCCGATTTTCCGGCAGTTCGATCAACTTCACCCACGGGTACTGTTCGCGGATCAGTGCCTGCGACCCGTCTTCGGACGCGTTATCGACGAGGATGATTTCGATCGCGGGATAAGTTTGCTTCGCCAGCGCATCGAGACAATCAGGCAGGAATCGGATGCCGTTCCAATGAGGGATCACCACCGAGATCAGCGCGGTCATGCGGCTACTTCAGGCCGAGCGCTTCCGCCTCGGTGTCGCCCATGCCCGGATGCCATTCGTCCGGCAGCGAATCAGTACGCCGCGTCACCGTCGCTCCACCAAGGTCGCGCGAAACGTCCTCCAACAGCCGGGGGCGCACCCACAGCGCCGCATCGAGCTGCACGGCCGCCGCGCCGACATCAAGGTAGTTGCGCGCGTCTTCCATCGAAAGGATGCCCCCTGCCCCGATGATCGGCACGTCCGGGAACTGCGAAGCGAGTTTGCCGACGGCGCGCAGCACCATCGGACGAACGAGGCCGCCGTAGATGCGCGTGCGCATCAAGCGGCCGGAAAGCGGGTCGCGCTCCGTGCCGCGCGGCGGGGCGGTTGCCACCAGCGCATCTGCGCCGCCCTCGACAGCCGCACGCGCCACGTCTCCTGAACCCGGAAACGGCAGGCGCACAATAATCGGCTTCTCGCACCGTTCACGCGCGACCCGCACGAACGTCTGCGCATCGCGCCATGTGATGTCGTCGTGCAGGCCCAGTTCGATGCCCGCCAGCGACGGCTCGGCTTCGATACGTTCGATACTGCGCTGCAAATCGCGCGAGGACGTCGCCATCAAGTGCATCACGACCGGCGCGCCCAGCATTTGCCATAGGCTCGCGTAGTCGCGGATCACGCGCTTGACGCCGCCGTTAGGAAGCCCGGTGTGCAGCATCACACCGCCCTCCTTGACGATCATGCGCGGGCCAAGCGCGGGTTGACGCGGCGACCATGTCACCGGGTTGGTGACAACCGCGCCGATCCGGTCGAAATTGTAGAGATTCGAGAACACATCGCCGAAGCCGAGGATACCCGCCGCGTTCATCACCCGCGTCGACATCGTAAAGGGTTGTTTGGTGTTGGCGCCGATCATCAGATCGCGAGTCAGTTCACGCTGCATCGTCACCTCCCTCATCAGGCGCAACCGGCGCTGGAGTCACCTCAAGATGCAGGGTCGCCAGATCGAACGCCGGCCCCTTCATACACGCCAGCTTCAACCCTTCGAGACTGCGTACTGCACATACGTCGCACATGCCCAGCCCGCAGGCGAACCCCTGAAACACGCCAAACAGGTAATTCTTGGGCAGTTGGTTCCGCCGTTCGCGGAACTTCGTCAGAATGCGCGAGAAACGGTAGCGTTCGTCGTCCGGCGCGGCGCACACGAACACCTGATCGGACTCGCCCACCGTCACCACCTGATTGGGCCAGTTCAGATCGTCGTCACCTTCGATGACCTCGACCTCCGGCGGCAGATGATGAATCTCGTAATTGACTGCCGACCCGATCAGCACCAGTGTCACGGCGATGTTGTTGCGGATCAGCCACGGCATTACCATGATGAGTGGGGTTGGCGGGCAGTCGTACGCGATCAGCAGCACATGACGAATTCCTTTACGGAACTTGAAGTGGTCGCCCGCCGGGCCGATAGCGCTGACTGTCTGGCCGACGTCATACGTTTCGGTCAAGGGGCGCTCGATGACCAGCTTGCCATCGCGCATGATGTCGACCGGATACCACACGCTCCGCAGAAACGGATCCCAGCGATCGCCTACCCGCACCATCAGGAACTGGCCGACTTTGATCGACTTGAGCGATTCGTCGACGGCAAGTTCAAGATGCTGATGCGTGCTGTTGATCGCGCTGATGCGCTCGATAATCGCGTCGGTTTCTTTCATGCGAGTCAAGCCGGCTGATGATTTGTCGGACTCATACAGGTCAGTGTATCACCGAGCGCGGAATTGTTTCCACCTTTTGCCTCAGACCGGGAACGGCCGCAAGTTATGGGTCTTGTATTCCGGCGGCACAAAGTCGTCGACGTCGATTTGCAAGAACGCATCGACCACCGAAGCGTCGATTTCGCTCTGACGCATACTGGCGCCGGGGTGATGAAGCGTGTACCACGCGTTGAACGGGTACATCCACAGCCGTGCCGTCTCGAACTCCTTGATGACCAACCGCCCAACCGAGCCGACTTCCTCAATGAACCGCTGCCGTTCGAACTCGCGCACGACCGCGCCGACATCATACGGCACACGCCGGAACACGGCGCGCCAACCACGCTCATCCCCTTCCAGCAGCATGTAGCTCGCCCGGATGTCACGATCAAGCGGCACGCCCACCGTGCCGGCGTTGAAGAGATGGCGCGCGCCGAACGTATCGTTAAGCCATAGGTGACTGTGCGCTGTGATCATCCACGTTTCGGCGACACTGCTGAGCTGACGCTCGGCATCGTCCGGCGTGACGAGTGGATGTGGCGCCCGCCACGGATTGCCCGGCCAGCCATGTGTCATGTAGATCGGCGGCGCGTCGCGGTAGCGAAGTTGAATCGCGTCCGGCCACCCCGCGATGACGTTCACATACGACTCCATCTGGCGGTGAAGCCACTGCGGCATCGTAAAGGTACGCCAGTGTTCGGGCTGACGGTCGGTGTCATAGTCGAGCAGGTAGTATTCGTTGTTGCCCCGGATCACCGTCCAACGCTGATCGAGGACGACCTCGATCACCTCACGGTTGAACGGCCCCCAATTGATGACATCCCCCGCGACGACGACGTGATCTACCGTGAACGACTCGAGATCGCGCATGACCGCGCGAAGGGCGGGCAAATTCCCGTGGATGTCGGACAGCACTGCGATACGTGTCATGTCACCTCCTCAACGCGTGTTGAGCCTCCCCGTGTGGTATCATGGAGGCCGGAATTATACGGGGGCCGTATGGATCTCCAAACCGCGCTTGAACTCCTATATACCGACGAATCACTTGCGGCGGATCTCGATGACCAGACGGCCGGCCCGTTCCTGAAATGGGCGGAAAGCCAGCTGCCTGCCGTGCTCAGCCGCGCCGACGCCCAAAGCGCCGACGGTGAAGACTCGTTCACCGCGTTTCGCCGCTTGCTCAAGTCGATGACGCGCTACGTCGCCGCAAGCATCGCGGGCGATTCCGAGATGGCCGCACAACGGGCAGACCAACTGCGCACGATGGCTTCTTCGCTCGCCCTTTCGGCCCCGGTCGAGGCGATGATCCAGTCCGCCGCCGCCGATGGGCCAACGCTGATCGCCCAGCTCGCCGCCGCACCCCCCGCCGCAGAGACACCGGCGGCCCCACCAACCGATGCGCTTGTCGAGCCACTCGCAGCAGCATATACACCGCCGGATGCGCCAACGCCTCAACCCGAAGGGCAAAACCCGCCCTCTGCGCAGCAGGTCGCAGAGGCGTTCGCGTCCCACACTCAGCCCGAGTCACCCGCACAAGGCACGGAAGGTTCACCGCCTGCATCCACCCCGGATGAGCCGGAGTCGCCGCGTAATTTGTTTGACATGCTTCGCCGTGCGTTTGACGACGCGCGCGCCGCTCAATCCCCAGACGACAAGGAGTAGTGCATGACCCGTCGCACCCGTCAGCAGAAGTCAAGCTCCCGTACCCCGCAGATTGGCCTGCTTACGCTGGTGCTGCTGGTCGCCGCCGCCGTTATCTCGCAGTTGACCGGTGTCGATATTCTCGGAACGCTGACCGGCGCGCCGACATGGACACCCCTCCCGCCCACCGCCATCGCAGATATCCCCGGCCCGGCGACGCTCGAAACGCTGGAAGTTCAGAAGGGGTTCGGCGCGCGTAAAGACTTCTGGCAGGTGTACTTCAACGCCGCGCCCGTATCGTCCAATTCGGCCGATTACAACAACGGCGCGGAAATGCCGCTGGTCGCCGCAATCGGTCAAGTGCAGGCAACACTCGATATCGCCGCGTTCGAGTGGAACAGCCCGGCACTGACCGAGGCCGTGATCGCGGCTCATAATCGGGGCGTGCGCGTGCGCATGGTCGCGGACAATGAGCACACGATAGAGGACTCCGACACCACGATCACGGCGCTGGTCAACGCCGGTATCCCGATCGTCTACGACCAGAAGTCAAGCCTGATGCACAACAAGTTCATGATCCTCGACGGCTCGACGGTCTGGACGGGTTCGATGAACTACACACAGAACGGCATCTATCGCAACAACAACAACATGGTCGCGCTCCGGCTGCGGCGCGCTGCCGAGACGTATACGGCCGAGTTCGAGGAGATGTTCATCAACCGGGAATTCAGCCGCAAAACCTCGCCTGTGATGGACGCGGCTTTCACGGCAGACAGCACCCCCGTGCAGATCCTTTTCGCCCCTGAGGGAAACATCATCCCCGTGCTGGTCGAGACACTCAACGCCGCCGAATCGTCGATCAAGTTCATGGCGTTCTCGTTTACGCTCACTGAACTGAGCGATGTGATCCTCCAACGCGCAGAGGACGGCGTGAAGGTCGAGGGCGTGTTCGAGACAATCGGCTCGGATACGTCGTTCTCGCAGATGACTCCGCTGCGCTGTGCCGGGCTGGACATCCGCATCGACGGCAATCCGTACCGGCTGCACCACAAGGTGTTCATCATCGACGACGAAATCGTCGTGTTCGGCTCGTTCAACTTCTCAAGCAGCGCCGCTAACACCAACGATGAGAATATCGTCTTGATCGGAGATGCCGATCTGGCGGCGCAGTTCGTCGCGGAGTTCGAACGGGTTCAGGCGCGCGCACAGCAGCCCACGGTCAACTGCCGTTAGCGCCAAACCACGCATCGGCAGCTTCCAGAACACCGTCGGAGTCGGCCGCGTCGGCATCAAGATAATACGCCAGCGCCCGCACCGCGATCACGGCGTCGACGTCTTCGGGATCGTCTGCGCCGTGCTTAGCCGTAGTCAGGACGTCACGCAGCGCCGCGCTCTCACCGAACAGCAGCCGCAGCGCCGACCCCGCCGAGATACGCAGTTCAGCGTTTACCTTCTCGTTGGCAAGGCTCAAGAAGTCCGCCGTGGTGTCCCACCCGGGCATCTCTTCCATCGGCATCCTCAGCGATTCGGCGAACGTCAGCCCCCAGCCGGCGAGCAGCGCCTCGCTCTCGGCCGCGATCTGATCCAGCGCACGGCGGACGGCGACCAACGTATCACCCATCGAGTCCGCACGCTTGTCCACAACGGCTTGGGCTAGTTCACGCATCTGGGAGTCGGTCAAGTCCGCGCCGCGTTCGGTCAATAGACGCTTGAACTGGCGCAGCAGAATCAGGACAAGTTCGTCAATCGTCCAGCCGCGGACGTTGTCGGCACGATTTCTCACCGGCGCGCCTCTCGTGTGGGTAACTTACAACCATTTTCGGCGCAGTCGCCGTCGCGAAGGTCGACACCAAACAGCCGGTTGATCGCGTAGCGCCGCCGCGCGATAAAGCGGTACAGCGCCGGGCCGACCCAATCCCCGATGACGGGCAGGCGCATCACCGCCCACAACGGCAGGCCAAGCGGCACGGCGCGCATCATCCGGCGCGTACCGCGATAACCGCGATAGGTGTTTTGATCTGCGATGACATGGATCTCGCCCATCGCGTCGGCGCGGTCGATCTGCGGAAACCGCGCGCGTACCTGCTGTTGATCATGCAGGTCGAGGAATTCGACGCGGTTAAACCAGTCGAGTGCTTGAACAATACGGCGCGTCGTGTGGCAGATCACACAGTGACCATCGAAGACGGCGACAATGGCGGTATGGCGCATCGTGAACCTTTGCAGCTGCGTGCTGCGACCTGTTGTAACCGGATACACTGCGCCACAGCCAGCATGGCGATTCAGCGCTCACCATGTATCATAGCGGATGCGTGTTAGACGAGGATGTGAGGCGTGAAAACGTGGGGTTCTATCGATGAAGGGTTGTAGACGGAATATCATCGTCTTGCTGCTGCTCGTGTTGATGTTCTTCTTTGCGTTGTTCTTAACGCGTTTTGGCGTGCTCGACTTCCTGTTCAACCCGAACAAGCCGCCTACCATCACCATGACGACCGTGCTTGAGCGCATTCGACTTGTGAGCGAGCTGACGACGGTGCGCTACACCTACTCCAGCATCATCAGAACCGAGCGCGATCTTCCGCCGATTTTGGCCGGCCTGTACCGCGACTCGCTTGTACTTGTCGCAGTGGGCAACGTCACCGCTGGCATCGATTTGAGCAAACTGAGCGAATCCGATGTTCAGATCACAGACGGCGCTATCAGCATTTCGCTTCCGCCGCCGGAAGTGTTCGACTGCTTCCTGGACGAATCGGAGTCGTATGTCGCTTCGCGCGAGACGGGATTGTTCGCCTCGCCCGCGCCGGACTTCGACGTGCAGGCCCGTCGATTCGCCGTGCGCTATTTCCGCGATCAGTCGTTGGAGCAGGGGATCCTTAACGAAGCTCAAGCAGAAGCGACCAAGGTCGTGGAGACTTTGTTCGGCACGCTGTATCCAGATATGTCAGTTGACGCGACCGTCAAGCCGCAGTCAGATGCCATTCAAATAGCCGAGACATGCCAGTAAGGGCCGCCGCCCAGCGAGGAGCAGCACAATGACCGTGTGGAGCGCGAGTGCGTTTGTTTTCCCCGGACAGGATCGCAGGTCGTCGGCATGGGCGCGGACGTAATCGCGGCCTACCCCACTGCCCGCGCAGTCTTCGAGGAGGCGTCGGACATCCTCGGTTTCGACCTTGCCGCGCTGTGCGCCGATGGCCCGGACGACGCGCTAAACGACACGATCAATACACAGCCGGCGCTGTACGTGATGGGCGTGGCGCTGCTGCGGTCGCTGCGCGAAGCCCGCCCGGATGCGATCCCCGCGCTGGTCGCCGGTCACAGCCTCGGCGAGCTGACGGCGCTGACCGCGGCGGGAGCGTTGGCGTTTGCGGACGGTGTTCGTCTGGTGCGTGAACGCGGGCGCTTAATGGCCGAGGCCGGCCGTCAGCAGCCGGGCGCGATGGCCGCCATTCTTGGCCTCGACACCGACGCAGTGCGTTCGGTATGCGCACAGGCAGCACAACAGGCGGGCAGGCCGCTTGTGCTGGCGAATGACAACTGTCCGGGTCAGGTCGTAATCTCCGGTGACGATGCAGCGCTGGAACTCGGCATGACGCTGGCGAAAGAAGCCGGGGCAAAGCGGGCGATCAAGCTGGCAGTGAGCATCGCCGCGCACAGCCCGCTGATGCAGTCGGCGTCGACTGCCTTCAACGCGGCTGTCGCGGCCACGCCGTTTGCAGCTCCGTCAACGCCGATCATCGCCAACGTCACAGCGCAGCGGCTTGAAGACGCCGACGCGGTGCGCGCCGAACTTGGGCAGCAGCTCACGCAGTCGGTGCGCTGGACGGAGTCCGTACAAGCCATGCGCGCCGCGGGTATCATCCAGTTCTACGAGTTCGGGCCAAAGGATGTGCTGTGCGGCCTCGTCAAACGAATTGATCGCGAGGCTGCTGCCACGCCGATCAACTCGGCCGCGGCGCTGTCGGCGTTAATCGAACGCGTCTGATCGGGTCTCTGCAGTGAACAAACAACGCCCCGATTGCGATGCAACCGGGGCGTTACGTTTGGCAGGCAGAATCGGGGGACTAGCTGGCGGCCGTGCTTTCGGTCACCGGTTCGTTGACGAGGATCAGTTCAGCCTCGATCTCGATCTTGACCTCCTTGCCGACCAGCCAACCACCAGCCTCGAGCGCCATATTCCACGTCAATCCAAAGTCCTCGCGGTTGAATTTGGTGGTGGCTGAGAAGCCAGCGACTGTCTGCCCCGACAGATTGGTGAGCTGGCCGGTCTTCTCGACCTTCAGCGTCACGCTGCGCGTCACGTCGCGGATCGTCAGGTCGCCCGTCACGACGCCTTCGTCGCCGTCGACGTTCACACTGGTGCTCTTGAACGTAATCGTCGGGTAGTTCTCCGCGTCAAGGAAGTCCGGGCTAAGCAGATGGTTATCGCGTTGTTCGACGCCGGTGCTCGCCAACGACTTGACGTGGATGGTGGCCTCGACGGACGACGCGTTAGGGTTTTCGGGATCGTAGATCAGCACGCCGTCGACCTTCTGGAAGTGGCCGCGCACGTTGGTGACCATCATGTGACGGGCGGTGAAACCGGCGGAAGTGTGGGTCTGGTCGAACTGCCAAACAGCCATGGTTGATGCTCCTGTGGCTACAATGCGGTGTCAAAACGGACTATAGTCCGATACGCCACGAAGGATAGCACACAGGCGGCACAAAAGGGCGTTAGAGCTTGCTTAGAAAAGCGGACTGTCGTCCGTTTGATAAATCACGAAGACATTATGCGCGGATGCGGTCGACGAGGGTATGTAGATTGCGGCGGATGCTCGCCACGTCGTACCCCAGCTGATTGAGTTGAAAATACAAGGTGTGCGCATCAAGCATCATATAGACGGTATCCGCCGCGTATGATGCCTCATCCGGCGCGACGCCGGCGGCCACGAACTCGCACGACAAAATGTCACGCCACCACACGCGCGACTGATGACGCAGGCTCGCCCCCGCCGCGTGATTCGTCGCCTCGCATAATAGGCTGTTGTTGCGCAGAGCATAGTCGAGCGCCTGATCCACGAACCAGTGCAGCGTATCGACCGCTGGCTCACCGCTCTGGATGCGCTCGGACACCGCCGCGTCGAGCGACTGCGACTCGTGCTGGATCAACGCGAACAGCAGTTCCGATTTATCCGGGAAATGACGGTACAGCGTCCCCTTGCCGATCTGGGCAGCCTCGGCAATCGCCGACATGGTGACACTACCGACGCCATCCGCGTCAAATAGGCGGCGCGCCGTTTGCAGAATCAACTCGTGATTCCGCAGCGCGTCGGAACGCGATTTCCGTTCGTTAGTGGCAGTAACCTCGCTCATGTCTCTAGTGTACACCGAGTTGTCAACGCCCGATCCCGATGCGACCGTGCCGTGTCAAAAAGCTCAACGCAAATCATCGGGACAGGTGGAGTAACGTAATAACAAGCAGTTCCGGGGGATGTCAAAATGAGCACGGTGACCGCAGCGATGATGGCGGGGTTACCTGCCGCAATACTCTGGTGGTCGGCGAACGTCAAGCGCGAGGACGTCATACCGGCCTTCAAGACCCTTTACACCTTGCTTGACGACGCGCCGCAGTCGATTTGCATCCTCGTCGATCTTCGTGAACGGCCAAACTTTCCACTGACCGATACGCTGCGCGGCGCGCTCGATGGCGTGTTCCAGCACCACAACCTCGACAAGTGGCTGGTCGTCGGCTCGACGCCGCTGGCGCAAACGATCGGCCGCACCTTGTCGGCCATCACACGGCGCAACAACATCCTCTGGTTCAAGACATACGACGAAGCCATAGCGTATCTCAAGCAGGGCGAGACTCAAGACGCTTAGCCTGCGCTGCGCCATCCGGTCAGGCTAACCCTACCGCAATCCGCTGGCACGGGTAGAATGACTGCGTTTGGCGTTGGACGGGGGCGAGCGCGCATTGAGCCTGCTCGAATACGGGCGGATCGTCGTACAGCGGGGCTGGATCGTCGTACTCTGTGCGGCGCTCGGCGCATGCGCGATGCTGTTTTACAGCAGCCGTCAAGACACCGTATACCGCTCGACCATGCAGGTCATCTTTGAGCCGGCCCAATCCGGACAAGGGATCAGCGCCGCCAATGCGGCCCTGCTGCGCTCATACGTCGTGTATCTCAGCAGCACCGGTATCGCCGGCGAAATCGTTGAAGAACTGGGCATGGGGATCAGCGCCGAGGCGCTCAAAGCAGGAACCGAAATCTCGGCTGTCCCCGACCAATCGCTGATCCGCATCGAGGTCAACGACGCCAACGGTGACTGGGCTAACACAGTCGCGTATGCGTGGGGGTTGAAGCTGGTCGACGTGCGCAACCGGCAGAACGACGAACTTCCGGTCGACGAACAGATCATCGCCACGCCGCACGATTTCCCGCGCTACACGCTCTATCGACCGCGCACGACAGCGAATCTACTGTTGGGCGCTGTTGGGGGTTCTGTGCTCGGCGTCGTTATCATCTTCGTATTGGAACGCCGGCGTTTGCGCATTGTAAAGTCGCCCGGCGATTTTGCGCTCGGCAGACTTCTAGCGACCATTCCGCTACCATCTGCGAAGGAGTAGACATGGCGGCATCAGACCTGATCACCCTCAAAGATCCACGCTCTCCGGCGGCGGAAGCCTATCGGACGCTGCGCGCCAACCTGATGAACTTCGACCAAACGCGGCCTGTGACGGCTTTCGTGGTGACATCGGCACAAGGCGCCGACGGCAAGAGCGAAGCGACGGCCAACCTCGCCGCCGTGTTTGCGCTCGCCGGCCATCGCACGATCCTCGTCGACGGTGACTTGCGCAAACCGCAGCAGGATCGGCTCTGGGGCGTGGACGGCAAACGCGGCCTCGGCGAGATGTTCGTAGACGACGTAGCGATGTCCAACCCGCCGCTGATCCAGACGCCGGTCGAGAATCTGTCCCTGCTGCCCGCCGGCACAAGCACGCTCAGTCCATCCGACCTGTTCGCCAATCCACGCATCAACGATATTATCGGCGTGCTGCGGGCGCGCGCCAACTACGTCATCTTCGACGCGCCGCCGGTGCTGGCCGCAAGCGACGCCGCACTATTAGGCGTGCGGCTTGACGGCGCGATCCTCATCGCCAAGGCGGGCGCCACGCGCCGCGATCATCTGGCGCGGGCGACCGAAACGCTGGAACGCGTGCATGTGCGCGTGCTCGGCGCCGTGCTGACTGACGCCCCGCGCGAACGCCGCGCCGACTATCGCTAGCTAAACGCGAAAGGGACATCGGAATGAAGGGTCTCATTCTCAGCGGCGGCAAAGGCACACGCCTCTACCCGTTGACCTATACGCTGGCAAAACAACTTGTGCCGTTGGCGAATAAGCCGGTGCTAGTTCGCGTGATCGAGACGATCCGCGATGCCGGCGTGACCGATATCGGGATCGTCGTGGGCGACCCGACCGCCGATGAGATCATGCACCGCATTGGAAACGGCGACGCATTCGGCGTCAAGCTGACGTATATCAAGCAGCCCAGCCCTGATGGCCTCGCGCATGCGGTCAAGATTTCGGAGCCGTTCTTGGGTGACGACCGTTTCGTCATGTTCCTCGGCGACAACTGCATCGAAGGCGGGATCCACACCTTGATCCGTGACTTCGCGGACAGCGCGTGGAACAGCCAGATCGTGCTGAAGGCCGTCGAGAACCCGCGCAGCTACGGCGTCGCCGACCTGCGCGAAGACGGGAGTATCCGCCGCCTGATCGAGAAGCCACAAGACCCGCCCAGCAACCTCGCGCTGGTCGGAATCTATATGTTCGACTCGACGATCTTCGAGGCGGTCAACGCGATTCGGCCGTCTAAACGCGGCGAGTACGAGATCACCGACGCGATCCAGTGGTTGATCGACCACAAGCGTTCGGTGTTCCCATACGTCCACGGCGGCTGGTGGTATGACACCGGCAAGCCGATCGACATGCTGGAAGCCAACGCCGCGGTGCTGGACGAACTGCGTCCCGACATCGCGCCGGACGCCGAGATCGTCAACAGCGAAGTCGACAAGCGCGTGACTATTCAGGCCGGCGCGCGCATCATCAACAGCACCATCCGCGGGCCGGCGATCATCGGTGAACACACCGTCATCGAAGACAGTTACGTCGGCCCGTTCACGAGCATTTATCATCACGTGACGATCAAGAATTGCGAGATCGAGCGCAGCATCGTCCTTGAGGAAACGAGCATCTCCGACCTGCCGGCGCGGCTGCACGAAAGCCTGATCGGGCGTAAGGTGACGCTCACACGCAACAACACCAAGCCCAACGCCTACAAGATGAATCTCGGCGACAATTCAGTCGTCCGAGTCGATTAACGATCCGAGGGAGCATGGCGAATCAGTCCGACATCAAGCTCGTAGCAATCGACGTCGACGGCACCATCATGTCGTCGAAGAACAAGCTCACCGACAAGACCGCCGACGCGCTCAAACGTGCGCATGAGCAGGGCGTTCACATCGTGATCGCCACCGGCAAGACGCGCACCTCGGCCGACGTGATCTACAAGCGAGTCGGCTTCACGACGCCCGGCATTTTTGTGCAGGGACTGGTCATCACCTATCCGGACGGCACCGAGAAGCACCTCGGCACGCTCGACGTCGATCTACTGCGCCGCGTCATCACGTTCGTCGAAGATCGCGGACTGCAAGCCATCGCCTACAGCGGCAAGCGCATCCTCGCTCGCCGGATGACCACCGAGGCGCGTGTGCTCACCGAGCATTACGACGAACCGCTGCCGGAAATCGTCGGCCCGCTGCAAAACTTGCTGGACTCGACGCCGATCAACAAAGTAATGTTCTGCGGCGGCTCGGTTGAGCAGATCACGCACCTGCGCTGGCAGCTCGGCCACATGATCGGCGGCTCGGCGCGGTTGACTCAAGCGATCCCGGAGGCAGTCGAACTGCTGCCGACCGGCGCATCGAAGGGGACAGCCCTCAAGCAGCTGTTGAAAGAAATGAAGATCGAGCCGGCGCACGTCATGGCGATTGGCGACGGCGAAAACGATATCGAGATGATCCAGCTCGTCGGGCATGGTCTGGCGATGGGCAACGGCAGCGCCAAGCTCAAGGCAGCGGCGAAGGCCGTCCTCCCCTCCAACGACGAAGACGGTGTGGCCGAGGCGCTCGTCAAGCACGTCCTCAAGCCGGACGAGCCAAAACCGAGCGCGGCCGAATCGAAGAAGAAGGGCAGCGATTGATGAAGAATATCCTAGTCACCGGCGCAGCGGGGTTCATCGGCAGCGCCTTCGCGCGCTATATGGTCGAGACCTATCCCCACTACAACATCGTCGTGCTGGATAAGCTGACTTACGCCGGCAACCGTGACAATCTGCTGTCCATCGACGACGAGGAGAACTACCGCTTCGAGCGCGCCGACATCGCCGACCGTGGCGCCGTCAGCCGCGTTCTCCAGCAGTACGACATCGACACCATCGTCAATTTCGCCGCCGAGTCGCACGTTGACCGCAGCATCCTCGCCCCCGATGCCTTCGTGCATACGGACGTAGTCGGCGTGTACATCTTGCTGGACGAGGGCAAGAAACACGGCATCGGCCGCTTCCTTCAGGTCAGCACCGACGAGGTCTACGGCGACATCGAAAGCGGGCTGTCGGTCGAGGGCGACCGCTTCCTGCCCAACAGCCCGTATGCGGCGGCGAAAGCTGGCGGCGAGCTGATGGTGCGTTCGTATCAAGTCACACACGGCATGGACACCGTCATCACGCGCGGGAGCAATACGTTCGGCCCGTACCAGTACCCGGAAAAGCTGCTGCCGCTGTTCATCACCGAGGCCATTGACGACCGGCCACTCCCCGTCTACGGCGACGGCAAGCAGATACGCGACTGGCTGTACGTCGAGGATCACGTCACCGGCATCGACGTCGCGCTGCATCACGGCGTATCCGGCGAAGCCTACAACATCGCCGGCGAAAATACGCAGTTCAACATCGACGTCGTCCACGCCATGCTCGACGCGCTGGGTAAGCCGCGTTCGTTGATCCGCCATGTCCCCGACCGCGAAGGCCACGACCGGCGCTACGCGATGGACGCGTCCAAACTGCGCGCGCTGGGATGGAAACGCCAGTGGGATTGGCCGCGCGCGCTGCAAGCGACCGTCGACTGGTACCTCAACAACGAGTGGTGGTGGCGCAAGATCAAGACTGGCGAGTATCTGGAATACTTCAAGCGCCAGTACGCCGAACGGCTCGCCAGCTCATCTGCATCGGAGTAATTCACACCCGAAAGGCGCGCCCCGTATGGGCGGCACACTTCTCAACGCGCTGACCGTCCTGATCGGCAGCGTGCTCGGCATGGTGATCGGCGACCGCTTTCCGTCCCGGATGCGCGAGACGATCGTCACCGGTCTCGGCCTCGTCACGCTCATCGTCGGCATCAGCAACGGCCAGTCGTCGGGCAATATCGTCATTCCGTTGTTCAGCATCACCATCGGCGGCTTGCTTGGCGAGTGGCTGCGCATCGACGCCGCGCTTGACCGTCTTGCCGGTTGGCTTCAGCGCCGGGTGGGCGGAGCGACGGACGGTGATGCGCACGAACGGTCAACCACCGACAGCGCGCGGCAGCGGTTCATCACTGGCTTCGTCACCGCAAGCCTGCTGTTCTGCGTTGGCCCGCTGACGATCCTCGGCTCGATTCAGGACGGCATGGGCTTACCTATCGGGTTCGAGCAGCTTCTCATCAAGAGCGTGCTCGACGGATTCGCCGCGCTGGCGCTGGCAGCGAGCTTCGGGCTTGGCGTCGTGTTCACCGTGCTCACCGTGCTGATCGTGCAGGGCGGCCTCGCGCTGATCGGCTCGTTCGCGGGACAGTTTATGAGCGAGATTATGGTGACGGAGATGACGGCCACCGGCGGCCTGATCCTGATCGGTTTGGCGCTCATCCTGCTTGACGTCAAGCGCCCGCGTGTCGCCAACCTCCTGCCCGCGCTGCTGGTCGCGCCGTTGATCGTCGCCGCGGCCGCCGCGTTCGGAATCGACATCTACCCGTTCAGCTAGACTCCAGCGCACCGGAGCGCGCCCCATGCGGTTCGACAACGAAACCGACGCCGTAACATATATCTTCGAATCTATCGCCGCCAGTGGTTGGCGGACACGCGGCCTCGATGAGAACACCCGCAGCCTCGCGCCATCGCGCGCGCTGCTGGAACGCCTCGGCCTCCCACACGGCCGCCGGGAGTACGCAGTTGTCACCGGCAGCAAGGGCAAAGGCTCGGTCACGATCCTCACCGCCCGCATCCTTCGCGAACTCGGCCACCGCGTCGGCACGATCACCAGTCCGCACTTGATTAGTTATCGCGAGCGGATTCGCGTCAACGGCGCGGCGATCCCGGCCGCCGACTTCCTGCGGCTTGTCGATCACATCGCGCCGGCGGTCGATGCCGTGGTGTCGGGCTTGCCGGCCGGCGCGTATCTCAGCCCACAGGGCATCTTCCTCGCGCTGGCGCTGTCATGGTTCGACGAGAACGCGGTGGATACGGCGGTGATCGAGGTCGGGCGCGGCGGGCGTTTCGATGACAACATCCTCGTTGACAACCGGCTGGCGCTGTTCACGCCGATCGTGCTGGAGCATATGCGCTACCTCGGCCCGACCGTCGAGCGCATCGCGTGGCATAAGGCCGGCATCCTCAAACCGGGCGGCGATGGCCTCAGCCTGCCGCAGCAGCCCGACGCCGAGGCGCAAATCCGGCTTGAGGCGGAGCGCATTCGGGCAACCATCCAGTTCTTGAACCCGTCCGATCTCGGTCAGTACGCAGGGGACTGGGAGCGCGGCGTGCGGATGCGAGTTCCTGAGTCGCAGTCGGTCGCTCGTCTGCCCTTCTACGGGCGTTATGCCGTCGACAATGCGAGTCTGGCGCTGCGCGCAGCACACCATCTGCACCATACCACAGCGTCTACGCGACTGCCGCGGCCGCAGTTCACCGCGCTGGCGATCCCCGCGCTGGAAGCGGCTGTCTGGCCGGGGCGCTGCGAAAAGCTGCTTGATCGGCCGCAGGTATTCATCGACGGTGCGGTTAATCCCCTGTCGCTTCAGGTCTACTTGGACAGCGTGCGGGATCGCATCACCCGCCCGCTGGTGATCGTCGCGGCCGTGCCGACCGACCGTGATATCGCGACGACGTACCGGCTGATGGCGGCGCAGGCCGATCATCTCATCCTGACCTCAAGCGAACGCAACATCACGATACGATTTCCCGACGAATCAACGGCGCTGGCGGCTGCTCAGGCCGCGGTCAGCACGGCCGACCGGCACGTCGAGATCGCGTATGCGCCGGATATCGCGTCCGCCCTTCCGCTCGCGCTCGGCCGCGCCGGAGATGACGGCACGGTTCTGCTCGCTGTCGCGCAGCCAGCGGTCGCCGACACGATGGCCCACTTTGGCCGTTCTTTCGAGCAAATCTAGGCACTATAATCGCCCTATGTTCGTCTGATCCAAGGACTGTCATTCCAATGTCTCACAAAGAGGAGCTGCTGAGGCGAATCGGCACGCGTGACGCGCGCGTCGGCATCGTCGGCCTCGGCTACGTCGGCCTGCCGCTCGCGGTCGAATTCGCGGAGGTCGGGTTTCACGTCGTCGGCATCGACGTCAGCGAGGAAAAAGTGGCGCTGCTCAACAGCGGCAAAAGCTACGTGGGGGACGTTCCCAGCGAACGCCTTGCGCCGCTGGTGAAAAGCGGCAAGTTCATCGCCAGCACCAACTACCGCGACCTTGAGACGGTCGACGCGATCAGCATCTGCGTGCCGACACCGCTGCGCAAGACCAAAGACCCGGATATGTCGTATGTCATTCAGGCGCTGGAAGCCGTCGCCGAGGTGGCGCACGAAGGGCTGCTCGTCGTCCTTGAAAGCACCACCTACCCCGCACCACCAACGAACTGCTTGAGCCGAAGTTCCGGGATGCCGGGTTCAAGATCGGTGAGGATGCATTTATTGCCTTCTCGCCTGAGCGCATCGACCCCTCCAACCCGACCTACGGCGTCCGCAATACGCCGAAGGTCGTCGGCGGCTCGACTCCCGCTTGCACCGAGATCGCGGTTGCGCTGTACAGCACCGCTGTCGATCATGTCATCCCGGTGTCATCACCCACCTCGGCGGAGATGGTCAAGCTGCTGGAAAACACCTTCCGCGCCGTCAATATCGGCCTCGTCAACGAGATCGCGCTGATCTGTGACCGGCTGGGGATCAACGTGTGGGAAGTGATCGAAGCGGCCAAGACCAAGCCGTTCGGGTTCATGCCGTTCTACCCCGGCCCGGGGCTGGGCGGCCACTGCATCCCGATCGACCCGCTGTACCTGAGCTGGAAGCTAAAGACGCTGAACTATACGGCGCGGTTCATCGAACTCGCCAGCGAGATCAACGCGTCGATGCCGGCGCATGTGCTTACCAAGGTCTCCGACGCGCTCAACGACGACGGCAAGGCAGTTCGCGGGTCACGGATCGTCGTGCTGGGCGTGGCGTACAAGAAGGATGTCGACGACGTGCGCGAAAGCCCTGCGCTCGACGTGCTTCACCTGCTGCTCGAAAAGGGCGCTCATGTCGTCTATCACGATCCATTTGTGCCAAGCCTGCGGCTCGAAGACGGGCGCAAGCTGACCAGCACGGCGTACAGTGACGCGCTGCTCGCTGACGCGGACTGTGTCGTGGTCGTGACCGATCACAGCGTGATCGACTATTCGCACGTTAAATCGACCGCGCACTTGGTGGTCGATTCGCGTAATGCGCTGGCGAAGGCCACGGGTTCGGCGCGGGTCGTCTCGCTGTAGGGATTGCGGAATCGAAAATCGCCCTGCTCGGTTGGGCAGGGCGATCCGTACTCATGCTGATGGCGACGGCTGATTAGGACTCGGTCGTCACCTGAACGATGGTCTGGCCGCGGTATGAACCGCACTTCGGGCATACGCGGTGCGCAATGTGGTACTCACCACACGTTTCGCACTCGACGAGATGCTTCAGCGAGAGCGCGTCATGGGCACGCCGGCGGTCACGACGACCCTTCGAGATCTTACGCTTGGGAAGGGGACCCATCGGGCGTCTCCTCAACTAGATAACTGACGAAAAAAGATAGCCCAACGGGCTAACGCGTCCGAGTATTATAGGAATGCACCTCAGTGAAGTCAACGGCTAACGATCACGCATCCAACCCGATTCTGGTGATTGGCGCAGGCCCCGCGGGGATCGTCACGGGCTACTTCTTACAGCGGGCCGGCCTGCCCTACGAGATCATCGACCGGGCCAACGTCATCGCCTCGACATGGGCCAACCTGTATCCGTCGCTTCGCCTGAATACAACGCGGTATTTCTCGCACATGCCGGGCCGCCGCTTTCCGCTGAAATGGGGTGAGTTCCCGACCGGTAAGCAGTATCACGACTACGTTGCAGGTTTCGTCGACGCACATCGGCTGAACATCACGCTGGGGGTCGATGTCTCGTGCCTGCGACCGGCCGGCGGCGGCGCGTGGGAAGTCACGTCAAGCCGCGGTCGTGAATGCTATCGAAACGTCGTGATCGCGACCGGGCGCTTCAGCAATCCGTATACTGCCGCAATCCCCGGCCTGACCGGCTTTCAAGGCGGCCGGATTCATGCACACGACTACCACGGGCCGGAGCCGTTCACGGACAAGCGCGTGCTGATCGTCGGTAACGGGCCGAGCGGCCTCGATATCGCGCTGGAGATCGGGAAGCACAACGGGCCGGTTCAACCGGCGCTGTTGAGTATGCGGACGGGGATCACACTCAGGCGGCGCTATCCGCTGGGCTTGAGTAAGCACGCATGGATGTTGGTCACGCGATGGCTTCCCGAACGCATCTGCGAGCCGTTTCTGGAGTACGTCGAACAGCTCGGATTTCCGCAGTCGGCACTGCGCGGCATCAAGACGCCGAAAAGGGGCATGACCAGCGGCGCGGTAGCGGCTCGTGGCGGCGAGTTGATCCCTGCCGTGCGGCGCGGCGAGGTGATCTGCGTCGACGGTCCGTCACGCTTCACCGCGAACGGCGTAGTCCTCACTGACGGATCGACACACGCGATTGACGCCGTGATTATGGCGACCGGCTACCGGCCCGCGCTTGGTTTCCTCGACGGGATCCACTGCGAATGCGACGATCAGGGCTGGCCGCGGCGGTTCAACAGCATGCCCTACGACATCGACACCGCGAAGCTCATCTATCGCGGCACGTACGACGTCGGCGCGGCCATCGACGCGCAGTTCGAGCCTACGTTACGCGAACTCAACGGATATCCCGGCCTGTTTCAAGTCGGCCTGTATTACAAAGGCAAAGGCGCGATGTATAACTTCAACGTCGAGGCCGAGATTGCCGCGGCGCAGCTGGTTCAACGTCTCGCCGGGACATCGGTTGCGTGACCCGCGACTGCGGCTTGGCGACAAGTCGTGGCTGTGGGCGGACGCTTCGCCTTGCCTACGCTCTGAGACTCCACTATAATGTCGTGAGCACGGCGACGTAGCCAAGTGGTAAGGCAGAGGTCTGCAAAACCTTTATCGCGGGTTCGATTCCCGCCGTCGCCTCAAACAAAACGGCGCATCCCAATTGATGCGCCGTTTGCGTTGTGTTGGAGTCCATCGCCATCAGCGACCGACGACCGCCCGGCCGTACAGCCCGGTCTGGAACGCGACCGCGAGCGTAAGCCCGAAGGCGAGCATCAGGCCGGGGATGATCAGAAAGACGAAGCCGATCGGGATCAGCACAGCGAAGATCAAGCCCACGATGTAGAACGATCCGGACGCGATGAGCGCTTCGACCGGCCGTTTGAACACCGCGTTGTACGCGCCAACCACGTCGACAAACGCTGTGGCGTCGTCCGTCACCGCGAACTTGGCGATGGGGTACATAATCAGCGGGAACGCGAAGATCACCAACACCGGGATCGTCACGATCAGCACCATCGAGAACATCAACAGCAGGCCGTAGATAAACCCACCCACCGTTACGATCAGGCCGCGGATGAAGTCGTTCACCCAGTCATCCCATTCCGGCAGCGTATAGTCTCCGTGCACCACGCGCCGAGTGGCTCGCAGCGCGTATCCGGCAACTACCATCGACCCGAAGAACGGGATGAAGTTGAGCAGCGCCCCGATCAACAGTTTGCTCCACGTCGATGATCCGCCAATCAGCGGGTACTGCACCGACGCGCTGACATAGGCGCCACATCCCGCCTGCTCCTGATCGGCATGGAAGCCCGCATCAGGGCGAATCACATCACTGAACTTCGTTTTTTCCGTGTAGTACGTCATGGCGTTCGTCCTTGCCCAATCGTATCGTTACCGCGGATATCCGGCGGACGGAGAACCCGCGAAAGTCTCAATCATCTATAAGACTATACGCATTAGGACGGCTGTTCGTTGCGGCTCACGGCGTTTTTCCGCTACTCTGATCGCATGACAGCTTCCGACAACAGCACCCCAGACTGCGAGCGCACCGCCTATCGACTGCGCCTACGGACGGCCGAGCACAATCTGCGTCCAGCGGCCCCGCCCGTGCCGAACTACACGCTGGCCGAGGTCTGCCCGGCCTGCGATGCGGCGGTGTATCGCCACGCGTGCAAAGTGCGCTGTCCACGCTGCGGCTTTATGTGGGATTGCAGCGAACTATGACTTCGGCGGATCGCTGGGCGTCTTGATCGCTGAGGCCGGCGTAGGCTTGTGCGTGTCACCCGCAGGTGTTGGCGTCACGGTCGGCGGCGTTTCGGTCGCCGTCAAATGCGAGATGTGTGCGCCGCACACCTGCCCGAACACCGCAAATGCAAACCGGCCGTTATCATCCAGCGCCAGCGCACTCAGCGCCGCATTGACCGGCGGCAGCTCGGCGAATCCGACAAGCTGGCGTTCGTCCGATGCGCTCAGCACGTCAATCGCAAACCGTTGATGCGTGAGCTTTAGTCCGTCCGGATCGTACATCCGCAGCACGCCGCTGTCGGCGTCATACGTCATCAGGCGCGTGCCGTCAGGGGACAGCGCGAGACTGCTGCACGCATAATGCAGATCGCGCCGGCTGCTCACCTTGCCGCCGTCGATCACGACCAAGCGCGTGCCATCGCTGGCGACCAGCCGGTGGGTGCGCGGACTCATCTGCAGCAGCAGGCGGAGGTCGTGCGTCGGCTGGAGGCCCGGCTTGAGCGTCTTGATCACCCCGCCGATCTTGCCGATCAGCAGCGCGCCTTTCGAGTCGAGCGCGACAACGATCTGCGCGGCCGCATCGACAGCGAACGCAT
Organism: Chloroflexi bacterium OLB13; assembly: GCA_001567485.1. Taxonomy (GTDB): domain Bacteria; phylum Chloroflexota; class Anaerolineae; order Aggregatilineales; family Phototrophicaceae; genus Flexicrinis. The sequence continues at coordinate 137,287 of JZRA01000048.1, forward strand.
CCGGCACGACGTCGAACGTCAGGGTCTTGGGGCGGTCATCCGGGCCAGCGCACAAGGTGAACGTCGCGTCTCCGGTGTAAATGACGGCGTGTTTGGCGGACGACCAAACGTGCACCGGCAGATTGCAGGCGTGGCTCCATCGCGCGACATGCGGCAGCTTGAATGCTTGCAGATACGCCCAGCGTTCGGCATGTCCGGCCGGAAGGGTGAAGGTGGCAGCGCCGTACGCATTACCGCGTTCGAGGTCGTACACAGCGGCGACGCCATCCAGCGCCCAAGCAGCGACCAGCTCCGGATTACCCGGCACGAGATCGACATGAACGATTGCGGAATTGGCGAGATGAACACGCCACGGTTTAGTCATGCAGCACCTTCCCGATCCGGTAGAGGATACCCTGCGGGTCAGCCACCTTCAACCGCGACGGTTAGCTGGACGGCAGGGTCGCCAGTACACGCTGCACCTTGAGCGCGAGGTGCAGGATCAGCCGGTTATCGGGGTCGTTGAGGTCAAGGCCGGTCAGTTCGCTGATGCGATCCAAGCGGTACACCAGCGTGTTGCGATGCACGGCAAGATCAGACGCCGCCTTGGCGAGATTACCATTGGCATCGAAAAAGCCGTTGAGCGTGCGGATCAAATCGCCCTGTTTGCGGTCATTGTGCTCGACCAGCGGGGCCAGCGCCTCTTCATAGAAGCGCCGGAGATGCTGCAGGCTGCGATCTTTGACGCCGAGCAGCAGCTGATACAGCTTCAGGTCGCCGTAGTAGGTCGACTTGTCGATATCGCCGAGCTGCTGCGCAATCGTCAGCGAGTCCTTCGCCTCGCGATATGCGGCGCGCAGATCACGCAGCCCTTGAACCGGTCGGCTGATCCCGGCGGCGACGACGCCCCCCGGTGCGCGCACATGCAGCTGCTCGCGGAGATATTCGATCTGCTGGCGCGCACGCGTCAACGCCTGATGCGAATCAAGCGGGTACAGCAGCACGATCAAGTCCACGTACTGCCCGATCGCAAACTCGATTTGACGCCGCGTGAGATCGTCGCGCACAAACCCGATCAGCGAATCGAGTGGAAGCGGCACGCCAGACGCCGATACGGCGCGAAACGCCGTGGTGACATACAGCGAGTCGGGATCAAAGCCGGATTGATCGGCGCGCGCCATCAGCATGTCGTCATCGGCGGACGTGCCGGAAAGCCACATCTGCACCCAGTCGCCGCGCGTCTGCTCGACCGCCGTTGCGATGGCGCGCGTCTTCGCCAACTGCACGGCACAGACTTCCGCGCCGTAGGTCAGGACGAGACGGTTGAACTCGTCAAGCGTAGACACGCCGGTGATTAGCGAGAGGAATCCCGCCACACGTTTTTCGACTTGAAGCGTGGTCGTGAATCCGAGCGGGCTGGACACGACGTTGTGTAATGCTTTGGACGACTCGCGCTGGAGCCAGCGCTGGAAGCTCTCAATCGCGGCCGAATCGACCGCGCCCCGCGCCCCGATTGCCGGGCGGCGCTGCCCAGAGACCTGCGCGATGTCCGTTTGCACGCCGGCGTCGTCGTGGACGACAACCGTCTTGCCGGTTGCCCGCGCGATGATCTGCAAGAGCGTGCCCAGCTCGCGGTTCTCGGCGGCCGCGCGCACAAGTTCGCGCTGAACCTCGATGGCGCGCTGTGTCACCTGTGCCGCGCCGCTGACGATCAGGCGGTTGATCTCGCGCTCGACACGGGCCATGTTGGCGTCCGGCGGCAGGACGATCAACGCGACATTGTGCTGGTTAGCGATGCTCAAGGCCTGCGGCGGCACGTCCTCGCGCAAGCGCAGCGCGACCGCCGCGGCGTTGGCGTCCGCGAGCCGCTGAACCACCTCGGTCACGCCGATACGGCTCTCGAAACTGCGCAGGAGATCCATCTGCACCAACGCCAGCTCGCCGCCGTAAAGCTCATTGTCGGCCGGCGGCTGTGCCCGCAGCGCCACGGCCCAACTGATCTGCGCATCCGGTGGCCCTGCGATGAGCTGTGTCTCAGGCGGCAATGCCGTCCGCAGCAGATACTGCAGCGAAACTGTGTTGGAATCAGTCATTTGTTACACCCGTATCGGCACATCCAACCAGTATAGCAAGTGGGGGCGATTGGCGAGTTTTGCCTAGTATACGGAAAAATCGGCAATCTATTTAGTGACACTACACAAATGGCGTTGTCTCTATCGACAAAAAAGGCGGATCGCGTGGTACGATCCGCCTTTGACCTTGGTCAGAATTGCCAACTACTGCACGCGCTTGACCCCCAGCGTAAGCGTTTCCCCCCGCACTGACGTATCCTTCTTGGGATCATCGTTCGGCACAAACGCAGCGCGGAAGAACCCGTTCGTGGGAGTCGATGCTTCCAGCGTCACGGCCAACGTCTCGTCCTTGATGTAGTCGGCAAAACGAACAATGGCACGAGCCAACGCTTCCGACGCCTCATAGACGAGGTGAATACGATCCTCGACGTTAAAGTCGGCGTCACGGCGAGTGGCTTGCACGCGCCGCACGACCTCACGCGCTAGACCTTCCTGAATCAGATCGTCGTTGAGCCGCGTATCGACCGCCGCCAGCAGGCCAGCCTCCTCCGCCACGGCGAATCCCTCCGCCGCGGCCTGCTTGACCTCGCACTCAGCCGGTGTGACCTCGAAGCTCTGCCCGTTCAGTTCGACCGTGATAGACTCGCCGCGATTCAGTGTCTGCGCCCAGCGGCGTACCTGCTCCGGCGTCCCCTCGCGGAGTGCCTTCTGCACGCGCGGGAAGTCCTTACCGAACTTCTTGCCGAGCACCTGCGGCAGCGGATTGAGTTTGTACTCCACCACATCGTCCGCGCCATCGAGCGTCTCGACGCGCTTGACGTTCAGTTCGCTCTCGATCAACGTGGTCAAGCGCGTAACCGCCGCACGTTCTTGCGCGCTGCGAGTCACGAATGCTGCGCTCGCCAGTGGCTGCCGCACGCCGATCTCCACGCTGTCGCGCGCGGCGCGGCCCAAGCTGACCAGCCGCTGCACGAGATCCATCTCCGACAAGGCGGCTGTGTCAATCAGCGACGCATCATACGCCGGCCAATCGCACAGGTGGACGCTTTCGGGTGCGTCCGCGTCGAAGGGCGTCACCAGCGCGCGGTACAGGTAATCCGCCAGCATCGGCACGGCCGGGGCCATCAACTTGGTCAACATGACCAACGCCTCGTACAGCGTCGCCATGGCGCTTGCGTCACCCTCCCAGAAGCGGCGGCGGCTGAGGCGGACATACCAGTTGGACAGGTCTTCGACGAAGGCCTGAACAGGGCGAGTCGCCCCCGGCACGTCAAACGTCTCGTAGGCGTTTCCAACGTCGCGCGCCAACTTGTGCAAAGCCGCCAACAGCCAGCGATCCAGCGGGTCACGTTCGGCGATAGGCGGCGCGTCCGACGCTGGCGACCAACTCGCGATATTGGCATACGTGACGAAGAACGCATACGTGTTCCAGATCGTGCTCCAGAACTTCTTCACCACGTCCCCGACAAGATCCATCGAGAATCGGCGTGGTTCGCCCGGCGGGCCGGCGGTGTACATATACCACCGCATCGCATCCGACCCGTGCGCGTTCATCACGTCCCACGGATCGATGACGTTGCCCTTCGACTTGCTCATCTTCTGGCCTTCGCCGTCGAGGATGTGGCCGAGGCAGATGACGTTCTTGAACGCCACGCTCTTGAACGTCATCGAGGCGATACTGTGCAGCGTATAGAACCACCCGCGCGTTTGATCAACCGCCTCGCAGATGTAATCCGCCGGGAACTGCTCCTCGAACACCGCGTGATTGGATGCCGGGTATCCCCACTGCGCCACCGGCATCGCGCCGCTGTCGAACCACACGTCGATGACCTCTGCCACGCGCCGCATCGTCCCGCCTGAGCCGTTCGGGTTCGGGAACGTGATCGCGTCAACGTGCGGACGGTGCAAGTCGAGTTCGGACAGGTCACGGCCAGCCAGCGCGCTGAGTTCCTTCACGCTGCCGATGCACACCATCTCACCGGTCTGGTCATCGACCCAGATCGGGAGCGGGGTGCCCCAATAACGTTCGCGGCCGAGCGCCCAATCCTTGAGTTCATCCAGCCAATTGCCGAAGCGCCCATCGCGGATATGCCCCGGCACCCAGTTGATGGTCTGATTAAGCGCCACCATCGTGTCGCGATATTCGGTCGTGCGGATGTACCACGAGTCGCGCGCGATGTACATCAGCGGCGTCCCGTCACGCCAGCAGTGCGGATAGCTGTGCTCGTACTTCTCGCTCTTGTACATCAGCCCGCGCCGCTTGAGTTCGGTGATGATCTCCGGATCAGCGTCCTTGAACCACATCCATGCGAACGGCCCGATCGAGTCGATAAAGTGGCCGGTGCTGGTGACGGTGCGGATCAGCGGTAGTCCATGCTCCTGCCCTACGCGCAGGTCGTCGGTGCCGAACGCCGGCGCGATATGCACGATTCCGGTGCCGTCCTCCGTGCTGACGAAGTCGCCGGTCAGCACATACGCGTAATCCTGCTCGACCGGGATAAAGTTGTACAGTGGCACATAGCGCATGCCGACCAGATCGCGCCCGGTCATACGCCGCACGACGGTGTACGCATCGCGATCACGCAGTACGCTCAGGCGTGCTTCGGCAAGGATCAGCCGTTCCGTGCCCCCCTCGACCGCCGGGCCTTCGACCTCGACATATTGAATGTCAGCGCCGACGGCCAACGCCGCGTTGCCGGGTAACGTCCACGGCGTCGTCGTCCATGCGAGGAAGTACACGCCGGGCTGATCTTTCACCGGGAACCGCACGAATACCGACGGATCCTTGATGTCCTCATATCCCAGCGACAGCTCGTGGCTGCTCAATGGGGTACCGCAGCGTGTGCAGAATGGCACGGTCTTGAAGCCCTTGTAGATCAGGCTCTTCTCGAAAAGCTGCTTGAGCACCCACCACACGCTCTCGATGTACGAGTTGTTCAGCGTGGCGTATGCGTTCGGGATATCCGTCCAGTACGCCATCCGTTCGGTGAAGCGCTCCCACTTGCCGATATTGCTCAAGACGCTTTCACGGCACTTGGCGTTAAACTCGGCGATGCCGTATTCCTCGATTTGCTGCTTGCGCGTGAAACCGAGTTCCTTCTCCATCGCAATCTCGACGGGGAGGCCGTGGGTGTCCCAGCCGCCTTTGCGCAGCACGTACTGACCGCGCATGGTGCGATAGCGGGGGAACATATCCTTGAAAGCACGCGCCAAGACATGATGGACGCCCGGCGTGCCGTTGACGGTCGGCGGCCCCTCGTACGTAACCCAACGCGGCGCGCCTTCGCGCTGCGACATGCTGCGTTCGAAAATGCGGTTTTCACGCCAGAATTCGAGGATCGACTGCTCGACCTTCTGGACATCGACCTTGGGACTGACGGGTTCAAACATCGCGTTGAATGCCTCCTTGGGATTCGACAGGTCAAGGTGTAACGATGGTGCTGCGAACCCGGAGCGCAATCTTCCGCGATGCGTGAACCTGCTGAGGGTCACGCGTCACGGGCGCACCTCCCACTCCTAGACTCTCTTTGGATCGTCGCAACGATTCAAAACACGGCAGGCTCTACCGTGTCTTCGCAAATTATCGCGCAGAATGGAGCATGATAACAGGCGAAATACCGCGCAATTGGGGCGTGTTAGGGCGCAGGTGTTGAAAGCGGCGGCAGGCCCGGTGTGCTGAGCTGCACCGGCGCGGCCTCCGGAATCACCCCTGTCCAGAAGATCTCGCGCTCGATACGGACACGGGTCGGCTGATCGTCCCCGTAACCCGCGGCGATGTTGGCGTAGTACCGCTGCGCGAAAATCGACCAGTGAAACTCGCCGGTACAGCGCGCGACGTTTGAACCGGCGCGCGGCTCCTCCATCTGGACGAATCCACTGTTGCAAATGCCCGGCGCGATGGTGCAGGACGCGCCCGCACGCTCAAAGTCACGCGCGACGCGGCAGGCATCCTCGCTGGACGCGTACAGCCAATCGTCAACGCCGTAGCTGGGGCTGGTCGACTGCAGCAGGGTAAATGAGTCCGGTAACGGCGGACTTGGCGGAAACAACAGGCCATACAACACGCCAAGGATTTGAGTACCGATCAGCACGGCAAGCGCGATCAGGATCACAGCAAGCGCGATCCCGCCCCATCCGCGACGCTTCGCCTGTGGCGTTTCGTCCGCCGGTTTAGGGTTCCCAGTACTGCTCATAGTCGATTCGAGTCGTGCCTTCAAAGTTTTGGCCGGTCGCGTCGTTGCGCACGCCCGGCTGTATGGTGATCATCGTCGCCCTGTCGATGCCGAGCAGCGAAGTCTGTTGGAACAAGCAGCGGTACTCGAACGGCACGCTGCCATCGCCGGGCTTGTAGGACTCGAACTCACCGCGTGATGGGCTGCGGACGCACCGTTCGCGATTCGGGTCGTTGATGTCTACGCCCTCATGCTCGGCCAACAGTTGATCGTAGTAGCGATACACGTCCTCTGGCTCAAGCAGGCTTTCGTAAAAGACGCGCCGGCTGGCCGGTGACAGTTCGTCCGTCGCAAGGACGGTCGTCTCGGGCGGGACTGCCACGTCGAGCGGTGAACGGAACGAGTTCTGCTCGATGGCGGCGAGAATAAACCCGCCGACGATAAGCAGACCGCCGACAATGGCGAATCCGACTCCGACCTTAAAGACGGAGATGTTGCCGTCCCGGCTCAAGAAGATACTAGCCATCGTTCCCCACCCCCTCTACGAGCAGTGCGTTTAGCGCGTCTACGTCGGCTTGCAGCGCGACGCCGTACGGCGTATGGGCGAAGCGTTCGGCATTACGCGCGATCGGTCCAAGCCCGCGCTCGATCAGATCAACCGCAGGAACCGGCCCGCCGCCCTTCCATGCGATCAACGCCGCCATAAGTGTAACGTGCGATTCGCCGTCTTGAACGGATACATCTATGACTGGAAATCCCGCCCGCATCTGCGCCTCGGCAAGATCAATCTTCGCGAAGTCCGGCGCGCCGCGTTCCAGCGCAGCATCGAATGCATCGGCGGCTTCTGGATACTGCCCATTCGCCATTAGTGTACGTCCGATGCTGTAACGGGCGAAATGAAGGTGCGGCGCAATTTGTACGGCTTTTGTCAGGATTTCGAGGCTCTGTGTCATATCGCCCAGCATGCGATAGGCGTTGCCGAGCAGCACGAGCGCGCGCGGGTCGGGTTTTTCAGCGAGACGATGCGGCTCAAGCAAAGCGACGGCGGCGGCATAGTCGCCGGCGAGGATCATTCGCTGTGCGCGCGTGACATCGGTGACCATGTGCCGGTTGGCGTACAGGAAAATGCCCTGCATGACCACCAGCAGCCCGATCAGCCCGATCCAAACGACCGTGCGCTGATCGGACGGAACGCGTCCGCCAAGCACGAGCACGGCGACGAGCAGCACCAGCGCGAGGATGAACGCCGCACGGCTTGCGCGATCCCATGCGCGAAACTGAGTGATGACGGCGGTCGTAATGCGGCCGAGGCGCATCATCAGCGAACGCTGCCTGACTCGGCGTCTGCCAGCGCGCGGTCGATGTCGTTGACCTCATAACGCAGCGCGGTGCCATACGTGGTGCCGGCCAGCGCCGGCAGCGAAGCCTGCCATACCGCCAATCCGTCGCGTGCCGCCATCATACGGGCCGCGCACCGCACCGCCCGTTCGGCGTCGCCCTGCGCCTGATACGCCTGCGTCAGATGGAAGTTCACGCGCACGCTGTACATCGGCGGCAGCGGATCGCGCGCGGCACGCTCGAACGACTGAACGGCTTCATCAGCGCGACCCGCGAAGCGCTGGACGAACCCGAGTTCCGCCCAAACGACCGCCTGTTCCGGGTCGCGTTCGAGCGCCAGCTTGAGCGCACTCGCCGCCTCGTCGTATGCGCCTTGCAACCGGTAGCCAGTCGCCAATGTAATGTACGAACGCGCGTCATCGGGATGGATCTGCACCGCCCGGTCTGCCGTAGACTGCGCTTTGCCAAACTGGCCGGAATATCCGTAGGCGCTGGTCAGCATCATCAGCACCTCGCTGGACGTGTTGCCCGCGCGCACCATGCGTTCAAGCACCGGGACAGCCTCGCGAAAACGCATTGACTCGATCAGCCGGTACGCCGCGCCATAGCCAGCGCCGCGCTCACGCGCCTGCCGCGCGATCAACGCCGCGACCAGCCCGAAGAACAGCGCGAACATGGCCGCCGACAGACACAAACCGGTGAGCGCGAACTGCACGGACAGCGAGACGCCGGCCTGCGGCTCGGTTCGGCCGATCAGCTCGGCAAAGATGCCCACAATGAACACGACACCGCCTAGCAGCGCGAACGCACCGCTGACGACAATCCCGATGTAGACGAACAGGCGGCGGCGGCTCATGATCAATTTCCCAATGCAGATACGTCCAGCTCGCCGGCGATCAAGCGCTCGGCGGCTTCGACATCGCTGCCGATGACAGCGCGCAGGGTCTCCGCCTGATCAGACGCCAGCAGCTTGCGCCATTCATTCAGCGCGCGCCGTTCATGCCTGAGATCGTTCAGCGCCTGTCCGGCACGCTCGTTCTGGCCGAGCCGCACAGCAGCCCGCGCACGGTACAGGTGGATCAACAAGCGGTGCCGCGCGTCAGGGACTCCGGCCTGAATCGCGGCGTCGAGATGGGTGAGCGCGTCCTCGCTCATGCGCAGGCGATCTTCGACCATGCCGAGGTTATAGGCGGCCACCCATTCATCCGGCGCGAGTTCATACGCCTTGCGCCCGGCCATCAGCGCGTCGTTCAATTCGCCCGCCTGCAAATGCACCTCAGCGAGTAGATTGTATCCGACAGCCGCGTGATCCGGGCCAAGCTCGATGAGCTTCTTGTAGTCGCGCTTGGCCGCGTTGAACTTCCCGTTCAGGCGGTGAATTTCGGCGCGGAAGCGGTAGTGACCCGGATTCTTCGGTTCCTGCCGGATCAGCGCATCGAGTGATTTGGTGGCCGTCTCGTAATCGCTCTTGCGCATCGCCTTGACGGCCTGTTGATACGCCATCGGCCCGCGCGGGTTGAAGATGAACTGCGCCGCGACGATCCAGCCGAACGCGAGACCGAAGAACAGCCCGGCCTGCTGCTGGAACACCGTTGTACCGAGCACGACGAGGCCGAACGCAGGTGTAAGAATCCCGAACCAGCGGCCGCGCTCAAACGAGTCCAGCGCCGAGAAGATGATGCCGACAGCGCCGCCTACGAACACCAGCAGCAGCACGGACTGCACCGTGACGACCCACGGTTCGTTTACCGCGTTCAGGATAAGGCTCGCCAGACCAGTGATCGCCAGCAGCAGAAACAGCGCCGTCAGGCGTTGCGGGCCAAGCAGGTCGCCGAAGCGGCGAAGGCGGTTCATCATGCGGCGGTTCCGTTCTGGCCAAGCGCCAAGTTCTCTACGCGGATGTCCATCTCGCCAATCTGCCTGCGCAGAACGACGCCGTGCGCGGTCACCCACAAGCGTTGGGTGAACTCGCCGTCGACGTCGAACACGGCAGTCTCGTAGTCCCGCCCACCGACGGTGACGTGCTCGACGCCCACACGCATCCGGCGCGATTCGAGGACTAGTGGTTCACTGCGATGGGTGCGATATCCGCAGAACGCCATGACTGGCTCCTCGTCACCAGTCGGCCAGCGCGCCACCTGCAGCCCGACCAGCGCCGTCTTGAGCAGCAGCACGGCATACCCTTCACGCAGCACGACTTCGACATCCTGCCGATCACCAGACGCCGAACTCAGGCCGATGAGCGCAGCCCGTGGATGGAAGTCGGCCGTCTCGCGGCGAACGCCGTCTGGGGCGTGAAGCTGCGCCACCACCCGCTGAAGCCTTCCCCCATCGGCAGGAGGATCGTAAAGCGCCTCGATCAATTGGCTGGTGCGGTCGAGGTCGCGCCAATCGTAATCGATCCGAACGAACCACGATCCATCGGGCAGAGCGTGGATGCTGAAATGCTCGGAACCGGCAAGCCGCTGCCCGCTGCGGGTGTAGCGGTAAACCCCCGAGGCGATCAGACGCTCGCGCTGGGTGATAGGGTGTAGAACGCGCATATCAGCCGGTGCCTGCCCTCATCCTGACCATCACCCGCTCACCCCCCATGGCCTCCCAGAACTTACGGCCTGCGGGGTTCTTCTCGGCGACATGCCACTCGAAGCACCGCACGCCGTTGGCTTTGAGCCATGCCTTAATATCTTCCACCATCAAGCGACCGACTCCACAGCGCCGATGCGTCTCCTCGACGAAGATATCGGCCAGCAGGCCGCTGTTCTCCTGCACGAACATATCGGGGATGACATCGATGATCACTGCCAGCGCAAAGCCGACAAGCCGTTCCTCGTCCTCAACGACCACGATCCGCGTCAAGGGATCGTTGAGGCGGCCGATCAGACGGCGAGCATAGACACGCCCTCCGCCCATCGCCGCTGGGGGCAGCACCGGATCGAGGTCGTGGTGAAGCATCGCCAGCTTCTCCCACATCCGGCCGATTCTCTCAATATCGCGTTCTTCAGCGACTCGTAGATTCATGGGATCAATCTCATCACGTCACAGCCGGGCGCACCGCGGTGATTCACACGCTGCGCGCCGAGCGCCAACCAGAACGCCTGCTCGATCGGGTTACGCTGCGGG
>JZRA01000049.1 GCA_001567485.1 Chloroflexi bacterium OLB13
ATCTCGGCGACCTGCACGCGGAACATTTCGGCCCGCGCGAACGTATCTTACAACGGCAGATTGCGGCGCTGCGGCCCGACGTGATCGTGTTCAGCGGCGACTTCATCAACCTGTCGTACGTCGGCGATCCGCAGACCGAGGACGCCGTCCGGCAGATTGTCGAGGGCTGGCAGGCGCCGCTGGGCGTGTATGCTGTGTCCGGCACGTCACCGGAGATCGACCAGCCGTCGGACGCCGAACGCTACTTCGACCGGCATCCGTGCGGGCAGAGCGTGGTCGGCCGCTGGGCGACGATCCACACGCCGGGCGGGCCGCTGCACATCGGCGGAGTGGCGACCTACCACGCGCTCAAGCAGGATCGCGCGGCGCTGGCCGAACTGTTCGAGTCGCAGCCTAAGGGCGGGGCGGCGCTGCTGCTGAGTCATTCGCCCGACCTCGCGCCAGAAGCGATCGACGCCGGCGTCGATCTGGTGTTATGCGGGCATACGCACGGCGGGCAGTTGTGTTTGCCCGGAGGGTTCGCGCTGCTGACCGGAAGCCACCTCGGCCGCCGGTTCGTGCGCGGGCGCGTTGATGCAGGCCGGACGACGGTCTACACGACGCGCGGGATCGGTTTTGAAGGGTTGGGCGCACCGCGCGCGCGCCTGTTCTGTGCGCCGGAAATCACGCTGTGGGAGTTGGTTGCATGATCGGCATTCGCATACTTCAAGTGATCTTCATGGCCGGGACGGTGTTTCTGGCCTTGTTTACTTTAGCGCAAGCCTACTTACTGGCCCGCTGGCTGATCCTGTGGCTGCGCGGGCGTCACACGCTGCCTACGCCGCCTGCCCCGGCGGACTGGCCGCACGTCCTCGTGCAGCTTCCGATCTATAACGAGGGCGCGGTCGTGCGTCAACTGCTGGCCGCCGCCGCCGCGCTGGATTATCCGCATAAACAGCTGACGATTCAGGTATTGGACGACAGTACCGACAACACCGCCGACCGGGCCGCCGCGCTGTGCGCCTACTACCGCCGCATGGGAATTGATATGCAGCACGTCCGGCGTGACTCGCGCGCGGGGTTCAAGGCGGGGGCGCTCGCGTATGGGCTGTCGCTGCGGCCGGACGTGTCGTTTGCGGCCGTGTTCGACGCCGACTTCATCCCGCCGCGCGACTTCCTGCGCCGCACGATTCCACACCTGTTGGCGGAGCCGCGCGCTGCGTTCGTGCAAACGCGCTGGGATCACCTCAACCCGCGCCAGAACTGGCTGACCCGCGCGCAGCAGCTGGCCTTCGACGCGTATTACATGATCGAGCAAACCGCCCGTTCGCGCACGGGGCTGCTGATGACGTTCAACGGCACCGGCGGCGTATGGCGCACAGCGGCGATCACCGACGCCGGCGGCTGGAGCGCCGAGACGCTCACCGAGGATTTCGACCTCAGCTACCGCGCACAGATTCGCGGGTGGCGCGCGGTATTCCTGCCGGAGGTCTCCGTGCCGGGTGAAATCCCGCCGGCGGCCGAAGTCTACAAACGTCAGCAAATGCGCTGGGCGACCGGCAGCGATCAAACGTTCCTCAAGATGATCGGGCCAGTGTGGCGCTCGAAGCTGTCGCTGGTGCAGAAGCTGATGGCGACGGCCCACCTGATGCAGTACCTGCCCCATCCGGTGATGCTGCTCCTGCTGCTGCTGGCTCCGTTGATGATCGCGACCGGGGCGTATCACGGCCTGCCGCTGGCTCCGCTGGCGGTGCTGTCGCTGGTCGGCCCGGTGATGACCGCCATCTCGCAGGCGCTGATCGGCGGCGCATGGTTGTGGCGGACGGCGCATTACCCGCTGGTAATGGTGCTCGGCACGGGCATGATGTGGAACAACACGCGCGCGATGTTCCGCGCCATAGCCAGTTGGCGCGCCCGCCGCGAGCTGACGTTCGACCGCACGCCCAAGTTCAGCACGCAGCGCCCGCCGCGCTTGCCGGCCTCGGCGCACACCGTGGTCGAGCTGGCGTTAGCGGGATACGCGCTGCTGGTGATGTTTATGGCGTGGCGCTCGGTGCCCAGTGTCGCGCCGCTGTTCGGGCTGTACGCTGTGTCACTCGGCTTGATGTCGACCTCGGCGCTGTGGTATGCGTGGCGCTGGCCGCGTGCCCGCCGCGCTCCGGCGTCTCTCCCGTCCCGTGCCACGGACAGACGCCCCGCCACCGAGTCACGCCGGCCGTAGGTTGAGTTGTCAGAAGCGGTGTGATTCAACGACCCGGTCGGGATCGAAATCTCAGGATGGTTTTTGGGGTCGGGGCGAAGGGCGACCGGATCGGTCGCCCCTACACGCCGCTTTATCTGACAACTGACGTCTGACAACTGACGTCTGCTCCCTGACAACTCTCCCGCTACTGCGCCGGGCGAGGCGCGAGTGTCACCGGTACGTCGACGGGTTGACCGCCGCGCAGGACATTGAGCGTGATCGTGTCGCCGGGGACGGTGTACTTGGCGAGGTACGAGATCAACGTATCGAACCCCAGCAGGTGCTCCCCGTTAATGCCGACGATGATATCCGCCGCCGAGATGTCCTCACGGTTATTTTGCAGCAGGGTAGCCGGCCGAAGATCGGCTGCGGCCGCCGGGCCATCCCGGAACACGGCAGTCACCACGACGCCGCGCACATTGTTCGCCAGCCCCAACGCCTCGGCGTCGGTCAGGCGCAGGTCGCGGCCCTGAATGCCGATGTAGCTGTAGTTGACCGTGCCGGTCTCGATCAGCTCGGCCGCCACACGCCGGGTCAAATCGCTCGGCACGGCGAAGCCAATACCGCTGTTGCTGCGCGTCTCGCTGCTGATCTGCGAGTTGACGCCGACCACTTCGCCGTTCAGGTTGAGCAGCGGGCCGCCGCTGTTGCCGGGGTTGATCGGCGCGTCGGTCTGGATCACGCCGCCGATCTGGAACTGCGTGAAGCCGCTGATGGCGCGGTCAAGCGCGCTGACAATGCCGGCCGTCATCGTCCAGCGCTGGCTGAACGGGCTGCCGATCGCGAGCACCTGCTGGCCGGGCACAAGTTCATCCGACGAACCAAACGTAACCGGGAACAGCCGGTCGGCGGGGACATCCGAAACCCTGATAACCGCCAAGTCACTGTTGAGATCGGTACCGACGATCTCGGCGCGGGTGATCGTGCCGTCGAGGAAGTTGACCTCAATGGCGGTCGCGCCATCGACCACATGGAAGTTGGTGACGATATGGCCGTCTTTGTCGATGACGAAGCCCGATCCGCTGCCGGCAGACGTGCGGCTGAGGACGCTGATCGCCACGACCGACGGGCTAACGCGGTTATACACGTCGGCATAAGTGCGTTCGATATCCGAAAGGGGGACGCCCTGCGTGTTGACGTTCAATTGCGCGGCTTGGGCGGCGTCCGTGGCGGTGAGCGAGATGACCGAGGCGCCGAGCGCAAACCCGGCAACCAGTAAGATGAGGGCCATCAAGACCCCCGCGACCCGGTTCAAGCGTGGTACGAACATGGATTAGATACTCCTACGGTTCAATGGTTCAGGACCCGTCATCACCATAGCAGTAATCTGTTAGCTGGCGCTGAAAAGCTGTAAACACCGTGTAAACTCTGGCAAATAATTGGGTGAAAAGCGGCTGTCCCGGCCCAATCGACCGGGACAGCCGCTACATCTCATGCATTTCGGCGGGGGCGTCTTCCTCAACCTCTTGGTTGGTGTCGACGCGAATATAGCGCCGGATCGGCTTGAGCCGCAGCCGGGCCTCGGGGTAGGTTTCGGCCATCCAGACGGCGGCGTCGTGAAGCTGCTTCAGGCCGCGCATCATCGCCTCGCCGTCGCTGTGGCCGAAGCGGTAGTGGAAGAAGTACTTGTTGCCGTCAAGATAGGTGAGGATCGCCTGCGTCGAAGCGACGATGTCGGCCGGGGCCGAGGCGCGGCGGGTGTTCAGCAGCGGGCGCACCGGCAGGTTCAGATTGCGCTTGAACACGTCCATCATCACCGGCCGGTGGAATAATTTGCTCAGGCCGTGCTTGTCCACGATCTCCAGCTCGTCAGGGATCGGCAGGGCGACACCGTCGGGGCTGCTCAGCTCCATCTTGAAGTTGAACGTCTCGCTGACATACGGTTGTTTGCGCACACGCCGTTCGTCTGCGGGGATCAGCTCGGCGATGCGCTGCATGACGTAGTCTGCGCCCTCTTGCAGCACGTCCTTACGCGCGCGGCCGGGCACATCGGTGCGGATCGGCGGGATAGGCTGACCGATGTTCATCGTCATGCGCGGGCGCTCGAATCGCAGCATCTTGGTCAGCGCGCCCTCGATTCCGCCGAATCCAATCGGGACGATCGGGGCGTTGGCCTTGCTCGACAGCCACGCGACGCCCTGCCGCGCCTGCCGGATGGTCGTCTCCCAAATTCCGCCTTCGGGGAACAAGCCGACGACGCCGCCCTGTTCGAGCACGTCGAGCGCCATATTCATACCGCCGCGATCCATGCTGCCCCGCTTGATCGGGATGAAGCCCCACAGATCGGCCATCCAACGGTAGCGCGGATCGAGCGGGATGTCCCCGGCGGCCATGACCTCCAGCGGATAAGGCGTGTAGGTCATCATCATGCCGACTTCGATGATGGCGATGTGGTTGCCGACCAGAATCAGCGGGCCTTTCGGCGGCAAGTTCTCTTGACCAGTGACCTCAGGACGGGCCGCAAGCGCGCCGACCGCACGGCCGAACAGCCGGATCAAGCTGCGCACGAACACGCGGCGCGGATAACGGAGACGATGAGTTTGTGCCATTGAAAGCGAAACCTCTAGGCGTTGGCCTTTAACGCAATTGCGGAACCGTAAGCGACGCGGCGTTCGGTGTCGGCGCCGGCCTTAACCGGCAGATCGACATAGAAACCGCCGCACGGTAAGACGTCTTCACCATCCGATTTAAGCTGATAGACGTTGATGCGAATACGAACCTTGCTCTTGTGCGAAGACTTCACGGTGAATGTGTGATGAACCGGCACGACGGCCAGCGTCAGCACGGCATCTTGGGAGGAGTCGACCTGCGCGTTCACCGTCGATAGGCGGATGATGAGGTCAACCGGGCTTGGAAGCGATGAATCGCTGTCCAGCGCCGTTCCGACCACCACTTTAATCGCGGTCTGCGGCCCAACCGCCTCTGGCACGGACATCACGACGCGGCCGGTGATGCCGAACTCGTCGATGCTGTGCGTCCCGGTCGCGCGCACGCCGGTCGACTGCTCGTACTCGATCAGTTCGTCGGCGGCGCGGCGTCCGGTATCGGTCAGCCGGTAAACCGCCTCGGCATCCATCTGGACATACTGAACGTAGCCCTGCGTCACCAGCCGGCGAATCGCTTTGCCGAAGGCACGCTCGCTCAGCGCCAAGTCGTCCAGCAGGACACCGACCGGTGCGAGCATATCGGACTGGCCGCGCAGGTGGCGCAGGATATCCAGCGCCCCGGTCAATGGTTCAAGCGTCTTGAGATGATAGGGCAGTTCCATGCGTTGTGATTGGTTGGGTTGCGCGATAACTACTCCGGTTAGTGTAACACCGAAGTAAGGGATTTGGATGCGCGAGGTTTCAGGACTGCGACGATTCGCGTATCCGAAGCGTTAGCGGATCGGCCGGTCGGTACGGACAATATCGTTCGTGACGACCGTCGGCTCCGGCGCATATTTCTTGCCCCAATTCGTGGTATAGCGCCGGAACACCGATACCCACGCGACGATCACCATCAGCACGATCTCGCCGATCCAGTAGGCATAGGCGATGCCGCCTTGCAGCAGAAGCCCTGACGAGGACGACGATGAGCCGGTGCGTGTGATCGACAACCCTTCTTCGGCCAACAGCGCGAGCATCGCCGGGAAGCCGGTGGTGCCGTACGCCTCCTGCTCGAATTCAGGCAGCAGCGCCAGCGCCTCGTCACGCCCGACCGCGATGTTTTCCTGCGCGACCTTCACGAACTCCTCGCGGTATTGCAAGTAGGTCGCGCCCCAATACACCACGACCGCGGCGGCGCAGCCGATCAGCGCGACGACCAGCAGCGGAAAGGTAGGGATGCGCCCCGGCACAGCGGGGAACGAAGTGGCAAGCCCGACCAGAGCGCCGACGGCCAGCGGCATCAGCAGGATCAGGTAGAAGCCAATCATATCGGCGCCGAACAGCAAGCCGCCCATAGCCGCCCCGACCAGCACCGATAAGATGAGGGAGAGTATCAGACGCATGAGTCACGATCCTTTGGCACGCAGTTGAACATAATTCGCCGCCGGATGATCTGTGCGGTTGTTCTCAGAATATGAGGATTCCGCAGGCTGTCAAATGGTACGGCGGCAATGGATCAAGCCTCGATGGCATCAAAGCGCCGCCGCATTCCTGAGCATGCGGTTGACAACCGTTTACATAAACCGGGTAATTCGAACGATCGTTCTGTAGATCAGGCTGTCGGGTAAGAAAGGCGTGCGATGACCGACAGGGGGACGACCGAGGCAAGCACACCGATACGTCCAGCGGGCGCATCCATGAGGTCGTACCGGATCGGGGGGCGTCTGGGCCACGGTTTTCGACTCCACGGACCCGAACTTCGCGGGTGAGATGCGTCTGACATGGAGCATAGAGGATGCTGCCGGGGGAACCGAAGTCACCGTCCTGTGCGAGAACATCCCGCGCGGAATTCGGCCCGAGGACAACGAAACGGGGCTGCTTGGTTGAGACAATTTAGAACAGCCTGAGTTGTGATAAATCAGGTGATCGCACGTTCTTCTCACAGACTACAATGTACTCTGAATGCATAGTTGTTCCTGTGCTTCCAGCTTTGTTTGACGGTGAGTTTCGACTAGGCATGACCTTGTTACTAATGCTGCGTTGATATGTAATTACATGACGAAAGTCATGCGCTTCAAACTGCTCTGCAATGAATTGATCTGTGGGTAGTTGCACTTGTTTGACGGTACGGTTGCCCACGATATAGATGGCTTTACCACCCTGTTTGACACCCGCAGCCACGGCAGAAATTGATCTAGCAAGATCGACGTAGAAGGCTGAGACTTCATACGCACGCCGCATATCATCAGCCGCAATTTGCATGATCGCTGGTGCAATGACACCTTCCTCATAAAGACGCTTAACGACGCAGCCGCCCATCAATTTAGTATCGATTTGCCTTGAATCGTCGACGCCCAACCACGCGTTCGACAGTGCCGAGAACTGCCCATACGCCACGGTTGTGCGGCTGTCCCCGTACGGAGGACTGGTGAGCACAACATTATGTTGTATGCTGTTGGGCTGATAAGCACCAAGCTTGACATCAACTCGCGCGTTATTGAGGTTTCTTAGATACACGTTGATGTAATTGTCCCGTAAACGTCTCAAGCAGGCGAAGAACACGCCGTATACATCAGGATTGAACGTCAAGACGTTTTCGGGCTTGATTCTGTAGAGTTTGAATTCGTTGGATCGGACATACGAACAGTCTCGCACGGTTTCGGAGAACGCAACAGAAAACAGTGTGCGAATTCCTTCGTCAGAGATTGATTCAAGATGACAGCGAATTGTCGCCAAAGCCTTGATCACTTCAGGAGAAAACCAATACTCGATATTCGAGAATTCCGGAATGAAGCTCTCTGCTGTTGATTCCTGCTTCAGCTCCTCAAAAACATTGTCGCGCAAAGCCCGATATGCCCGGTGAATCAGATCCGGATCAAGGCGGGTGAACTTCGCCCTTGTAATCAAGACCGCAAGGGGATTGAGATCATAGCCGTACATTTCCGTGATGCCGCAAGCAATTCCAGCCGTGAATGATGATCCCGAACCGCAATACGGATCTAGCATCACACCATCATCAATACCGAATTCCTTCAGTATCTGAACCCCCAACTGAGGAATCATGGTCGCCGGATAGCGGTGTAGATTCGGATATTCTGAAGAGTACGATTGCCCAGCAAAGTCGAGATGTGGTGTTCGCTCAACGCTATACTTCATAGTTCTGTGACCTTCTCGAAAAGACGAGGCAAATTTGCCTCGAACGTCCGAAATCCAGTCCCATGATTTCGCGCTTTCGTTCCAGCATCGTGTAGGCGAAGGTCTATTGTGATGTTTTCTTCCTTGAACTGATTGGCTAGCAATTCGGGCGACGTCCCTTCCAAGTGCTGCGCGCGATAGAAGTGAAAATATTCCACTCCATTACGCTCCTCGGTAAATGCGGATACAAAGATAAGAGCTGGTATCTTCTTACTGAACTGGGCAGCAAGCACATCAAATTGCCATGAGACAATCACGTTTCCCGATATGTGACGAACTGAAAGAGTGTCGTCATCGACATGGGTAAACAATCCCGCACTGTTTGGTGTTTGCCTAAGGGTGTAGTAGAGCCCCATGCGTCCAGATGAATCGGGCGTGCCATACAATTGGATCGCGCGGAGTTGTGACATCTGCCAAGCTTTGCGATTGAATGTGAACAATGTAATCAGACTGTTTGATTTTGTTCGATGCGCCTTCAATTCACGTCCAACGATGTCAGGTAAAGGAGAGTTGTTCTCCGCAATCTCGAGTAAAGTTTCGAGTGTAAATCCGATCCCGGTTGGCCCACGGCGCATACTTCTAACGTAGCCCTGCGCTTTGATAGCAGCGAATCGATTCTGGAAGTCCGCTAGTGCTTGTTGTTCATTCATAGCAGTGGCTGTTCCCAAGGTTCAACAACAGTCCAAATTTTAGCATATCCAGCCTAACTGCCGTCGCGGAAACGGTTCTCCCAATTACGTTACGCAGCCCCCCCAACCGGGTCGTGACCACGCGCCTCTTGCCGCGCTGTGCGATTGGCCCTACAATGCAGTGAGATCGACCTCATCACGACGCAGGGGAGGCATACGGGCCGATGATCCTGCCGCAACCGCCGGAGCGCCGGCATGGTGCGTCTTCCGTCCGCCGAACGCGGGAAGATGAGCTGACAGCCGAGCGAATGCACCGATTTGTCACGCTCCTTGCCGCACGCTCGGCGGGGCGTTTTTAGTTTTGACCGAGGTCATGCGCCATCATGGAGTCACACGCCGACGACACATCCGCCACGGTAGACGCCGTTGCACAGGACGGCCTTGCTGCCCTGCGCGCCGCCGCGCCTGAACGCGAGTGGGCCGTGCTGCAAACCACGTTGGGCGAGCTGCTGGCACGGCTTCCGCTGTTTGCGGCGCTGTCGGCCGTGATCGACGGGCTGACCGCGCTGCTGCCGATGGTCGAAACACGCGACGAGTACGACACACAGCTTCAGGGGCTGCCGCGTCAACTGCTGTCCGGGGTCATGAGCTACGGCTTCGCGCCCGATCAACTGCCCGACCAGATCATCACGGACTATCACACACCGGGGGCCGCGCAGTTCATGCACGCGGTGCTGGAGCTGTGCCGGGCCACACAACGCGAGCGTCCCGACGCGGAACGGCCCGCCTTGCTTGTGAGCGCCGCTGGCAACGCCATCATCGCCGCCATGAGCGAGTCGTTCTACTCGCGCCATCCCGACCTATTCACCCGCGTGCGCGATAATCGGCTCGACCCGGAGACGGGCGATTACACCGACCCTGACGCCGCCAAAATCCCGATCCTGCTGTGGATGGACGCGGAGGTCGCGGCGCTGGACACGGCGCAGTGGCTGGCGCTGGCCGATCGTGTCGAGCGCGCCTACGCAGGCTTGTAGGAGATCGTGAGATGACGGACATTCAAGCCCAACTGTCTATTCAAATCACCCCGGACGAGTACGAACTACTCCAACGATTTCGGCAGAGGAGTTCCGGGCAGCCACGGACTGGCGTAATCTCGATCCTGAACTGATGCCGCATGATGAGGACGCATGGGGAAAAGTGGTGTTTTCAAACAGTCCGTTCCCACCGCAGGCATAATACGTAATTACGCGGAGAAGATCTCAGCCCATGACTAAACGCACATTCACCAACCGCCGCTATCTGGACGCCGTGAACGACCACATCGTGATCTTCGACGGCGCGATGGGGACGAGCATCCAGAAGTATCACCTCTCCGCCGAGGATTTTGGCGGGACGCAGTATGACGGCTGCAACGATTACCTCGTCATCACACGGCCGGACGTCATCGAGGCGATTCACCAGTCGTTCCTCGATGTCGGCAGCGAAGCCGTCGAGACCAACACGTTTCGCAGCAACCGGCTGACGCTGGCCGAGTACGGCTTGCAAGACCGCACGCTGGAGATCAACCGCACCGCCGCGCAGCTTGCCCGCCGCGTTTGTGATCGCGTCGCGGCCGCGACCGGCATCCCGCGTTTCGTCGCCGGCAGCATCGGCCCCTCCGGCAAGCTCCCCAGCGGCAGCGATCCCGACCTGAGCAACATCACGTTTGAAGAACTGGCCGCGATCTTCTACGAGCAGGCACAGGGCTTGACCGAAGGTGGCGCGGATGTGCTGCTGGTCGAGACCTCGCAGGACATCCTCGAAGTCAAGGCGGCCATCGTCGGCATCAATCGCTATTTCGAGGACGCCGGTGTGCGGATCCCGCTGCAAGTGCAGGTGACGCTCGATACGACCGGCCGTATGCTGTTCGGCACCGACATCAGTGGCGCGCTGGCGACGCTTGAAGCCCTGCCTATCGACGTGATCGGCATGAACTGCTCGACCGGCCCGGAGTACATGACCGCGCCGATCAAGTATCTGGTCGAGAACAGCCACCTGCCGATCAGCGTGCTGCCCAACGCCGGCCTGCCGATCAACGTCGACGGCGAGGCGGTCTACCCGATGGAGCCGGAACCGTTCAGCCACATGGTCGCGGAATTCGCGCGGTGGGGGGTCGGCATCGTGGGCGGATGCTGCGGCACGACGCCGGAACATCTCAAGCTGCTGTACAAAGAGGTTCACGGGCGGGAGTATGTGGAAACCCTCACCCCCAGCCAGAAAGAAACCCTCACCCCCGACCCCTCTCCTCAGGGAGAGGGGAGATGATGAGTCGGTGAATGAGGGTGATGCAGCGCGCGGCGCTTCACACTCAGCACTCAGCACTCATCACTCATCACTAGGTTCCCTCCGTCCCCCGACGCCCCGCACAGCCCCGGATGTCGCGCGCGTGTCAAGCGGCATGACCGCCACGCCGATGGTTCAGAACCCCGGCCCGACGCTGATTGGCGAACGCGTCAACTCGCAGGGGTCGCGCAAGGTCAAGCGCCTGCTGCTGGCCGACGACTACGACAGCCTCGTACAGATCGCCGTCGATCAGGTCTCCAGCGGAGCGCACATGCTGGATGTATGCGTGGCCCTCACCGAACGCGCAGACGAACGGGCGCAGATGCAAGCCGTCGTCAAGAAGCTGGCTCAGGCGATTGAAGTCCCGCTGATTATCGACACCACCGAACCGGACGTGGCCGAGGCGGCGCTGGCGTTATATCCCGGCCGCGGCGTGATCAATGGCAACAACCTCGAAAACGGCCGCGAACGGATCGACCGCATCCTGCCCATCGCCAAGAAGCACGGCGCGGCGGTGATCTCGATGACGATTGACGAGGAGGGCATGGCGCACACCCGCGAGAAGAAGTTCGAGATCGCCAAACGCATCTTCGACATCGCGGTGGACGAGTACGGCCTCAACCCTCATGACATGATCTTCGACACGCTCACCTTCCCGCTGACGACCGGCCAAGCCGAACTGCGCGGTGATGCGGTCGAGACCATCGAGGGCATCCGGCTCATCAAGCAGAACCTGCCGGGCGCGATGACCGCGCTCGGCGTGAGCAACGTCAGCTTTGGCGTGGGCGAGGCGGCGCGTGGCGTGCTCAACAGTGTGTTCCTGTATCACGCGGTGCAGGCCGGCCTCGACATGGCGATTGTCAACCCGGCGCACATCACGCCCTACGCCGAAATCCCGGCCGACCAGCGCAAGATCGCCGACGACCTGATCTTCAACACCGACGAAGACGCCCTGCCGCGCTTCATCCAGTACTTCGAGCACAATCAGATCGCCGTGGCGGCCGGCGAACAGGCCGATCCGACCGAAGGCATGACCTCCGAGCAGGCGCTGCACTGGCAGATCGTCCACCGCAAGAAGGAGGGCGTCGAGCAGTTGATCGACGACTGTCTGACGCGGCAGGACGCAGTCGGCGTGCTGAACAACGTGCTGCTGCCGGCGATGAAAGAGGTCGGTGACAAGTTCGGCGCGGGCGAGCTGATCCTGCCGTTCGTGCTGCAAAGCGCGGAGGTGATGAAGAAGTCAGTCGCCCACCTTGAACAGTTCATGGACAAAGTCGAGGGATCGAGCAAGGGCGTCGTCGTGCTGGCGACCGTCTACGGCGATGTGCACGACATCGGCAAGAATCTGGTCAAGACGATCCTGAGCAATAACGGCTACACCGTGCATGACCTCGGCAAACAGGTACCGGCCAACACCATTATCGACAAGGCGGTCGAGTACCACGCCAATGCGATCGGCCTGTCCGCCCTGCTGGTCAGCACCAGCAAGCAGATGCCGCTGATCGTCAACGAGCTGGCGCGGCGCAACCTGAAGTACCCCGTCCTGATCGGCGGCGCGGCAATCAATCGCAAATTTGGCCGGCGCATCCTGTTTCTGGAGGACGGCGGAGAACCTTACACCCCCGGCGTCTTTTATTGCAACGACGCATTCGAGGGCTTGTCGGTCATGGACAACCTGACCGGCGCGGCCCGCGAGTCGTTCGTGAGCCAGATCATCGACGAAGCGCACGCCGAACAGGGCAAGCCCGCGCCGCGCCGACGCACCGCCGACTCAACGGTCGCCAAGACGGTCAAGCCCGCGCCGGCCATCCCGACGCCGCCGTTCTGGGGCGCGCGCAAGGTCGATTACATGCCGCTGGAGATCGTGCTCAAGCACCTGCACAAGCCGGAGCTGTATCGCCTGAACTGGGGCGCGAAGAATGCCCACGGCGAACGATGGGCGCAGCTCGAAGCTGAGTTCGAAGCACGACTCGACCGCATGAGTCGTGAGGCGCTGCGCGACAAGTCGCTGCTGCCCCAAGCGGTTTACGGCTACTTCCCTGCGCAAAGCGACGGCGACGATCTGATCATCTATGATCCCGCGCCGTTCAATGCCCGTAACGGCGGCGGCGAGCCGGAGAAGGTCGAGATCGCGCGCTTCGCGTTCCCGCGTCAGCCGATTGGCGATTATTTGTGCATCAGCGACTATTACGCGCCGGTCGACAGCGGACAGGTCGACGTGGTGACGCTGCAAGTCGTGACGGTGGGCGCGGCGGCACGCGCCAAGTTCGACGTGTTGGAAGCCGCCGATCTCTTCGGCGAGGCGTACTTCTTCCACGGGTTGTCGGTACAGGCGGCCGAGGCGACCGCGAATTACATGACCGCGCATGTCCGGCGCGAGCTGGGCTTGGCGGAGAATCAAGGCAAGCGGTACTCGTGGGGATATCCGGCCTGCCCGGACTTGGCCGACCATCAGATCGTGCTGCGCCTGCTGCCGCAAGCTGCCGAGATCGGCCTGAGCCTGACACCGGAGTCGTTCCAGTGGGTGCCGGAGCAGTCGACCGCGGCGATCTTCACGCATCATCCTGACGCGAAGTACTACAGCGTCGGTTCGCTCGACCGCAGCGTGCAGATTCTCGGCTCATAACCGGAGTGATGAGTGTCAAGTGATGAGTGATGAGGGGAGCTGAGAGGGGGCAGTTGTCAGGGGTCAGGGGTCAGAGATCAGGAGAGTTGCCTCTAAGCCGGTGTTCGTAAGTCGAGAGATTCGGTCTCCCATCTTGCACCGTTAGTCGAGCTATACGGCGCGGCGTTTTCTCATCACCCATCGCTTTCAACTTCGTGCTTAGGAGACGCGTCGCCGGGCCAAGCTGGATTTCCCGCGTCTTGTCGCTCAACAGAGGCGCTGTGGGGTGAGGGATCAACTGGGGTCGGGTCATACCGGCCCTGTTTGATGTTAAAGTAGAGGGAGTTCTGTTGAGATTCGATACTCATGGCTGAACCCGCTGCGATCCCGAACATCGACATCCCGCACGACGCAATCGCAATATTCTGCGAAAAGTGGGGGGATCACCGAGCTTGCGCTGTTCGGCTCGGTGCTGCGCGACGACTTCACGCCCAGATAAGGTAAAGAGACGGGGACGTACTCTGGGGTCGCGATCAACCAAACCCTAATCGACGGACTCCTCGCGCTGCCGGCACGGCAGGTGTGGTCGGAGTATGACGCGGACGCGGACGTTCTCTCCTTGAGCTTTCGCAAACCGCAGCAGGCGAACAACTCGATCATGGAAGATGACGGCAGCGTCTATCACTATCGCGATGGGGGATCTCGTTGGCGTGACGGTAATGCACGCCTCCGAGAAGGTCAGTTGCGGGAAAGTCACCCGATAGCCACCGTTCCCCTTGGCCCTTGCACCCCTCACCCTGTCTTCCCCGAATAGCGCATGTTCATGTAGGCGTCGCCACGGCGCAGTTCATCGAGCATCTGCGCGAGGCGCTTCTCGCGAGTCGCCGGTCGTTTGGCCCGCCCGATCCACGCCAGATAGTCATTCTGCTGATACGCCGGACGTGCGTGATACGCATCCATCAGGCCGAGCCGTTCCAACTCGGCACGGATATCGTCAGGCATCGGCTGAAGTTCGCGCTGAAGGTTTGAGAAATCCACGGCAGACATCGCAATCCTCACTTGAAATTAGAACGTATGTTCATTATGCATGAGTTTGAGGCACATGCCAAGCAGCGGTGTGAACCGGGCCAGCCTATCCGGTGACGTTCGATGATAGGCCAGCGCGTTCGATCGGGTTCGTGCCGGTCGTATCCGCAGAGTCAATCATCGTCGCCGCCGCCATCGTCATCTCCGCGGTCACCGCCATCGTCGTCGTCATCATCGTCATCGCCCGGCGGCGCGGTCGGGGGCGGATTGCCTCCTCCCGGCGGATTTGTAGCGCTCGGCGGCTGTGATTCGCCCTGCGGCACGCGCGGCAGGAACAGCTCAACACCGACAACCAGCACGTCCGGATCGGTCAGGCAGTTGACGTCAATCAGGCGCTGTATCGTCGTACCGGTTGCCACTGCGAGGCTGGAGAGTGTATCTCCGAGGCGCACCCGATACGTGATCCAGCCGGTCGGGCGTTCGGGGACACACGCGCCCGCCGCTGCCGTCGCGCTCGGAGAGGCGTTCGGATCGAGGGTGGGCGTGCGAGTGGGCGTCCGCGTGCTGGTCGGTGTACGGGTCGCCGACGGCGTGCGTGTGATCGTCGCTGTCGGGCTGCCGGTCGGGCTTGGCGTGGGCGATTCAGTCGCGGTAGCGGTGATGGTCGCTGTGTGTGTCGCGGTCGGTTCATCGGACGGGGTCGGTGACGCGGTCTCCGTCACCGTAGCGGTGTCGGTCGCGGTGGCCGTTCCGGTGGATGTCGCCGTGGCTGTACCCGTTTCGCTCGGCGTCGGCGTGGGCGTCGGTGTTTCAGTCGGCGCGGGCAGCGTATCGACGACCGCCATCGGTTCCTGCGGCGGGCGCAGCAGCAGCACGCCGATAAATCCAACGATCAGGACGACCGCCGCGGCAGCCAGCAGCCGTCGGACGGGCGGCAGCACACGCAGGGGCGGAGCGGGCGCATCCAGCGCAGCAAGCACCCTCGCCCGCACGCGATTACGGGCGTCGCGCGCCTCATCCGGGGCGATGCCGAGCAGGCCGCGAGCGGCGTTGGCCGTCATCAGCATCGGGCGAAGCTCAGCCGACAGGTGCGGATACCGGCTCAGGGCGACCTCAATCGACTGGCCGGACGCGAGCTGGTCAATGCAGTCGTTGAACGCGTCAAGCAGGATAGAATCTGGGGTCGCCATGTTATGCCACCTCCCCATTACCGTCGCCGGACAGGATTTGGCGCAGGGTTTCTGTGGCGCGCCACTGCAGCGACTTGATCGCGCTGACGCTCTTGCCCATGATCTCCGCCGTTTCACTCAAACTCATCTGCTGACCGAAGCGTAGGATCAGCACCTCTTGTTGGTCGGGCGCCAGCATCCGCACCGCATTCTGCGCGCGCTGCTGATTGACCGCTTGCAGAAAGCGGAACTCCGGCTGTTCGTCGGTCGCCTCGCGTATCCAGTCATCCAGCTCGACGTGAGAGACACGCGCCTTCGCGCCGTAGGCGTCAGCGACGGCGCTGCGCGCGACGCGGAACAGCCATCCGCGCAGGCTGGTGCGGGGCGCGTTGGGGCCGCGCAGCGCATTGATCAACTTCACAAAGACGTCGCTGGCGAGGTCTTCGGCGGTCATCGTGTCATCGACGCGCAGCCGGATGTACTGGTAGATCGGCGTGAAATACGCCTCGTAAATCTGCATAATCGCCGCCTGATCGCCACGCCGCGCGTGCGCAAGCAATCGATCTTCGGTCGCGATATCAGGGAGGATAAGGACGCTCAATTTGGCACCTTGTTGCAGTCGGCCGTAGAACGGAGATTACTCGGAGCGCGGCGTGCTGCGTGTGCCGCGCCCCGTGCACAGTCTACCGTCTAATCGTCGCCATCATCACCCTCATCATCGCCGCCGCTGCCACCGTCGTCTGACGATCCACCATCATCACCGCAGCCGCCACCGTCGTCTGACGATCCGCCGCTGCTGTCGTCGCCGCCGTCGTCATCGCTGCTGTCGTCGTCCGACGATCCGCCGATGTCACGCGGCACGAACAACGTCTGGCCGGTGTGGATGAGGTTCGCGCTGGAGAGGCAGTTGGCCTCCATGATCGCCTGCACAGTAACGCCCGCGGCAGACGCGATACGGCTCAACGTGTCGCCGCTGCGTACGTGATAGGCCGTCCAGTCGTCGGGTTCGCTGCACGCGCTGTCGTCGTCATCATCGTCTTCGTCGCTGTCGTCACGCTTATCGTCATCTTCGGGCGAATCGACGTCACTGTCGTCATCGTCAAGATCATCGTCTCCGCGATCGTCCAGCACGTCGTCCACATCGTCGATGTCATCGATGCCCTTAACGCGGGTGGGCCGGATTTCTTGGGTGGTCACGTCGGGACGGAATGTCACGCGGGCCGGTTCGCCCACTCGAACGTCGGTGTCGACACGGACAGACGGATCAAGCGCGACTTCCACGCCGGCGATCGTGATGCTGTCGTCGTCACGGGCGGTCACTGTGCCGGCGAGGATCACGCGCTTGAAGTCGTCCTCCTGTCCGGCGGCAAGCGCTGGCTCGCGGACATCGACGCTGGACGCCTGCGCGATGCTGGCCGGCGGCACGCGGAACTCGACTTTGACCAGCGCCGCAGGTTCGAGCGCATACGGATCCTCGTCTACTTCGGCGCTTGCGATGTCAAAAGGAATAGCGCCGATCTCCATGCGCGGGATCTCCAGAAGTTCAACCCGCCCGATGATCACGCCGGACTGGTCGTCGTATGGCTCGATGTCGGTGATCGTGAACGCGCCGCCGGTCACATCGAAGGCGACCTCGACCCATGCGCCCGTCTTGAACAGGCTGTCATCCTCGATTTTGACGCCGCTGACGTCGAAGCTCAGGCCGTTGATGACGAAGGTGCTTTCTGAGGCGAGATCCACTGCGCCGCGGAGCGTTCCGTGGCCGGGGGTGGCGCCAGAGGGGTTGGTCAGGCCGGTGGCAGTCAGGATGCCGCGCGAGACCGTAAACGAGACTTCAACCGGGATGCCGGTGCGCAGGGTGAAGTGCTCGTCAACCTGAACGCCGGAGATGTCGAAGACGACACCGGACGACACCAACACGGATGCGTTGAACACATCGACTACGCCGGTGAACGTGCCGGATGCTGGGGTTTCCTGCGCGGCGATGCCTCCGGTCAGAACACCGATCGCCAGCAGCAGCAGCAAACTTGAACGGACGAGAAGTCTGAGGTTCATCGCAGATTACTCCTGATAACACAGAACGACGTCAGATGGATTGTGCGCAGAATTCACTGATAATTCCGTGAGTAACCCAACCGCTTATCGCTGTGACCTGCGACAAACGGTTGGGAAATGGTGTGGGGATATCGCGTCGTTAGCGGCTAGTCGTCGTCGCCCTCATCATCATCGTCATCATCGCCGCTGTCGTCATCACCGCTGTCATCGTCGTCACCGCTGTCATCGTCGTCACCGTCGTCGCTCGATGATCCGCTGTCGTCATCATCATCGCTGTCGTCGTCGGTGTCGTCCGCATCGTCGGTGTCGTCATCATCGTCGTCGTCGGCATCGTCGTCATCATCATCGGACGAGTCGGCGGGCGGCGCGACATCAACCGGGACGTACAGGCTCTCACCGACGCGGATCATGTTGGCGTTGGTGATGCAGTTGGCGGCCATGAGTTCGCTCAACGTGATGCCGGCGGCGCTGGCGATGCGGCTCAGCGTGTCGCCACGATGGACGCGATAGGTCTCCCAATCGGCCGGGCGCGGGCAGTTGGCGCGGTCGTCATCGTCCTCGTCGTCATCGTCCTCGTCGTCTTCGTCGTCGCGTCGTCATCCTCATCGAGATCGTCGTCCTCAAACTCGACCTCAAGCGCAAGCAGGGAGCCATCGCTCAGGGTGACGTATTCGATCTCCACGAACGTCCCCACGGCCAGCGTGCCATCGTCGTCAATCGACGCGCGGGAGATATCGAACGTCATGCCCTCGACCACGATCATCGTGCCGCTAATCGACTGCACCACGCCGCTGATATGGTCGTCGTCGCCGTACGCATCGTCGTCATCGCTGTCATCGTCATCGCTGTCGTCGGCGTCGTCATCATCCTTGAAATCGACATCCAGCGCGCGCAGTGATCCGTCCGATTCGACAACGTACTCGACCTCGACCACGACACCCACCGCCAGCGTGCCATCGTCGTCAATGTGCGCCGTCGCGATGTTGAAGACCAGTCCGGCAACGGTCATCGACGTGGCATCGAGCGCTTCGATCGCGCCGGTGATGCTGGCCGTCTCGTCGTCGTCGTCCATATCGTCGAACGGATCGTTGAGGTCTTCCGGATCGCCCGCGCTGATGCGGAACCCGAACAGCGATGCGTTGTAGATGAAGTCGATCTCGACCAGCGTGCCGCTGACCAACACGACGTCGTCGTCGACGCGCGCATGGCTGATGTCAAACGTCAGGCCGGCGATCACGGCGCTGGCGGCATCGACCATCTCGAGGCTGCCGGTGATCTCGCCGACGGTGGCAATGGCGTCGTCGCCCACCTCGACATCATCGACGTTATACGCGGTCAGCGCGCCGGCGCTGGCGACAAACTTGACCTCGACCAGTTCGCCAACCTGCATCGTGACGCTGTCATCAATGTCGGCCGTGTCGGCTTGAAACGTAAGGCCGCTGACCATGAGCGTCGTGCCGTCGAAGCTTTCGACAACACCTGCATATTCGCCGACGGCCGGCGTATCTTGCGCGCTGGCGACGCCGAAAGCGCCGGCCAACGTGCTGAGGACTAACACTGCTGCGAGGATCAACCGCTTTGTCATGTGAGACTCTCCTTGATCGGAAACCTGTTCGTGTCGGGAACAGTGAAATCGCCCCGTACAC
Source organism: Chloroflexi bacterium OLB13 (assembly GCA_001567485.1). Classification (GTDB taxonomy): domain Bacteria; phylum Chloroflexota; class Anaerolineae; order Aggregatilineales; family Phototrophicaceae; genus Flexicrinis. Next base: position 19,457 of record JZRA01000049.1, read on the forward strand.
CCATACCGACCGTGCAGTCGCCAAAAGGTTGCGGCGAGTTTTATGAGTATTTGATGAGCGCCGCGCGATCTTGTGGGAATAGAACATTCGTGCTATTGTTTGGCAGGTCGGCTATTGGCAGTTGTTTCGCCTGACGGTAGACTCGGCCGCCGACGGACGGATATCAGAACGCGAGGCGCCGGTGAGCGAGATAACACGGGTCGGGGTGTTGGCGCATCCACTGCGGCCGCAAACCTTCCCGGTCGCGGAACAGATCGCCGAATCGCTGCGGACGCGCGATATCGGCGCTGCCGTGTTCACCGAGTGGCACGACGCCGAGGTCGCCGCCGTGACCGACACGTTCGACCTCGTCATCGCCATTGGGGGTGACGGCGCTATGCTGCGCGCGGCCCGTGTGTGCGCCCCGTTCGACGTGCCGGTGTTGGGGATCAACATGGGACAGCTCGGCTTCTTGACCGAGGTGCGTGAGCCTGACCAGTGGCCGGAGGTCATCGACCGTGTGCTGGCGCGCGATTACTGGATCGAGCAGCGCATGATGCTGGCGGCGGTGGTGCTCCGCGATGGCGTGTCCATCGCCGAGGCCGAGGCGCTCAACGACGTAGTCGTGTCGGGCGACGTCGTCGGCCGCATGATCCAGCTTGAGACGCATATCGACGGCCAGTGGACGACGACCTATAACGCCGACGGCTTGGTGATCGCCACAGCGACCGGCTCAACCGCGTATGCGCTGGCGTGCGGTGGGCCGGTTCTGCCGCCGGAACTCAAGAACATCCTCGTCGTGCCATCCGCCCCGCACATGAGCATGGATCGACCGATTGTGCTCAGCGAAGGTGTCACGGTCGAGGTACGGCCATCATCCAGCAACCGCAGCGGGATCGCCGTCACGGCCGACGGTGTGTATGTCGCGGGATTGCAGCCCGGCGATCGCGTTACTGTACAGGCCAGCCAGCACGTCAGCCAATTCGTGCGGATGCGCGCGCACAATTACTTTTATCGTTCGCTGCTGGATCGTTTCGAGCCGCGTGTGCGGCGCAGTCAGGCCAGCGACGAGGTCGAATCTTGACGGTTTTCATGTATAAGTCACGAACCTGTGGCACACTCGGTTATCGGAGGATTAGATGACCGAACAGACCTACGAACAGACACAAAACGACCACGACGAGGTCACGTACTGCGCCGTGCACCCCGACCGCGAGACGGGGCTGCGCTGTAATCGCTGCGGGCGCTATATGTGCGCGCAGTGCGCCGTTCAAACGCCGGTTGGCTACCGGTGCCGTGAATGTGTGCGTGAGGTGGACAACAAGTTCTTCACCGGCACGCTGGCCGACTCTGTGGTCGCGTTCGCGGTGGCGGCCGCGGTGGCGGCGGTCGGGGGCTTCCTGCTCATCCAGCTGCGGATCACGGGCATTCTGCTGCTGATGATCTTCGCGGCGATCCCGGCGGGCGGCGCGCTGGCGCAAGGGATCTTCCGTGCCGTCGGCAAGCGGCGCGGGCGCTACACGGCGCAGATCGCGGCGGCCGGCGTCTTGATCGGCGCGGCGGGCGTGACCTTCCTGACCGGTGGGTTTCGCAGCATCGGGCTGTGGGTGTTCGCGGGCATTGTGGCCGCGTTGGTTTATGGGCGGTTCCGCCTGAACTAAGGGACAGAAGTTATGCTCGAGGAGCTGCGCATTCAGAACTTCGCCATAATCGACCGGCTCGAACTCTCGTTTGCGCCGGGTTTGAACGTCATCACCGGCGAAACGGGCGCAGGTAAGTCGATCATCGTGGATGCGGTGGAACTCCTGCTGGGCGGCAAGGCGGACGCCGGCATGATCCGCAGCGGCGCAGAGCGCGCGACGATCGAAGGCGTGTTCGCCCTACGCGGCCTGACGCGCGGCCTGCTGCTGCCGATGTTGGAGCGCGAAGATCTGCTCGCTGATGGCGACGACGTCGTGACGCTGTACCGCGAGGTGCGCGCCAACGGCCGTTCGATCGCGCGCGTCAACGGCGTGAGCGTCAATCAGGACGTACTGCGCGAGGTCGGCGATACGCTGGTCGACATCCACGGCCAGAGCGAACATCTCTCACTACTCAACCCGCGCAGCCACCTTGACCTGCTCGACCGCTACGCCGACTTGATGGGCATGCGCGCCGCGCTGCAAACACTGGTCGACGTGCTGCACACGATCCGCGCCGAAATCCGCGCTCTTGAGGTCGACAAGGACGCGCTGGAACGGCGGGCGGAGATGCTGCGCCACGAGATCGAAGACATCGAATCAGCGGATCTCGACCCTGCCGAGGAAGGCGATCTGCGCGCTGAACGCACCAAGCTGAGCAACAGCGAGCAACTGGCGACGCTCGCCGCCTCGATCGTCACGCTGCTCAGCGGCGACGCCGCCGAAGACCTGCCCGGCGTCGACCGGATGCAGCAGGTCGCCGCGGCGTTGGGCAAGCTGGCCGCCATCGACACCGACCTGCGAGACTGGGCCGAGGTCGCGGAAGGCATCGCGGCGCAGGTGCAAGATCTCGCCGTCGAGATGGCCGACTACGCCGACACCGTCGAATACAATCCGCAGCGCCTGAACGACATCGAGGAACGCCTCGAAGTCATCAACAAGCTCAAGCGGCGCTATAACGCCGACTCGATCACGGCGCTGCTGGCCCGCGCTTCCGCCGCGCGCGACGCCCTCGCCGGCATCGAAAACAGCGACGAACGCCTCGAAGACCTACGCCGGCAGGAGCGCGACAAGCTGATCCACATCGGCGACCTCGCCAACAAGATCAGCGCCGTACGCAAGACGGTCGGCAAGCAGCTCGCCAAGCGCGTGATGCGTGAACTCGCCGATCTGCGCATGGAGCGCGCCGAGTTCGAGATCGGGATCGAGCAGGACGACGATCCGGACGGGTGCATCGTCGGAGAGCGCCGCCTCGCCTTCGACGCCACCGGCATCGACAAAGTCGAAATGCTGCTGAGCGCCAATCCGGGCGAGGCGCTGCGGCCGCTCGCCAAAGTCGCCAGCGGCGGCGAAGCGGCGCGTATCATGCTCGCCCTCAAGCGCGTGCTGACCGCCGCCGATCACACCCCGACGCTGATCTTCGACGAGGTCGATCAGGGCATTGGCGGGCGCATCGGCACGGTCGTTGGCGAGAAGCTGTGGACGCTCACGCACGGGCATCAGGTCATGGTCGTGACGCACCTGCCACAGCTCGCCGGCTTCGCTGACCGGCACTATCACGTCAAGAAGATCGCACAGGCCGACCGCACCAGCACGCAGGTCACGATGCTGGACAACGAAGCCGACCGCATCAGCGAGCTGGCCGCCATGCTCGGCACCATCGGCGAAAGCGGCATGGCCTCCGCCCGCGACATCCTCACTGAAGCCGCCGCCCGAAAAATTGCCGCGCAAGGCGCCGCTACCGAAGGGTAACGATCGGCAGCGGGGTGGTGGTCTCTCCCTCCAGCCTCAGAAGAAGTGCTGAGTGCCGAGTGCTGAGTCGTGAGGGAAGGGCAAACCGATTGAACCACAGAGAACACAAAGGACATAAAGAGAGAGTTGTAGGGACAACCCGGCAGGCTCGCCCACCACGCGCCCCCTCGGTGTGCCCGCTTTTGCCCTTCCCTCATCACTCACCCCTCACCCCCGGCCGCTGAACCCTCACCCCCTGCCCCTCTCCCTCAGGGAGAGGGGAGAACGACGTGTGTGGTGGTAGTGGGGCATGGCGGGCGGGGCGTGTCTACGAATCCTCTCTGTGATCTCCCCGGTCTCTGTGTACTCTGTGCCTGCTTTTTTCCCTTCCCTCACGACTCATCACTCGTCACTCAGCACTCGGAGAGGCCCTCACCCCCGG
>JZRA01000050.1 GCA_001567485.1 Chloroflexi bacterium OLB13
CTGCATCCGTTCGTTCCCCGGCCGCGGCATCCGCATTTGGGGCGCGCGCACGCTCAGCAGTGATGCGTCGTGGCGGTATATCAACGTTCGCCGCCTCTTCAATATGATCGAGGAGAGCATCGAACGCGGCACGCAGTGGGTCGTGTTCGAGCCGAACGATGCGATGCTGTGGGGGCGTGTTACCCGTGACATCACCGCGTTCTTGACGATGGTCTGGCGCACCGGCGCGCTGTTCGGCGCGACCCCGGACAAGGCGTTCTACGTCAAGTGCGACGCCGAAACGAACCCCAAGGAAGCGCGCGACCTCGGCCAGCTCGTCGCTGAGATTGGCATCTCACCGACCAAGCCTGCCGAATTTGTGATCTTCCGCATCAGCCAGTGGTCCGGTGACTAACGGCTAACGCCTATCTATCGTACTTTGGAGGTGTAACATGCCAGATGATGCAGTGAACAGCGATCCCCTCGGTTCATTCCACTTCTCACTTGAGGTGGGGCCGATTACCGGCTACTTCACCGAAGTCAGCGGTCTGGGTTCAGAGAGTGAAGTCATCGATCATAAGATCATGGCCGAAGGCGCCAAGTCGACGATCATCCGCAAGATCCCCGGCCGCTTGAAGTGGGGTGATATCACCCTCAAGCGCGGTATCACGTCGAATATGGATATGTGGACATGGCGCAAGCAGGTCGAGGACGGCAATGTCGCTGCTGCCCGCACCAACGGGACCATCACGATGTACAACCAAGCGCTCGAGGCGAAGGCGAGTTGGACCTTCACCGCGGGTTGGCCATCCAAGATCACCGGCCCGTCGATCAAATCGGATGCTAACGAACTTGGCGTCGAGGAGATCACGATCGTGCACGAGGGCATCAAGCGCGTTACATAAGCGCGCCTGTTGTGATGTGAGGATACATGCTGCAAACGGAGTTCACGTTCCAACTACCCAAAGGGTATCAGGACGAGGCTGGGCAGATGCACCGTGATGGCGCGATGCGGCTTGCCACTGCGATGGATGAAATCGCTCCGTTGCGCGATCCACGCGTTCGTGACAACGAGGCCTACCTAGTGATAATTCTGCTCTCGCAGGTTATCACTAGGCTAGGCCCGTACACCCGCGTGACGCCAGCGATGGTCGAGCGATTCTTCGCGGCGGACGTCACGTATCTGCAAGACCTGTACCGTCAAATCAATGATGTCGACGGCCAAATGATTGAGGCGGTCTGCCCCAACTGCGGCCACGAATTCGAGGTAGAAGTCCCTCTATTGGGGGAATAGTGCGCTACCCCGTAGATCGCTTGCGGGACGAGGTAGCGATATTGGCGATGCATCTGGGTTGGTCGCATGACGACGTGCTCAAGCTCACCCATCAGGAGCGGCAAGCGTGGGTCGAAACAGTGGCACGGATGCAGGGCCGCACGTAAACCGCGAGTGGAATGACACGGTTGTGGAAGTATGCCGTCATCACGCAAGAAGCTGTCGCCGGAGGAGTACCAACAGTTGGTTCAGAAGATCGCTGAACGCCTTTGGCGAAAGATGCGGCGCGAGCTGCTGAACCAGCGAGACCGGCGGCCGCGTACGACGGAGAGACGTTGATGTTACCGGATTTGCTTGAAGTCCATGCGTCGCACAAATTTGTCGTCACCATTGACGGCATCGACCCGCTTACGTTCACGGAATGCCGCTTGCCGAACCTGTCCGTCAAGATGGATCCCGTCAATGAAGGCGGGCAGAACCTTTACGTCCACCAGCTTCCGGGCCGTGTCGAGACCGGCACGCTTGCGCTCAAGGAAGCGCTGACCACGGATATGCAGCTTCTGAAGTGGTACGCGCAGGTGATGGCGGGGCAGGTTGTCGCGGCGTATCGCAACGTCACGGTGGCGCTGGTTGCCGTCGACAATTCACCTATCATGGAGTTCGCGTTCCTCCGCGCGCTGCCGAGCAAGTGGTCGGGGATTTCGTTCAAAGCGGCCACAGCCGAGCTTGCGATTCAAGAGCTTGAGCTGGTGTATCACGGCTTTACGGCGCGAAGCACTGCACAAGGATGGCTGCAAACTACGTAGGCGAAGCAGTTCGTTGTCGATCGCTCGATTGAGGAAGGGAAATGGCAGTTTTAGGACGGCGGCGCGGCACAAGTGGAACGATGGGAACGCGGATGCGCGATTTCTCGCGTTCGGTCATGCGCCATTACGGCCATTTCACAGAGGATGCGCAACCCGACGCCGCAGTACCAGCGCCTCGCTGGTCGGCTGGCCTGCAAAATCCGACGCCCAGTGCGCCGTCTCCGTCTCTTCAGCGCGTCCCTGTTGACTTTGCGACGGACACGACCGGATACGGCCAACCGCCGCTGCTCCCGATTGATCCCATCACGCCGAACCCATCCCCGACAGCGCCCGTTCCCGAATACGTACCGCGTGAAGTGTTCGTCGCTCAACCGCGTTCCGAAGCTGCGGTTCAGCGGGCCGAGGCCGATGATACGGCTGACGAAACTTCGCCGTCACACACCCTTCCGACCGAATATCAAGGGCGGGCGATTCCGGTCGACGCTCGGCCGGTCGATCCAGCGATCAAGCGCCACATGCAGCTTACCCGGCAGCGTGAAGCCAAAGTCGTGCAGAATCGAGAGCAGCGGCTCGACAGACTCCTCTCAGAGGTGCCGGAGCCACCCGCGCCTGACGAGACCGCTTCCCATTCCGGACGGCGCATCCGTCCGCGCGGCCATATCGGCGTGGAGTACGTGCAAACCAAGGCACTCGCGGATAAGCGCGAACCCACCGATCATGCGCCATCTTTCGCGTCTGAGCCGACACCGCGTGAGCCGGAGCCAAAGCCGGAGTCCACGCAGCGCAGCGTATCGACCGATGACGACGAGGTGTCCTCCACAGCGGCAGACGCCGCCGGCCGGGACATAAGTGCAGTCCAACGCGCGGTCGAGACCGCTGAAGCCTCAACCGCGCAAACACAGCCTCCGTCTGATTCAACGAGCGTGACAGACGGTTCTGCCAATACGCCGCCGAATGCGACTCCTTCGGCGAACCCTTCTATTCAGCGTTCGGTTTCGGTCGAGGAGGCGCTCGCATTCGATGATGAGCCGGCGGCCTCCGAGCCGGATCGTCTACGATCATCCGGTGAGACCGCGCCCGCGCCGGTTCAACGTGCGCCGGATGCCGTCATGCGTGCACCGTTGGATGATATGACGCCTCCAGACGCGCCGGAACGTCCGTCTGAAGCGCCATCCGAACCTCGTGAGGCAAATTCAACCGGCCCAGTAGATGAAGCGACGGCGTCTCATTCACCGTCCATTCAGCGCGCGCCGGCCGAACCGGACTCTTCCACGCTGCCATTTGACGCACCGCGCACCGCGTCTGCGCAAGTGACGGATGTGCAGCTCTCCGCCGGAACGTCTGCGATTCAGCGCCACGACGGGCCAGACAGCCCACCTCCGCCGCCGGGGCAGGCTGAACGGACACCGGACGTACCGGCAGGGCCGGGTTCATCGCGCCCTACGGTGCAGCGCACACCCGACCGGGATGAGTCCGTCCCTTCACGCCCGGCGGGCAAGCCGCGCGCGTCGACTCTCCGCCGGCGCAGTCTCCGACCGTGCAGCGTTCGACCGATGCGCACGACAGCCAGCCATTGACCGTGCAGCGCGCGCCGGACGCGACGCTTGCGACCCCGTTCGATGCGCCGGAGGTTGCGCACAGCGCGGAGGCTCCCGACGCCGGCGCAGCGTACCGCCGAGGATTCGGCTCCGGCTATGCCGCCGAGCGACTCACAGCCTGCGGCGATGCCCACCGTGCGCCAGTCCGCGCGCCGGACGCGACGCCGGCGATCCCGTTCGATGCGCCGGAGACCTCGCCCAGCGTAGAGAGTCCCGCGCCGGTGCAGCGCGTCGCTGACGAGCGTTCGGCAGAGACTGTCAGTCCAAGCGCAGCGCCCGATCGCGCAGTTCAGCGTGTGTCGGAGCCGGTATCCGCGGACGGGCCTGTGTCGGCATCCGAAGCAGGCACAGCGCTGCCACTGCCGTTTGATGACGTGCCGGCGCCGATAGAGCCGTCCGCGCCGCAGACTTCCACTGGATCCGTGCAGCGCCAGACGGATCAGGTCGACGGGCGAGTGTTCGCGGTATCTAGCCCATATCCGGCCATAAATAGGCCCGACGCGCATCCGATTCGACGGCCTAAGCGCATCGACCGGTCAGCGCGTGATGAGGGGCGGCGCGATTCTGTTCAGCGCGCGGCCGATCAACCCGACGCGGAACTAACGCCTTCGCTGCCCTTCGACCCGATTGAGCGCCCACGTCCGCCAGAGCCGCGTGCTCAACGCATGCCGGACATGCCTTCACCGGCCAATCCGTATGCCGGGATGGATTTGCGCCAAGCGATGATCGCTGCTGGCATGATCGCCCCGCCGCCCGCGCCGTCACCCGCCGCAGCGTCGTCGGAAGGCCCGAGGGTTCAGAGGGATATCGATACGAACTCGCAAGGGACAGATACGACCCCGGATCCGAGTTCACAAGATGATGCGACGGACGGTGAACTCAACATCGACCAGCTTGCGGATGATGTCATGCGCGTCCTGCGCAGGCGGCTTCGGAACGAAATCGACCGGTCGACCGGTTCGAACAGGTAGGAGAACAAGAAAAGATGCCTACGACACGGGGTAATGTTGAAGCGGCCAAGATCACCAACCTCATCACTGAGGAGGTGGTGTATTTCCAGTTCAACCCGACCGACTTTACGATCAGCAAGTCGAACACATGGACACCGCGCGTTGTGGCGGGTCTGAACCTCCCGCTGGTTTCTTTCAGTCAGGGTGGGCCGCAGACGATTACGCTGAATCTCCAGTTCGATAACGCGATGGGATGGCGACTGCCGCCGACCGGGTCGGTCGATCCCGCCCCGACCGAGATCGTCGATGTTCGCAGCTTCACACAGCCGCTGTGGAAGATGGCGCTCATTGATACCACCAACGTCGACTCGGCTGGGAAGGGGTCACCGCCACCGGTCGCTTTTGAATGGGGAGACCTGTATTTTAAGGCGATCATCAAGCAGATCACCGAGAAGTTCCAGCTGTTCAGCCCGGAGGGCATCCCGATTCGCAGCTTGGTGACGATCAGCTTACAGCAGTATATCGATGAGACCGACGTCCCGCCGCAGGTGGCCGCGGCGATGGCGGCTGAACAGAGCCAAACGACTCAGTTCACCGAAGGGGAACGGCTTGATAACGTCGCCGCGCAGAACGGCGGGGATCCGTCGGACTACCGGACCGTTGCTGAAAACAACAACATCGACAATCCCAACAACGTGCCGACCGGCACGACGCTTCAGGTGTAACGTATGCCCCTGATCGACAGCGTCAGCATCCTGCTCAATGGGGCCGCCATACCAAAGGCCAAGATGGACTTCATCCGTCGGGTCGAGGTGGAATTGACCACCGACATGCCTGCGGTCTGCACGGTCACCATGTATGCCGGAAAAGACGATACGACGTTTGTTCCATACGCGCTCGGGGCTGCTGTAACCGTTCAGATGCAATCGCGCGGCGGCACGCTGACTGACGTATTCAAAGGGGAACTCGTCGGCTACGAGCACGTTTTCAACCCCGACATGACGATTGATATCGTGATGATCGCGCACGATAAACTGCATCGGCTCAATCGCGGCCGAATCCAGCAGTCGTTCCTCAACGTGACCGACTCAGACGTCATTTCACAGATCGTCCAAACGGCGGGGTTAGCGGCGACCGTCACCGCCACCAGCACGGTTCACCCGTCAATCGTCGCCAATAACGTCACCCCGCTGGAGTTCATCCAATTTCTTGCAGCGCGTAACGGGTATACCGTGCGATGGGATGTGACAGCCGACCAACTAAAAGTCGAGATACCGAGCCAAGCGGCCGTCTCGCTCGATTACGGCACGACGCTTGAGGAGTTTCGTCCGCGATTCACCGCTGCCCGTGGCGTCGGCACAGTCAAGGCGTTTGGTTGGGATCCTGCGGCGAAGGCGGTCTTTACTGGCACTCAAAAGACGGCGAAGACCGCAGGCGATCTGCCGACCGCGGCGGTTATGGACAAAATCAACACGGCGATTAGCGGGTTCGGAACGTCGGTCGAGCAGGTCACCGTCCTCGGCGCGCCCGCTTTGGCCGTCGTGAGCAAGGCGGCCGAAGCGCGCTTTGACGACCTGCGCCGGCGGGCCTTTGAAGCTGAAGGATTATGTCGCGGCGACCCGGCGATCCTGCCGGGCAAAAAACTGACGTTATCGAACCTCAAGGAATACGACGGCGACTACTATCCGACGGTTGTTCGGCACATCTTCTTTGAGGGCATTTACGACACCCGGTTCTATATCGAAGGGCGTACCCCGAACGCCATCACACGTCTGATGCAAGCCGATACACATTCCGACCGCTTATGGTACGGCGTATATCCGGCGGTTGTCACCAACATCAACGATGCGAGCGCAGGGAACAAGTCGGCGGCGAACCTCGGCCGCGTCAAGGTCAAACTTCCGTGGTTCAGCGACTCAATCGAGACCGATTGGGCCCGAATTGTCATGGCCGGCGCGACGACCAGCGGGGGGCTAATGTACAACCCGCAGGTGAACGATGAAGTCCTCGTTGCGTTTGAAGACGGACAGTTCGACCGGCCGTTTGTCCTCGGCGGGCTGTGGAACACAACCAACACCCCGCCCGTGGCTGCTGCGGCGGATCTCGTGATGGATGGCAAGACGCGGCTGCGCGGCTTTTATATGCCGGACGGCGCCAAAATCGAGTTCGTTCAGGCGGACAAGGGCGCGGTCAAGAAAGGGTATTACCTCAAAGACTCGGCGAACAACGTCATCAATGTCAATACGACAGACAAGTTCATCGAGGTCAAGACTGACGGCGGCTTCTTCCTGAAGATGGACGAACAGAACAAGATAACCGAGCTTAAAACCGGCGGCGGATTGTCCGTCAAGATGGAGGACAACACCAAGAAGGTTACGCTCACGGCTTCCTCTGCGACGGTCATCATGGACGGAACCGGCAATAAGATTTCGCTTTCCGCAGCCAATATCGAGATCAGCGGCAGCGCCAGCGTGAAGATTACCGGCGGCTCGGTCAAGATCAACTAGCGAGGGAGGAACGATGGCAAACAGCTATGTCGGGCGTCGCATCGGGTTCCCGATCCATTTGGGCGACCGCAATCAACTTGCGACGGTCACGGATGACACCGCTATCCGGCAGGCGATTTACGTCATCGTGAACACCGTGCCGGGGGAGCGCGTCATGCGCCCCGAGTTCGGCTGTGAGATCCACCGCTGCATCTTTAGCCCTGCCAACAGCGAGACGGCATCCATCGCGCAGCGGTATGTCCGCGACGCGCTGATCCGCTGGGAACCGCGCATTGACCTGCGCGAAGTGATTGTCACAGCGGGAAACTACGACTATGGCGAGCTGCTTGTGGAAGTCTCGTATGTCATCAAGGGGTCGAACGACCCGCGCAGCCTCGTCTTCCCTTATTACCTGATCCCACAATAGAGGGCACGCACCTATGGGTTTCACCACACCTCGCCTAGACGACCGCGCGTTCGACGATATTGTCAACGAAGCGCGCGCGCGCATCCCTCTCTACACGCCAGAGTGGACTGACCATAACCTGAGCGATCCCGGCATCACGCTGATCGAGCTGTTCGCGTGGATGACCGATGTCGTGCTGTATCGGCTCAACCGGGTGCCGGATCGGCATTACGTCAAGTTCATGGAACTGCTCGGCATGCAGCTTCAGCAGGCCGAGCCAGCCCGCACGATGGTCACGTTTTGGCTGTCTGCGCCGCAGGCTACCACCATGACCGTGCCGGTGAATACCGAGGTTTCGACCATTCGCACCGAAGTCGAACGTGCGATTGTGTTCGCGACCGACGCCGCGTTGGCGATTGACGTGCCGCAGGTCGGGTTCATTATGACCAGCTCGGGCGGCGAAGAACGGCGCGCCTTCCAGATGTACGGCGCGCGCAGCGTGACGACGGGCAGCGAGCCGTTCCCGGCGTTCGCGTCTGAGCCGCCGGCGCAGAACGACGCGTTCTACATCGGTTTTACCAACTCGCTCAGTCATCACATTATCGGCGTGAATATCGAGGTCGACACGGCGGAAGGCGCAGGCATCGACCCGAATCGTCCACCCTACGTTTGGGAAGTCCTCAACACCGGCATCGAACAGCGGTGGGAATCGGTCGAGATCGAGTTCGACCGCACGATGGGCCTCAACGTCAGCGGGCAGGTGCGCATGTATCTGCCGGAGATGGTGCGCTCGGCACGTAACGAGCAGACCGCCTATTGGCTGCGCTGCCGCCTTGACATGACCGATACCAACAGCCGTTACAACGTCAGCCCGCGTATCAACCAGCTCACCGTGCAAAGCTGGGGCGGATCGGTAAGCGCGACCAACGTGACGATTGTAAGAGACGAAGTGATCGGGCGTTCGGACGGCTCGCCGGGGCAGACGTTCTTCCTCGTCAACAAGCCGGTGCTCACCCGTTCATCATCAGAATATCTGCTCGTGCGGCGCGAGGACGGTGTAGAGGAACGCTGGCAGGAAGTCGCCGATTTCTCGAACTCGCAGCCGAACGACCGGCACTACGCCATCGACAGTGTCACCGGAGAGGTGCGGCTTGGGCCAGCGCTGCCGCTGCGTGACGGCACCGTGCAGCGCTTCGGCTCGCTTCCGCCTAAAGGCGCGATGTTGATGATGACCGGCTACCGCTATGGCGGCGGACTGGTCGGCAACGTCGGCGCCAACACACTTGTGCAGCTGCGCACCAGTATCCCGTATATCAGCCGGGTGACGAACCGGATCGGCGCGTCGGGCGGGCTGGACGCGGAAAACCTTGAGACCGCCAAGCTGCGGGTGCCGCACTTCCTGCGATCGCTCGGTCGTGCAGTCACCGCCGCGGACTTCGAGTATCTCGCCGTGCAGGCGGCCCCCGGCCAGATCGGGCGTGTGTACGCGCTCCGGCCGCCGCTGACCGCCCCCGGCGAGGTCAAGCTGCTGGTCATTCCCAGCGTGCCCCGGCTCGGCGGATTCCTCGTGCCGGAAAGCCTTGAGCTGCAAGACGACCTGCGCGAACAGATCATCAGCTATCTCGATGATCGCCGCTTGATCTCGACGGTGCTGGACGTTCAGCAGCCGTACTACCAGTGGGTGCAGACGGAAATCCGCATTCGTGTGACGCCGGGCGAGAACGTCGAACGCGTGCGGCTGGCGGTCGAGGCCAAACTGTTCGAATTCGTCAATCCGCTGATCGGCGGGCCGGATGGCAAGGGATGGCCGTTCGGGCGCGATATGTTCCCGGCGGATGTGATGGCTGTCGTCCTGACGGTGCCCGGTGTGAGCTTTGTGCGGTCGGTACGATTGTTCCCGGTTACGTATGACGAACGCCGCCAGTTCACATTGGCGACCGAAGCCACCGAAATCCGCCTCCCGCCGCAAGGCGTCGTCACCAGCTATCAGCATCTGATTATTAACGAGTAGACCGCATGGTAGACGAGATTCGCGCGCTCTTTAGCCTGATCGGCCCGGAGGTCGACACCAGCGAAATCGTCGTTGGACGACAGGGCTTGCGCGTCGGTCGCGGCTCCGATAACAACCTCGTGCTCAATCATCGTGAGATCAGCCGCCAACACATGCGCATCGTATGGCGCGAGGATGACACGTATCTGGTCGAGGACTTGAACAGCAGCAACGGCGTGTTCTTCAACGAGACGCGCATTCCGGCGCGTGTGCCGCAGGAAATCTCGGTTGGCGATTCGATTCGTATCGGGCCGTTCGTGCTCAAGCTCGAACAACTGATCTTGACCCAGCGTGCGCCGGTGCCGCGCGCCAGCGAACCTTCCAGCTCGCTGCCGCTCAGCGGAACGCTAGAGGTCATGGTGGGGCACCCGATGGGCGTTCCGCGTGACCGGTCGTCGTGGCTCAAATACCTTCCGGGCATCTACAGCGACGACGAATTCCTCGGCCGTTTTCTGTTGATCTTCGAGTCGATCATGGCGCCGATCACATGGACGATCGACGCGATGGACTTGTATTGGACGCCAGAGACTGCGCCGGCGGAGTGGTTGCAGTGGATCGGAAGCTGGTTTGACCTGCTCATCGTGCCGGAGCTGCCGCTTGACCGGCAGCGAGAGATCGTTCGACAGATCGGCTGGCTGTTCCTGCGGCGTGGCACAAAAGCAGGGTTGGAACGGCTTCTTGAGTTATACTTCGGGGTAACACCAGAGATTATCGAAGATGCCCCATGCCATTTTGTCGTCCGGCTGCCGCTGCCAAAGGACGGATCGCCAGCGCTCGGCGCCGACTTGGCGGATCGGCTTATTGATGCGCAGCGTCCCGCGTTTGCGTCGTATCGTCTTGAAGTAGAGTAGGGAGATCACATCATGTCTGACCTCAACCACGACAGTGAGCTGATCCGAAAGCGGCAGCATGCACAGAAAGCCGAACCAGAAAACACCCCGCAAGCGGATATCAACCCGGTCACGCGCCTACAGCGTATGATCGGCAATCGCGCGGTCAGCCGCATGATGCTTCCCGGTGGCGGCACAGTTCAGGCCAAGATGAACGTCACAGCCGCCGACGACGCGCAGGAGCGGGAAGCCGACGCGATGGCTGAACACGCGATGCGCTCGATTAACGACACGTCTGCCCAGCCCGCCAGCGTCCAGCGTGAAGGCGAAGAGGACGAGGTGATGGCTAAGCGCATCCAGCGCGAAGGCGACGAAGACGAGATGATGGCTAAGCGTATTCAACGCCAAGGCCCGGAAGACGAAGAGCTTCAGATGCAGCGCATCCAACGTGATGACGAGGAGGAGGACGTTCAGGCCAAGCGTATTCAGCGCGAAGGCGACGAAGACGAGCTGGCGATGAAACGCGCCCAGCGCAGTGCAGTCGATATGTCGGGGGCGTTCTCAGTTGGCGACGAGTTTGAGTCGCAGCTGAACAATGCGCGCGGCGGCGGTTCCAACCTCGACGATTCAACTCGGGGCAAGATGGAAGGGGCCTTTGGCGCTGACTTCAGCGGGGTGCGCGTGCATACCGGCTCGCAGTCGGACGCGCTGAATCGCTCGATCGGCGCGCGCGCCTTCACGACGGGCAGTGACATTTTCTTCAAGTCCGGGGAATACAACCCCGGTTCCAGTGACGGACAGCGACTCCTCGCGCATGAACTCACTCACACCGTCCATCAGGGCGCCGTGCGTGCCAAGCGCGAGGAAAAGCGCGATTAACGACGAAAGTTAGAAATGGGCGGCAATGCCTGACGGGATGATCGGTAAGACGATCGAGCATTACCGCATCGACTTCATGCTGGGTCAGGGCGGGATGGCGGCGGTGTATCGCGCGACCGACCTGCGCTTGCAGCGGCAAGTTGCGATCAAGCTCATGCACCCCCATTTGGCGGTGCAGCAGAGCTTTCAGCGCCGTTTCCTGCAAGAAGCGCGCGCGGCGGCCAAGCTCGATCATCCCAACATCATCCGGGTTCTGTCGTTCAACAACCTGAACAACGATCTGTTCCTCGTGATGGAACTGATCACCGGCGGAAATCTACGCCACTACATCAAGCGCCTGTATGAAGACGGCCGGTCGCTCGAATTTCCCGAAGCGATAGAGCTGGTTTATCAGGTCACGGACGGTCTTGCCTACGCACACTCGCAAGGCATGATCCACCGTGACATCAAGCCCGACAACGTGCTGCTCAAGCCGGATGCGGCGGGCGCGCGCCTGAACTACCGCCCGATCCTGACCGACTTCGGCTTAGCCAAGCTGACCGCCAGTAGTGAGTCGGCCGTCACCGAACAGCAGCCCATCGGCACCTACCCCTATATGTCGCCGGAGCAGTGTTTGGCCGAGGATGTCGACCAGCGCAGCGATATCTACTCCATCGGCATCGTGCTGTACGAGCTGACCGTCGGCCGCCTGCCGTATAACCCGAAGTCAATCGCCGAGGCGGTGCGCTATCACACGCGTGAACCTCTGCCGCTGCCGAGTGCGCTGCGCGCCGGGTTCCCATCCGATCTTGAGTCGGTGATCGTCAAGGCGCTGCAGAAGGAGCCGAACAAACGGTATCAGACGGCGGCCGACTTCGCGGCGGATCTCCAGTCGATGCTGCGCCCGATTGTGCAGACTCCGGCCCCGGTCGCCGTGCTTGCTGCGCCCGAACCTGACCCGACCGACGGCGTCATCATCACCGACCTGACGACCGCCGTCATGGCGCAGCCGCTGCCAGAGCGCATCCCGCCGGAACTGCCGGTGCCGGGCACCGACGCCGATATCCGCATGATGGATCGGTTGGTGTTCTTCAGCCCTGCGCAGCCCAGCCGAATCGTGGCCTTCACCGACCGCGACTTTGTACGCATCGGCCGGGGCAGCGATCAGGACATCGTGCTGTCGGGTGAGAAGGTCTCGCGCGAGCATGTCTCCGTGGAGCGCAAGCCCAACGGCCGCTACACGCTCACCGCCATGCACACGACGAATGGGACGTATTTTGGGTCGAACAAGCTCGAACCCGAAATCCCGGTGCTGCTCAAGCCGGGCGACACCGTGCGCATCGGCGATTACTGGATGCAGCTCGAACTGCGTTCGGTGATCGAAGCTGACGACGAAGAGCCGCCTGTCCCGCGTGATCTCACGGCGTTGAAGTACATCGGGGGCATTGACGGGCGACAACCGACCCCGCCACCAGAAGCGCTGGTTGAGGAAGCTGCCCCGCTTCCAACGCCTGAACCTCCTCCCGCGCCTCCGATCGCTCCTGTCATGGGAGACTCGACGCTGGCCGTCTCCATGCCGATCGCAGAGGACGCGCCCACGCCGCCACCACCCGCGCCCATTGAACCCGGTGGCGGGACGACGCTCAAAGTCCAGATGCCGCCCGAACCGCCGGCAGAAGCGGCCGCGCCACCTTCGAGGGCCGTTCCGCCTGCGCCAGCCAAACCTGAACCGGCCCCGGTTGTGCCGCCGGCGCCTGCGCCGCCCAAAGCCAGCGCCGCCGACTCGATCCCCACCGATGTGCCGCCGGCTATGCTGGCGATTGAGCCGCCGCATTTTACGCCGCCGCAGGCGCGCCCGATCAGATCGGCTTCGACCGTCTGGTCTTCTTCAGCGAAAGCCGGCCGACGGTCACGGCGTCGCTCCGAAAAGACCGTATGGTGATCGGTCGCGGAAGCGCCGCGGACATCGTGCTCGACGATCCGGCGGTCTCGCGCCGCCATGCGCGCGTCGAGCGGCTGGGCGACGGGCGCGTCGTGGTCATCGACACCAAGTCGCGTAACGGTGTGCTGGATGGCGGCGTGCGCATTCCGGTTGACGAGCCGATCCGGCTTGAGGCAGAAAAACCGCTGCGCATCGGCGCGTACTGGCTGATGTTCGAGCCGCGCCGGCGTATCCCTATCAACTTGCTCACCGGCGTGCCGACCGTCGGCGCTGCCGAGATGGAAGATCCCGACCGCACCGTTCAGATGGTCAAGCCGCTGGACGAAGAGCTTCCGCACTACTCGCCGCCGCCGCTGTCGATTGACATGCAGGCGTCCGACCGGCT
This sequence comes from Chloroflexi bacterium OLB13, assembly GCA_001567485.1. Classification (GTDB taxonomy): domain Bacteria; phylum Chloroflexota; class Anaerolineae; order Aggregatilineales; family Phototrophicaceae; genus Flexicrinis. Next base: position 13,564 of record JZRA01000050.1, read on the forward strand.
CGTGTTTTTCAGCGAAGATCACCCGATTCAAATCATCAAGCTGGACGAGGAGATCCTCACCATCGGCCGCGGCGAAACGCAGTCGGTGCAGCTTGACGGCAAGCGGGTGAGCCGCGAGCATCTCCTGCTGGAGCTGAAGCCTGACGGCAACCTCTACGTCACCGACAAAGACTCGACCAACGGGACATGGGTTGGCGACACACTGCTGGTTCCCAACACGCAGGTACTGTGGGAAAAGACCGAACTGCTGCGGATCGGCAATTATTGGGTCAAGTTCGAGCAGGGCAACCGCATCTTCGACCCGCTTAGTATCGGCAGTGAGCGCGATCAGCGGCATCTGGTCGGCACACGCATCAAGAATTACCGCATTGACCGGTTCGTCGGTCAGAACAACCTCGCGGCGGTGTACAAGGCGACCGAACTGCCGCTGGATCGTGTCGTCGCGCTGAAGATCATGCACCCGAACCTCGCGGCGGACGACGCGCGCAAGCAGCGGTTCCTGCAAGAAGCGCGCATGTTGAGCCGCCTCGACCATCCCAACATCGTTCGTGTGCTGTCGTATGACAACGTCGACAACGAACTGTTCATGGTGCAGGAATTCGTCGCGGGCAACAGCATGCGGCGCTATATCGTCGAAACGCGCCAGTCTGGCAAGCAGATCAGCGTGCGCGATGCCGTGCAGATGGTGATGCAGATCGCCGACGGGCTGCACTATGCGCATCAGCAGGGCATGATCCACCGGTCGATGAAGCCGGAAAACCTTGTGCTGCGTCAGTCCGCGGTGATTGGCCCAATCGTCAACTACACGCCGGTGATGACCGACTTCAGCGTGGCGCAGTACAGCGAGAGCGGCGACATCTTCATCACCGACAAGCCGGAGATGGAGTACGCCTATCTGTCGCCGGAGGTGTGCCTCGGCGAGCGTGTCGATATCCGCACGAATATCTACGAACTTGGCGTGATCTTGTACGAACTGCTGGTCGGTCAGCCGCCGTTCCAGCCGCGCTCAATCGCCGAAGCGATCCGCATGCACACGCATGATCGCATCCGCCTGCCGAGCGATACGCGCGCGGACGTGCATGACGATCTCGAAAAAGTGCTGCTGCGGATGTTGGACAAGAACCCCAACAACCGCTTCCAAACCGCGATTGACGTGGCCCGTGCCTTGCAGCGTACCTCTACGGTCGCGCCCGAAGAAGGCGCGGTCAGCGCGGCTGATCCGAGCGTGGTGGTCGACGATCTGATGACCGCGCTCATGCCCAAGCCGATCCCCGACTCGATGCCACGGCCGACGCGCGTTCCGAGCTTTGGCGGCTCACGCGTCGATCAGCTGGTGTTCTACAGCGAGGATTCGCCGACCCGGGTCGTGCCGTTCGACAAGCCGGTGCTGACGGTCGGCCGTGCCAGCGATCAGGATATTGTGCTGAACGGCGATAAGATCAGCCGGCGGCATGTGCGCATTGAGCGCGGCCTCGGTGATGTGTACCGCGTGATCGATCTCGGCAGCAAAAACGGGACGTTCTTGGGCGACTATAAACTCGTCCGGGGCGTGGCGGAGACATGGGATCGCGCCGAGTCGCTGCGGATCGGGAACTTCTGGGTGCGTGTCGAGTCGCCGCTGAAGCCTGAAGAGTCCAACGGCCGTGGGCCGGGGCCGTATGACACACGCACGAATGCTGAGGAAACTCCCGCGCCGATTCAGGTTGTCGTCAAGCCGCTTGAACCTGAGAAGATTGGGGTTGTGGTCGGCTCAGCCAGCCTCACGGTGACGCCGGGAAGCACGATCAGCCTGCCGGTCGAGGTCATCAACCGGTCGGACGTGGTCGATCACTTCCGTGTTGAAGCGCTGGGCCTGCCGGCGGGTTGGGTGACACAGCCGTCGCAGGCGCTGTATCTGCTGCCCAACACCCGCGATTCGACCTCGATCACGTTCCACCCGCCCATGTCATCGGCCAGCGCCGCCGGTGGTCATGCCGTCGAAATCCGCGTGTCGGCGCGGGCGCAGGGGATCTCATCGTCGGCGCAGCAGGTCGCGCTCGAAGTCACGCCGTATTACACCTTCACGACCGACATTGACCCGCAGCGGCTCAACCGGCGCGGTCGGTGTGAACTCGTCATCAAGAACACCGGCAACACGGTCGCCAAGTACAGCCTGCAAACCCGCGACCGCGAGCAGATGGTGCGCTTCGACGCGGCCGGCAAACAGTATACGCTCGCGCCCGGACAGACCGAATACGTCCCGATTCGCGTATGGCCGAGCCGCCGTCACTGGTTCGGACAGACCAAAATCCTCCCGTTTGAAGTTCAGGTGATCCCGACGCCCACTGAGCAAAGCGGTGGGCCGCGCGTGCTGACCGGCGAGCTGGTCGTGCCATCACGCCTGCCGACGTGGATCATCGGCGCGGCGCTGCTGCTGCTGGTGCTGTGTGGCCTGATCGGCGCGTTCGCCGCCACGCAGATCATCGCGTATCGCGACAGCCAAGCGACAGTCACGGCGAACGCCGTCGCTACGTTTGCGGCCGCAACCCCGACGGCGCTGGCCCTCGCAGATTCGGACGGCGACCAGCTTTCCAACATCCGCGAGGGTGAGTTGGGCACGCTGCCGGACAATCCTGACACGGACGGCGATGGCCTCACCGACGGTCAGGAAGTGCTGGTTTACGGGACAAACCCCCTCAAGCAGGATACCGACGAGGATGGCATCCCGGATGGAACCGAGATCGCTAACGGGACGAACCCGCTGAACATCGACAGCGACGGCGACGAAATTCCCGACGCCGAAGACCCGTTCCCGATGATGCGGGCGACACCGACCATCACGCCGTTCCCGACGATCCCCGGCACGGCCGGAGACGTGTGTCCGGGTTCGCCGTCACCGTCGCGGGTGGCGGTCGGGATGCAGGCCGTCGTCGAACCCGGCGGGGTCGCTAATCGTCTGCGCGCCGAACCGAACCCGGAGGCAGAGATCATCGGGTTCATGCCGCCGAAATCAGTGTTCATCATCAACGGTGGCCCGAAGTGCGATGAAGTGGCGCAGCTTCGCTGGTGGCAGGTGCAGTTCGGTGATCTCAATGGGTGGACTGCCGAGGGCGAAGGCGATGAGTACTACATCGCGCCGCCGGGCTTGGAAGGCGAAGGCGAGGACGCAGGACAGGCCGCCGATGAGGAAGCGGCGCTCGCCAGCCCGGTGCGCGTGGCGAACCTGAACTCGCGCCTGATGGGGGTGCAGGTCAATTGGTATGTGCCAGCCGACCAGTGGCGACAGGTGCTCGATCTGGCCGGGCCGATGGGCGTGGGCTGGATCAAGCTGCAAGCTGATTGGGGGCTGATGCAGTCCGAGCCGGGGCGGCTAAGTGAGGGCTTCCAGTCGTTCGCGGCATCGGTGCGTGACGCCCGCGCGCGCGGCTACCGCGTGCTGATTAGCATTGCCAAAGCGCCGTCGTGGGCGCGATCCTCCAGCACCGGCCAAGCCGGCCCGCCTGACGACCCGCGCGACCTCGGCCGGTTCATCACGCTGATGCTGGAGCAGATCGGCACTGAAGTCGACGCGATTGAGGTGTGGAACGAGCCGAACGTCCATCGTGAGTGGGATACACGAGCGCTGGAGTTCAGCGGCGCGGGATACATGGAACTTTTCGACGCGGCGTACCGCGCGATCCGTGCGTACTCAAGCCGTATCACGATCATCACCGCTGGCCTATCCCCGACCTCGACGACCGAAGGCTCGATCAACGACCGGCGGTTCCTGCGCGAGATGTACGAAGCTGGTCTGGGCGATTATGACGACATCGCAATTGGCGTGCACCCGTATAGTTGGAGCAACGCTCCCGGCGAACGCTGTTGTGCGCCGGGTGGCTCAGGGTGGGACGACCGTGCGCAGTTCTTTATGCTCGACACGCTTTCAGCCTACCGGTCGTTGATGCGCCGCAACGGGCACGGCGATCTGCTGTTGTGGGCTACCGAGTTTGGCTGGACGAACTGGGAGGACTTGCCCGGCTCGGCGCCTGAAGCGTGGATGGTGCGCCTGAGCGCCGACGACCACGCCAGCTATATCGTCGACGCGTTTCGCATCGCGCAGGGATTGGACTTCATGGGGCCAATGTTCCTGTGGAATCTGAACTTCGCCAACGAGACTGCGGTGCAGTCCGCCAACGAGTACGCCGGCTACAGCCTGCTCTACACACCGTCCGAGACAACCGTGGTCGAGCGTCCGGTGTATCGCGAGCTGCTTGAGCGGCGCACAGGCGGAGGCACGCCATGAAGCGCCTCGTGTTGATTATGCTGCTGCTCGTCGTGATTGCGACGGCACAGGCGCAGATCAACCCACGAATCACGGTGCTGACGCCGGCCTCCGCCGAGGACGACATCGTCTCGCTGTCCGTCCGGCTCGAAGGCGTCGACCCGCGCCAGTTGGGGGCGCTTGGCCCGCTCAACTTCAGCGTGGACGAGCCGTTCACCGACCTGACCGTCACGGCCGACCCACGTCTGCCGATGACGTTGGGCGTCATCATCAACCTCAGCGTGAACAGCGAAGTCCAACTGATTCAACGCACGCTGCACGCCTACTTCGACTCGTACTTCCGTGATGGCGACGACGTGCAGTTCACGGTGCTGACGGGTGTCGCGCCGCAGACCTCGACGGCTTCCACAGCCGCCGAGATCAACGCATTGATAGATGGGTTGACGGTCGCGCACGGTTATTTTCTTGTCGAGGATCCTCTTGTGGCGGCGGCCGAGGCGCTGGCCGAATCGGCCGCTAACCCGGCACGGGTGACGCAGGCGCTGTTCGTGACGTCGTTCATCAATGACGACAGCGAAACCCGCGCGGCGGATGCGTTCCGGTCAGCCGGCGTGCCGCTCAACATCGTGCAGGCGCACTCCTTCCGCGAGTCGTTCACCGAACTTCTACGCCGCATGGCGTCCGCGGCCAATGGCATCTTCGTCAACAACGTGACGGGGGCGCTGGTGACGGGCGAGTCTCCGCAGGCCATCGGCGCGCTGAAGGTGCTGTACGACGCATTGGACGCCAGCCGCACGGTCTTTGACATCTCGTATCGCTCGACCGCGCTCGATCTCACGCCTGAGCCACAGTTGACGCTGAGCGCGCAGGTCGGCATCAACGAGATCGTCAGCGTGCCGTTCAGCTATGAGCGACAATTTGATGCGCCGGTCGTCGAGTTCGCCAACCCGTCGATTGCCGCCGCACGCCGGCCTCGCCGTGATGATGACGGCTCAGTCAGTTTTGACGTGACGTCGGCGGATGTCGTGGTTTATGTGCGCTTCCCCGATGCCGTGCCGCGCACGCTGTCCGCGCTGCAGCTAGAGGTCACGGATGCCGCGCGCGGCGTGGTGCTCCAGTCGCGTTTAGAGGTTGACCCGCAGCCGTTGAGCGACGGAAGTTATGTGCTCCCGTGGGAACTCGCCGACTATGACACACCGGGATCAAGCAGTTCGGTGCGCGTCACGGTTACGGCGACAGATGAATTGGGCTTGACCGGAAGCGCCGATCAGCTGGCGACGGTCGCCGTTGCGGCTCTGCCTCCGCTGCCGACCGCGACGCCGCTGCCCCCGACCGCGACGTTCACGCCGGTTCCGCCCACCGCGACACCGGCGCCGACCGCAGTGCCAACGGCCGTGCCGGTCGTTTCCGTTGGGGCGGCCGATGCGGTGCTGGGTCAAAGTGCAAATGAGCTTGTACGGACGTTCGCCATCTTGGTTGTGGCCTTAGCTGGCATCGCGGTGGCGCTGCTGCTTCGGCTGCGCAGGGTGCGCCGGCAGCTCGCCTACGATCAGGCGCGTATCGAATCACTGCTCGATATGCCGACCCCGCTGCCGGAGGATGGGTCGTCGCCGAAGATGGCCGCTGGCGACGCGAGCAGCAGTGAGGTCGAGAAACTCGGCGCCGTCGTCGGACGGTTGATCGTCAAGCGAGGATTGCCCCCGCAGGAAGTTAAGATTGACAAGTCTCAGTTCACGATTGGGCGAAAAGCGGGCGATGGGATCGACTATACCATTGAGGAGCCGTTTATCAGCCCGCGCCATTGTGTGTTACAGTATCGGGGAGGGCGCTTCCTACTGCGCGATCTAGGAAGCAAGAATGGCACCTTCGTGAACGGCGAACGACTCACCCCCGAGCGCGACGTTGTGGTGCCGAACGGATCAGAAGTTGAAATCACACGCAATATCGTCTTCGAGTTGTGGGATCCCGATACCGTGGTCAACGTCGACTACCAGATGGAGGATGTGGCGACGGAACGGATGAATACCCGAATCACCACGACCGTGGATACCGTGAGTTACCCGTCTGCGTTGGGTATTCGCGCGGCGGCAGATGACGATGCCGAAATTGGAGAGGATTACAGCCCGGTTTAACGCCGGGTTGATACACAATGGCCGAGAAGTTCACCGCGTTCAGCACCCGCGACATCGCCTCGCGCGATCGTCTCGAAGATTACTCCGCTGACGCTGTCGTCACGACAGCGGGCGGGCTGACGCTGCATGTGGCGATTGTGGCGGACGGCGCGGGTGGTGGTGAGGCGGGTGAGCTGGCCGCGCGCTTGACGGCCAAGACGATTCTCGAAGCGATTCAGATCTCGACCGAGACAAATGTGCCGCGCATGTTGGCGCGGTCGGTTGAGCGTGCTAACGCCGTCGTGTACAGCGAGCTGCGCGGCGCAGGGACATCCACGGTCGGTGTGTTGGCGGTGCATGTCACCGAGAACAATCCGAACGGCCGGCTGTACGTCGCAAGCGTTGGCGACACACGCCTATTTCTGGTTCGAGACGGCAAGCTGGCGCGTCTCAACATCGATCATACGCTGGCGAACGAATATATCTACGCCGGGCAGATGAGCGCCGAAGAGGCGCGTCTGCTGGACAACGCGGACTACGTGACACGCTCGATCGGTGTGAGCAACGATGTTCACGTCGACATCGGCATCTATGCAGAGCGCGGACGGCCTTTTGTCACCTCGCGGCGGGCGTTTCGCATCGGGCAGGCGGGTGTCGCGCTTCGGGAAGGCGATACGCTGCTGGCCGCCTCGGACGGCTTGTTCGAGGTTTCAAAGGTCGACAACAAGCCGTTCCTGCGTGAAGACGAAATCTTGCGCCACGGGCTTGATGACAACGTCGAGCGCGCCGGGCAATCGCTCATGCGCTACGCGACGGGGCGTTCGCCGGGCGACAACATCGCCATCTCGATGCTGTTCGTCGATTCGCCACGCCGCCGGCCCGTCCGCTTCGGGTCTGGCTTAACCCGCGCCCAGCGCATCGGGTTTGGCGTGACCGCTGCAATCGTCTCGCTGGTCATCATTTTCCTGTTCACGCAGTTCCTCTCGGCGGAGTCGCGCCGGGTGACCATCGAGAACACGCAAACAGCCATTCAGGACGCGGTGGTGCGCCTGAGCTGGACGGCCACCGCCCTCACCCACCGCCAGCCCCTCACCGACGGCGACGGCGACCTTTACGGCCACCCCCCGCCCGACCCGCGTCGCGCAGAACCAAGCGGGCATTCAGCAGTTTCTAAGCGGAACCCAGAGCGCGGTCATCACAGGGCGACTGGCCTTCTCGCCAGAGCTTAACTTCATGGTCTTGGATGGGTTAGCCCCCGTGCCGCCGTCACTCGTCTTAGCGAATATCTTCCTTCAGCCTGATACCCTGATGGAGTTGTTCGACGTATACACCAGAATCGAGGGCGAAGAACGGCTCACCTTCGAGCTGTACCCCGAAGGTGATGTCTACGTCAACGCCGGCAGCTTCCAAAATGGCGGCGTTGCGATGCAGTTTCAGCAGTCCACTGGGGTCACGTTCGATGCCAAGACGGAGTGCTTGGCCGCCAAGCAGATCCCCGGTGACGTCTCAATTCCGGGCGACAACGACAAGGTTGCGCTGACCTGCTTTACCGGCCAACGGGGCGATTGCGTGTTCCACCTGCCCAATCAGGAGCCGGAGGAGATGAACCCCGGCGAACGCGTCCTGATTGATCTGGTTGACGAGCAGGTCATCTCCCGTGGGCCGACCGTCTACGAAGAAGTGAAACTGTACTACGACTCGGTCGTCCTGCTCACCGGCAGCGACGCGTTGGTCACGTGTTTGGGCGGCGCGCTTGATGTCGATGGCGACACCGTGCCGTATCCTGTGGATCAATGCGAGACTGAACCCGGTTCTCCAGAAACGATGGGCTGCCCCGATCCAGACAACGATCTAGTCGCGAGCCTCGACGATCTGTGTCCAGATGAGGCCGGCCCGCCAGAAAATCAAGGCTGCCCGCTGTCAACCGCCACGCCGATCCCGGACATCGACGGCGATGACATCAACGACGTTGAAGATTCCTGTCCGTTCGAGCCGGGGCCGCCTGAGAATCAAGGCTGCCCGGAAGGCACGATCGTCCCGACCGACACTCCGGCCGTCGTCGCCGGTATTGAGATTACGGTCAGCGGGACAGCGGTGACCATTACGTTCACGCCGACGCCGTCGCGTTCGCCTACCGCAACACGGGTGCGCACGTCAACCGCGACTGAGACTCGCACGCCGACCCGGACACCAACCAACACGCCCGTCGTTCCGCCGACCTTCACGCGCACGCCGGCGACCACCGCGACGTTCACCAACACGCGCACGAACACGCCCTCGCGGACACCGTCCGATACGCCGTCGCGCACCCCGACACCGACCGACACCTTGTCGCCCACGCCGTCCAATACGCCGACCGATACGCTCACGGTTTCGCCAACGCAGTCCAATACGTTTACGCCGACATTCACGCGCACCTTTACGCCGACCGATACCTACACCAATACGGCAGTTCCAAACACCAACACCTTCACGCCGTCATTCACGCCGACGTTCACGCGCACCCTATCGCCGACGCCGAGCTTTACGCCGTCTAATACGTTTACGCCGTCGAACACCTTCACGCCCTCAAACACCTTCACGGCGACACATACATTTACCCCGTCCAATACGCCGACGTTCACCCGCACGCCGACCCATACGCTGACAGGGACGTTCACGCGGACGTTCACACCGACTCCGACAGACACCCCCACCGGCACGGTAACGCCAACGGCGACGGATACGCCGACGGCCACGCCGACATCAACCGCGACGAATACGCTGACACCGACCGCGACCGATACAGTCAACCCGGCGTTCTCGCTGACGCCGTCCAACACGCCGACCAACACGCGCACGCCGTCGAATACGCCAACGGCGACGAGGACGCCGTCGAACAACCCGACGTTCACGCGGACGTTCACGCCAACCGCGACGAATACGCCGACGTCAACCTCGACACTACCGACCGCGACGTTTACGCTGACGTCCACGCCGACCGCGACGAATACGCCGACATCGACCAATACGCCGACCGCGACGAATACGCCGACCGCCACTGTGACCGGGACAGCGACAAGCACGCCGAGCGATACGGCGACCTTCACGTTAACGCCGACGTTCACGGAGACGCCAACGTTCACAGCGACATTCACGGTGACCAGCACAGCGACGAACACGCCGACCGATACGCCAACATTTACAGCTACGTTCACGCCGTCCCTCACGCCGACCGCCACGGCCACGTTCACGGCGACCTTCACGCTCGATCCGTCGATTTCGCCGACGCTTACGGATACGCCGTCGTTCACGCCCACGGAGACGCGTACTCCGACCGCAACGAACACGCTGCCGCCGGGCGTCACGCCGACCGATACGCCAACGCCGACGCTACGCCGACCGCCACAGCGACGTTCACGCCATCCAATACCCCTACGGAGACGCCCACCGAGACGTTCACGCCGTCGATCACGTTCACGCCGTCCGACACGTTCACGCCATCGAACACGTTTACGCCATCCAATACGTTTACAGCGACGTTCACGCGGACATTCACGCCCACATCCACGCCCACCGACACGCCTATCCCGTTCATGGGCAGCGTAAATCCGCCGCCGGGCACACCGTCGGCGCCGGCGGACGGCAGCAGTTCGCTGCCACTGGTGTTGGTGTTGGGCGGCGTGGTTGGCCTCGTTCTGTGGCCGCGCCGGCGTGAGTCGTTGTAGGAGTTTGAGGCTGGTGAATCAAACAGGGGCCGCGCGGCCCCTGTTTTGGTGTAACAATCTGGCTGGTGTTATACGGACTGCCGGGCGATCAGACGCTGTAGAAAGCGCGCGCTGGCCTTCGGTGTACGTTTGAGCGTCTCGAAATCGACATGCACGATCCCAAACCGTTTGGCGTAGCTTCTGCCCACTCGAAGTTATCGAACAGGCTCCACGCGAAATAGCCGGTGACGGGCGCGCCCAATGCGACAGCCGCCTCGACCGCCTTGATGTGGCTGTCGTAATACGCGATCCGCTCCGGATCGTTCACGAGGCCATCCACCGGCGCAGGATCGTCGTATGCCGCGCCGTTCTCGGTAATGAGGATCGCGGCGGGGGCGTAATCGTCCTTGAGCCGGACGAGGATATCGGTCAGCGACTGCGGATGCACCTCCCAGCCCATCGCTGTGCGGGGGACGTCCGGAAGGCGCACTTCCTTGATGCCGTATAACCCGCCCGCGTCGTAGGCGAACACGTTGCGCTGATAGTAGTTGAGGCCCATGAAGTCGATGGGTTGTGCGGCTTCAGAGATCGCGGCGAGGTCAAGCCCGTCGAGGATATTCCCAAGCAGCGCGACGATGTCTTCGGGGTACGTGCCGCGAAACGCTGGATCGAGGAACCAACGGTTTGCAAAGCCGTCCTGTGTGCGTGCGGCGCGCAAATCCTCCTCACGATCACTCGCCGGCGTGATACCGTTCATGTTGATGGCGATACCGACTTGCGCATCCGGGACGGCGGCACGCAAGGCCCGAACCGCCGCGCCGTGTGAAATCATCACATGATGCGCAACGCGGAAGGCAGCTTGAGGGTCTTGTTTGCCGGGCGCGTGAATGCCGAACAGGTTGCCCAAGAACGCGGTGCAAACCGGCTCGTTATGTGTGATCCAGTGTTTTACGCGATCGCCGAGACGGTGCGCGGCGATCTGCGTGTATTCGACGAACCACTGGACACTGTCGGGGTTTTCCCATCCGCCCCGGTCTTGCAGCGCCTGCGGCAAGTCCCAGTGATACAGAGTCAGGTATGGCGTGATGTTGGCGGCTAACAGACTGTCGACGAGGGCGTCATAGAAGTCCAGCCCTTCGGTGTTGATCGCGCCCGTCCCCTTGGGCAGTATGCGCGGCCATGCGGTGGAGAATCGATAGGCGTGCAGGCCGAGTTCCTTCATCAGCGCGACATCGTCACGGAACAGATGCAGGTGATCGCACGCCCGATCGCCGTTCTCGTTGTTGACCACTTTGCCCGGCGTATGCGAAAACCGATGCCAAATACATTCGCCACGACCGCCGCCCACTGAGCCTTCGATCTGATAGCTCGATGTCGCAGCGCCCCACACGAAGTCTTTCGGCAAACTCATTTCAATCCCCCTTTGCGATGGGTGAGACAACGCGAAGTTCCGATGTCAGCCAATGTCACCTACCCGGCGCGGCGAAGGCTCGCAGCTGCGCCGGTGGAAGCGGTTGACCGCCGCTGGCTAACGCTTTGGTGGAATAGCATACAGTGTCATTGAGAGGGGAGGTACGGTGAGGATTGTGTCATCTTCGATCCGTTGAGGGGCGATCATCTCGACAGGATGCGCCGCATCGAAACGCCATACCTCGGCGTCGCCCGCGGGAACGAAACCGGCGAGCGACAGACTGCGGGCCTGTTCCGACTCGCTCAGGTTGATGACCATTAGCGTGAGGACGCCATCGGCGCGGAGCGCCGCGTAGATCGAAACGCTCGGGTCGTCGGACGGGCCGCTTGCCACCAGCTCGGCGCCGAAGTGGGAGTACATCCTATACGTGTGGGCGGTCGGCCGAAGGTCGGTGCGGCCCAAGATGCCCCATCCGCGATTGCTACCGCCCTGAATATCCCAATAGGCGGCGATCGCCGTCTTTTGCCGAATCAACCTGCCAAGCACGTCGCCGAGCCAGATCGCGTTCGCGTGCGAGTCGAGGCTTGCTGCACCACCGACGCTGTTGGCCGAGTTTGAGTTGAGTTCTGTGACCGCGATAGGGATATCACGCCCGGTGACCTCCTGAACGACGATGCGAAGGTTATCGACGATGCCGTCCCATTCCCGCGAGTTGCGACGCAGGCCATCGATAGTCGCACCTTCGCGTCCGAGTCCCGGCCATGGGTAGCGGTGGATCGAGACATAGCTCAACAGGTCGCCGTTGGCCCTGAGAAATTCGACCATCCAGTCACGGCCTTCCGCGTCCAGCGAAGATCCGCGATCTACGTACTGAAGGTTTTCAAGGTCGCTGTTGAGCAAGGCGTACTGCGTGATATCCGGGCCGACAAAGCGGATATCCGGATCGACCGCCAGCATTGCCTCGGCGATGGCGCGCCATTCACGGTTGAGGTCATCGACCGTATAACGCGGGACACCCATCAAGGCGACGAACAGGTTCGGCTCGTTGCCGATGCTCCAGTATCGGATGCCGTAGTCCTTCTCGACGTTGGCGTAGTGGACAATTTCTGCGGCCTTCTGCGGCGTGCCACCAAGCAGCCGAACCGTCAGCGCGGGTTCGGCCCCAATTGCCCGTGTTTGAAGCACAAAGAGGTCGATGATCGACTCGCGCAAGTCCTGGATGTCGCTGTCGCCGCCCCCAAACCGGACGTACTTGAGGCCGAGCTGCTGCGCCTCGTCCATCAAGTCCATCGGGATGATTGTGTATAGGTTCATGTTGGAACCGTATACGTACGGACTGATGATACCGTGGCTTTGCGAGGCATCGACGGTTAGCTCTGGGATATCCTGTGCGGCAGCTATCCAACCGAACAACACCGTCAAGACGAGTACAGCGGCTCGGCGTCTCATGTGCGGTTACTTCTCGACCCCGGTAATGACCACGCCACGCATAAAGATCTTCTGCGCGAAGACGAAGATCAGCAGCGGAAGCACCATAGCCATCAGCGACGTGGCTTGGATCAGCTCCGGGTTCGGGCCGTACTGGAAATTGAACACCTGCACGCCGACGGAAATCGGCTGTAACTGCGGCTCGCCCAGTAAGTAGATGAGCGGCCCAAAGTAATCATTCCACGCGAAGATGAAGTGGAACATGCCAACCGAGATGATCGCCGGCCACGCCTGCGGAATGATGATGCTGACGAGGACTCGCAGGGGGCCGGCCCCGTCAATCAGTGCTGCTTCGTCCAGCTCGCGAGGCAGGGTCATGAAGAACTGCCGGAGCAGGAACACGTTGTATGCGTTGGCGAAGAAGTGCGGGACGATCAACGGGAGCTGCGTTCCAGTCCACCCGATCTTCGCAAAAAACGCATAGGTGGGGATCAACGTGACTTGGCTGGGCAGGATGATCGTGCCGATCAAGACGAGGAACAACCAATTCTTGCCCGGAATAGGAAAACGCGCAAACGCATACGCGACACAGATACTGGAGACCAGCGTGCCGATCATACCCGTCAGGGCGATGACCAGCGTATTCTTGAAGAGCAGTGGAAAGTCGAGCAGTTCCCAAGCGCGCGGATAATTCTCAAAATGCGGCTCAAAGACGAATGACGGTTCGAGCGTGCGCCAAGATCCCTGCCAGTTTATCAGCCCGGCATCCGGGTTGTCGGGGTCAACGAAGTCACTATCCTGCCGCCCCTTGCGCACCAAGGCCAATGGCTTGACTGTGCCGTCTTGCATTGGGACTTGGAAAACTTCGTATTCCTTGTCTTCGTAAACGAACACCTTCGCAGACATCGGCAGGATCGGCGTATCGGTGCTTCCGACGAGCTGCTGCTGGCTCTTGAGTGAGATTGTCGTCATGTTGCCCAAGGGCAGCAGATACGCGATAAGGATGATCGTCGCAAACAGCGTGACGGAAGCGCCAATCGCCAGCTTGCGCAGTTGAGCGCCGAAGAACGGAGACGTATTGATGTGTGGGTTCACGTTAACTGCGGCCATGAGTTAGTCCCCGCTCGCGTAGTACACCCACCGCCGCGACGTCGCGAACAGTGCTGCCGTCAGCGCAAGTGCGATAATGAAGATGAACCATGCTAGTGTCGAACCGTATCCCATGTCGGCGAAGGTAAACGCCGTCTTGTAGAGGTGCATGTTGAAGAAGTAAGCGGACTGATTCGGGTTTCCCGTTCCCCGCGTGATGACGTATGGTATGACGAAGTACTGCATCAGGCCGATGACCGACAGCACCAAGTTGTAGAAGATAACGGGCGAAATCATGGGGATCGTGATTCGCCGGAATTTGGTAAGCGGCCCCGCGCCGTCGACGTCCGCTGCCTCATAAAGTTCGGTGGGCACTCCCTGCATGGTCGCCAGCATCGTGAGCATCGCGTTGCCGACCCCCCAAGTGCCGATCAGGACGAGCGCAATAGGAATGGCGGTTTCATCTTGCAGCCAGTTGGGCGGATTCGCGAATCCGAAATTACGCAGCATCCGGTTCAGCCAGCCCGTTTGGCCGTTCAAGAAACTCTGCCAGATAAAAACGCTGGAGATCGCCGGCACCATGTAGGGAAGGTAGAACAGCGGGCGCCAGAGGCGCTTCCCCCACAGATATTTCGAGTTGAGCAGGGCGGCCATGCCTAGCGGGATGAGGATGCCGATAGGCACGGCAATGAGGGCGAACTTGAGGGTGACGCCCAGCGAATGAATCGTGAGCGGATCGGAGAATAGTTTTTGCCAGTTTCTAAGCCCAACTCCATTTATGGGCTGGTCGGACGTCAGCGAAAAGTCTGTAAATGTGAAAATGAGCGAGGCTACGATCGGCAGCGCGGTGAAGGCGAAAAAGCCGAAGATCCACGGCGATAAAAAGATCCAACCCCATGTGCGCTGCTGCTGCTGTAAGGTACTGCGCTTAGGTCGTCCGGACGCGGACGCCTCCAGTGAGGCGGAACCCGGCGCGCTGTTCGTAGGTGACATAACCTATGTTGCTCCCGACATTAAACGAACTTACAAAGGCTTCCGCCGCATGAGGGGATTGTCCACATGCGGCGGAAGTTTTGCAGGCGTCCGCTAGCCGACCACCTGCATGGTGAGGTTTAGCTCTAGCTGCCTCCGCTCACGATTGCGTTCATGTCGGATTCAAACGTGGCGAGTTCGGCCTCAAGGTCGACAGTCGCGCCGGTGTCACCTTCGATCAGTGACAGCAGGGCGTTCTCACGCTCGTACGTTTGCGTGTAGTTGGGAACGTTCGACTCGTGATGGAGCGGGCCGGGGTTGGCATAAGCAAGGCTGTCAACGGCGACCGTCCAATCGATCTCACCCGGATAGCGGGCGCTGATGGAGTCGAACCACACGGGCTGCGCGGCGGGAAGCGCCGGGAACGCGCCGTATGCGGAGCCGAGCGTCGCGGCGGCGTCGGTGAGCAGGTAGCTCAGGGCGGTGAAGGCCGCGGCGGTCGCCTCTTCACTGCGGTTGGCGTTCTTCACAAGGCGGAACGTGTCGGCATCCATCGCGACGTGTTGTTCACCGTCGAACGAGGCCGGAACCGGCGCGATGCTCCAGTTGAAGTTGCCCACCGAGTTGTCCAAGCAGCAGGTGTACCACAGCGGGACGATGGACATGGCAAGGTTGCCGGAGGCGAAGCCGCTGGGCTGCAGCAAGTCGCTGGCGGCATACGTGGAGTTCGGAACCGTATGATCGACCCAGACCCGATCCCAGTACCACTGGGTGGCCTGATGCCACTCCTCAGGGAGCGTGATCGTATTGGCCGCCGCATCGTAGAACGATGCCGGTTGCAGGTAGCTCCAAATCAAGCGGACACGCGCCCACTGGAAATTGAGGCCGAACTGCTCGATCGCGGTCGGGTCGAACCCGTCCATTGTCGCGTCGTTGCCGTTGGCGTCGACTGTCAGGATCTTGGCGATCTCAGCGACGGTGTCATAGTTCCACGGAACCTCTGTGCCATCGGGCATGACGTAGGGCGCGCCGAATTCCGACGGCGGGTAGCTCAAGCCCGCTTCGTCGAACAGATCGGCGTTATAGAACGTGACCGACGGATAGACCGCAAAGGGGATCGCCGTGAGTTCGCCGGCATCGTTGCGGTACAGGTCGACAAGGGCGGGATCGAACGTGCTGAGGTCGAAACCTGACGCTTCAACCAAACTGTCGAGCGTCATCCACTGGTCGTTGAACGAGTTCGAGCCAGAAACGCCGACCGGGCCGACGATGTCGGGCGGGTTTCCAGACGCGATCAGCGTGGACAGCAGGTCGCGGGAGGTCTCGTTCGACGCCGCGATGTTTAGCTCAAGATTGATGCCCGGATTGGCGGCGTTGAAGTCGGCGACGACCTGTTCTTGAATAGCGATCTGCTCTGCGTTGGTTCCGGTGCCAAGCCCGACGAACCACGTGACAGTGATAGGTTCCTGAGCTGAGATTGGGAGTGCTCCCAGAATCAGCACAGCAACAAGGCTGATCAGCACAATACTGAATTTGCGTTTGCTCATGCGTCCCTCCTAATGGACAAATACCTCTTGGTTCTTTCACTTACACACCAGCGAAGCTTGGGATCCGTCAAGCTATCGCGCAGTGCCGGAAGGGAGATGCGCCCCGCAGCTCATCCGAACGACGAGTTCAGTAGGCAGCAGGACATGCCGGGTGTTATGTTCGACGCCCTCGATGAGGTCGAGCAGTAGTTGTGCGGCGCGGGCGCCTCGCTCCAGAACAGGCTGCCGCACGGTGGTCAGGGCCGGCGAACTGTGCGCCGCCGCCGGCAGATCGTCAAAACCTGTCACGGCGATCTCGTCCGGGACGCACCGTCCGAGTTCGCTCAGCGCGTCGAGCACGCCCAACGCGGCTTGATCGTTGGCGGCGACGATGGCATCCACGCCGCGCGTGACCAGTGTATGTGCGGCGTGGTATCCAGACTGTCGTGAAAAATCGCCGTCGATAACGAGGCTGGGATCGTAGGGTATTCCGGTCCCGTCCAACGCACTGCGATAACCGGCGAGGCGCTCAATCGCGTCGGAATTCGTCATGTCGCCGGTCACTGTGCCGATCCGCTTGCGCCCCAACCGTAAGAGGTGCTGCACTAACTGTCGAAACGCATCCGCGTTGTCGATGCTGACGTATGCGTGACGCTCCAGTTCGCGGGGCGGTCGTTCGGTGAATACAATCGAGAGATCGACATGCGCTAACTTCTCGATGATCGCGCTTTTGTGGCTGAGCGAGACAATCACCAGACCGTCGATCAGACGGTTCATGATGATCCGTTCGTAGAGCCGTCGTGGATCATCTTTGTCTTCCTCAACCCACAGCATTGTCGAGTAGTCGCGCGCATTCACGACAGAGGCGATACCGTGCAGAAGCGCGGGGAAATAGTACGGCTCGTTGAAGATGGTGCTGAGCCGTTGGGGGATGAGCACGCCGATCACCTGTGTGCGCTTGGTCACCAGCGCACGCGCGGCGAGATTGGGTGTATAGCCGATCTCTTCGATGACTTGGAGTACTTTGGCGCGGGTCGCGCTGCTGACCTTGGGATCGTTGTTGACCACACGGCTGACAGTCGATCGCGATACGCCGGCACGCGCCCCGATATCTTCAAGGCTAAGCGCGCGCTTGTCGTTGAGGAATTTATGAGACATGTGCAGTACGTTCCAAAAACAGTAGTCCAAATACGCGGAGTGAGAGCGCTCCCACAATCTATATTCTAGCGCTGCCCACCGGTTTGTCGAATCCTCCAGCGCGCTCTGACACTCGTGATCCGTTGGAGACGCTGATTAGGCGCGCCCAGCGGCGAAAAGGCGAGCTGCGACAGGGATCTTTTTGCGCACTTCACTCACGGTGCTTCACAGCAGTAAATGCCTATCAAATGCCACTGCTGCGCCATTCTTACAAGGCGTGTGCCGTGTGCTGTTGCGCTGACCCACACAGCATACGCCGCGCCGTTTATGCCGCGCAATAACGACGTGGTAACGCTTCCTATTCCGAACTGCATGTTACGGACTGCGCGGTAGGTGCTCGCTGAACGGCCGTGGCACGTGTGGCCTGAGCGCGGTGGCGTTGACGCCGGTTTCGCTAATCGACGACCTGTGGCGCGCGGACGATGCGCTTATCGGTGAACAGGTCGTTTTCGTCGGTGCTGCGTGTGCTGAACTCAGACACGACAGCGCCCTCCGGCCCACCCTGAAACCAATGCCATGTCTCAGGATAGATCGTGTATTGTTCGCCCGGATTGAGGATGATTTCGTGCCACACGGTGTAAGTATCGGCGCGGTGGGCGGGCGGCTTGGCGACCGGATTGGGCGTCGGCTCCCCTGAGACGTACAGATAGACCGTCCCCCAGCGGCAGCGAAACGTCTCTTCTTTGCCGGGTTGACCGTTCACGGGTGGGTGAAGGTGCTCAGGACAGGTCTGGCCGGGCAGCAGCACCAGCTCCTTGGCGCAGCAGCGTTCCGTATTGATGTACGTGACGAGCGCAAGGCCGGTCGTCTCCCATTCACCGAGGCCGAGATCTGCAATCTCGATATGGGTCGCCTCCGAGGGGGTCAACACAATGCCAGCACGGTCGAGGAATGACTTCGCCAACGCTTGATAACGCGCGTGATCTTCGCGGCTGACTGCCATGATCCGAACTCCTCCCAGCTCAGGGCGTCGCGTTTACGGTGTTCCCAGCGGTAGATAATCGTCAAGGTAGCATGACGGGACAGGCGAACCGTTTGCGCGGTCTTTTTCCACCGCCGCAAGCGCAACGCCGACGGCGCGTTCGTCGGGCAGCACGCGCAGGTTGACGCTGAACTCACGCGGCTCACCGGGCGCGATCATCTGCAAGCGCCCCGCGGCTCGCGCGGCATTTTGGCCTTCCGGAATGCAATTGCCGGGTTCAATCCCGCACACATACTGCCCGTGACGGGTGTTCTTCCACTGCGTCAGATAAGGAAGCGCATCGTGCCGATAGCGTACATGCAGCCCGAAGTCGCGGCTGTGAATGACGACATTGGCGACTCGCAGCTTGTCGTCGGAACGCATGGTGTGAAAGAACACCTGCTCCCGATACCCGTGTGACGGCGCATCGTAAGTATCCCAAGCGGTCGCTCCCGCGCGCGCGTCGGCATCGCGTGGATGGACACGGCTGGCCGATGCCCAACGGACGCCGGGCTGTATCAGCGGAAAACCGGTGTTGATATGGTACAGCATCATCAGCGGGGCAGGGGTGTCGCCGAGGTTGGTGATCTCGTCCGCGATGTGGACTTCTGGATAGCCTGCGGCTGACGTGACACGCCGGTTGACACGCAGATGATAGTGAGCCAGCCGTGTTTCATAAACCGTCGCGCTGACCATGATCCGGCCCTCACGTTCGATCCGAACATCCTGCGCGGATAGGCGCGTGTAGCTGCCGTGTAAGCCGCGTTGTTCGCCGGTTGCCGCGTCGATCTCGGCCGGGCCGGCGTGAGTCAATCCACAGGTGGTCAGCAGGCCGCCGTTGAACTGCGTCAGCCAGTCCGCGCCCCAGTCTGGCGGGTGGGGGGAACCGGGCGCGATCCATGTGAGCGGCGTTCCGTTGTAATGCGCCGCCCAGACATCCAAGCCGCGATCGGGCAGCAGGGTGTACGTCAATCCGCTGGCGTTGTAGACATCGACGACACGCACCCCGTTGGGCAGTGTGGCTTGCCGGGCATCCATGAACTGTCGGCTGTCCAGCGCATACGCCTGCCGTTCAGCATCGTTCAAGAGCCACGCAGGTTCAACCGACACGCCGCCCCTCCATGAAGATGCGCACGGTCTCCAGCGGCATCGCGCCGGACATCGGGCCTTGCTGTGTCACTGCGAGCGCCCCACATGCGTTTGCGAAGCGCGCGGCTTGAGCCGGCGGCATCCCGCGCATCCACCGTATGAGGAACCCGGCGCTGAAGCAGTCGCCGGCCCCGGCGGCATCGATTTCAGTGACCCGGAAGCCCGGAACGCCGTCATGGCCGTCCGCCGTGACGACTGACGAGCCGCGCTGAGCACGCGTGACCAACCCGATACGGCCGGGGCGTTGTTCGGCCCAGTCCAGCAGCCAATCACTGGCGCTGTCAGCCCCGGTGAGCCGGCGGAAATCGGTGCTGGTCGTTCGGATGACGTCGGCGGTCTCGATGAACGGTGTGAGCATACGATAGGCGTGCGGCGCGACCGATCCAGCGCCGACGACGAGGTCAAGGCTGCGGCGCGCGCCCGTCATTCCGGCGTGTTCCCATGCGGTGTAGCCCGCCGCCAAAACGGCGTTGTTGAGCATCAGAGCACATGCCGAGACGTGTAGACAGCCCAGATCGTCCAGCATGTCGAGGTTCAGCCGTGCTGGCAGTAGTTGGCCCGCCGCAGAATGCCGCACATAGGGCGCTGCTTCGGTCAGGTTGGAATCAGATGTATTGAAGACGACCGCCGTCGGAAAATCGTCGAGGACGACCAGCCCGCGCGTATCAACGCCGTCGTAATCCAACTGCGCGCGGATGCTGTCGCCGAACGGGTCGCTGCCGATGGCTGTGATGATGCCGGCACGAGCGCCAAGCCGTGCGGCCTGCACGGCTGTGATACACGGGCCGCCGCTGGGATACGGGCCGCTAAACGTACCCGGTTTGCTCAGCGGGAGATCCGGTTCCGTGCGCGAAATCTCGACGTAAGCCTCGCCTAAGCACAATAAATCAAGCGGCATGAAGTCAACTGCCTTTCATCGTTGCTGGGGCCGGTTATGACAATCCATGCGTTATCCGTATGGCAAGCCTGTGCATGATGTCAGACGGCCGTACTGTTACGATGATACCCGACCCTGACTGAAGAGTCCGCAAACGTGTCAGCGTTGAAGCGAACTAGCCGCTGGTGCGCAGCTTGCGCAGCCACTCCAGCGCGGCGTTGGTGAGCCGTTCGACCTCGCTGTGCGGCGCGTTCTCCGCCAGACAGCTTTCAAGCCGCGATTGAAGGGCCGTGGCGTCAAGGCCGCCCGCCGATGCGATAAACACCAGTTCGTTATGCGGCGGCCGCCCGCCCCATGTGTCGCCCTCGCTCAACGTGACGCGCCGCCCGACGACCTGTAGGATCGCGGGCGTATCGGGCTTGTCCGCGAGGTACAGCGTGCCTTTCACGCGGTAGATGTCCGGCGACAGCTGTTCGACTGCGCGCTTCAACGCCTTCAGCGAGACGGGCCGGTTGTCCTGCCATGTCCACGTGCTGAACACGGCCGCGTGGTCGGCGTGAGGGTGATCGTGCTCATGGCCTGCTTCGTGCACATGGATAGCGCTGGCTTCGCGCGCCGCGAGCCTCACCGCGTCGAACATGCCGACGTTGAGGATCAACGGCAGCGGGACGTCACAATGAGTCGTCTCGATAACGCGCGAGTTGGGGATGACGCGTTTAATGTACTGGCGTGCGCGCTGCAGCGTGTCGGCGTCCGCCAGATCGACCTTGTTCAAGATGACGATATCCGCCATGCCGACCTGATTCATCGCCAGCACTGCGTTTTCACGCTGGAGCGTCTCGATTTGCTCGGCGTCAATCACCGTCAGGATGCTGTCGATGGTGACGGCATTGACGGCGCGCAGGGTTAATGCGACCTCCAATGGGTCGCTGACGCCGGACGTCTCGATGATGATGGCTTCGGGTGATTCGGGACGGTTGAGCGCGTCGCGCACCGCCTTCACGAGGTCGTCGCGGATGGTGCAGCAGATGCACCCGTTAGAGAGGCTGTACGTCTCGCCTTCGACGTTGACCACCAACTGCGAGTCGATGTTGACGGCGCCGAAGTCATTGACCAGCACGGCGATTCGCAGGCCGTGGTTGGCGCTCAAAATACGGTTAAGCAGGGTTGTCTTGCCGGCGCCCAGAAAGCCGGTGATGATCGTGAGCGGAATCGGGTGTTTGGCGTCCATCGGCAGATGCACGGTGGTCAGCGCGTGACCGTGACCTTGGTCAAGCCGCGCGGCTGATCGACCGAGTGGCCTTTGGCGTGCGCCAACCGCAGCGCGAATACCTGACCGGGGATGACGCTGACGATCGGTGTCAGCCATTCGGGGACGTGATGCGGGATAGGCATACGCACTTCCGCCTTTGCTAGGGCTTCCTCGGAATCCGAGATGACGAGACGGCGCGCCTGCCGTTCTCCGAGCTTGTCGAGCAAATCGAGCATGGCCGGCAGCGTGGCTCCGCTGGGCGCAACCGCAAAGGCCGGGAACGCGGGTTGGATAATCGCAATCGGGCCGTGACGGAAATCCGCTTCACTGTATCCGCTGCCGGTGACGTAGCACAGCTCCTGCACCTTGAGCGTGATCTCGAACGCGGTGGCGTAGTTGTAGCCGCGCCCGATGACAGCGAAATTCGGCATATAGGTGAACGGCGCGGCGTCGATGCCGGTCGACAGGCCGAGTGTTTGTGCGGCCCATGCCGGAACTTGTGCAATCGCGGTGCGGTCGTTGGGATCGTCGGTGAGCGCCGCCGCGAGCATCGCGACCGCGGTCAGTTCGGCGGTGTAGGTCTTGGTTGCCGCGACGCTCTTTTCGGGGCCAGCGCTCAAGTCGATGTGATGATCGGACGCGGCGGCAAGCGGCGATGAGGCGTCATTAGTGAGGCTCAGGGTCAGCGCGCCCTGCGAACGGGCGTGCTCGATCACGCTCCGAATATCGACCGATGCGCCGCTTTGGCTGATGCCGACGACCAGCGCGCGCCGGAAGTTGATGGATGCGTTGTACAGCGAGGTGACCGATGGAGTCGCCAGCCCGACATACAGCCCGCACTTGATCCCCCAAACGTACTGTGCGTAACGCGCCGCATTGTCTGATGTGCCGCGCGCCGCGATCACGACGTAGTCCGGCGCGAAGGCACGAATCGCCCGCGCTGCCGTAGTGACCGCGTTCTGCTGCGACTCGATCAGGCGCGCGAGGCTGGAAGGCTGTTCTTGGATTTCACGTTCGAGGGTCGTGGTCACACTGCTGCTCCGCTGCTGCTTGAGTTAATCGACGTTGACGGCGACGCGCCCCGTTGGGCGAACTAGTCGTCGCGTGTCGTGACTCAATGCTATCACAGGCGGTCGTGGACGTGTCAGCGTAATTCTACTTTTGGCGGTTCGTTAGGTCGGCTCGCTTGCGTTCGGTCGTCCCGAACCGAGAGCGCCTTAATGCGCGCCGCTGATCGCCAGTTCCGCGAACAGGGCATAGGTCTTTTCCCAAGCCTGTGTGACTGTTGGTGTCATCACAGCCGGACACACCTTGCGCAGCGCCCAGATGAGCGCCTCGCCCACTGTCGCGTAGTGTTTGTCGTGAACCCCATAGCTGACGTGTTGTTTGCCAAGCTCACGCATACTTTGGCTCAGCGCCTCAGGCGCGTCGAGCGCGTTCACGAGATCCGCCATCATCCGCATGAGCTTCGCGCGCTGCACATCCAGACCGGTGCTGAATAAGTGTTCGATATCAGGATCAAGTTCGAACAGGCGGGCATAAAATACTGCGGCGATGTCCTCGTTCTGAGGCGCGATGTGCGTAAAACTACGTTGAACTAGTTTCTTGTCGTGCTCCGTTAGCGATTCCACGATGATTTCGTCTAACCACGTTATTGATGATCGAACGATGATGGCATGTTCGGCTGATTTAGGGCTAGCCGTTTGCCCCGTCGAGCGTCTTCGTGCGTGACAAGGAGCAGCACACCACGAGGCTCGAATTGAAGCCTATCCCGAATTGTATGACATTTTCGGGGATTAATGGCGTTAACTATCCGCCGATGTAGTACATTTCGATCTTCTCGCCCTCGTCAACACGGCCGCGCAGCTCCGAGTAGCGGTCGGTGCGTGCGCGCCAGACCGACTGGATAAGATGAGTTAGCTCGGCGCCGGACGCGCCCGCGCGCAGCGGATCGCGTAAATCGACGCCGTGGATGGCGAACAGACAGGTGTAAATCTGACCTTCTGGCGACAGCCGCAGCCTTGAGCACGCGCCGCAGAACGGCCGCGTCACCGAGGCGATCACGCCGATTTCGCCAACGCCGTCGGCAAACCCGAAGCGGAGTGCTGTCTCGCTGTCATAGCTGCGATCAAGCGGCACAAGCGGCAGCTCCGCGCCCACCCGTTCGACGATCTCATCGGCCGGCACGACATGATCCATGCGCCAGCCGTTGCGCGTGCCGACGTCCATGTACTCGATGAAGCGCAGGATGTGCCCGTTGTCCTTGCACCAGCGCGCCAGATCGACCATCGTGTGATCGTTGACGCCGCGCTTGACGACGGCGTTGATCTTGATCGGGCCGAAGCCGGCGTCCACAGCGGCGTCGATCCCGCGCAGCACATCGTCCACATCGGACTTGCCGCCGTTGAGCGCGCGGAAGGTCGCATTGTCGAGGCTGTCGAGGCTGACGGTGATGCGCTTCAGGCCAGCATCACGCAGCGCCACGGCCTTTTCGGGGAGGAAGTAGCCGTTGGTCGTCATCGCGAGGTCTTGGATGCCGGTGACCTTCGCCAGCATCCCGACCAGCACTTCGAGGTCTTTGCGCATCAAGGGTTCGCCGCCGGTCAGCCGCAGCTTGCTGACGCCCTGCGCGGCCATCAACGTGGCGACGCGTGTGATTTCCTCGAACGTGAGCAGCTTTTCGCGCGCGAGGAACCGGTAACGTTCGCCGAAAATCTCCTCCGGCATGCAGTACGAGCAGCGGAAATTGCAGCGGTCAGTGACCGAAATCCGCAGGTCGCGCAGCGGTCGGTTAAAGCGATCGACGACAGGGTGATCCGTCATGTTAGGCTTTCACTTCAAGGCAGACGTGAGGCGTTCTACGCTGCCAGCGGACGGTCGGTTGATGTCATGCGGCCGTATGTTGGGTATGGTGGTGCGCATAACGCCGATCTTCATTATAGAACATTCGTACGGACTGCGATGTGTGGATCATGTGAGAAGGGGCAGCGGTCAGATTTCGGCCGCCGCCCCTTCTTCGTGTATCCGCAATTACTGGCTGACGACGAACACGGACGTCGTCAGGGCCGGCACGGTGAACATGCCGGCAGCGTCATCGAACGTCGCGGTTTGCGCGATGGCGTCGGCGCTGGCCTGCTGAATCGGGTGCAGCCTGAACGAGCCGCCGGCAAAACGCGCGTCGCCGATGGTGACTGGTTCGTCGCTGCCGTTGAAGATCACTACGATCTGTTCAAACGCCGGGTCGATGTCCTCGCCGGTTAAGTCGGACAAATTCATCGCGATCACGCCGGGCTGTTGATCCGGCCCGGTGTTCAAGAACGACAGGCGCGCTTGGATTGCATCGGCCGTCCGTAAGCGGAACAGCGGTGAGCTGTAGCGGATTTGCAGCATCTCGCGCACCACCGCGGCGTTGAGCGCGATGTGATCGGGGGTCGGGTAGTAATCCTCGTTGGTGAGGATGGCCGCCATGGTTTCCCAGCGCTCCTGATTGTCGGCCGCGGGTGGCAGCCCGACGCCAAAGTTATTGGTCTGGCCCGTCCAGTCGATGCGGTTGAACCAGTCGCCGCTGTTGTAGCTGTTGCGGTCGAGCGACTTACTGCGCAGCAGATCGCTGCCGGCCTGTAGGAACGGCACGCCCTGTGCATACAACACGTAGCTCAGGCTCAAATTCTGCATACGCACGATATCGTCGGCGGTTGATCCCGGCGGCAGGCGAAACAGCATGTTGTCGAACAGTGTTTCGTTGTCGTGTTTCGATACGTACACGATCTGCTCCTGCGGGTCGAGCGTGTATCCGCCGGGCGACCCGTTGTAATCCGTGTCGAATCCGGTGATCGTCTCGCCCGATGCGCCGACGAACTGAAAATCGCGCAAATTCCCGGCGAGGCCGACCCGCACCAGATCCGTAAGGCGTAGGACACGGGCGAGATCCTCGTTGACCGGGTTCAGGCCGTTCGGATCGGTGTAGATTCCGTTGCCTAAACCCTGCTCGTCGCGCCCGCCGAACGGACTGCCGCCGCGCACGGCATCGCGCAGACGGTCGCTGAACGTGCCGATGCCGGTTCCAGCGAGATTGAACTGCGTGGCGTTCACGCCGCGCGCGCCGTTCTGCACCTCGCCGAAGTCCCAGCCCTCGCCGTAGATATAGATCGACTTGCCGTCGACTCCGTGTGCTTCAAGCGTCAGCGCGTCGAGCGCCTCGCGCACAGCGATCATGTCGGACACCATGTGATGGCCCATCAGGTCAAACCGGAAGCCGTCGATCTTGTACTGCACGGCATTCAGCACCACGGTGTCGATCATCAGGCGGCGCATCATGTTGTGTTCGGTGGCGGTGTTCTCGCAGCAGGTCGAACGCGTGACCTGACCGGCGGCGTCGAGGCGATGGTAATAGCCGGGGACGACGCGATCAAGCACGCTGCGCGCACTCTGCCCGCTGGCGTTGGTGTGATTGAACACGACATCCTGCACCACGCGCAGGCCGGCCTCGTTGATCGCCTTGACCATTTCGCGGTATTCGAGGATGCGCGCGGTGCCGGTCGCCTCGGTCGCGTAGCTGCCTTCTGGCGCCATATAGTGATACGGATCGTAACCCCAATTGAAGCCATCGAGGTCGCGGATGCGGTCATACGCGGCCTGCTGCTCAGGGCTGTCGGGGGGTAGGCTCGCCAGCAGGTCATAGTCCGGCTCGAAGTGGCGCGCGCGGTTTTCGTTGATCGTCGCGATGTCGAAGCTGGGCAGCAAATGCAGATGCGTCAAACCGGCCTGCGCCAGCGCTTTCAGATGCTGCATACCGGCGCTGTCATCCACCGTAAAGGCGAGATAGGCGCCGCGCAGGTCTTCGGGCACGGTCTGATCGAAGATGCTGAAGTCACGGATGTGCAGCTCGTAGATTGTGATGTCCTCGAACGCATCGCCGTAGTCGGGCTTCTCATAGGTCAGCCATCCTTCGGGCATCAAGTCCGGCGACGACAGATCGACGATCTGGCTGCGGCGGCTGTTCTGCGACAGGTTGATCGAGTACGGGTCGGTGACCTCGTTGTCGACCATCGCAAGCTCGGTCGGCGCGAAGACACGCACCGTGTACGTGTAGAACTGACCCATCCAGCCCGCCTCGCCGGTGACGCTCCATACGCCGGTCGCGTCGTCGCGCGCCATGTCGATGACGGTGGGGGCGGTGTCGGTTCCGGCGTCCGCATACAGGTTAAGCGCTACGCTTTGCGCGGTCGGCGCCCAAACCGAGAGTGTGGGGACGCCGTCGACGATAGTCACGCCGAGGTCGCCGTCGTAGGTGTATAGATCGTCCAGCACGCCGGGGATTTGCAGGCCGGCGAGGTTGACGAGCGTATCGCCGGAATACGCCGCGATGGCGAACTGCCCACGCAGGATATCGGGCGCGGCTTCGATGGCTTCTGCGCTCAGCGTAAACGCCTGATAGCCGGCGAGGTGTGGAAACTTGGTTTGAACCGCGTCGGGAAGGCCCGAAACGCTTGGCGATACCGGATAGCTCACAAAGTCGCCGCTGATACCGAATACCGAGACTTCGATGCTGCCATCCGCGCTGTACAGCAGACGGTATTCTTCACTGTCACTGGGTTCGATGTCCCACGCGATGGTGTCCGCCGTGACCCAATGCGCGCGCCGTTCGCGCAGGTTGGCGCCGGTTACGGATCCACCGCCGGCCGTGATGACCATGACATTGAGGTTGGAGTCGAACGTGAAGTTGACCGTCTCGCCGTCGGCAGACACGTTGAACGCGATATTCACGCCGCCGGCCTCTCCGCCAGCGCCGTAGTTCACATCCCATGTGCGCCCGATCGCGGCCTTCGCTTCGTAGTCACCGGCCGGCAAGGCGCTGGTCGAGAATGTGTAGATCCCGTCGCCGTCGACATCCTTGAGCCACGACAGCATGCAGTCGGGCATCCAATCTTCGGCGCAGCCCAGTCCGCTTTGAAAGCTGCCGGGGGCCGTGACGATCAGATGGCGCACGTCGTCCATGATCCACTTCGTCGCGGGATCGTACAGGAACGTCACCGCGCGATCCTCGGTGAGGTTAAGCGGGATGTTCGGGCCGTCGCGGTCAGCGAAGCCGCCGTAGTTCTCGCCCCAACTGCCGTTGATGGCGACCTTGTATTCGTAACTGCCGGCCGTCATGTCGAACGTACGCTCGAAGATCTGGTACGGCTCGACGTAATCCAACACGGTTGCTGGGCAGTCTGGCGCCCACTCGCCCGGACAGCCCAATCCCGGTTGAATCGTGCCGGGGATGTTGACCATAGTAGGAATGACGACGGCGGGCTGAGCATTCGGCACGGCGGACACGCCGCCGTTGACGCTGTCGGTTACGACGCCCGTCGTGTGGTCATACGTGAACGTCACGTCGGTATCGGCGTCCAGCACCAGCGGGATATTCGGGCCGCCAGCCGCCGCGCCCGCGCCGTAGTTGCGATCCCACCCGCCGTCCAGCGCGACCTTGTACTCATAACTTCCAGCCGGAATGTTGAACGTGCCCTCCCAGAGACCGGTGTCCGGGTTGAGGGTTAGCGCGGTGGCCTCACATGCGGGCTGCCATTCGCCGGGACAACCCACCTCGTCTTGGTGTGATCCGGGTATCACGACCTGCTGCGGGATCGGAAATCCGTCTTTGTTTTCTTGCGCGGCGGTATAGCCGACCGCCAGCAGAGCGGTCAATACGACAGCGCTCATCCATTTGCGTAACATGCTCATATCCAATCATCAACCTCACGCGTCAACTGTGGATCGGGGCTTTGCTGCCGCCAACGCTGCGATTGTAGCGAATCGAATCGAGGGGACGGCATGACGCCCTCCCGCTATGGCGTTGTCAGGAGACGGTTGCGGCGCAGCGGCAGCCCAAGCAAGAGCACCGCGACGACCAGCGCAATCGCCAGCCCGTACAGGACGGGCGTAAAGCCGACGACGCCGATAATCGCGCCGCAGACGACCGGCCCGACGACCTTGCCGAGATTCTCCATCATGCCGACCAGCCCCATCCCCGCGCCGACGTTCTCCTTCGGGATTTGCTCCGTGACGAGCGCCGCGGTCGACGGGAAGATCAACGCCTGCGCGACACCGAGCAGCACGGAGGGCAGCAAGAGGGCCGCGCTGTTGGCTGTCGGCACCAGCACAACGCCCGCCGCAAGGGCGACCATGCCGGTTCGTATGGCAGTGATATAGCCGAAACGCTGGCCGAACCATCCGCCGCCGGGGCCGGTTGCGATGTTGACCGCCTCTTGGATGGAGAAGAACGCGCCGATGAGCGCGACGTTGATCCCGGCGGTGAGGCCGTATACCGGCAAGAATGCTTTGATCGTGTAGAGGGCGACAAACACGCCCGCTTCGAGACCCCCTGACAACCACAAGCCCGGCGTCCGACTCCCGGTAGCGAGCGACGCGCGCATCTGTTTGAGGATCGGCGGGAACTCGTGTTGTGTGCGAACGGTCGGTTCAGGCAGGCGCAGCACGGGGATGAGCGCTGCGGCGCTGATCAGGCCGATGATCGTGAAGATCGCCGCCGGATCGAGCGAGAGCAGCAGCCAGCCCGCCAACGCCGGCCCGACGATGTATCCACCGGAGCGCGCCAAGCCGAACCAGCCCAAGCCCTGCGCCACCGAATCCGGCATCCGTTCGGCGATGTACGCGAACGTCACCGGGCCGTAGATGGCTGTCGATACGCCGTGAATGATGCGGATCAGGAACAACTGCTCCGGTGTGCGCACCAGCCCGTAGAAGAACGGGACGATCACGAAGAACAGCGTCCCGATAATCAACCACAACCGGCGTCCCCACCGGTCGGACAGCACGCCGATGAACGGTTTCAGCACCAGCCCACTGACGGTCGAGACCGAGACGATAATCCCCAACAGCGCATCCGTCGCGCCCAACGCCGCGGCGAAGATGGGCAAGAGCGGAGTCTTGCCCATCTGATACGCCGTCCGCACGATGAAGTCGGCAGCGGTCAATCGCCAGAAGTCGCGGGAATGCACCATACCTTAGCCAATCGGGCTGATCTGGTACTGCTGGAGCATGGCGTTGAATTCGGCCAGATCGCCTTCGAGCAGGTGGTCGAACTCGGCCAGTTTGGCGTCAACCTGCCTCGCAAGCGCAGTGTAGACCTCGTGTGCTTGGTCGGTCGGCCGGTAATCCCCGGTGTTGACATCGTACTGCAGCGCGGCCAGCTTGCGGCTGATCTGGATGCCGGAGTTCAGCATGCCGGGCCAGCCCTTCTTCAAGCCGGGCTCCAGCAGCGTCTTTTCGATCGCGAGCACGCGTTCACTTAACTGCGAAGCACCCTGAGCAAGCTGCGCCGTCTGCGCGGTGCTGCCGAGGCGTTCGCGCCATGCATCTAACTGACCACGCACCCTGCGCATCTTGTTGATGCCGCGGTTCGCATCCGAGAGTTTGTCACGGATTTGCAGCAGCAGGGCGTACTGGTCTTCGAGGTCTTCGTGCGGCGTGTCGCTGTACGGGTCAGCGATGACGGTGATCTCCGCCGACAGCGTTTGATCGAAGGCTTGGAGCTGGACAACGTACTTGCCGGGCGGCACGACCGGCCCGGGCATCGTGCCTCCGAAGGGATCGTGTGCATCGAGGCGTACCGCTTCTTCCCCGCGCAAATCCCATACAAACTGGTTCCAGCCCGCTGACGATGTTAGATGCAGCGGTTTTGGCGCGCCTTCGGGCAGCTCAGCTTCGGCCTTCCGAATGTCGTCGTTGGTGCTGGTGACGGTACGCAGCACATGACCGGCCGCATCGCTGAATGTCATCACAATTGGCGTTTCAGGAACGCGGGCGAGGTGATAGCGGATGACCGCGCCACGCGGCGGATTGTCCCCCGAATCTAAGGGGATGACGACCTGACCATTCTCCGGCGTCGGCGAGGCGATGAACGCCGCCACGACCCCCAACGTCGCCATATAGTTCTTGCCCGGCGCGTTGGTGAACGCCCCTTCGAAGATTTTGGGGGTGATGCGCTCTGCCTTGCGCGGCTGAAGCAGGGCGGCCGGCTCCCGATACAGGCCGTCGTGGAGTTGATGCAGCGCGGTCAGGTCATCGAGAATCCAAAACGACCGGCCGTGCGTCGCCGCGATCAGATCGGTTCCCTTGATCTTCAGGTCGTAAATTGGCGATATGGGCAGGTTGAGTTGTAGCGACTGCCAGCGCTCTCCGGCGTCGAACGAGATGTAGACACCGGTTTCGGTACCGCAGTACAGCAGGCCCGCTTGGGAGGGGTCTTCCCGGATTGCACGGGTATAATCGCCCTCGCGGATACCGTCGACGATGCGTGTCCACGTCGCGCCGTAATCCGTCGTCTTGTAAAGATACGGCGCAGGGTCGTCCAGCTTATAGCGCGTCGCTGCCATGTAGGCGGTGGCTTTGTCGTGCGGCGACGGCTCGATCATGCTGATCATGGTGCGTTCAGGAAGGTCAGGCGGCGTGATGTCGGCCCACGTCTGCCCACCGTCGCGCGAAATATGAACTGGGCCGTCGTCGGCGCCCGCCCACAGTACGCCGGCTTCATGTGGCGACTCGGCAAATGCCCATACCGTCGCATACACCTCGGCGCCAACTGAATCACGGTTGATCGGGCCGCCGGTGGGCTGTAGGGTTTCGGGCGTGGCGCGGGTCAAGTCCGGGCTGATCGGCTGCCAGCTCTGGCCCTCGTTGGTGCTTTGGAAGATGACGTTTCCGGCTACGTACAGCTTGTTCGGGTCATGCGGAGAGATGACGATTGGATACGTCCACGCAAACCGGTACTTGTGGCTGATCGCGCCTTCGCCGCTGGTGGCCTCCGGCCATGTGCTAATCAGGCGTGTTTGCTTGCTGCGATGATCGTATCGCTGGAGGCTGTTTCCGCCGCCCGGCGAGCTTCCGACCGCGCCGACGTACACGATGTTCGGATCATTGGGCTTGACGGCGATGTAGCCACTTTCGCCGGTGCCGGCTAGGAAACAGTCCGTCCATGTGATCGACGTATATGGGCTGCGGCTTGCTACGGCGATGCTGCTGTTGTCCTGCTGCGTGCCGTATACGGTATACGGGTCGCGGCTGTCGGTGTCGAGATGATAGAACTGCGCGGTGGGCTGGTTATACAGCGTCGACCATGAATCACCGCCGTTGAACGAAACGCACGCCCCGCCGTCGTTGCCCTGCACCATGCGCTTCGTATCGTTCGGGTCGATCCAGAGGTCGTGGTTGTCGCCGTGCGGGGTCGAAATCTCGCTGTAGGTCTTGCCACCGTCGATGGACTTCCACAGGCTCAGGTTGTTGACGTAGACCGTATCGGGGTCTTTAGGGTCAGGGGTGATGTGCATGTAGTACCACGCGCGCGAGACCAGCTCGTCATTGGGCGCGATGTACGACCACGTGTCGCCGTAGTCGTCGCTGCGGTACATGCCGCCTTTCTCGTTCTCGATCAGCGCCCACACACGCCCCGGCTGTGCGGGTGATGCGGCGACGCCGATCTTGCCCAGCACGCCGGTTGGCATGCCTGTATTCTGCGTGATGTCCTGCCACGTCTCGCCGCCGTCCATCGACCGCCAAAGGCCGCTGTCTGGCCCGCCGCTGGAGATGTTCCAGAAATTGCGATACGTCTCCCATACCGCGGCGTACACAATGCGCGGATTGTTCCGGTCAATCGACAGATCAACTGCGCCGGCCTTCTCGCTCTTGAACAAAACGTGCTTCCACGTCTTGCCGCCGTCGGTCGATTTGTAGACGCCGCGCTCTTTGTTGGGGCCGAACGCATGCCCAAGCGCCGCGACGTATACCGTGTCGGGGTCTGTGGGATGAATGCGCACCTTACCGATGTGGCGTGTCTCGGCCAAGCCCATGTGCTGCCACGAGCGCCCGGCATCGGTCGACTTGTAGACGCCATCGCCATAGGATACGTCGATACGGATGGTCGACTCGCCCATGCCGGCATAGATCACGTTCGGGTCGCTCTCTGAGACCGCCAGCGCGCCCACCGAGGATGTCTTGAGGAATCCATCCGAGACATTCTGCCAGTACGTACCGGCATCTTCAGTTTTCCATACGCCGCCGGCGCAGGCCCCAAAGTAGAACACGCCGGGGCGGGATGGGTCGCCAGCGACCGCGACGACACGACCCCCGCGAAACGGGCCAATGCAGCGCCAACGCAGCAAGTTCTCTAGGCTTGAGGTCATTTTGAGATCTCCCGCAAGAATGAAACTGGTGGAGAGTGTAGCGTAACTCAGCCTGTGAGGTATGCCGCGCGTAAGTCCACTTGACGAACGAGCGTCGTGATTGGACGGTGAAAGCAAAACCGCCGCGCAATTTTGCACGGCGGTTTTCCGAACATGGGGTTACTTTGGCCGGCTCATCCGCGCCAGCCGGGCGCCGCCGGTTCAGGCACCGGCAGCACGTCCGGCGCTGGACGTGTCATGCTGCGCGTCGACGTGTCGAAACCGGTCAGCGTGATATCGTCAACGTAGTACTTCCCGCTGCCCGTATTGGCCTTGATCTGGAGCTTGAGATCGACCGGCGTTCCAGCGGCCACCAGCGAGTCCGTCATCAGCGTGAAGTCGTACGTTCCATTCGGAACGATGATCTTCAACTTGTCCCTTGACCCATCCGCGTAATCAACGATGAGCTGGATACGGCTGCTTGCGTCAAGGCTGCTCCCGCTTACATATGCACTCATCACGACAGTATCGCCAAGCTGGAAGTTAGCGAACGCGGGTTTTTGCGTCGCGGTGGTGTTGGCGGTTGCCTGTGCTGTCACTTGCAGCGAGCATTCCCCGTTGTTCGCGAACAGCTTGTCGAACGTGCCATCGCCGTCGGTGTCCTTGTTGCACTTGCGCTTGGCATCCGAGACATTCGTCGCCGACCAGCCGTGCGCGTTCGTTAGTGTGAGGCCCGGTATCTCAAAGCCACCGTTCTCGAGGAAGAACTCAGGCAGGATGACCGGGTTAACGGTTATCAGTACGGTCGCCACGTTGGAGTTCGTCGTACCGTCGCTGGCGTGATAGGTGAACGAGTCACCGCCAGTAAACCCGGCGTTCGGCGTGTAGACGAAGCCGCCGTCGCCGTTGAGCGTGAGCGTACCGTTGGTCGGCCCACTGTCCACGACCGCCGTCAGCGAGTCACCGTCGATGTCGGTGTCGTTGCTCAGTACACCCGGAGCGGCGACGTTGAGCGCAGTGTCCTCATCGGTCGTGTACGCGTCATCCACGGCGACCGGCGCGTCGTTGACCGGGTTGACCGTGATGGTCACGGTTGCGCTTGCCGAGTCGATTTCGCCGTCATTCGCTTTGTACGTAAACGTATCGGTGCCGTTGAAATCGGCGTTCGGCGTGTAGGTGAAGCTGCCGTCGCTGTTCAGCGTGAGCGTGCCGTTGGTCGGCCCGGTGACAAGCACCGCCGTTAGCGGATCAGCCTCTGCGTCGGTGTCATTAGCGAGCAGGCCGGTAGCAGCATCGACAACCAGCGCCACGTCCTCATCGGTCGTGTACGCATCATCGACGGCGACCGGTGCGGTATTCGATCCGGCGCTGAACGTCAGCTCGACGAGCTGAAGTTCAGGCGAGTAGATCGGGTCGCTGGTGCTCAATGTCGCGCGGTACTGTGCGTAACGCGCTGACGCGCCGATTGACGCATTGTTCGAGATCGCAGTCCAGCCGCTCCACGTGCCGTCGGGTGCCGCTGTGTCGCCAGAGCGCACTTCCATGGCGATTGCTGTGCCGGTTGGCTCCGTGCTCTGCCAGCTCATCAGGCCCCATGTGCCCGCGCCGCCGCCGTCGAACACCCGCGACGTGAATGTGCACGGGGTCGTGTACGGCGACATACGCATCCAGTCAACCACAAGGTCGATTGTCGCTTCGCCGGCGTTGTTGTTGTAGTCGCTGAACACCGGGCGCATCGTCGTAGTCGAATCCGTGCCCGGCAGTGTGACCGCGAGTTGATAAACCTGAACGTTGTCGACATAGAACGTGACAAGGTTCGACAGCCACTCGATGCGATAGACGTGCGGTGTTCCGATGTAGGCGGACGAACCCGGTATCGCAACCTCGACCGTTGAGCCATTTTGGTTCACACGGGCGTGAACCGTGTTGACCGTGCCGCCGGTGCTGAACATGACCCACGACTGTCCGCCGATCGCATTCAGGTCGTAACCGAAGCCGAGATGCTGATATGTATCTGCGCCGAATGTCGCGCGCGCCTCGAAGACATGACCGGCTTGATAGAAACCAGACGTTGCGAGCAGAACGTCGTTGACGGCCACGGAGCCGCCGTTCACGGTCGCGCTGGGCGTATTGTATAGACCCTGCCAGTTGCTGACCGTCCAGACGGGATTGAGCGCAGTACCGCTGAACTCGTCAGACAGCGATGCAGCGAGACTCACTGCGCCATCGCCGCTTGGCCAAACGGTACAGTCGCCAGCGCCAGCGCCGAAATCGACGATTGTCGTGTCGGTGAGCGATATCGGCGGCGCATCCTCGGTCGTGAACGTCCACGTGTTCGGCGTGCCCAGCGGGTTGCCTGCCAAATCCGCGACCGTGGCGGCGACTGTGACGGTATAGGTGGTTGCGAACGCGAGGTCGGCGTCTGGGTCAATCGTGACCGTCGCCAAGACACTGTTGTACGTCACTGTCGCAGGCACATCTGACGGCGCACCCTGCGCACGCAGCGTGAACGCACCGGTGACGGTGGCCGGATCGAGCAGTTCGTCAAAGCCGATCACAACCGACGTGCCAACAGGTACGCTGGTCGCGGACTGCACCGGCGAACGCGAGATGATCGACGGCGGCGTGACATCCGACCCTGCGTTGTACTCGATCGCTACGAGCTTCAGCACAGGCGTGACGAAGGGATCCGTCGTGCTGAGCGTCGCCTCGTATTGGATATAACGACTGGTGACGCCCACCGCCGCGCCGTTCGTAATCGACTGCCATGCGCTCCACGAGCCGTCAGGCACGACGGTCTCGCCGGTGCGCACGCGCATCGTGATCGCAGTCCCTGCCGGTTCGGTGCTCGTCCACACGATGTCGGCCCAGTCCGACGGCGTGCTGCTGCCGAAGACGCGCGACGTGAACGTGCACGGTGAGCTGTATGGCGTGACGCGCGCCCAGTCGACGGTGAGCGGCGTGCTGGTATAGAAGTCGCTGAAGGCCGGGTACATCGGCGTCGCAACCGTCAACGGTGAGGTGTAGACGAGGACATCGTCGATGTAGAAATTGAACCCGGTTGTCACCCACTCAACCCGATACCGGTGCGGTGAGCCGAGGTAGGAGGCGCCGCCCGGAATGGCGAAATCTGCACTGCCGCCGGACGTGTTCATACGCACGGACAAGCCGCCGCCACTGTGGGTGCTGAACATCGCCCACGGCAGATTCATATACACTTCGTTGCCGGCGCCCGCGGTCAGTGTGCCGCCGCCAAAGCCTCCATTCTGGTACGCTTGCGATGTGAACGTCGCCACAAACTCAAGCGTCAGGTTGGCGGAGTAGGGGCTGTCCGTGGAGACGCGCTGGCCGTCTAACGAGAGCGCGCCGCTGCCAACCGAGGCGGTACCGCCGGTGTTCCACGGAACCGTGCGGGGAACCCAGCCAGCAGGTATCGACGTGCCGTTGAACTCCGATGCGGCGACCGACGATAGGATCACGCGCCGTCGCCGATGGTCCAGACGGTGCAGCCGCCTGTCCCGCCAGTGAAGTCCGCGATGGTCGTGTCGCCAACGCTAGGCATGTTCGTCGTGAAGCTCAGCGGCGCGGCCGGCGGCACGGGGAATGTGGAGGTGTTCGCCGACAGATCGGTCGACACGACTCGATAGTAGAACGTAGTGTTAAGCGGAAGGCCGAACAACGTGACACTGTGCGAGGTCGTGTTCAGCGGGTCGCTCTGCGAGCTGGTCAACGCGCTCGGATTGGTGCCGAACTGCACGGTGGAGTTCGACAGCTCGTCGGTCGTCCACGTGATCGTCACATCGTTGGTCGGCGCGACGGTCGCGGTCACATTCGAGATGACCGGGCCGGTCGAGTCAACCGAGTAGTCCGCGACGTATGCGCCGTTCTCAGCGTCGAACGTCACATACTGCACGCCCTTGAATGTCTCGGTCGTATAGGGGACAAGCAGGCCGTCACGGGTTAGGTTCACCAGCGGGCCGGCGATGCCCTGTGCCGGAAGCATTGCGCGTAGGCCGCGTGCGCCGGTCGCCTTGACGATATTGAACGTCAGCTGATCGGCCGACCAGTTGATGTTGTCGAACTCGGAACCGTTGCGGCCATCGAGCCACGTCAGCATCTGATACGCGCTGACGACGGGAACACTGTTGCTCTGCGCCAGCGGTACGAGGATTCCGGCTCCGTTGCCGAGTACGCCATCCGTGTGCATGTTAGCGGTGATGACGCTGATGTATCCCTTTGCCGGGTCGTTGGCGTTGTTGACCAGCGTTTGGAAGTGCGTGCCTAACGACTGCTGCGACTCGTCGGTAAGTTGAGTCGTCGCCTGATAGACGTCGATCATCTGGCCGTTTTCCTGCGCGAACCGCATCGGCAGGCCGGTGCCGTTGAAGAAGCCGGGGCGATCGAGCAGCCAAGCCCCCGGCCAATAGTAGTAATTGGTGTCGAGGCGGATTCCGTTTGCGAATGACGCCTCGGCCATCGTTGAGAAGTCCGTCCACGTCACGCAGTGGTTGCGATTCGTCGCCGGCGGGCGGTTCATCGCGTACTTCGCCTGCCATGCAGAGATCTCGCTGGCGACCGCAGCGGTGGCGGTCGCTGGATCCCAGTTGGTACAGGCCGGCCCGAACGGATGGATGGAAACCTCAAACCCATCTTGCTGAGCCTGATAGGCCTCGGCAGGGGACAGCCCGGAGTTGGCGTATGCGTAGGCTGTTGACCGGATGCACTCCCAGTCGTCGACCGAGCATCCCAGCAGGCTCTGATTCCGGTAGTAATTGAAGAAGTTCGATGTCCCGCTTGAACTGCCGTGATCGTCGCCGGTCATCAGCAGGACGACACGTTCGCCCCGTGGCAAATACCAGAAGCGCGGCAGTGGTTTCTTATCCGCGTTCATGCTCAGAATCATGTTCGCGAGCAGCCGCTGCTGTTCATCGGCGGTCGGAATCTGCGCCTTGTTCAGATCGATCCAATCCGGATAGAACATATCGTTGGGGCGCAGGGTGCCGTTGCCCGTGATGGGTAGGTCGGAGTTCACCCCGGCCAATGCGGGATTGCCTTGCCGCGTGTAAACGACCGATTTCGCCAGATCGTAGGTGAAGGCGGCCGCTTGACCGCCGTTGAGTCCGATGCTGCGCAGGGTCACGGCCGGGTTCGTCGTCGCTGCCGCAGACGTGCTGTACAGCCACGCCAGCGCAGAAGCGCCGTTCAATGTCCACCGATCAGCCGTGCCGTGGAACTGGATCGTCTCGTTCACGATGCCCGCGCCCGGCGTCCCGACGGTGGTGTCCACGAGCAGCCATGCATCGGCGAGTGTTGAGCCAGCCGAGGTTAATCCGAGCAAGCCGGCGAGGTCGGGATCGGGGCGCATGGCGATCAGGTTGCCGCCGTTGTTGACCCATGTCGCGAACATGCTGACCTGCGTCGAATCAAGCGGCATCTCGCCCAAGATGACGACATCGTAGGCCGACAGCACGGATGCGTTGACGAACGTGATGTCGGTGACGTAGAACGCGTTGAGGCCCTCGGCGCGCAGGATTTCCGCGTAGTAGCGGCCGAACGGGTTGAGCGCCGAAGAGACGACCAGAATCGGCCCGCCCGGGCCTTCATCCGGTGGTGGAGGCGGCGAGACCTCAGTGGTAAATGACCACACTTCGTTCGCGGCGAGCGGCAGTCCGGCGAGATCTGTAACTGCTGTCGTGATGGTCGCGGTATAGGTCATGTTGTATGCGAGCGGCGTGGATGGATCGAGCGTGGCGGTTTGGCCGCCCACGTTGTAGGTGACGACCGCAGGAACAAGGTTGTTGAGCGAGTCACGCAGCTCGAATGACGTCCCGTTGATGGTCGCGCCGACCATCGGCTCGGAGAAGGTTGCTGATACGTTGGCGTCGACCGATACGCCGACCGCGCCGTTATTCGGGACGACCGAGGTCACGGTGGGGGGCGTCGTGTCCGGCGTCACTTCGGTGACGAACAGCACATCGACCCAGTAATTCCAGTACGATCCGCCGACGTTGTTCGGGAAGACCGGCGACGCGCCGTAAGCGTACACGCCGTTTCCGCCGTTGGATGCGCCAAAGGCGGTCAGCGGGCCGCGCGTCCAGTCCCCCGCCGAGAAGTAGTTGATCGTCTCGGCATGAACACCGGTCGGCGTGTGATACGAGGCGACATACGTCGTGTTGGCAGTGACAGCGATCGGGCTTGGCAAGTACATCGTCTGCCAACCGCTGGCCGTTTCGTTGGTGAAGGTGACCTGAGACAGCAGTGTGCCGCTCTCCGTCCACAGGCTGCCGATGTGCGTCCCCGTGTTCTGAACACCCTTATAGAAGCGGATGGCGGAGATGAAGCCGTTCTCTGACGCCTTGAAGCGCACGCCGACTTCCAGTGAAGCGCCATCGTGGACGTTGGGGTTGACCGGGGTGAAGCTGTCATCCCAAAGCGAGCATGGGCAGCTTCCCTGCTGAACCGTGATGGTCACGGTGCTGGATGGAACCTCGAGATTGCCGCTGTCATCGACGGCGCGCGTGCGCAGGGTGTAGATACCCGGTGCTGAGGGCGAGAACACGTACGTCCAATTCGTCGTGCCGGTCGCCCATCGCCATGTTACGCCGTTGTCGGTCGAGACCTCGATGCCAGCGACAACGCCGCCCCCGGTGTCGACTGCCGTGCCAGTGACCGTCACCGGCATCTGCACGGTTGCGCCGTTCGAGGGGGACGTGATCGTGCTGGTCGGCGCGACCGTGTCTGTTGAGGGCGAGGCGGCCACCAACCCGGTCTGCAGCGTTCCGGGCTGAACGTTGCCCATATCAGCAAACAGGTTGACGGTCGCCTGCTGCATCGCGATGCTTTCGGACGAGCCGCCGCGATCGTGATTGCCATCGAGGCCCCACGACCATTGAATCGTGCCTGCGCCAAACACAAGCGCACCGCTTGACGCCTTGTACATGGTCAGGCTGTGGGTCGCGACCTCCGGGCCGTAGTCCGAGCTGTAGTCGAGTAGTTTCTGACTCACCATCTCGGTGGTCGAGGACATCTTGAATACACCGGCAGGGCGGTCGTCGTTGTCCAGCGCTTCGTCCCACTCGTATCCCAGCGTGCCCGGCGATAGCGTCGCCTGTGTCCCTGCGGGCAGTGTAGCGATTGAGGTGTTTCGCCAGAATCGCAAATTCGAGTACTCGGACGGCACGCGAATGGTGTAGGTGCAGCAGTTGACCGTGAAGATCTGGCCGGTCAGGCGGTTTTCGGGGTCAGGCGTCCAGTCGCTGATGCGTGGGTCGCGCCATGTGCCGGTGTAATCCACCGGGTCGATGCCGCCCGGCCAGATTTCGTCGTTGTGAGAATCCTTGTATCCCACCATCGTCCGCAGCGGCGTATTGCTGCCGTCGATGCTGTTCTCGTACCGGACGCGCCAGAAGATCTCGTTGCCCGAGAAGAACGCCAGATGCGTGCCTGCCGCCAGCGCGGCTTCGACGTTGTCGCGCTGGCCCTGCGACCAGTATTCGTCATGGCCGGCAAAGAGCAGGATCGTCGGGTCGAGCAGTTTGGACGCATCGCGATGAGTGTCGACGCCGGAGATGTATGCGACATCATAACCGTTGCGTTCGAGCCAGCGGATCATCGGATATTCCGCATTGAAGACCCAGTCCTCTGGCGCGTATTCACGGGTTGAGAAGGGCCGGTTATAGCTCACTTTGAAGGCGCGATTCGGGTTCACGCCCGGAGAAACGCCCGGCCCCTGCCAGAAATACAGACTGCCGGTGCCGTAACGGTTATACGCTTGCCACGTCGTATCATGCGTTTGGAACAAAATGTCGGACTGGCGGGCGTCGTCGCGCACGATCCAGACAATATGGCTGCCGTTGTTGATGTTGAGCGCCTGACCGTCGGGCAGCGCCTTTGCGAAGTAGACGCCGCTGACGGCGTTAGCTGGAATAGGCCATGTCGCCGTAATGGCCCAGTTGCCGCAGTCGTACAACCCAGTGACGGAGTCGGTGATACAGGATGGCTGCACGGGCGATGACGTGCTGCTTGACGGGATCGTCGCCACCAATCGAGCGCCAGCGCCGTTGTAATACCCCATACGATAGATGTACAAGGCGTAGGGGCCGGGCGCCGTGATCTTGAACTCGACAGTCTGACCGACGTTGTAGCTGATGTTGGTGGTGAATCCTTGTAGGGTGGGATCACCTTCGCCGATGACGTCCCACTCGGAGGCAGGATTGCCCGCCAACGCATTTTCGGTCACAACTGGGTTCGTAGGCTGTGCCTGAGATGGGGTGCCGTCGACTAGGAAAGTCACGCCCAGAATAATCAGCACCACGCAGGTCATAAGACGACGTGTGGCTTGCGGCATATTGCCCTCCGGAGATCCCCCGGTGAATACAACATCAATGGAGGTGCGCAAATGGTACCCGGATACTATCATCGCACGGGTTGTAATTATGCGCTACTCACTATCCGCGTCTGGACTCATAACTGCGTAACGATAGAATGGTACTTTCGTATAGATACCATTGAGGAGAAACTGGGAATTAAGTCCTAGTAGATGGCTGGCGGGGATGTCGCACTAGCGAATATGCGTACAAAAATGCGTGTGTCAGGCGGAGAGTCGGCGCGACAAAGGATCACGTTATGGGGGTTAGATCGTGGAGGCATGCGAATCTATAGTTTGGATGACAACCTAAAATCCATACTTAGACAACGTATTGCTAACGATATCGTCTGATTTGTTTTGGGAATCAAACAATCTGAGCTGCCGGTCATTCACTTCCAGTTTCCAGTGTTGCGCTGCGACGCGGCTATTGAGCGAAAGTGACCGGAGAAGAGGATACGTTACGGTGGCTGTTCGCTGATGCGAACGCATTTCCCGCGTGTGGGCGGTGAAGGACACAGTAAACGGCGAAGCTCATGTGACGTCGAAGATCAGCCGCAGGCGTCGGTACAGTTCGCGTGTCGGGGAAAGATACAGCACGAGCAGCACTTCGCGGTCGCGGCCGCGCTCCGAGAGCGCAAATTCGAGGGTTGTCTCGAAACGCTCGCCCGGATCGAGATGAATGGCGTCCACCGTGGCAAGCACCGACTCACCGCTGATAACCTCGATTGAGTACTCGTGTGGCTCGCCTTCCGCACTCACGACGCCGACGACGACACGCTGCGGTGTATTGGCTGCTATCGAGCGTAGAATACCCTCGGTCATGCCGCTTTCGTTGAGCACATAGAACTCGGTGTACTCCTGCGCCGGGGCGGGAAAAAGTACGATCGCGCTAATGGTTGCGATCACCAGCACAAACAAACCGAGGAAAACGAGATTCAATCGGCGCTCGAAAGGACTCGACTGGCCGTCCCTGTCCTTGTCAAGCGGCCACGGTATCGCTGCGGCAAAGCGGTGCTCGCGCAGAATACGCATTCGGCGATAGAAGGACAGGGGCCACAGCACGGCGATAAACAGCCCCTCGCCGATGACGATGGAGGTGAGGTCGACCGCGGCAAACGGCAGGACATCGAGCATCAACGCCATCGGCGGGATGACGGCGATGCTGAGGACAAGCGACAGCGCGCTCCGTTCGTAGGCGTCGATTTGATTGATCCGCCGAAAGACCGTCGCTTGAATGAGATAACCCGGCACGACCAGCACGAAAAGCAAGCCCAACAGCAGACGCACTATTCCCAAGACCGGCACGCCTAAGTCGACATCGAGAATCATCAATGTCAACAAGAGGCCGCCGCCAATCAGGAGCGCCCAAAGCTCATACTTCAGTTTGACGCGTTGGCCTGCGCCCATCGGGTCGTCCGTTCGGGGCGGTGAGCATTAGTAGACTCGGTCTAGTATACCGGTAATGCGCTTAACGCGCTTAGGAGGTAGGCAGTGCGATACCCATGCGCTTCTGATACACCCTCACCGCACCGTTGTCGTACATCAGCATGTGTTGATCCACGCGCGGCATAGCGAGGTGCCAGCGCCGCCACTTCACCTCTTCGATGCGCGATACGATGAACTGATCGGCCGATTCGCCGGGGGTTACGGCGTTCTGTAGGCGGGTAGGTTCGAGCTTGGGCATCGCCATCAGCAGATACAGCGTCAGGCGCCACTCCGGCCCCGTCCAGATGACGTTGTGCTCGGCGTGTTCGACCGCCCATGTGCCTGCTGCGCGCTCAGAGTTGAGGGTGAACACCCAATTGTTGCTCAAGATCGGTTCATTGGTGAGCTTAAGCAGCCCCGAACCGGTGAAGAACGTCCCCGCCAGCGCGAGGCCAATCAACACCACGGTGTGATAAACACGGCCCCATGGCTTTCGCCAGATGTCCATCACCGCGCTCGATACC
The DNA here is from genome assembly GCA_001567485.1 of Chloroflexi bacterium OLB13. Lineage (GTDB taxonomy): Bacteria > Chloroflexota > Anaerolineae > Aggregatilineales > Phototrophicaceae > Flexicrinis. Next base: position 56,942 of record JZRA01000050.1, read on the forward strand.
AGCGGGACAGCGAGAATCATCAGCGGCGTGAACAGCCGGAGTTGGAGGTTGCCCCCCGCGCTTGTCCGGTCGGCGATCAACGCGAACGCGACTTGCAGCGCGAACACCGGGTACATCAACCACAGCAGAAGGCTGGGCGAGTTCTTGATGTCAAACGAGCGTCGGAAGATCATGTTGAACATGCTGGGCAACCAGACCAACACGGAGAACCCTGCAAACATCAGGCTGACCCCGATGAGCACAAGGTAAATGCGCGAGTCGATCCACGTCGCAGTGACGAAGCTGTACGGGTTGCTGGAGGACGCCGTGCCATACTGTACGAACAGCGCCGCCACGCGATCGACGAGGTTGTCGAACGCGAACAACAGGCTGACGCTCGGCGGGTAGACGTAGAAGAAGAACAGATACAGCAGCACGCCTGTCGCTAGCGTCACGTACATCGTGCGTTGAATGAAGCGGATCATGATCGGGTCTTGCGCGCCGTCGCGGTGAATGCGGCGGCGGATCCCGAACACAACCAGCCCAGCGATGAAGCTGAACGCGAGTCCCGTCAAGAACGACGAGGCGAAGAACGCATTGCAGCATACGAAGGCGAACGCCACAAAGTAATACAACCCGCTGAGGGATGCGAACCCCCGGTCGCGGAACCCTTTCGCAAGCAGATAGAGTAGGGTGAGCGCGAGCGCCCACGTGATCTTCTCGTGCGATCCGCGCCATGTGACGAACAGGAAGTCGGGCTGCATGAACAGCAGCAGCGTCGCGAGCAGCGCCGTCGATGGCTTACCCAACAACGCCCGAAACGCCACGAACACGACCAGCGCCAGCAAGCCAGCGCCGAGGGGCATCACGGTACGTTGAAGCTGCTGCACCGTGATGCCGGTGACTTGAATGAGAAATGACGCCACGACCTGATACGTAAACCCGTTTCCATACGGATCGGACGTGTTCAGCACGGAGCCGTCGTCGGTGACGCTGGCGATTGTCCGCGTGATCATTGCGGTGTCGCTGTCGATCCAGTCGCCGCCGTAGCGGAACGTGGCGTAGGCATACGCGCCAAACGCGAAGAGGATGACGCCCAGCAGGACGGTCAGGATCGGGAATGAGCCGGTACGGGACGTAGTCTGAGATGTCATGAGTCGTCGAGGCTCGAGCGCAGGATCACGCCGATGAGGATCGCCGCGCACAACATCACGACAGCCAGTAACGCCGGAATGAATATGCCTTGCTGCGGCAGCTCACCTGTCAGGGACAGCATGTTTCGCCAGCTGTTCTCGGTCAGCGGCTGCGACTGCACCGAAGTCATCATCTCCGTACTGAGCGTTCCGCCGCGCCGGTACCGCCACGGCTGAACGGCGGCGACGTCGATTCGAATCGTCATCGTGCCGGCGGCGCCGGGCGTGAAGATCAGGTCAACCCGTGTTTCCTCTTGCCCGTTGAGCGCAACCCGCCGCGTGTCGATGACCCGGTCGCCCCACTGCGAAACCTCGACCAGCGAGACATCGGCCTCGCGAACGTCTTGAAGGCCGCTGTTGCGCACCGTCACCCACGTCGACTCGGGCCGGAGTTCTTCGAATGACGTGCTGTGCAGGTTGGTTCCGGTAATTTCAAGCACCGGCGCGGATAAGGACTGCACCGTGAATACGCCATCGGCCAGCTGAACATGATACAGCGTCTCGCCGGGGCGCCAATTTGTCGATAAGCCCAGTTGATCGGAGATCAGCGCGGCTCCGTTTGGCGCTTGCAGGGTGAATACCGCGCCGTCGTCGGTCAGGCGGAAATCGGCGACGTGCGCACCGCTCGCGGCGAACTCTGGAGCGCCGTACTCCGCGAACAGACTTGCGAAGTCCTGTGGATCACCGGACAGCTCGTATTGGGCGAGCTGCGCGTTCAGCGTTTCCCATTCGTCCCTACTGCGTGGTGGCAGTGTGGTGAACAGCACGGTGTCCGGGTCGATGCGGCGAATGCGTGTGCCCTGTTCGTCATTGAGCACGAGCAGACCGCCTGCCGCGATCAATTCCCGAAGGGTTCGGTGGGTGCGTTTGTCGATCAGCGACCACGACGTGATGGTATCACCGTCGTGGCTCGCGTAGCGGATTTCGTACCGTGGGCTGAGGTTCCAAACCCCGTGGCTGGCCGTGCGTAGATGCAGTTTGCGGTCAACCGCGCTCATGTACAGTTCGGGTTGGGTATACAACAAATTGGCGTATTCACCGCGAAAGCCTGAGCGAATCTCTTGATAATGCTCGTCGGGCGGGGTGTCCGTCTCCCCGAAGAGATAGCGCACCTGCTCGATTGACGCGCCACTTACGCCGGTTGATGCGGCCATATCGGTCACGACACCTTCGACCGCGTTCCATTCGTGGATCGCTTCGTTGGTCTCGTACCCTGAACCTTCGGTGGCGACGAAGGTGGCGAACGCCCAGCCCATGTCCGTGAAGAGCGACGGCCATTGGTCGTAGGGGTATTCGTACACGCCGAAGTCAGGGTACGTCAGAACCGTCTTCGGCGCGGGGTGCAAACCGGCGAGTTCGAGCTTGTAGTCTTGCATCAGTGTGCCGGCGTGCTCGGCGCGGTTCCACGTCATCTCGATCTGATGCGTGTACAGCAGTTGATTGTTGACGCGTGTCGCGGGCGCGTAGTCGTTTTGTCCGAGCGAGTAGCGGATGATGAGGTTGGGGACTTGGCTTTCAGAGTACAGGTAATGCCCGAAACGCTCGAACGCCAGCAGGTTATCCTCGCCCGGCTCAAGCCATGAAAAGCTGTTGAAGTTGATACGGCTGCCGCCCCACAGCGGTACGAAAGGAGTCACGCCGCGCAGCACCGCTGCTTCCCAGTCAAAGAGGATCGGCGGGTGGGCGTCCCCGACGTTGCGATACAGCTGATTACGATTGAACGGGTACTCGCGCAGGTCGCCCAGCAGCGGGAAGAACGCGTAATCGGTGAATCCTGCGAACGGATAGCCGTCGGGGAAGTAGGTCAGGCCGGTTCGCTCAAACAGCCACTCCAGCGGAATCGCCGGGAATCCACGCCAGCGCGTCCCGTCAATCGCGCCGTCGCCGTCCGTGTCATAGACGACGTATTCTGACTGTGGGCTGCCGTCTTCAGGGAACGGGACTTCGACGCGCACCGTATTTTCAACGCGCCGGAACACTTCAATTTTCACCGCTGGATTGATGCGTCCGTCAGGAAGGACGAACGGCGCTTCTGCGGTGATGACCGCCGACGGATAAGCCGCCTCGTTGATCTCGACGCGACCGTCCGGCGTCACGTTGAGCGCAACACGCTTATCCCCGTTGACGTCGTCCCAGAGTTCAGCGCGGTAGCGATCATCGGCGTGGGTAAAGCGCAGCACAAGGCGCGCCCCCGGCGCATCTGCCCGCTCGAAAATCCAGATGTCGTTCACGAAATCGGTGGTATCGCGCCAGTCCGCGCCCCACGCGCCGTCGCCGCCCTGATCGTAGACGGACACGCGAACGCGATCCGAGAACAGCTCGGATTCAAAGATGGCGACGTCGGGCACGTCGTCTCCGTCGAGGTCACTCTGCTGAAAGTCGAACTGTGTTGGGCCGCTGTCGAGCTGCTGCGCCGACGCCGGCGTTAGACCGAACGCCACGATGACAGCAAGAACCAGCCACACCACGCTGCTTCGTATCAAAGTCACGGCGGATCACTCATATTGTCATGACATGATCATACCAAATTTGGAAGTTCAGCAAGGCCCATACCTTGAACGATAAGCGATCGTCGCCTGACAGGAACCGATTCGTCAGGGCGGCGGTGGTTTCGGGATTCAGCACTGACCCGTCGAGATGTGGCGCGCTGAGCAGGTCTCGGATCAACGGGCGCAGCGGCCCGCGCAGCCAGCCTTCGGTCGGCGTAGAGAACGGGCGCTTGGGCCGGTTGAGCACATGTTCCGGCACGACGTCCTTGAACGCTTCGCGCAGCAGGTACTTGGTGCGGCCGCCGTGCAGGCGTATGCGCAGCGGGACGGACAGCGCGGCGCGTACTACTTCGAGGTCTTGCAGCGGAACCCGCGCCTCGACTGAGTGCATCATCGTCATGCGGTCGACGCGGTGGTTGAACTGTTCGCGCACCCACAGCAGCAGATCGAGCAGTGCCAGCGCATCGGACAGGCTCAATTCGCCGACACCGGCTAGGCGGCTGTTGATGAGCGCCTCGACGGCTTCGTCCGTGACGTGAGAAATGAAGCTGCGCGGCACGAGGGCCTGTTTCTCCGCCCCGGTGAGTAGTTCAAACGTATACCGGTAGTATGTGCTGACCGGCGCGTGCAGTTTGGCGCGCAGGTCACGCGCTTTGATCCCCAGCGTGCGGCCGCGGCCAATGCGTTCCAGCAGGGGCAGCACAGTCCGCAGCGCCGGAACGCGCTCGAGGGTTTGGTGTCGAAAGGCGGCCGTGTGCCACGGGTATCCGCCGAAGAGTTCGTCGCTGCCGTCGCCGGTCAGGATCACGATGGCGCCGTGCTTGCGGGCTTCTGCGGCCAGCAGGTTGAGCGACGTGAAGGAAGGCTCCCACGTCGGCTCATCGAGGCCGACGACGCTGCGCACGAGCAGGTCGGGCACGTCGAGCGTCGGGCTGACGAGCAGTTCGTGATGATCCATGCCGAGATCACGGGCCACCTGCCGCGCATGGATCAGGTCGCGGTTGTAGATCGAGGTCTCGTCCACACGGCCCGCGGCATCGGGAAAGCCGATTGAGAACGACGCTATCGGCCCGTTGTGGTCGCGCACGGCGAGGTGCGCGATCAGCGTCGAATCCAGCCCGCCGCTGAGGAACACGCCAATCGGGACGTCGCTCATCAGCTGTCGGCGGACGGCGCCAGTGACCGTCGCGCGGATGTGCTGCACCGCCGTGGACAGATCGGCGTGAGGCTCAGGCGCGGGCGGCGTCCAGTAACGTTCGCTGTGCAGTCCGCCCGAATCCAGCACAAGATAAGCGCCCGGCTCCAGTTTGCGAACGCCGCACACGAGGCTGTACGGTGAGGGCACGTATCCCAGCGACAGGTACAGGCCGAGCGCGGCCGGGTCGATCTCGCGCTTGATGTCGCAGCTTGCAAGCAGAGCGCGCAGTTCGGAGGCCAGCAGCAGGCGCCCACCGTCCCAATGATAGTAGACGGGCTTGATGCCGAGCGGATCGCGTGCGACGACCAGCCGCTGCTTATGTTGATCGAACAGGGCTAGGGCGAACATGCCGTTAAGCCGTTCGAGAAAGGCGTCGCCATATTCCTCGTAGGCGTGGACGATCGTTTCGGTGTCCGAGTTTGAGCGAAACACATGCCCGCGCGCTTCGAGCGTCACGCGCAGTTCAGGATGGTTGTAGAGTTCGCCGTTGTAGACGATCCAGATCGAACCGTCCTCGTTGGACAGCGGCATGCGGCCCGCCTCGCTCAGGTCGATGATGCTCAATCGTTTCGAGCCAAGCCCGGCGCACAGCGATCCCGCTTCGTACTGCGCCGCTCCGTCCTGATCCGGCCCGCGATGCGAAATGGCATGCGTCATGCGCGCCAGCATGTCCATGTCGATCGGTAGATTGAGCGCCGCGATAGCGGTAATTCCGCACATAGTTGTCCTATCTACTGGATCGCGTGTCCCCGGTGGATGCGATCTCGGCGTATAAGTCGGCCAGCTTGGCGGCCGCATTTTCCCATGTATACAACGCGGCGCGCTGTACGCCCTTCTCGATAAAGCTCTCCCGCAGCGCCGGGTCGTCGCGCATCCGCAGAACCGCGGCGGCCACCGCTTCCGGGTCATCAGGACTCACCAACAGCCCGGCATCACCGACGACCTCAGGAAACGCGGTGGTATCGGAACAGACAATCGGGATGCCGGACGCCATCGCTTCCGCCGTGGGAAGCCCGAACCCCTCCAGCCGTGACGTCGTCACGAACACGTCGGCGGCGCGGTACAGCATCGGCAGGTGCGCCTCGTCTACGCGCCCGGTAAACACCACGTCAGCTTCTAGACCCAGCGCGGAAATCTGTTGAATCGTGGCCTGCCGCCACCGTTCACCGCCCGCGCCGCGGCCTTGATCAGCCGAACCGACTGCCGCGTGCCTTCAGGATCGCAACCATCTTGAGCAGAGTCGCAAGGTTCTTGCGCGGCAGTTCGCTGCCGACATAGAGCAGGTCAAGCATGCCGGGGGGGCGCGGCGGCCGATACCGGTCGAGCACGGTATAATCCTCGGCCCGCGGCCGCTCGCGGTAGGCGGCGTCGACTCCGTGGTGGATCACCCGAATCCGGTCGAGGGGGATCCCGAGTGTTTCCTGTAATCCACGCGCATTGAAGGCCGACGCAGCCGACAGCCGGTCAGCGCAGCGCAAGCCGAGGAACTGCTGATACATCAGCATACGATCAAGGGGCGTGAACAGCGTGTCGTCCTCTTTGCTCACGAGCATGCCGAGGTCGTGCACCGCGATCACCGAGGGGTGAATCGTCCGGTACCGCAGCATCGCGCTGCCCATGATCTGCACGAAGTGGGCGATACTGCCCGGCCTGCGGTTCGCGATCCCGATAGGTAGATGGCGTAGGATTTGAAATCGATTTGCGCCCGGCAAAGAATGGAAGCGGCGCAGGCACGGATCGACCATCTCTGCGTGCTGTCTCATCAACGCGCCTTGGATCGCGTGCGCATAGTGACCGATGCCGGTGGCGACGTCGCTCGCGCCAAACTCGACCAGTTCGACAGGGATAACGCGCTGTACGCTCATAAGTCATCACCCGGATCGCTTGAGTTCGTGCAGGTATAGCCGTGGATCAGTGAGGGGCGCATCGATGCTACCATCGTGTTCTGATCGCCTTGACTGGATAGTCGAAGAGGACGAGCGCCCACACAGCGAAGTCGATCAGGACGAACAGCGGAATCTGCCAGTAAGGCGCGCCCAACGACGTGCCGGTCAGCCGTTCGCCTGTGCGCACGTACCGTACACGATTCAGAATGACGAACAGCCACGCGGCCGCGGCCAGCGCCGTAGAAAGCGGCCCGGCCCAAACGGCGATCGGCGTGCCAACGATCATCACCATGCCGAGGACGCTGGGGGCCAATCCGCGCGCCGCTTCTCCATAGACCCTGAACCGGATGCCGTGCAGAACCACGTTGCGAAGCCAGCGCGACTGCTGCTTGCGATACGTGCCGAAGTCGGAAGCGTGTTCGCTGGTGACTTGGCTCGTCGGCGCATGCAGGATCGTCACGCCTGCTTCGCGCAGCCGCTTCGCCATGACGTAATCGGTGCCGGTCGGCGCCTCGTACTGGAAGCTGCCGGACGCCTCGATGGCATCCCGCGTGAACGCTGCGTTCCGGCCCAAGATGCCGTCGGTGGTGCGCCCCCAATGCGCGCGCACATAGCGGTCGATGTACCACTGCTGCATGACGAACGGAGTCTTCATCTGACGGTCAAGCGGACGGCTCCCGCCGGTCACGGCGCGCGCTCCGTCGTGCAGCAGCGGCGCAAGGGTCGCCTCAAACGATTCGTCATCCAGTTCGCAATCGGCGTCGGTCAGAAAGAAAAGGTCGCCTGTCGCGTGTTCAAAGCACTGGCGCAGCGCACGCTGCTTGCCTTCTCCGGGCCGCTGTTCGAGGACGACGACATACTCCGAACGGGACGCCGCGGCCAGCGCATACGTGCCGTCCGTACCGCCGGCGCATAAGACCAGCTCACGGTTCGGGTAACGCAGCCGCTTGAACGATTCGAGATGGCGGGGCAGTAACGCGGCCTCATTCCACGCCGCGACCAGCAGGCTTACTTTAGGAGGGTGAGGCGGCAGCGCCACCCCGCCGTGACATTCAGGCGGACGAAGCCGGCGATCACGCGACCAGCGCATCCCCTGAACCGCGGCGACACCGGCGGTAAGGCCGGCGAATACGAGCAGGTTAACGTACTCCATGGTGGTTCGCAGCGCAGCACGGGTCTACCGCCACAGCATGGCGGGCGACACGGTGCGTGCCCACGAATCCCCCTTTCGCCACTCGTACAGAATCGCGCCCTCCTGCGTGATGTCGAGCACGTCGTCGTCTTCGTGGAAGCGCGCCGGCTTTCCGCGGAACACGCAGTCACGCATCACCGCGCCGGTGGTCGGGGCAGGGATGGTGGCGCTGTCGGGGAGCAGCCGGCACAGTAGGGCGAACGCTTGTCCGTCCAGCCCGCGACAGGCAGCAGATCGAAGGCATGCGGAAGGCTGGGCGGGGTCTTTTGACTGCCCTGTGATTCGAATCCGCGCGCGGTCTGAAACCCGCCCGACTCCAGCTGACCGCCCAGTATCCAGTCGAGCGTTGGTTGGTAGTCGAACGCAAACCCATGCGGGACGAGCGACAGCCCGGCCAAGATAACGTCGCCCGCGCCGGCCACCCATCGCGGATAACGATTCGCGCGCCGGTCTGCGTAAACCACCTGCGGCAGGCCGCCGTCCGCGTCGATGTGCCGTAGGATGAACTGCATGGTGGACACCGCGGCCGCTAGATACGTGTCGTTTCCCGTCAAGTCGTGGGCCAACACGAGCGCCGGCACGATCCGCGCGTTGTAGTACGGGAAGTACCAGTTTACGGGACGGCCCTGTTCGATATACTGCGCGAACGCGCCCCGATTCTCGTCGCGTCCGTTCTGCAGCGATAAACAGTGATTGAGCGCGGGCAGGCCGTAGGCGTCGAGATAGCGCGAATCCCCGCTGAGTTCGCTGAGCCGGGCAAGCGCGATAAACAGCGTGGCGACTTTGTTGGGCACAATCGTGATCGACCGCGTGTCATCGAAGAAGCAGCGCCGTTCAGCGTTCCACAACCTGCGGATGTAGAAGTTCTCGATACTGCGCCGTGCCGTGGCGATATAGCCTTCCCATCCCTCGGCCTGCTCCGCCTTGAGGCGCGAAGCCACGTTCAGCAGCGCGATGTCGACGGCGGCTTCGTGCGGCGTTCCCGCGGTGTACGGATTCAACTGAAACTGCGAATTGGCGTAGTTGCCGTACTCGTCCTGACCGTTCACGATGTCGTTGGCGGCGGCGACCGCGCGATCGAGGTAGTAATACAGCCCGGACGCGCGGTAGAGGTCGAGATAGCCGCTGATGATGCCCTCATAGCGCCAGTCGATCCCCGCGCCGGTGAACATCAGCGCATGCTGCCACCAGTGCACGACCGGCCCCCCGAACCCGCCCTGAACACGCATCGTTTCCAGCCAGTAGGCGCAGTTAGCCGCGCTTTGCGCTAGAGCGGTGGGCGTTTGCTCGACGGTCGGTTCGGCGATGTGCTGCATCATACGTCCTTTTGCAGGGTGATCAGCGCGAGCGTGCCGAGCCACCGCCCCAGATACGACTCGCGCGTGCGGACAACGGAACGGCCGGCGAGATCATCGCGCCCCATGCGGCTGTATACGCGATAGGCGATGCTCCACAGCACGCTGATTTCCCCGTGCAGATGCAGGATCGGCGCGCTCTGGCGGTAGCCCTGCCGTTTGGTCATTCCGAGGCATGTCCGGGCGCGCAGCATCGGCGTCGAGCTGATAAACCGGTACAGTGCGCCAGCCGTCACGATCAGCAGTGTGGCTGGCGGCGTGGGGGATGCAATCACCGCCTCGACTTGGGTGGCGCTCGGCAGGATCAACACAGCGCGGCCCTGCCCTTTGGCCGGGTCGAACGGCTGGCTGGTCGCTGTTCTCCGCAGGAACTCGGATGCGAGGCGCGCGTCCGACGCGAGCACGCCTGTTTCTACCGTATCGTGTGCGCATTGAACCGCCAGCCAATCGAGCGCGATCGCGTACTCAGGCAGCGGAAGGCCGAGCGCAGGGAGACTGCCGTTAGCGCCGGCCATCGACGACCTCGCGATACACGTCTACGAGGCGTTCATTGATCCGTGACCAGTCATACTTCGCCACGACCTTGTCACGCCCGGCCCGACCCATGACTTTGCGGCGGTCGCCGGCGTCCAGCATGTCACGGATGCGCGCCGCCAAGTCGTCAACATCGTTGGGCGCGGCCAAGAATCCGTCGACGCCGGAGTTGACCACGGTGCGCACGCCGGGGAGGTTGCTGGCGATCACCGGCTTGCCCGCCGCCATGGCTTCGAGCAGCACGATGCCAAACGCTTCGCCCATCGTGGTCGATGGCAGCACCAGAAAATCCGCGGCGGCGTAATGGCGCGGCAGATCGCTGTCAGGCACACGCCCGCAGAAGACCGCGCGTTCACCGAGGCCGAGGCGGCGTGCTTCCTCCATATACCGCGCTCGCAGGTCGCCGTCGCCGATCAGCATCAGGCGTAAGTTCGGCGCATCGACACGGGCGGCGGCGTTCAGCAGGACGTCAACGCCCTTGAAATAGTGCGGGGTATCCATGCCGCCGCAGAAGGCCAGCACCACGTCATCTTCGGCGAAACCGTACATGCTGCGAATGCCTGCGGTGTCCACGTCGGTGGTGAAGCGTGATGTATCGACCCCGTTGGGCATCTCTGTCACGCGCGGGTCGTCCGGCTTGAAGAAGCGGGCGATGCGGGAGGCGTTGAAGTAATCGCGCGATGTGACTAGCAGCCGGTTGGCGCGCGTAAGGATCAGACGGCCAACGGTCTTTTCGTGCAGCGCGACCATGCGGCCCATCATGCCGGAGAGAATCAAGTCTTGATGGTATGTGATGACAACCGGGATCCGACGCAGGCCAGCGACGGCGTGCAGGATCTCTTGGCCGAACACGAACGGGTAGTGCAGGTGTACGATGTCGTACTTCGCCATACGGAATAATCCCGGCAGCAGCGGCGCATTGCCGACTTTGAACGCCGCCGGAAGGCGGTGTACGGTGAGGCCGGGCGGATCGTCGATGACGGATTCGTCTTTCACGGCACTGGTGATGACGGTGACGTCGCAGCCTAGCTTCGCCGCGCCGAGTGCATTTTGCAGGCACACGCGGCCCGTCCCGCTGGGATAGGGGAAGAAAGTTGCTGTGAGATGAGCCACGCGCATCGCCATCGCTGCTACCACCGGACGACCCCGCGTGAAACGTGATACAGCACCCAGAACAGCGGGTTGAAGATGCGTTCGGCGATCAGGGCCGCGCCCGTCCCGACCTGCTTGAACCCGAGCCGATGGATGTGCTGGAACAGGATGTCACGGTCGGGCGCTTTGCGCGTTCCCTGCACGGTGCGGCGATGCTGCATCAGGGTGCGCCAGTGGCGGATGATCCACCCGTAGCCGCGCAGCTTCGCCGACCAATAGCGGCGGCCGCTGACCGCCGCGAAGCCCCAACCGACGACTTCGGCGAGCATCAACGCGGGTGTCAGCACAACGAGCGTCGGCCAGCGGTAATTCTTGAACAGCATTTGTAACCGGTTGCGCTCTAGAAACTCGAACTTGGCCGGGCTGAAGTGCAGACGGTAATCGTGGCGGATGACCGACTGTGGCACGGCATACAGACGATAACCCGCAATGCGGGCGCGCCAAGATAAGTCGGCGTCTTCGGCGTAGGCGGGAAAGAACAACTCGTCGAAACCGCCTAGCTCGCGGAAGGTCTCGGCGCGCATGATGAAGGCCGCGCCAGAGATAGCCGCCACTTCCTGAGTGTGCGTCAGGCCGGACGCCGGCTCTTGCCATGCCCGCAGATAGCCGAAGCCGGTGAAGTGGACGTCATTGCCGTAGGTGTTGACCAGCGCTGGATCGTTCAACAGCACGATCTTCGGGGTCGCCATGCCGGCGTGCGGATCGCGTTCCAACACGTCAACCAGCGGTGCGAGCCAATCCGGCGACACCACGGTATCGAGGTTCAGAAAAGCGAGGATTTCGCCTGACGCCTGCTGTGCGCCGAGATTACACCCCCCGGAAAAGCCGAGGTTGGCTCCTGCCCGGATCAACTTCGCGGACGGAAACTGCTCAGCCACACAGTTGGCGCTGCCGTCGGTCGATTGATTGTCGACCACGATCACTTCGATGTCAGGATACGCGGAGTCGAAAACGGACGCCAAGCACGGCCCGACGTAGGAGCCGGCGTTGTAGTTGACGAGAATCACGCTCACGCGCGGCATATCGCGAGGAGCTGCCTGCTGCGGACTGCGCATCAGCGGCGTTCCTTTAGGCTTCGCGGCTGATGACCGGCCGGATAAGCTCGAGGACGAAGCCGCGCAGGGTATGGAGGATGATGCCCGTAAACAACGCCACCGATCCGCTTGTCAGCAGGAACACGATCAGCATCGCAAGCACGATGTCGACGGTGTTGCTTGTCCGGTACTGCTCAAGTTCGGCCACGCCGAGCGCGAACGCGACGACCAGACTGGCGCCGCCCATCAGCCAGAAGAACAGCAGCGGCCGGTGCTGGCCCATCAAGCGCAGCACACTGGTCAGGACGTTGAGGCCGTGGCGCACGACCGACCGCTTGGGCCGATCGAGATACCGAATCGTGATCGGCACTTCGATCACGCGAAGCTGCTGATCTGAAGCGACGAACTGCATTTCCGACTCGACGCCGAAACCCTTCGTATTGAAGGTGATGTTCTTGATGGCATTCAGCGAGAACGCGCGAAAGCCGCTTTGCGAATCCGACACCTGCGTGCCGGACAGCGCGTTAATCATCATCGTGAAACCACGATGTCCCATCACCCGCTGCAGCGGCACTTCGCTGGTCTGTTCGAGGTAGCGTGAGCCGATTACGATGTCGGCCTCACCGTCAGTTATCGGCTTGACGACCTTCGGCAGCTCTTCTGGCAGATGCTGCCAGTCGGCGTCGAGCGTGACGACCGCATTGGGCAAGAACAGCTCGCGCGCTTTCTTGAAACCGGTATTGAGTGCCTCGCCCTTGCCCTTGTTGACCTTATGTCGGACGACCGTTGCGCCGGCAAAATGAGCGATCTGCGCGGTGCGGTCGGTGGAGCCGTCATCGACAACGACAACGGCATCTACATAATTGCGGGTCAACAGGACGACGCTGCCAATAAATCGTTCTTCGTTATATGCAGGGATGACGGCGACAACGATACCGTCGAAATGTGGTTGAGGGACTTCGCGGATGTTTAATCCCTCAGGAAGACCGTGTTCGTGCGCCGTCATGGCAACCATAAAAACTCCCCCCCCAGAAGTATGAAGCGTCAAGTTCCCCGATGAGCATGGCGATGTGAGGCTTGCAATAAATGGAAGCCAGCGCCGCCGCTCAATTTCGTGTGTCGGGTCGCGTTGATGAAGCACACAATGAACCACCCAACCGGCATCACCGATCAGATGAGTACACGGTCTCCATCTGTGAATAGAGTACTATAGTTTTTTATTTCGCAAGTAGCCCCTGAGGAAGACCACTTGGAAAACCCATGAGTGTGATAGTACTTTCGGAACTGGACAGCCGTGATCTCTCGGCCAAATCGCGATCGAAGATTGTGGGAAATGCACAGATTTCGCAACCTTAGAACAGCGGATTGTGCGATTTTTGTAATATGAGAGATTGCTAAAAAACGGTTGGTGCAGGGGACTCAGACGCGAACTGGCCCTAACCCAGAATCTGTGCCAAACTCAAGATGACGAACACCGCGAATATCACGCACAACGGCACAATGAGGATATTCAAGGCGGCGCTGATCACGCTGTTACGCTGCCCGACCGGGCCGAGGACGGAGTCCTTTCCGATCAGCAGAAATAGCAGCGTGACTACCGCGATGAGGCTGAGCGCGCCCGTAAGCTCGGGTGAAAGCCGGGCGGTCATGGAGAGCAGTACCGACATTGATCCCTCATCCGCCTTGCGCTAACAACGATATAGAGCTTTATTCTTACAGGTAAGTTATTTCGGCGCAACAACGAGGATGCGACCTGCGCACGATGCTGGCAGATCAGTTGTATGAACGTTTGCGAGATGCAGAGGCTCTTTCCCGATGGGTCGGGCTGTCGGAGTCCGAGTTCGACATCGTAGTCGGCCAGCTCGATCAGCCAATTACCCAGCTCAACGCCGAGATGAAAGCACGCAGTGACCGGTTCGGCATCTTGGGATTGGAGTATAAGCCATTCAGCGCCCGCGAAAGCCTGCTGATGGTGCTGTTATGGTCGCGTCTGGGACTGACGAACCGGGCCGTCGCCAAGCTGTTTAAGGCGAACGGTTGGACGGTGCGGCGGCGAATCCGCGAGACCCGCGAGATTCTGTTTCAGCTGTACCCGGAACTCCAGACCCAGTCTACCAAGAACGGCGTGCGGCCCGACTCCAACAGCGCCACGATGCTGTGGTCGGCGCTGGGGAATGCGGTGCGTGGCAGTCATCCGCAGGCGCATCTGCGCGATGCGATCGACCCGGACTATGAAAGCTACTTCTTTGAGGAGCTTGAGGGTGAAACCGCGCCCATCGGCGACGACCGCATCCCGCCGTTGACCGAGACGCGCCTCGGCGAAGGGATGCAGACCCTTTACCGCCGGATCAAGTCGAACACCATCCCCATCGAGTCGGTGGCCGGCGGGTACTTCATCGCGATCGTTCTTGCTGAGCTGTCGATCCTGCTGCTGACGCCCGTGCTTGGGCTGCTCCTCTATGTGATGACGCTGTTCATCGCGTTCATCCACGCGTCTTTGATCTGGGATCGATCGCTGTTTCGGCTGCTGGTGTGCCTCGCAATCGTCCCATTGCTGCGAATCCTGAGCTTGATGATCGCGCTTCTGCCGCTGCCGATCACGACGGCACTGATGGTCGCGGCCGTCCCGTTGGCGTTCGTCACCCTCAGCGCATACCGCCTGCTTGGATATGGCCGGCCGCTGGTCGGGTTAACGTTTAGGAATCTCCCGATTCAAGGGCTAACCGCGCTTTCCGGGTTGGGCTTGGGCGTGGCTCAGTTCGTCCTGATGCAGTCTCCTCCGGTCATCCGCGTGAACTCGTTGGCCGAGATGATCTGGCCGGGTCTCCTGCTGATCGCCGGGACAGGGCTGCTCGACGAGTTCATCTTCCGCGGACTCATCCAGCGGTCGGCGGTCAATATCATACGCTGGCGAGGCGTCGTTTACGTGGCGATGATCTACGCGGTACTCCAGCTGGGCGGCGGCATTCTGTTTGCACTGTTGAGCTTCGCGATGGGTGTTGTCTTCGGCGTTGTCACGCGAAACACCCGCAGCGTGCTGGGGGCCGGGCTGGCCCACGGTATCGCGAACGTCGTGGCGCTCGTGTTCTTTCCGTATCTGTTCGGCTGACGTCTGGCGAATGGGACTGCGATGCGTGTCGGTGTCATCGCGTATGGGCTGGATCGACCCTTCACCGGAATCGGACGATACACCGTCGAGATGGTTCGTGCGCTCACCGCGCTGCCCGATGCCCCGGAACTGATCTTATTGACCGCAGGGGACGCTGGCCCTTTGGCCGATCTCCCGCTGCAGCGTGTGCCGCTGCACGGATGCCGGCTTATGCCGGCGCTTCTGACGCATGGACAGGCGCAGCTCAGGATGCTCGCCGCGCGTTTGCGGCTGGATGTCGTCCATGATCCGGTTGGCGTGGCTCCATTCGGGTTGGGCTTGGGGCGCGCGCGTTCGGTCATCACCATCCACGACGTGATCCCGCTGAGCTTTCCGGGCGTCAGCACGCGCATGGACGCGCTGATCTACCGCCGCTGGCTTCCGTTTGCCGCACGCCGGGTCGACCTCGTGCTGACGGTGAGTGAGGCGTCCAGCGCCGATATTCAGCAGCATCTTGGCGTTAAGCCCGGCCGCGTCGAGGTGATCGCGCCGGGGGTCAGCGCGCAGTTCCAGACAGCAGCGTCAGCCGATGCCGGTAGTGTACGGGAAAAGTACGCGCTGCCCGATCACTACATCTTGTCGGTGGGCAACGTAGAAGAGCGCAAGAACGTCCGGCGCGTGATCGAAGCCTACGCGCAAATTCGACGGTCGAACCTGCCGTACAAGCTGGTGATCGTCGGCCCGCATAACTGGCGTTTCAGCGAGATTATCGAGGCTGCTAACCTCTCCGACTTTCGTGACGATGTGCAATTCACGGGCTATGTGGACGCCGCCGACCTGCCCGCGATCTACCGTGGCGCCGATGTATTCGCGTTTCCATCACTTTATGAAGGGTTCGGCCTGCCGGTGATCGAAGCGATGGCCGCCGGGACGCCAGCGGTGACGTCGAACCGGTCGTCGCTGCCAGAGGCGGCCGGGGACGCCGCGCTGAAGGTGGATCCCGAAGACACGGACGCGATTGCTGACGCGATCACGCGCATCTTGACCGATGCGGCGCTGGCCGACGATCTGCGCGCTCGCGGAATCGCACGGGCGGCCGGGTTTACGTGGGAGCGCATGGCGCGCGCCGTGCTGAACAGCTATCTCGGCATCACACGCGGTTAGCCTGAATCCACCTTCTCATAATGTGGCGTGCCGGACGCCGAAAAAAGTGCATATAATGAGGACTGAGGTTGATGCCAGTACTTTTGTACGCGCGGCGCTGTACGACCTTAGTTCATTCCGGAACAACCCGCATCCTGCGTGATCTGAATCCGGTTCTGACCACAGCAGTGCAGCATCAAGGGGGAGGTGCTTACACGTGTCTGTATTTGTGCACGCATCAGCAGAGGTCGAAGCGGATGCCACGATTGGCGAAGGCTCGCGCATTTGGCACCTGTGCCATGTCCGGCGCGGCGCGTCAATCGGCACAGACTGTACCTTGGGGCGCGGCGTGTTCGTGGACGCCGGCGTGCAGATCGGAAACCGCGTCAAGATACAGAACTACGTCTCGATCTTTCACGGGGTAACAATTGAAGACGGCGTGTTTGTCGGGCCGCATGTGTGCTTCACCAACGACATGCGTCCACGCGCCGTAAACACCGATTTCACCCCGAAAGCCGCCGATGACTGGATTCTGGGCGAGACGCGTGTTTCAGCCGGCGCGTCGATTGGCGCCAACGCCACGATCGTTTGCGGGATCACGATTGGGCGCTGGGCGATGATCGGCGCTGGATCGGTCGTCACGGCAGATGTCCCTGACTATGGACTGGTCGTCGGCAATCCGGCGCGCTTGATCGGGTTTGTATGCGCGTCGGGGACACGCCACGACTCGCAGGAATCGGCGCGGCGGTGTCCCGGCTGTCAGTAAGCATCCACTGAAATGAGAACATTCATGGCGCGCATCACGCGCGACCCGAAAGGATTGTGAGAGTGGTCGAACGCACGCGTTTCAACATACCGATTTCGCGCCCGCAGCTCGGCGTCGAGGAGGAAGAAGCCGTTCTCGCGGTGCTCCGCAGCGGCCAGATTACACAAGGCGAACGCGTTGCCGCGTTTGAGGCGGCTTTCGCGGCGTATCACGGGGCGGAGTATGCAATCGCCACCAGCAACGGCACAACCGCCCTCAGCACGGTGATCATGGCGCACGGCATCGGCGCCGGGGACGAGGTCATTATTCCGTCGTTCAGCTTCTTCGCCACGGCGTCGTCGGTGTCGTTCACGGGCGCAGTTCCGGTTTTCGCTGACATCGACCCTAAGACCTTCAACCTATCGCCGGAGGCAGTCGAGGCCGCGATCACGCCGCGCACCGCTGCGATCATGCCGGTGCATCTCTACGGTCAGCCTGCGGATATGTCCGCGCTGGAAGCAATTGCGCGCAAACACGGGCTGATCCTGCTCGAAGACGCGGCGCAAGCGCATGGGGCCAAGATCGGCGAGCGCTCGGTCGGGACGTGGGGCACGGCATCGTTCAGCTTCTACGCCACGAAGAACATGACCACGACCGAAGGCGGCATGATCCTGACCAACGACGCCGAGATCGCGCGTAAAGCCCGCATCATCCGCAATCAAGGCATGGATCAGCAGTATGAGCACGTGCTGATGGGCTTCAACCTGCGCATGACCAATTTGACAGCGGCCATCGGACTTGTTCAGTTGGACAAGCTGCCGCAGTGGACGGCCAAACGGCGCGAGAATGCCGCGCTGTACGATACCGCGCTGACGAGTGTCGAGACGCCCTACGTACAGCCGGGGGTCACCCATGTGTATCACCAGTACACGGTCAGGGTCAAACCGGGAATCGACCGCGACGTGGCGGTCAAGCAGCTCAACGGCAATGGCATCGGGGTTCGCACCTATTATCCGAAGCCGATCCACCGCCAGCCGGTCTATGCGCGTGAGGAACGTTATGCACGGCTCGACCTGCCGGAGACCGAACGCGCCGTGCGTGAGGTCTTCAGCCTGCCGGTTCATCCGGGATTATCGTCCGAAGAACTCGAATTCATCATTGATGAGGTGAATGCACTATGTTGAAAGCAGCCGTTGTCGGTGTAGGAAGCATGGGGCGTAACCACGCCCGCGTCTATCGTGAAATGGAAGGCAGCGTTGAATTGGTTGGCGTCGCGGACGCCAACGCTGGCGAAGCCGCGAAGGTCGGGGCGCGCACCGGCGCAGCCCATTTTTCCAACTATCACGAGATGATCGACAAGGTGAAGCCTGATCTGATCTCGCTGGCGGTGCCGACGGCCCTGCATGCCCAGATCGGGCTTGAACTGATCGAACGCGGGATCAATCTCCTGATCGAGAAGCCGATCGCCACGACGCTGGAAGAGGGAGAAGCGCTGATCGAAGCGGCGCGCAAGGCAGGGGTTGTGCTGCAAGTCGGCCATATTGAGCGCTTCAACCCGGTGGTGATGGAGATGAAGCGCCGGCTGCTAGACGGCATGGCCGGCCGAATCTACAAAGTGCAGACCCAGCGCCTGAGTCCCTATCCGGGGCGCATTCAGGATGCTGGGGCAGTCACCGACCTCGCCACCCACGATATCGACCTGCTGCGCAACCTGATGAACGATCAGATCAGCCGGCTGTACGGCGAAATCCTGCATACCATCAACCGCGACCGCGAAGACGGCCTCAACGGCATCCTGCGCTTCCGCAGCGGGATCATCGGCGTGCTGGACGTGAACTGGATCACACCGGCAAAGGTGCGGCGTATCACGATCACTGGCGCGCGCGGTATGCTGCGCTGCGATTTGCTGTCGCAGGAGCTGTATTTCTACGAGAACGAGACCGCGCCGAGCCAGTGGGATACGCTCAGCGTTCTGCGCGGCGTGAGCGAAGGCAACGTGATCGGATTCCGCATCAACCGCCACGAGCCGCTTGCCGCCGAGCTTGCCGACTTTGCCGAGACTGTGCGCACGGGCCGCAAGCCGACCGTCAGTGGTGAGGACGGCCTTGAAACGCTTCGCATCGCACGTGAGTTCATCCTCTCGGCGGAGCAGCGGCGGGTGATCGACTATGAACGTCAGCCTGAGTTGGCGTAACGTCCTCTCAGCGAAACTGAACTCCAAGAATCGAAAGCGCGCGGAGCGAACCTATCCGCGCGTTTTCGATTGATGGGTGTGGCGCTGTGTACCGCGACGGGTCAGCTCGCCAGCTTCGAGTGCTGGTAGATCGACATGACGAATAGGACTGCGAAGTTGCCTATCTCGGCGCAAACGCGGGCCAGCGCCGCGCCGGCAAACCCGAAGCTCTGGATGAACACGACCGAGAAAACGATGGTCAAGGCGAGGGTGACAACCGCCGCCGCAGGCAGTCGTTTGTGCCGGCGCTGCGCGATGAGATAGTTGGTGAGGTACGTGTTGGCGAACACCAGCGGGATGACCAGCGCGATGATCCGCATCGCCGGGATCGCCTCGATAAACTGCTGCCCGTAGAGGAAGCCCAGCACGAGATGCCCGCCGAGCAGCAGCGCGATCGTGACCAATGCGCCGAGGACGAGCGCAAGCCCGGTATAGCGCAGGTGCAGTCGCAGGGTTCGTTTGTCGTTGGAGACGCTTTGAGCGAGCGCGGGAAGCAGGGCCGTCCCAAGCGCGACCGGCAGCATGAAGAACGGGCTGACCGTGCCGTTCGCCGCGCCAAACAGACCGACTTCGCGATCTGGCACGAACCACGACAGCACCACGGTCGGCAGTTGAAGGTAGATGCTCACCAGCGCAAAGCTGCCGCCGATGGGCAGCGCGGCCCGCAGTAGAGCCAGCGCGCCATCCGGCCTGCCGAGGCGAGGGCGGCCAACCATTCTAAACGCCAACCCCCAACTTACGATCATGCCCGCCGCAGAAGCCGCCAACAGCGCCAGCAGGATCGCGTCGAGCGCCCGCACGCCGGCGATCAGCAGCACGGCGATCGCGGCCAAGCCAATCCCCTTGTCGAACAGGCGCGTCAGCGTGTCATACTGCATGCGCTGTAAACCCTGAAACACCGCGCGTCCGAGATCGGCGAGGCCGTTGAAGCCGAGGGTCAGGGCGACGATCAGGATGTAGCCCCAAACCGGCGCGTCGTAGTTCGCAGCGGTCGCGGCGAGCGCGACCAGCCCCAGCGCCAGCGGCATCGCGATGAGACGCAGCCAGATGGCCGGACGCAGGCTTTCACGGGTGGTGTCAGGATCAGGCGACCGTGCGATCTCGCGGACGATCAGCGCGTCGACGCCGAGGGTGAAGGCTAGCCCGAAGATCCCGGCGAACGCGAACGCAGCGGTGTATTGGCCGTAGGCCGCATCGCCGAGGAAGCGTGCCACGAGAATCCCGTTGAGCGCGAGAATGACCTGAATCAGAAACTGTCCGACGACGAGATAAGACGCGTTGCGCGCTACACGTTGAACAGGGACGCGCATCTTATCGTGAGTCTTGATTTGGGCACTATCCACAGCGGTCTGCTGGGACATGACAGACGGTCTCCTAACGGCTCATGGCCGTTGAAATCTGTAGGGTATCGCGGCATGCCGACACAATACGCGTGAACGCGATCGGGTGTAGAACGCGCCGGTAACGGGTTTGCCCCACTGGCGCGGGATTTTGGTAATCTGGAACCTCAGCCACTGCATTATACAACGACCTTTTTGCGCCGGCTCATGTAAGAAGTTGAAAGTGCTGAGTGACGAGTGATGAGTGACTACCAGACTTCACCGCTCGTGGAACCCTCTGAGGCGGAAAATTGAGTCTGCTGACTTTCGATAACATACTTCATGACAAACTGTTGACAAATTCTGACAACTGCACCGCGCATTGAGCGGACGGGATTTGGCGAATTGGCATACGATAATTAGGCGGCTATAGTTGATGCTGCCGTAATCCTCGCCAAAGTCGGACTTTATGAAGCTATCGATTGTCATTCCCGCGTTCAACGAGAGTGAAAGCGTCGCGCATACTGCTGAAAAACTGCGCCCCGTGCTCGACCAACTCGGCGGCACCTACGAGGTCGAGGTCGTGTTCGTGGACGACGGAAGCAAAGACGACACCGTAACGAAGCTCAAGGCGGAATTCGACGGTGATCCGCGGATTCACGTCGTCCAGCACCCGCAGAATCAAGGGCCGGGCGCGGCGATTCGTACCGGATTCGCGGCGGCCGGCGGGGACATCGTCGTCACGACGGATTTCGACGGGACGTACCGGTTTGAAAACATCCCGGTGATCGTCGAGCAGCTTGAGCGCGACGGCGTCGATCTCGTGACGGCTTCCCCGTATCATCCGAAGGGCGGCGTGGAAGGCGTGCCGCGCTATCGGCTGCTGTTCAGCATTGGCGCCTCCACGCTGTATCGCATTCTGGTATCGTGGAAGGTACATACGTGGACGTCGTTCTTCCGCGCGTACCGGCGCGAGGTCGTCAAGAGTGTGTACTTCGAGAGCAGCGGCTTTTTGGCCGTCACCGAAATCCTCGTCAACGCGCTGCGCATGGGGTTTCGTGTCGCGGAATTTCCGACGATCCTGCATCAGCGCGCATACGGTCAGTCGAGCTTGAAGATCGCACGCACTACATGGGCGCATCTCAAGTTCCAAGCGCGCATTTTGTTCCGCCGCGCACCGCTGCACCCCCCGGCGCAGCCGTAATACCTCGCAGTGCGCGTATCGACACCGATTGGAGTTGTCCGCACGCCATGGAATGGGTGATTATCGGATTCAGCACGCTGTTCAGCATCTTGGGGCAGCTCGGCCTCAAGTTCGCGATGCGTCGTGTCGCAGCGTCGACCGGCGATACGCGGCCGGTGGTGGTTCGCATCCTGTTCTCGCCGCTGACCATCGGCGCGCTGTTCGTCTATGGATGCGGCGTCATTTTCTGGCTGATGGCCCTGTCACGCATGGATGTCAGCTTGGTGCATCCGTTCGCCAGCCTGAGCTACATCGGCATTATGGTGGGATCGTACTATCTGTTCGGCGAAGAGATTTCGCGGGTACGCGTGATCGGCTTTGCGGTCGTCATTTTCGGCGTGCTGCTCATCGGGCTGAGCGCGCGGCTCTGACACGAAAGGTCAAGCATGAAAGCTGCCATTGTCGGCGGGGGTCTGATGGGAGTGACCCTCGCCTATCACCTTGCCCGTGCGGGCCACGCCGTCAACATCTACGAGCGATCCCCGAACATCGGCGGCTTGGCGACGTACCTCGATTATCACGGTGTGCGCGTCGATCGCTTTTACCACACAATCCTCAGCAGCGACATGACGATGCAAACGCTGATCCGCGAGACCGGCGTCGAGGATCGGCTGCGTTTTACCGAGACTAAGCAGGGGTTCTACGACAGCGGGAACCTTTACCCGTTCAACACGCCCAAAGACTTCATGACGTTCCCGCCGCTGAACCTGTTTCAGCGGTTCCGTTTGGCGCTGCAAGTCATCTACGCCCAGTTCGAGCGCGACGCTGCCAAGATGGACACCATCCCTGTCGAGCAGTGGCTGTCACGGGTCAGCGGGCGCGGCGTGGTCGAGAAGGTGTGGCGTCCACTGCTGCGCGCCAAGTTCGACGCCGAGGCTGTCGATGTGCCGGCGACGTATATCTGGTCACGTCTGCGCCGCATGATGTCGACTCGGCAGGGCGTCACGTCGAAGGAGATGATGTGCTACCTGATCGGCGGCTATTTCACGTTGATCGAGGCGCTGGCGAAGCACTGCGCGGACATGGGCGTGGCGCTGTCGACCAACACGCCGGTCGAGCGCGTCAACATCGAGAATGGGCGCGCGGTCGGCGTGCGTGTCGGTGGAGAGGACATCGCGGCGGATATCGTGATCGCCACCGTGCCGTCGCCCTACATCGCCGAGCTGATCCCCGGCGGGCCGCAGGATTACCGCGACCTGCTCGCCAAGCAGCAGTACTTGGGCGTCATGTGCCCGCTGATGATCCTCAACAAGCCGCTGACGCCATACTATGTGTTGAACATCACCGACCCGCGAATTCCGTTCACGGCGGTGGTTGAGACGACCAACCTGATCGCGCCGGAGCATGTCGGCGGACATCACCTGATCTACCTGCCTAAGTATCTGTCGCCGAACAGCGAGATCGCCACATGGCCGGATGAGCGCGTTCGTGAGGAGTGGATGCGCTACTTCAAGCAGATGTTCCCCGACTTTGACGAGTCGAGCGTGGTCGAATTTCTTGTGCAGCGCGCGCGTTATGTCGAGCCGCTGCGGCCGATGGGCACGACGAACGAAATCCCGCAGATTCAAAGCCCGATTCCGGGGATGTTCGTCGCCAATACGGTCATGCTGTATCCCGACTTGAGCAACGGCGAGGCCGTGACCAGCCTCGTAAAGCGCGTGATCGCTGTTGTGCTTGGGCAGGGTGGGCCAAGCGCCTAATAAGTCACCGGACACCGGAGGGGGCGTAGGTGATTGACAGACTGGTTGACTATGTGGTGAGTGATGCGCCGCGTACGCGCGATTTTCGCCTAGCGGCGCTCGCGCTGGCCGTGCTCACGGTGTTCTTGTTCACGTTCCGACAGCCGGTGTATCCGGGGCCGGATTTCGACGAGGGCGCTTATGTGAACGTCGCCAAGACGTTCGCCGAGGATGGCATCTACGCCGAGAAGAACCTCGACGGCTATAACTTCCTGGGGCCGGTCATCAGCACCGGGCCGACGGTCATCCTGCCGATTGCGCTGCTGTTCAAGTTTGTCGATCCGTCGATCCCAGCGGCGCGGCTGACTATCGCCGCCTACGGCCTGCTGATGATGGCGAGCCTCGCCATCCTATGCCTGCGACTGATGCGCCCGCAAGCGGTTCTGCTGGCGGTGCTGCTCGTGCTGTTTGGCTGGGGCAATCAGATGCCGTACATGTTCCGGTTGGTGATCGGCGAAGGGCCGGGGCTGGCGCTGTTGTTCACCGGGCTTGTGCTTTGGCTCACCGAGCGTCCGGGGCCGATCCGGTTAGTGCTGACCGGGGTGCTGTTCGGATTGGTGACGATCACGAAGGTTCAGTACGCATTCTTCGTCCTTCCCGCGCTGCTCCTGATGTGGATCGCCAATATGCTGTGGTATCGCCAGCGGCGGTGGGATTACTTTGTGATACCCGGAATCGTCTCTGGCGTGATCTTCTTCGGTTGGACATATTTTACGTACTTTCTCAACGGCGTCGGGATTCGTGATCCGGCGGCGGACATGAGCACCGTGCAAGCTGCCGCCGGAAGCGCGTACTTCGTCCTCGACGTGACCAACAAGGTGCAGAATGTCTACAACTTGGTCAACGGGACGATCCACGGCGGTCTGTTTATCCCGGCGGCGCTGTACGGGCTTTGGCGTTCACGCCGCCGCACCGGGGACGGGCTGATCTGGGGCATTCTGACGGCGATGCTGCTGCTGAGCAGCGGGTTCTACATCTTGTCGATTGGCTGGGTGCGGCTGTCCATCGCGACGAAGATCATGGCGGCGCTGTTCGTGGCCGCGTTCGTGTTCGACGCGTTCAAGGCTGTGGTTCAAGCGACCCGCAGCACCACATCGCGCGATTCGGACATGACCCCGCGCTGGATTGCCCTTATGCTCGTCGCTGGCTGGCTAATCTTCACGGTTGTGCTGCCGAGTTTCCGCGCGATCTACTACGTCGTGCGGCTCGGCGATGCGAGCGCCTATATGGTCGGAGCATACCTCACCGAGAATGCGCTGCCGGAGACGATTGTCGAGTCTTGGGAAAAGGAACTCTCGCTCATCAGCGATCACGTGTACCACTTCCCGCCGCAGCTTGTCGAAGCGCAGGTGAACGCCTACGAGCACCGTTTGAGCGACACACCCGCCGGTGAATTGTACGATTTCCGCGATTTTGTCGATCCGGCGTATGTGGTGATCGGCCCGCTGGGGCGTAAGGGTGAGCTGTACTCGGCGGAAAAGCTGGCCGACTTCGCGCTGGTGGAAACCTTCGGGCCGTATGAAATCTACGCCCGCCGCTGATCGCAGTGACACAGCCCGCGTGATCGTCGTGACTCGGGGCCGGCTGATGAGAGTCATCCTACGGTCTCCATACTGTATCGTAGGATGCGTGCGCCTCGATTCGGAAGTCCTGCTACACTATGAAACTAGGACTTAAGAGGGAACGTCTCATGGAATTCCACGAGAAGCAGGATGCGGCAGTATCCGGGGCCGCCGCCCACACCTGTGACTCGCACGCCGGCCCAAGCCGCCGCGAAGCCCTACAGATCGGGCTTGCACTCGCTGCGGGATGGATGCTGCCGCTGCGGATCAACGTCGTTCAGCAGGGCGCTCAGAAACGCATTTATATCGCCGCGGATGACCATACCGACTACTTCTGGTCGGCCGATGATGCGACCTACCGGCAGGCATTCATCGAGATGCTGGACTATTACCTCGACCTCGCCGATTCAACCGCCGCGAACCCATCCGATTATCAAAGCCGATTCAACTGCGACGGGACGTTGTGGATTTGGGAATATGAGCGCAACAAGTCTGCGCAGGCGTTCACGCGGCTGATCGACCGGATCAAAGACGGTCACATCAGCGTGCCGATGAATGCGCTGGTAGTGTGCTTGGGCGGCGCGCCGGCTGAAGCAGTGCTGCGCGGTATGTATTACGCCGGCAAGCTCGAACGCGCGCACAACTTCCGCTTCTCGATGGCGATTGCGATGGAAAACCAAACGCTGTCGTTGGGGCTGATCTCGCTGTGGGCTGGCGCCGGGGCCAAGTATAGTTGGAAGGGGATCTGCCAGTGCGACACGCTGGTTGGCGCGTTTAACCGCCCGCGTGAAATCTACTGGGCGCAGGGGCTGGACGGCCGCAGCATCCTGATGAAGTGGAATTCGATGATGAACGGCAACATGAGCATCGGCGGATATGCCGAGGCACGTAATCCGTCCGCAATCGTCGACTTCGTGGATGGCGATTTGAATTTCCGTGCGCGCTACCCGTATGACGTCATCGGCGCATTCGGGCATGGCTGGGACGACCTCAAGACATTGACCGATGAGTTCGTCACCGCCGCCCAGAACCAGTCCAACGGGTCGCGGCGGGTGATCGTCTCGAACGAACATGACTTCTTCGTGGACTTCGAGGCGACGTATGGCACGCAAATCGAGACCACGGCGCTCAGTTTTGGCAACGACTGGGATTTGTTCTGCGCGGCGTTGGCCGAAGAGTCCGCCGCGGTGAAGCGGGCTGTCGAACTGCTGCGCTCATCGGAGGCGCTGGCCTCGCTCGTGACGTTCTATCAACCGTTGTTCATGTCGGGTTGGGAATCGCTGCGCGATTCGGCGTGGATGGCCCTCGGCCTGTACTGGGAGCACAACTTCGGCCAAGCAGGCGTGTGGAGTGTATTCGGTCAGCAGCGCGTGGCGTGGCAGAAGGCGCAGCGCAAAGCCGTCAAGAAGTACAGCAAGAAGCTGCTCAAGAGCGCGGTGGCGGCGCTCGGCGGGATGATCAAAGCGAAGGCCAACAAGACACGCTTCTTCGTGTTCAACCCGCTGCACTGGACGCGCTCGGATTACGCCGATTTCAAGTACACCGGCAGTGAGGCGGTTTACGTTCGCGATCGCACGGACAAGAGCACTGTTCCACACCAGTTCGTGACGATCAAGGGCCAGCGTTATCTCCGCATCTTCGCCGAGAACGTGCCGGCGGTGGGTTACAAGGTCTATGAGATTCGCGTAGGCACGGGCGAATCGTTCAGCGACGCTGCTACGGTGTCCGGTAATGTGCTGGAGAACGGCAAATATCGCCTCACCGTCGCGCCGAACGGGGCGATCACCAGTTGGATCGACAAGACGCGCGGAAACGCGGAGATGGCGCGTGATGCCGGTGGGCGGTTCATCAACGACCTCGGCAGCGGCGGCGGGACGATCTCCGTCGAGAGCGCCGGCCCGGTCACGGTTACGCTGCTGGTGACGTCGAGCGGCCCGGTTGCGCACACGTCGCGTATCACGCTGATTCGCAACTCCGAGCGAATCGAGATCGACAACAACATCTCGCAGGCGTTCGATGACAAACAGACGTGGCGTTTCAGCTTCAACCTCGATAGTCCGGACATCTGGCATGAGGAGGTCGGCGCGATCCTGCACGCAGGCTTGACCAGCGCCGGCGGTCATTACTCGACGCAGAACGCCCGCTATGATTGGTTGACGCTTAATCACTTCGTGCATGTGCAGGGTGGGGCAGGCGTCGGCGTGACGCTGTCGAACTGGGAAGCGTACTTCATGCGATTGGGCGCCAGCACGGACAGCGAGCTAGATGTCACCAAGGCGCGGCTTGACGTGCTCGCCGGCGGCCGCGTCGGTGGTGACGGGACGCACGGAATCCCGAATCAAGGGGGCTATACCAAGCTTCAGCAGCGGTTTGCGCTCACTGCGACCGACGGCTACTCCGCCGCTGAGAGCATGCGCTTTGCGTTAGGACATCAGAATCCGTTCGTGACCGGCGCCATCACCGGAAGCGAATCCGTCTTGTCGTCCAAGCAGTTTTCGTTGGTATCGCTCAGTGACCCGGACGTGATGTTATGGGCGCTCAAACCGGCTGACGATGGCGGTGGGGTGGTGGCGCGGTTGTGGAACGTAACGGACTCGGCGCGCGGCGTGCAGCTTGCGTTCACCGATCATCCGATCATCGATGCGCAGACCGTGACGCATATCGAAACGCCGACCGGCGGGGCGGCGATCGCCGCAGGCGCGCTGTCCGCCACGGTCGGGGCGCACGCGATGGAGTCCTACCTGCTGGCGGATGCCCAAAGCGCGGCTGCCGCGCCGCTGTTGGGGCTGCCTGAACTGCCGGTGCCACCGATGCCAGACGCAAAAACGGATTCGTTCAACGTATAAGAGGGTGCCATGCGAACTGTCCCGGTCAACTCAGCTGACAGCCACGCGGAGGATAAGCGCAAACAGCGGGCGGCGAACGTCAGCGCCATCGGGATGATCCTGCTGAGCGTGTTTCTCTCGGCGGGCGGACAGCTGCTGTTCAAGGCGGCGATGAACGATTTTGGCGTCTTGGAGCTTTCGCTTCCGGCGTTGTTCCGCCTGCTCAGCAATCCGCTGCTGCTGCTGGGGCTGGTGGTGTTCTTCGTCAGCGCGGTTTTGTGGTTGGTGGCGCTGCTGCGCGCCGATCTGAGCTTTGCGGTGCCGTTTCTGAGCGTTGCCTACATCCTTGTGCTGCTGGGCAGTGTCGTATTGTTTCACGAGAATATCTCGCTGCTTCGGCTGAGTGGATTTGCGGTCATCATCTTTGGCCTGTTCGTCATCGCCCGCGGGGAGCAGCGTAAGTCCCGCGCCTGAGACACTGGAGCCGGTGGGTTATCGCGCCCGGCTTGGTCAGTCGGTGTGCTTTCTGTGTCTCGTGCCGCTTGCACTACTAACTCGATCTCTATGCCTGTTGAGGAATTTGACGGTCGGGCTAATCGCCTCGATTGAGACGCGCTGCTTCGCATGAGAATTAGACTGCAAACTGGCCCGGAAACTTGGTCTGTAAAGGTGTTCTTGAAACGCGCTTGTGAGATATAATTTACCTATATTGAAAGTGCAAACTGGCATGCGTGAGGCGGGTTACGTACCATGGCTAAACCCTTATTTCGCCGGCCTACACTCTTGTTCGTTCTAGCGGGTTTGTTCTGCATTGTCTTGGGCATGGGGTTGTTTACCTTCGTGTACGCGAAGGGGTACTCGTACCTTTCTGACGACCCGGCCGCGTGTAACAACTGTCATGTGATGCGAGGGCAGTACGACGCGTGGCAGCACTCGGTTCACTCGCGTGTCGCGGGCTGCAACGACTGTCACACGCCGCACGACTCGGTGATTAGCAAATATCTCGTCAAGGCCATCAACGGCTGGAATCACAGCGTTGCGTTCACGTTTCAAACCTACGGTGAGGTGCTGCACATCCGCGATTTCAATGCAGATGTCGTGCAGGGGAACTGCCTCAGCTGTCATGCGAACGTCGTAAGCGCCATAGCACCGTATCACGACGACGCACCCGACTGTGTAAGCTGTCATGCAGGAATCGGCCATCGGACCCGGAAGTAATCGCAGGGAGAGATATGCGATGAGAAAGATCTTCTACGGGGTGTTGCTAGTCGGTTTAATCTTGGTTGGGGTTGGCATCGGCGCGCTGCTGGCAAGTGTGGCGACACGGCAAACCGAAGCCGCGCAGTATCCGCTGCAAGTCGTCGAGATCGGTGAAGACGAAATCGATCCATCGGTGTGGGGCCTGAACTTCCCCATGCACTACGATCGGTTCTCGATGACGTCGATCAACTACGGAGAGACCCCCTACGGCGGTGCTGAGCCGTACAGCAAGCTTGAGCGCTATCCGGCGATGATCCGGTTGTGGGCGGGTTATGCGTTCAGTAAAGACCACAACGAAGAGCGCGGACATTTCTACGCGCAGGTGGATCAAGCGAATACGGAGCGTGTCAAGATTGTGAGCCAGCCCGGCGCGTGCATCAACTGCCATGCCGGCGAAACTCCTCAGTTGATCGAATCGATGGGCTGGGAGCAGTTCAACGCCACGCCGTATAACGACTTGGTCGACCAACTGCACACGGGTTCCACCTGCGCTGACTGTCACGATCCCAATACGATGGCCCTGCGACTCACGCGGCCCGGCCTGATCAACGCACTGGAGCAGCAGGGTATCGATTGGACGAAAGCTAGCCGTCAGGAGATGCGGTCGTACGTCTGCTCGCAATGTCATGTCGAGTACTACTTCGCCGGCGACAACAAGGTGCTAACGTTCCCGTGGGCAAAGGGTATGAACATCGACGACATCGGCGAGTACTACGACGAGATCGGTTTTCGCGATTGGGTGCATGCCGAGACCGGCGCGCCGATGATCAAGATTCAGCATCCGGAGACCGAACTGTACAGCACCGGCCTCCATGCCAGCTCGGATGTGGCGTGCGCAGACTGTCACATGCCATACATCCGCTCCGGTGGTATCAAGATCAGCGATCACTGGTTGCGCAGCCCGCTGACCAATGTAAGCGCGGCATGCCAGACGTGCCACAATCTCCCGGAAGAGCAGCTTGAAGCGCGAATTACGACGATCCAAGATCGCACCGCCGAGCTGCTTCGTTCCAGCGAAGAGGCACTGCTCGAAGCCATCGACACGATCGTCGCCGCGAAGGAAGCGGGCGCGACCGATGAAGACTTGGCCGAAGCATATCAATTCCACCGCGCTTCACAGATGCGATGGGACTTTATCTCATCGGAGAACAGCACAGGCTTCCACAGCCCGCAGGAAGCGGCCCGCGTCCTCGCGAATTCAATCGACTTGGCGCATCGCGCGAAGTTTAGCGCGGCGATGGTGCTCAACAGCTTGAGCGGACAGAACGTCAACTTCACGCCGTAGGGCGCGCACTATCCGGCTCGACACAACGCGGGGCGGCATTAGGTCTGCCCCGCGTCTTCATGAAGCCGGCATTGTATACTGGATCGCATTATCGGATTCAGGTAGAAGCGACCGATGACTGCCGATCAACACGTTCGAGAGCAGTTGACTCACTTGCTCACGCTGCGCCAAGCCCACATGACATTTGAAGACGCCGTCAACAAGTTTCCACAGACGGCTTACAACCTGCGGCCGACCGCCGTGCAATACAGTTTCTGGCACCTGCTGGAACATCTGCGAATCTGTCAGTGGGACATCCTTGACTATATTCGCAACCCGGATTACAAGGAACTCAAGTTTCCTGATGAGTTGTGGCCTGCGTATGACGCAGAAGCCACGGCGGACGACTGGAACCGAACCATCACGATGTTCCAGTCTGACCGCGACGAACTGGTACGCATTGTGAACGATCCAGCGACCGACCTGTACGCGCAGATCCCGCACGGGCATCCGGGGCATACGGTGCTGCGCGAAATCCTCGTCGTCGCTGATCATAACGCGTATCACATTGGCGAATTCGGTGTCCTGCGGCAAGTGGCCGGAATGTGGTAAAGGTCTTGTATCCATGAGTGTCAAAGCTGTTCATAAGCCGGGCGGACGGGTTGTGATCCGGAGTGTCGCGCTGCCTACCGAGCACGGCGGGTGGGGATTTCTAATTGAACCGATCGTGCTGGGGCTGCTGGCTGCGCCGACGTTCGCCGGGTTCCTGCTCGGAATCGCCGCTGTCGGCGTGTTCCTTGTGCATCAACCGCTGAAAGTGGCGATCAAAGATCGGCGTAAAGGGGTGCGTCCGCCGCGCGCAGTGTGGGCGGAACGGTTCGCGGCGAGCTACGGCCTCGTCGGCGCGGTCGCATTTATCGCCGTGCTTGCGCTGACTCCGTCGCCGGATTTCCTCGTGCCGTTGGCGCTTGCCGTGCCGCTGGCGTCGGTTCAACTGGTGTATGATGCGCGCAACCAGAGCCGCCGGCTTGCGCCTGAACTCAGCGGCGCGTGTGCGTTGGCGATGACTGCCTCGGCGATTGCCGTGTTGGGCGGGTGGGATATCCTGCCATCGCTGGTGCTGTGGCTGATCGCATCGATGCGCGCGATCATCTCGATTCTGCATGTGCGCGCGCGCCTCAAGCTCGAACGTAAGAAGGCGCAGTCGCCGTGGCTGGTGTGGGCCGTTCACGGCGCTGCGCTCATCGTTATGATCGCCCTCATCATCGTTGGCCGCGCACCTTGGTTGGGCGCTGCTGCGTTCACCATCCTGCTGGGGCGTACCGTGATCGGGCTGTCGCGTTATCGCACGTCCCGGTCGCCGAAAGTCATTGGCATGATGGAGATGGGCTACGGGTTTGTGACTTCCATTTTGACCGGCACAGGCTACAGCATCGGCGTGTAGAACGTCGGAGTACCGTATCCCGTCGCGCATCCTGCAGCCCGCCCTGTGAATCAAAACAGCGGCCGGGTGCAGGTTTCCCAGCCGCTGCTTGTATGGTCAGTGCGCCGGTGATCTGGCGCACCTTCCCCCCCATACTCCTAAGGATTGGTCACGGGCGGGCGGGTCATTGCGGAGACGTCGCCCCCTACGGCCTCGATGCTGTCATACAGGGCTTGCATGACGTACTTGGGGTTATGAGCGAAGTCGCCCGGATCTTTCTGCGAGTACTGATAGTTGTACGCAGCACGCAGCAAGGCCGGTGTCCATGACTCGAAACGATCTGACTCGCCTTCGTCGCCAACGCCGTTGCCGTTCGCGTCCACGAACCAGTACGGATAGGCGTGCGAATCGTAGTAGATGCCGGTGCCGATGGTATTGGCCGCATAGGCTTGCAGCGCCGCCATCAGCGCCTCTTCCATCGTCACAAGTTCGTCGTTGATCGGTTCTTCATCGTCACCGTCGCCGTCATAGTCGATCAGCTCGACGTCGTCCAGCATGCGGATGAACAGCACGTCCTCCTGCTCTTCAACCTCGTCATGGCAGTCTTCGCACTCGTTGACTCGAATGAGACCGTCATGCGGGTAGTGGCAGCTCGAACACGTATTGGGCGCGTCCTCCGCGTGCAGATAGCGGCCGTTGTACTCCTTGCCTTCGTACTGGTAGATGCCTTGTGCTTCGTTTCCAAAGAGCGTGGCGCCAGCGGCGAAGTAGTGAATGTTGCGGAAGCCGAGGCGTTCGCCGACCTCATCGTCGCCGAGGCTGCCGATGGCGCGGTTCACGCTGACCGTCGACTCGCGGCCCTGATGACAGGCGAGACACAGGTTGTTCTCGTCTGCTTCACCGAAGCCGAGCTGTGCGCCGTTGGGGAAGCTCACCGCTTCGACTTCGTATACGGTGAAGTCGCTGAGGCTGTCGTGGCACGTCGAACACTCAAGACCCTGCGTTGGCTCAACCGCGATGTTGACGCCG
Organism: Chloroflexi bacterium OLB13; assembly: GCA_001567485.1. Taxonomy (GTDB): domain Bacteria; phylum Chloroflexota; class Anaerolineae; order Aggregatilineales; family Phototrophicaceae; genus Flexicrinis. The sequence goes on from JZRA01000050.1 coordinate 89,827, forward strand.
TTCGCGATGAACGTCGGGAGGCCGCTTGCAGAGTGGCAGCGCGCGCAGGAACCGGGGACTTCGCCGTCGGCGTCCCAATGGCGCCACGCTTCACGCGTCGGGTTGAAGTGCATCGGGGCGTCACGTACCGCGAATTCGAGGTCTTCGATCGGGTCGGCCAGCGCGGCGCTCAGTGAGGCGGTGCTGTCATACATCAACTGGATGACGTACTGCGGATTGTGCACATAGGCGCCCGGATCCTTCAGCACGACCTGATAGTTGTACGCAGCGCGTTCGAGGTTAGCCGTGAAGGCGTTGTAGCCGTCCGTTTCATCTTCGGTGTGTTCGCCATCGCCGTTGGTGTCGATGAACCAGTACGGATAGGCGTGGGCATCGTGCGCGATTGCGGTACCGACGACCTCGTCGGCATACGCTTGAATCGCTGCGTACAGGATTTCCTGCATGCCCACGATTTCTTCCGCGATGCCTTCGAATGTGTCGCCGTCACCGTCGAAGTCCGAGCCAGAACCCGCCATCCGGATGAACGGCAGGTCTTCCACGGACTCGACGTCTTCGTGGCAGCTCGCGCAAGTCTCGATCTCAAGTTCGAGCGTATGCGGATCATGGCAGTCGGCACAGGTGCCGAAGCCTTCGACGTGCACATTGCGGCCCATGTAGACCATGCCGTCATACTGATATCCACCGCGTGCCTCGCTGCCATAGAGCGTGGCGGCCGCCGCGTAGTAATGGATATTGATGAAGCGCAAGTCCGCGCTTGGCGTATCGGGCGTCTCGGTGAGGCCGAGGTCGGCGATGCGCTGGTTGACGCTGTCGGTGGATGCGCGGCCCTGATGGCAGACCATGCAGCGCGCAGAGTCGCGCGTGTCGCTCAGCTGGGCGCCAGACGGGAACGATACGGTGGTCAGCGCCGAGGCGGCTGGCGCATGGCAGGCGTCGCACGTGACCGTCGTGCCCAGCGGCGCGTCCGCATCGACCACACCGACTTCCGAGCCATCCGCGCCAAGATAATCGCGGTAGCCCGGCGTCGAGTGACACTGCGCGCAGTCAGCTGCAACGACGCCATCTTCGTTCCAGTGGTTGAACGCTTCGGCTTCAACGTCGTTATGCGGTGAATGCACCCACGCTTCGTAGTACTCGGCGAGATAAGGGACGTCCGCGTCCCCTTCCTGCGCGTAAACCGCAGAGGTCGCCAGCAGCATAAGCCCCGATGCCACAAACAAGGCCCCTGCGACCGCCATGAGATAGCTGATTCGCTTCATACCCCCCTCCTTTCAGGATCGGGTTCGATGATGGCTCCGTTCACCGGTCAGCTTCCTGCGTGTGCTGCCCGGAGAACCCACGATTAGACGTCTGCTCTTGTGGCAGAGCATTTCCCGACGATATTGTCCTGCATGCACGGGAAGATTTCGTCCACCAAGAGGATGAAAATCGATCATCCGAAGGTATGAACTTTTGGGGACAATATCGACACCGAGCTGCGCGGTGATCCGGCGTTCGTCGCGCAAGATAGGCGTACCCAATCGCGCCTGATGAATGTCACGAACGGCCGCGTAATGGCCCACCGGCCGCGAGGTTCGGGTTACACTGCGCATAATGGCGGTGTCGAGGGAAGAAACGCGGCATGCACGAGCTTTCAATCGCCTACAACATCGTCCAGATCGCGGACGACGCAGCCCGCGATGCCGGTGTAGATCATGTCGACGCCGTGCATCTGCGGCTAGGTCAGCTCAGCGGAGTCGTCAGCGAGGCGCTGTGGTTCGGTTACGACATCGCAGCACGGGGCACGCGCTTGGAAGGTTCCCGGCTTGAGATCGAGGACGTGCCGGCGGTGATCTTCTGTTCACAGTGCCGTACCGAGCACGCGCTTGAGAGCATCCAGCAGTTCTGCTGCCCGGTGTGCGGCACGCCGAGCATGGATATCCGCAGCGGCCGCGAACTCGAAATTGCATACGTGGAGTACAGCGATGAACCCGCGCATCCTTGAAATTCGCAAAGGCGTATTGGAGAAGAACGACGTACTCGCTGCGAGCCTGCGCGAGCGCTTCCGCAAAGCCGGCGTGCTGGTGTTGAACATCGTCTCCAGCCCCGGTTCGGGTAAAACAGCGCTGCTGGAAGTCACGCTGGCGCGGCTGCTCGCGCAAGGATACCGGGCCGCCGCGCTGGTCGGTGATCTGGCGACGGACAACGACGCCGCGCGCCTTGCGCGGAGCGGCGCCAGCGTGCGACAGATCACGACGAGCGGCAATTGTCATCTCGAAGCGCACATGATCGGCGATCACCTGCGCGACTGGGCGCTTGAGGTCGAAGGGCTGGACTTCCTGTTCATCGAAAATGTTGGCAACCTCGTCTGCCCGTCGCACTATGACCTCGGCGAAGATATCCGTGTCGTGATGCTGTCGGTGACGGAAGGCGAGGATAAGCCGCTCAAATATCCGCCGATGTTCAACTCGTCGGATGTCGCGGTGATCACCAAAGTGGATCTCGCAGAGGCCGTCGAGTTTGACCGCGACCAGACTGTTGCCAATATCAACAGCGTGCGGCCGGGCATGACGATCTTTGAGACGTCGGCCAAACGCGGCGCCGGGATTGACGAGTGGATCGCGTATATCGTGGCCCAGCGTGACGCCTTGAAGTCGCCAGCAGCGCCCTGATCGATCGCGGTTCGATTCGCGTGGATTTGTTGGCGTTCCGGTGACATCTGTCACTGGAGTTGGATTTGTGAAACGCCGTACGATCGTGTTATCGGCGTCGGGTGACAGACCGTGACTCACCGCCGCCGGAGGGCAGCTAGGGAGGATTGAACGATGTGCCTCGGCGTTCCCGGCCAGATCAAGGACATTTACGAACGCGATGGCGTCCGCATGGGCAAAGTCGACTTCGGCGGAATCTTGAAAGAAGTCTGTCTCGACTTTGTGCCTGAGATGAAGGTAGGTGACTACACCATCGTCCACGTCGGGTTTGCCATCACGCGGTTGGATGAGCAGTCCGCTGTGGAGACGCTGGCGCTGTTCAAGGAGATGGGCGTGCTTGAGGAAGAACTGCTCGTCGCGCGGGAGGTCGGCGTAGGTGGCAAAGGCGATCTGACGCGAGGTGCGACGTGAAGTATCTTGAGGAATTCCGCGACCCTGAACTCGCCAAGCGCCTGCTCGATGACATCCACGCGATCGCGAAAGGCCGCTGGGCGTTGATGGAGGTATGCGGCGGGCAGACTCACAGCCTGATCCGCAACGGCATTGATACGCTGCTGCCTGATAATATCGAGCTGATCCACGGCCCCGGCTGTCCGGTGTGTGTGACGCCGCTGGAGGTCATCGACAAGGCGCTGCGGATTGCCGCGCAGCCGAATGTCACGTTCTGCTCGTTCGGCGATATGCTGCGTGTGCCCGGCAGCGGTGAGGACTTATTCACGGTCAAGGGCGGGGGCGGGGATGTGCGGGTTGTGTACTCGCCGCTGGATGCCGTCAAGATCGCCCGCGATAACCCCACCCGTGAAGTCGTCTTTTTCGGCATCGGCTTCGAGACGACGGCCCCGGCTAACGCGATGGCCGTCGTGCAGGCTAAGCGGCTCGGACTCAAGAACTTCTCGATGCTGGTATCGCATGTGCTGGTACCACCGGCGCTCGAAGCGATCATGCGTTCGCCGCACGCGCGGGTTGATGGCTTTCTCGCGGCCGGCCATGTGTGCAGCGTCATGGGTTACTGGCAGTACGAGCCGTTGGCGGAGCGTTTTCGCGTGCCGATCGTCGTGACCGGGTTCGAGCCGCTTGACCTGCTGCAAGGGATTCGCATGGTGGTGCGTCAGCTCGAAGAAGGGCGGTTCGAGGTCGAGAACGCCTACGCGCGCGCGGTGACTCGCGAAGGCAACGTGCCGGCACAGATGCTGCTAAGCGAGGTGTTCGAGGTGACGGCGCGCAAGTGGCGGGGCATCGGTGAGATTCCGGCCAGCGGCTGGGGGTTGAGTCCTGCCTACCGTGAGTTCGACGCCGCAATACGCTTCGACGTCAGCGACATCAACACGGTTGAGTCTGCGATCTGCCGCAGTGGTGATGTGCTGCAAGGGCTGATCAAGCCCAACGAGTGCCCGGCGTTCGGGAAGGAGTGCACGCCGCGTAAACCATTGGGCGCGACGATGGTCAGCAGTGAAGGGGCGTGCGCCGCGTATTACCAGTACGGCCGATTTATGCCACTGGAGCGTATCAAGGGATGACAATGGACGGCACGACTCCGGTATTCGATATGGACGGGTGGGTCTGCCCGCTACCGCTGCGCGACCATCCGAACATCATTCTCGGTCACGGTGGGGGCGGCAAGCTGTCGTCGGAGCTGGTTGAGCATGTGTTTCTGCCGGCCTTCCACAATGACGCCCTGCAGCACCTCGGCGATTCGGCCGTCTTGAGGATCGGTGGGCAGCGGTTGGCGATGTCGACCGATTCGTTCGTGGTGCGCCCGCTGTTCTTCCCCGGCGGGTCGATCGGTGAACTAGCGATCAATGGCACGGTCAATGACCTTGCGATGAGTGGCGCGACACCCCTGTACTTATCGGCCGGGTTTATCGTAGAAGAAGGGCTGCCTATTGTGACGCTTGGGGTGATTGTGGAGCGCATGGCGGCGGCGGCCCGCGCGGCGGGCGTCGAGCTTGTCACGGGTGATACGAAAGTGGTCGACAGAGGGCATGGCGACGGTTTGTACATCAACACGACCGGCATCGGCGTGATCCCGGCCGGCGCGGATATCGCCCCGCAAAATGCGCGCCCCGGCGATGTCGTGATCGTAAGCGGGTCGCTGGGCGATCATGGTATGGCGGTGATGAGCGTGCGCGAGGGATTGGCGTTCGAGACGCAGATCGTGTCTGACTCGGCGCCGTTGAACGGACTCGTCGCGGCGCTGCTGAACGTCACGCCGCGGATTCATGTGCTGCGTGATCCGACGCGCGGCGGCGCAGCCTCGTCGCTTAACGAGATCGCCAAGGCGTCGCAGATAGGGATTGTGCTGGACGAGCGCGCGATCCCGGTCAGACCCGCGGTGCGGGCGGCATGTGAACTCCTCGGAATGGATCCGCTGTATGTCGCGAACGAAGGAAAGCTCATCGCGATTCTTCCGCGCGAGGATGCGGACGCTGCATTGACTGCCCTGCGCGCGCATCCGCTTGGCACAGAGGCGGCGATCATCGGGCAGGTGGTCGAGCGTCATCCGGGCGTGGTCGTCGCCAAGACGGGGATCGGCGGCACGCGCGTCGTCGATATGCAGATCGGCGAGCAGCTTCCGCGTATCTGCTGAGCGAGAGTAGAGTGTGCCTAGCCAGCACAGCATAACAAACCGGCCGTGAGGGTTGCTCACAGCCGGTCTGCTGTAACGTCCGAAACAGCGGACAGCTTACTTGACGCCGCACAGGTGGACGTGGATGCCCATCTCGGTGAACATTGCGGCTTTGGCGGTGAGCGCGTCGTCGGCTGCCTGCGCGGAAGGCGCATACACGACGTTGAGATGGTTGGCCTTGTGGCGCGCCATCATCTGATCGCGGGTGACGCCGTGCAGCACGGCGTGCATGATCGGCCATTCCGGCGATGTCGCCTGCCAGCGCCGTTCGGTCTCCTCGTACGGAAGCTCGACAACCGACGCGCGGCCGATGTCTGCGTGCAGGTGTCCGTCCATCACATAGACGCGGCTCCACACGATCTCGCCCGCCCGGCTGATCCCCTTCAGCGTGCCGCCGCCGAGCCGGAAGTACATCGGGTTTTGGCGCTCGCTGCGCGCGCCTGCGTATCCGCCGATGAAGTGCGACGCCGGCGCTGCGCCTGAGATCAGGAACACCCATACGAAATCGTCCACGCCGTCGCCGGTGTAGTGCTGTCCCCAACGAATGTCGTGGAGCGTCGTCGCGGGATCATAACCGAGGGCGTTCCAGATACGATTGGTCACGAGCGCATCGACCGCACATCCTTCGTCAACTTCGTTGAAGTGCGGCAGCGCCTGACCCGCGTACAGTTCATCGCCGGTGGTCTCGTGAAAGACCGGCGGGCGCTCGACGTTGTTGAGCAGCCCCTCAGCGAGGTCGGACGCCGGAACCATGTCCTTCAAACCCTGCTGGTACTGGATGCCGACCGCGTCACAGCCGAACTCGTTGGCGATGCGCAGGGCAGCGATGTACATCTTGAGCTGCGACTGGATTTGCGCGTCGGTCAGTTCGGTAGCCTCATCGACACCGGTGACGAAGGTCATGCCGCGAGTCTCCAGCCAGTTGCGGCACGCGAGCGCCTCTTTGTCCGGGACGCGATTCATCGCGGCCACCAGCGCTGACTGGCTGAGGCGTTCCTTGTAGATGCCGGTCGGGTTGAGCAGCTCATCATCGATGATCGCGTTGTACATGCCCATGCAGCCCTCATCGAACACGCCGATGATGGCTTTGCGCTGCTGAAGTTCCGTCGCCAGCCGCCGGCCCAGCGCAATCGCATCGGGGCTGCCGCTTCCGTCCCAGTCCCGGACATGACTGACATCATGCGTGATGACGCCGTCGCGCAGCCACTGCCGCAAGCCGTTCACAAAGTAGAGATCGGTGAAGTCCTCGCTCCACAGGGTGCTGTAGCGCACGCCCATTTTGGTCAGCGATCCGTTGAGGTTGAGCATCCCGACCAGCCCCGGCCACTGCCCGCTCCAGTTGGCGAGCGTGAGGATCGGGCCGCGATGATCGCGCAGGCCGGCCAATACGTGATGACTGTACTGCCAGACCGCTTCCGCGACGACCAGCGGCGCATCGCGAGGGATAGACTGGAACACGTCCATGCCCATACGCTGGCTGTCGATAAAACCATGTTGGAGATCGGGGTTATAGGCGTGTGCCCGGCGGATCGTCCAGCCTTCCTTGGTGAACGCCTCGCCGATACGCTGCTCCATATCGGCTTGCGCCGGCCAGCATTTCTGATTGGCCGAGAGTCGCAGGTCGCCGCTTGCTACAAGATAAACTTCATTGGATTTGGACTGCACGTTATTCATCGAGTCGTGTCCTGACTACCGGGATAGTCGAATTTGGCCGCGTTGGGGTACCGATGATAACGCACCACGCGCGCGTCGGCATGGACGTCCTTGATCCCGACTCACATTCAGACAGCACGAAAAAGCGCCTCCGAGGAACTCCGGAAGCGCTTCTTTCATCGCTGCAGGGGAGACAGGAACTTAACCGAACAATCCCCTCGCGTAGATCGCTCAACACTTATCCAACGTATTCAATTCCCCTATCACGCACATCTCGTGCGCCTCTCAACCCTAGAAAAGACTGCGGTTCCGGATGGGTCCGGGATGCGATCCAGGAATCGGTGATCTACGAGAAGCGCAGCCTCGCGTATGTGCGCCGAATCCTGCGGGCGTGGAAGCAGTCCGGTCGCAACGGCGAACGAAAGATCACGCCGATCAGGTTTGAACCGAACCCGGTTCAGCAGGTCGAGACTCTGGACACGGCGACGGACATTGTCTGGCCGCCGCCGAGCCTCGTGCGCGACGCTAGCGTAGCGCCGGACAGGTCGGATCCCGCGGTGTGCGCGTGGAAGGCGATATGCGACCGACTGCCTCTGCTCGGACGACTGAGCCGGATGGCGACACCGGTGAGCCTACTGGACGGCGTGCTGACGATCGAAGGCACTGATCCGCGCACGTATTCGATCCTCACGGACACGCAGCGGCATCTGGTGGCGTTCGCGAGCCGCGAGATTCTTGGCAGCGGAGGATCGGTTGCGGTGACGATGGTCGAGCAGAATCTCGGTGCTGTGGGCTGTTAGCCGAATCGCAGGCGCGCAACGTAGCTTCGCATCCGTCGTTTTGCATACGTAAGCAAGAGCCCAAAGACGGGTGGTTGTCGGACGAGCGGACGTTTCTGGAGATGATCGCGCCGGTGTGGGGGGGATGAGGCGAAGATCGAGGCGGTGATGAGGGGGCGGAAAACCCGCGGCCGGTGACGAACCTCACCCCCGAACCCATTTCGAGGGGAGAGGGGGAGAACGATGGAGGGCTAGCGAATCTGGTCGTACGCGGCGTCGATGCCGGTCTCGCGGGCGGTGCGAAGGAGAGCACGGCGCTGCTCGAGTACGGGTGCGTCCGGATTCACCTGAATGAGGGCCCAAATAACATTGTCTGCTTCGTAGGTGAGCAGATCGGATTGGTGCTCGACTAGAAAGGCCTTGGACGCCTGCCAATCTGGCGTACGTACCCATTCGATCAGGAGGTTGGAGAGTCGTGAAAACTCGTCCTGCGTCAATGATACGTCGGACGGTGGGCGAAGCCACTCAGGCAGCGGCTGGCTACCGGTGAGCTCGCTCCACCACTCTTCCAGAGCAGCGATACCTAGAAACCCAACGATTTGACGGCAGATCGATCCGAGGACGAGCCGCGCGATCGGAAGGTTTATGGTATGACGATGTGCGGCGAAGATTTCGTATGCCTGAGCCGCATCGTGAAGCGCCTGCTGCAACCGCGCCCGCCGGTCTTCCCCGTCGACCGTCGACAGGTCGCGGTACACGTTCGCCCGGTTGTTCAGTGTTGCTGCCTTGCCCAGCGGTACGTCGCGCAGCAGCTCCAGCGCTTGGTCGTAGTCCGCCAGCGCCTCGCCGATCCAGTACCATGCCCGCCGCCGACTGCTGAAGCGCGCGCCGTGGCGTTTGAGCAGATCGCGGTGCGGATAGGTGTCGCCGGTCAGCCACCACCAGCACTTGCCGCCGCTTCGCGCTGACTGCGTTCCGCGATGAGGGTTCCGGCTGACTCAGACATGGCTGTTCCTCCACGGACTGAAGTCCTTCAGGTGCGCGTCTTTGCCGCGCTGGACCGCGTACTCGTAGCCGGCCAGCACGCCGGGGCAGCCCCCGCCGCGACCCGAAGGGCGACCGGTGCGCGGCTGAGCGCAGCGGCACCAGCCCACGCCGCGCACCGAGTCGAAGCCGCCCGCGGCTTTCGCCGGTGGGGTGGCGTGCTGCATTGCGTGGCGCGTTGCACCGAAGATGCACGGAATGGGACGGGCATATGCGAGGTGGCTGATGCGGCGCGCGGGTGCGAAACTTCCGCGCGACAAGGCGCAGTGCGCTGTACGACCTAGCAACGTGTGCGAGTGGTGGGTCGCGAAAGTCCACTACCGGCTAGCGGCGAGTGGACGTGCGGAAGCCGTTACTCCAACGTCCTATTCAAACCGGCGATTGAACGGGATATCGGCTTCGTCCAACGGCTCCTCAACCGCATTGCGTGTCCAAACCGGATCGAAGCCGGATGCCGCCTCGGCGCGCACCGTGAGCTCGATATGGATGTGATCCGACTTGTCGTCCAAATTCTGGATCGCGCGGAAGAGCTTGCTGACCTTGCCCTTGTCCGCTGATGCACTGAGTAAGTAGCGCTGTGAGATCGCTGCCCTTCCAGGCGCTCCACGTGCAAGCGGACTCGGTGGCATCGGCGACTCACCAAATGAGGATGGCCCCGACGGCTCCTCAATCGGCTGATTCGTAGGCACCGCATCGACAGGCGGGGGCGCGGTGGCCTCACGCGCGATCTGTGCGGAGATCACGTAGGCGCCGCGCAGGTCGATTTCGTCAGATGCAACTGCGCGGTCGATGTAGACCAGACTTGGATCCGGGAAAACAGGCTCGCCGGATTGCCCCTCAACCAGTGCGCTGTAGCCCAGCTTACCCTCTGCGATACCTCGCCGGATTGCCTCACGCACGGCATCGGCCGAGGTGAGGCGGACGAAGTTGAGGTACGAGTAGAACCCGTTCGTGATCCGCTCGGTCTCCTGAACCGGGTCCCGTGGGAGATCGACGAGCGCGATCAGCTTCTCCGGTGTGACACGGTCGGACAGCAGATAGGTGTCGGTCAACGCACCCGTCACACGCGCGTGGAGCTGTGGATCGCTGCGGCTCTGCAGTTCCAGATAGCGCCACTTGTACGGCGTACCAGAATTTTGTGCGGGCTCGGGTACCGCCGTTTGGTCATAGACTGCGACGACACCGCGCTTGATGCGCTCGGTGCTGGCACGTATACGTTCGTCAAGCTCCTGGACTTGCTCGGCGGCGAGGTGCTTGCGCTGTTCGCGCTTGATCGACTCCATCGCCAACAGCTCACGCGCGGCGGAACGCAGCGAATCTGCGCCTGAGTAATTCGGAATGGCGAACGCGAGGCCGTTCTTGTACTCGCGGCGCGACGAGCCGCAAAACTCGAGCCAGTGCGTGAGCTTGGTGTCGAGCTCGCTGCGGTTGGACGCCTCGGACCACTCGAAAGGCAGGTATACCACTTGCAGCATCGGCACGCGGTCGTTGACCCGGTCCGAATCGATCGGCCAGATGACTGCACCGCGTACGCCAGCCAGCTCGGTTTCCAGCGTCGACTTGATGCGCGCCATGACATCGTCGGCGGTGAAGTTCTTGAGCGCCTCGTCGATCAGCTTGTTGAGGTTGGCCTGCGTCTCGAACCGGTAGCGGCGCCCAGTGTGATGCAGATACAGCAGCTCGTTCTTCAGATCGTTGAGCGCAGAAACCAGCGGCATCCGATCAAGGCCAGGGACAGCGGCGGCTTGCAGCAGATCGACCTCCGCGATGCCACGCTCCTCCCCTTCGCGCGCGCCGAACGAGTACAACATGACCGATGTCGCAAGGCGCGTACCGGCCCGGAAGCGCTGCAACGTCGGGCTGTCCGACGCGATCCGCCGGTCGACGCGATTCGTGCGTGCCTGTGGTCCGACCAGATCGGCGCTGAGCACCGAGCTGTACTGTTCGCGCTGGCCGATCTGCGTGAAGAACGCGCTGCGGGTATTGTCCATGTCGAGCGGCACATCGCCGGGACCGATCAACGGCTGCAGATCGCGGCCGTGATTCCACAGGTCGTAAACGACGCTGGCAAGAAACTGCAAGGCGCCGCGCGTGCGCTGATAACTCGACAGCGTGCCCCAGCGGTGATACATCAGGTCGAGCAAATCCGGGTGGAACGGGTAGCTTTCCAATATCCGGTTCTGCAGGCGTTCGGCGTCCTGCGCGATCTGCGCGGCGTCGTGGGAGGACAATCCCCCGGCGGACTGGCGCGCCTTCTTGAACGACTCGGCGTAGGCGGCGGCGACCTGCCGGCGCACCGACTCCTCGCCCAGCGCGCGGAACAGCCGGCGCTGCACCACACGCATCACCTCCGGCCCACTGACCGGTTCGCGCTTGGCGTCGAGGCGGCTGACCAGATGGTCGAGCGTGTTGAGCAGCCCCTCGGCCCCCAAGCCTTCACGGACGCTGGCCTGCAGCGAGTACACGACCACCGCATTGCGCGATGCCGCGACCGACTCGGTCAGGTTCTTGAGGAACACCATGATTTGGCGGCCGAAGGTGCTGTCGCCGATGGTGACGGTGTGCGCCGCTTCGACGTAGTTCAGGATTTCGTCCAGCAGGATGAGCGTAGGCTGCTTGAGCTCACGCAGAAACTGAGCGATCGTCTCGCCGCCCGGTGTGGTGAGATTCGCGTCCTCGTCGGCGACGTGCACAAACCCCGCTGCGCCGCCCAACTGATGGAACATTTCGCCCCACAGCGTGCGGATGACCGTGCCGTCCTCTTTCGTCCACGACTGGCGGACGGGCAGCTTCTCGCACTGGACGGCCGCGACCGCACACGCGCCTGGATTGGGCAGGTCGGCCGGCAGACCGCTGATCTTCGCGCGGCTCTTGGCGATGTGATACAACGCGATCAATGTGTGCGTTTTGCCGCCGCCGAACGGCGTGCGAAGCTGCAGCACCCGATCCCCCTGCCCGCCGTTTAGCCCGCCGAGCACGTCACCCAGCAGCGCCTTGAGCGACGCCGTCAGATACGTCTGCTCGAAGAAGCGCGCCGGATCGCGGTAGACGACCGGCGTGTTGGCGTCGTTGCGCGCGACGCCCCACAGATCGGCGGCGTAGGTGTCCATCTTGAGGTTGCCGGCGAGGATGTCGTCGTGGGGGATCGCGCCGGCGTCCTTCCACGAGTGCAGCGCGCCGGCCGCCGCCGCGGGCGCAGGCTCCGGCTTTTTCGAGTAGCCAAGTTCGGCCAGCAGCACCTTGATCTGTGAGTAGAACAGCGTCGCCTCGTCTTCGTCGACATCGTCGCTGGCCTCGTGAGTCGCCTCGTTGCGGATGTCCTTGAGCATGCCCGGGTCGAACACACGGAAGCGCGGATACTTGCGGCCCAGCACGGCTTCGGCACTATCGATGAACTTGTTGTCGCGGAAGAAGCGCAGCTTGGCGCCGAGCGTGAAGCCCTTGAAGCCCTTCTCGCGCGCGGCCCGATCCTTGATCTGCTCGGCGGCCTGCGCCTCGCGGTCGGTCAGGAGCTTGCGCTGGGCCGGCGGCAGCTTGCCGAGCACCTCGTCGTAGAAGTCCTCGTAAATGGCTTCGAGCAGCTTGCCCATCGCCATCACGGCGAGGGTGTAACTCCCGCGGTCGAGCAGTGCCTTGGCTTCCAGAAGTTTCGCGTCGTAGTCCACTTTGTGTTGGTCCTCCGCTAGGACTGGGTTGTGAGCGATTCATGCTTACCGGCTTGAGTCGCTTGCCAGAACTTCCAGTTTGAAATGTCCGGGGTATAGCCGTAGTGCGTCCTGAGCGCCGACTCGAGCTCGTCTGAGCAGTTGGACAGAAAGTCACTCAGTACAGATGCGTCTGCCGTAGCATCTTCGATCTCTTTGTTGTCCATGTCGATGTCGAACTCGCCGCCGCGGTCAATCAGGTAGCCTTGGTCAACGGCATCGTCAATTTCTCTATTGAATTCAATGTCATCAGGATACGTCAACTGCCGATAGCGAAGCATTTCGTTGGTTTGAGCATAGAACAGCGCCTTCACAACGGGATGAGATAGGCCATCCAACGCGCGTTGAAACCGATCAGCAAGCTCAATGAATTGTTCGACTTCGGGCAGATTGTTTAGCAGTACTTCACTAGCTTCGTCCTTGTCCTTTAGCTGCTTGAGCTCATCGATGATCTTCTCGAGCCTTTGCTTTTCGGCTTCAAGTTCCAGAATCTTCCCCTGTGCTTGCTGGTATTTGTCGCTCAGTGCCTGGTGATCACGTCTCGGGACATGCGAAGACGGAGGGATCTTGGCGAGAAACGACTGAAACTCACCAACATACTGCTCAACCTGCTTGTTCCAAGCCTTTGTAGGCATTGGAGACAAACTGAATGCTTGATTGATAGCATCCCGTAGGTCGGCAAGGTCACCTGCATCGTTGATCATTCCCATCTGTGTGACCTTTAGTACGTTCTTGACCTTGTCGGGCGTGAGCGGTGGCAATACGAGAAGATGCCAAGACCGCTGTGTAGCCCACGCAGCGCCAAGCTCACAGAGACAGAACTCACTGACCAGAAAGTTCTGACTGACAACAAATAAGAAGAGGCTGGTCTTATCAATCTCAGATCGGATCGCTTCAATGTAGTTGGGCGTACCGTTCGGTATCCCCGTTGCGTCGCCGGAGGTGCAGAAGATCGATTTATGATCAATGCCACATCCGACATCCAACAATGTAACCAGCCTATCGATTACAGGTTTGTCTGCCGAAGCGTGGCTAACAAAGAGCTTTCCGTCCATGTGCACCTTTCAGCCGGTCTCTGGTTGCCATCCTAAACAAGCATTGACCCGCTCTGAGTCTTCATCATAACCGTCAAATATCGCAACATTGAGCATACATGGTAATACGTCCGCGTGTACACAAAGGCTGGCCCGGATGCCAGACAGGCTCGCCGGCGCGATCAGTCCTCCGTCTCGGTCCGGCCCGCATACGGCAGATTGAGCATTCGGCTGAATTCCCACAAAAGGCTGTCGGCGAGTTGATCGTGTTGGTTGCCGTACCAGTCGGTCCAGTACTCTCTGCGGCAGCAGTAGAACATCATGACCCTGAGCTGCATCACGTCGAGATCCCAGCGGCCCGTCTCCTCCCAGTGGTGCTCGCGTTGTGCCCCTCACTCGTGGAACGACAGCCCGAGTTCTTCAGCGACCATGTATCCGTCAAGCAGGAGTGCGAACTCGCGCCAGTCCTCGAACTTCGGAAGCACGAGTGTTTGCGCCTCCGCCTCGGCAACCGTCTCCGCCATCCCGTCACGCATCGGTCGCTTTCCTTATCGTCGTGGACACGGCATGAAACCAGACCTCACCCTCGACCCGTCTCCCAAGGAGTGGGGCGGCGGAGCGTCAGCGGCGCGGGGTGAGGTTTCCCCGGACACGGCGGTGCCGTGTCCCTACGGATGGCCGGGAAATTCCCCCTCAGCACTCAGCACTCATCACTTCCCTTACTTCCCTACAACATCGCGCCTTCGTCGACGACCCGGCGCCACGCTGCCAGCAGCGTATCGATCGCGCGCTGCTCGCCCGTGCGCTCGTCGCGCACCATGCCCGGCATCGGCTCGCCGGCCAGCGCCCGCCCTGAGAGCGCCTGCGCCGTCAACCGCAGCAGATACTTCTCCGGCGACGCCTGATTGAGGAAGTCCTGAATCTTGCGGCTCTCGTGCTCCGTCAACCACAACAGCCGGTGCAGTACGTCGATCAGGCGGGCGGACCGGCCGTCCGCGCCCGGCAGGCCGAGCGACTCGGAGTCGCCGCGCTCGGCGTAATTGCGCAGGCGCACCTTGCTGCCCTTCTTTTCCACCAGCGCCGCCGACCCGCGCGTGAGTGCCCCCTGACCGGTATCCAGCTCAACGCCGGTGGCGCGCGCCAGCGTATTGGCCTCGTCGAACTCGACCTGCGCCTCGGCGTAGTAGCTGCGGCCCATGATGTAATACTGCGTGACCGGGTCGGTGCGCGACGCCTCACCGAGCAGCACACGCACGACCTCGGCCTGCACCGCGTCGAGATAGGCGGCGGCGGACAGCTCCTCGCCGTTGGGCAGTTCGACGCGGGCGTAGCGCGTGAACGGCGCCGCACGCCCCGCACCGCCCGCCGATGTTGAGGTCGGCGCC
>JZRA01000051.1 GCA_001567485.1 Chloroflexi bacterium OLB13
GCTGCCCCTGACTACTGACGTCTGAAACCTGACCACTGCCCCCTTGGTGTCCTCTGTGGTTCAATCGGTGTGCCCTTCACTCAGCACTCATCACTCGGAGAAGCCCTCACCCCCCGGCCCCTCTCCCTCAGGGAGAGGGGAGAAGGACGTGCGTGTGTGACGGCGGGCCGAATGCGGTACACTCACTGACCACTGACCACTGATCCCTGACCCCTGACCCCTGACCCCTAACAACTGACAACTGCCCCCCTTTATCAATCACCACGAGGATCGAACATGCTGCGATGGCTGTGGACGTTCATTACAGGAGAGCATCGGAACGAACCGAAAGAGTCGCCGCTGATGGCGAGTTACCGGCGGAAGCGGATTCTCACCGAGCTTGCGCATGAAGACCGCGCCGACAGCGAGGATGACAATGACGACGGCTCCGGGCTGACAGACGAGGAGAAAGCCGGGTTGGTCGATTGGCACTTGTACGGTGACGGTGAGTCAGAATGGTGACTGCGGCGAACTTTCGCCCAACCCTGCGCTGATGGCCGGCGGCTGTCCTATGTCCCTGTGGGACGCCGCTGTTTCGAGCGAATGAACTCGCCGGCCAGCCGCACAAACAGCCCCGGCGCATGCCGCATCAGCCACGCCCGCAGCGCCAATCGCTCGCGGCCACCGGAGTACGCGCGCGCATACGCCAGCATCCGCCGGAGCACCCGGTCGGCCTCGCGGTCGATGTGCGCGCGCTCCTCGGCTTGGAGCAGGAACACTGCAAAGCAGCGCCTGCGAATGGCCCAATACGTCCGCAGCGCGGCGACCAGATCGGCGCCGGGGATGACCTCTTGAGGTGCGCCTTTAGGCTGCTGCGGCACCACCATCTGGAACAGCACGCGTGTGTCGGCCTCCGATAACGGCGCGTCCATCAACGCGCACAGCTCGCGGTGCATGATGCGGTAGTGCGTATCGAGCTGCTGCTGGCGTCGGGTCGTTGAGATCCCCGCCGGATTGACCCGGTAATGCAGGTGAATCTGCTGCAAGCGCGCGACCTGTCCCCGATGGCTCAGCCGCGCCCACAGATCGTAGTCCTCTGCCGTGAAGTAAGCGGCGTCGTACTGCATATCCGCTAACGCGCTGCGCCGGATCATCGCCGTGGGGTGCTGCACCGAGGTCATCCAGAGCAGCGACCAGCGCATATAGCCCGGCGTCCCCGGCTCAGGCGGCGGCGGCATCTCACCTCCGTGATAGACGAACTGCCCGTCGTCGTCGATGTGCGTGTACTTCGTGCCGAGCAGCACCACCGCCGGGTTCGCGTCCATATAGGCGACCTGAGCCGTCAATCGTTCCGGCAGGCAGATGTCGTCGCCGTCCATCCGGGCGATATACTCGCCGCGAGCGCGCGCAATCCCCCGGTTCAAAGACGCGACGATGCCAAGATTCTGCGGGTTCCGCGCCAGCACGATCCGCGGGTCGTCATACGCCGCCAGAATTCCGGCCGTGCCATCTGTGGAGCAGTCGTCGATGATGAGGAACTCGAAGTCAGAGAACGTCTGGCTCAGAACACTGTCAACGGCGGCCCGCAGATGTTTCTCGACGTTGAAGACCGGCATCAGCACGGTCACGCGCGGCTGGCTCATCCCGTATACCCCGCTAGCGCGCACAACTGCCGGTACATCCGGTCGATGGGCCGGGGAACCGGGCGCGCATGCGCTTTTGTCCGTGCGAGCTGTGCGTCCGGAAACGTCCGATTGACCGCCGCGCCGGTCAGCGCCTCAATTTTGTCCAGTCCATCTTGGGTCAAGACTTGGTTGTAGTGCAGAAACAGCCACTCACCGCGATGCCGGTGCTTGTACAGGATATGCGCATACATACAGGCCCACACGTCAAGCGCCTGCCGGTACGACAAACGAATCCCCTTCAGATAGTCCTCCTGCTCGACCTCCTTCAGGATGCTGGCCGCGGTGATCGCCGGTTCGCGGAACACGCAGATGAACACCGCATGGTGCAGATGCGGGCGCCAACCGGACAGCGTGTAGCACAGCCGTGGGTCTTTGATGCAGAAGGGTTGGTGATCGGTGATCTGGGCGATCCGCGCCGCTTTTGCGGGGGTTACGGTGGGGTCACGATAGCGCGGCAGAATCGCCAGCCAGTGCACCTTGCCCCACGCGGGCGCATCGGCGAAGTTCGGCTGCGGCGCGAGGATGCCCAGCCCGCGCGAGATGCGCTCTCGCAAGGTAGGCCGGAGCATCGTGCGAACCAAGTCCTCGTTGAGCGCCTCAACCTCACGCGACTCGAAAAATCCTTTCGGGTTCGCCCCGGTTGCAGGCATCATGGTATCGCCCATGTAGTAGCCGGCGTCCGCCAGCGTGCCTGCTACCATACTCGTGCCGCTGCGTCCTGCGCCCAGAACGAAGCAGTTATGCATAATCTCAACGCCGACCCGTTAAACTCACCCAGCGTCCATAGAGGGCGTTCAAACGCGGGAAGATCGCCACTTCCCGCCGGAACCCGCGCTCCTGCTCACGCACCCGTTCCTCAAAGAGCGACACCGCGAAAGCATACAGCTGCACGTCCAGATTGTTGTGCTGCTCGGCGATCTTGATCGACTCGGCGGTGTGTTGGGCTTTAGCGCGCACGTTCGTTCCGACGTTCTTGCGCACGTAGAGCGGAGTCTTCCAGCCGTAGAACCGCCGGAACATGATCAGCGATTCGTCATAGCGCTCCAGCAGCCCGAAGGTGTCGATCCGGTCGCGCAGCGTCTGCTTGGCGATCTCCAGATGCTCTGGCGTGCACTCGCCTGAATCGTCGATGCCCGCCAACAGCCGGGTTTGTAGGTTACTTCTCAGATGAACGATACCATCGTTCAGGTCGAGCTTCTCTGTGATGAACTTCTCGTGCAGCTGGTGAGTCTGCTTCCTCAGCACCTTGTAGTAGCTTGAGAACAGCCATTGAACCGGGTCGCGCAGCATGGTGAAGTACGACGTCGGCCGATCCGTCGACGTGTGCACACCGTACGGCACGTGTCCGCCCACCAGTGCAATCGTGGAGCTGTTTTGCTCGATTAAACCGCGGAGAGTCGCGTCGTTGTTGGCGATGGAGCCTTCCATGATCCGGCGCGCGCGTTTGTAGCCGTACTGCCGGTACAGAATCGACCATAGGGTCGTCCCGCCGGTCTTGGGGACGTGAAGGAAAAGCACCAGCAAGTTCTTGTCTGATCGCGCCAAGCGACAGGTCTCCACTTCATTCTCGAAAAGGCATGCCGGCATAAACAAACTGCACTACCCGCATGACAATCACCCCCTCCACAGGGAAGGCGGCCTTGCCCCGGCCATTGTAGTGCAGTGTTTAGGACACTCTTCCGAACCGATCACCAATGATTTCAGTATACAACCCCACATAACGCGCTGCAATCTGCATACTGTCGTAGCGCGATACCGCTTCGGCGCGTGCATGTTCTCCCAGCGCCGCCCTGTTCGCCAGCGACCAACTGATCCCGTGGGCCAAGTCCTCGGCGTCGAGGGGCCGCGCCAGATAGCCCGACTGCTGATGGTCGATCAAGTCCGGCATCCCGCCGATGTGGAATCCGACCGACGGCGTCCCGCAGGTCAAGGCCTCCATTACCGTGTTCGGCAGGTTGTCCTGCACCGACGGCGCAACGAAGACGTCAGCGGCCGAATACAGCAGCGCGAGGAGTCGATCGTTGTCGATCGTCCCGACGTGATGCGCCTTGAGGTTCGTCTCCAGCGCCGGTTGGGACACGCCGAAGAGAACAAGCTCCACGTCGTCTCTTTCCGGCAGAATCGCCAGCGCCTTTGACAGATACGCGAACCCCTTGCGCTCGTCGTCGATGTGCTGCGCCCCGAACAGGATCAGCGTCTTGTCCTGTGGCAAGCGCAGGACATCGCGCGCGAACGCGGCGTTGAACGGCCGGAACACCTGCGTGTCAATCGCGTTGGGGATGACCTCGGTACGGTAGCCGCCCAGAATCGGACTTTCCTTCACGATATCCGCCAGCCAGCGGCTTGGCGTGACAATCGTCAGGTTGAGATCACGCCACGAGCGCCGCTTGCGTTCCCATGTCGACGCGCTGATGTCCCGTGGCTGTGTCGATCGAAGCTGCGGGCAGGATCCGCAGCCCGTCCGGTACAACACGCAGCTTCCGGCGTAATGGCATCCCCCGGTGACCGCCCACATATCATGAAGCGTCCAGACGATCGGGGCACGGATTCTCGCCAGCGCCTCCACCGACAGCATCCCGCCGCCCAGCCAGTGAAGATTGACCACGTCGGGCCGGGCGCGCTCAAGATACCCCAATACCGGCGTGGAGACCCGACCGGTAGACCAGTCGCCGCCACGATATTCGGGATAGGCGCGCTTCGACGGGCGGTCGAGATGAATGACGCGGCGTCGGATCAGCCGTTGAAGCCGGTTCAGCGGGACGCTGTCGACGTTCGGGTCTCTGGTCGAACGCCGCAGCACGAGCATCCGCGCATCCGTCCCCACTATCCGCTGAGCAGCATACAGCCGGTTGGCGGAACGGGCGGCGCCGCCGCGGCTCTCGTCGGTATTGATGTGCAAGGCTTTCACAACGTTGAGTCTCCAGCGCCCATCTTGAGAATCACAGTGGGACGCGCCGGTTACGCATTCTCATCCAGCGCTTCTTGCCCGAACTCCGGGAACATCTCGAACATAACACGCTCGCGGCGCCGGACAAGGGCCTTCAGCTCCGGCGTGTAGTACTTTTCCCACGCTTGATCTTCGCGGCGGCCGCCTTTACGCGGCAGCACCTTGTTGTGTTCGAGGATGAAGGCGATCTCCTCGTGAGGGAAATCGAGCTTGCGCAAGAACTGATACAGCCCGTGATTCAGGTCATGCGTGAACGTGTAGTGCAGATTGGGGGCCACGTCCTCACGATAGCGGCGCTCTGCGAGATAGTCCGCGTCGATGTCCAGCAGGCGCAGCGGGTCTTGAAACAGCGTCCGGAGGACTTCGCGCGTTTGATAGCCGATCTGATCTTCGGGGGACAGCTTGGGCAGCATCAGCTCGTCAGCCAGCAGCCTCATCAGCTCGACGTACTCGGCAAACGTGAGGTTCGGGAAATGCGGGTAGTGAGAAGCGATGACGCTCTCGCGATATTTCGACCCGCGCGCCTGCTGCCAGTTCTTGTATTCAAACTGCGAAACGATCCGGTCATACGGATTGCGGATAGTCGTCAGAATGGGCTTATGCCGGTGTTCTGGCGGGATTTGATAGACCCAGCCGTGCTTGTTGGGGGTCTGGTGTTTTGCGTGTTTGATCGTGCGGCCGTGCGCCGGCTGATCGGAGATGTAGATCGGGTAGTGCTGCAGCAGGAAGATCGCTGGCTGCCGGCTGAACACGCGCTGGACACGCTGCCTCCATGGAAGCGGCTGATCTTCGATCACTTCGACCACGTGACAGCCGCGCGCTTCGTAGAGCTTGCGCACCATCGATTCGACGAACGTGCCTCCCGTCTTTGAGACGTGGACATGGACAAAGTGATCTGTAATCAGCATCATCGGGCCTTATGCTTCGGGACAGGTTGCGCCCCGCCATGGGCAGAAGTTGTGCCGCGCATCACACGACGATACCTTCGCGCGTCCACATATTCGCCTGCCTCAGCAGTCAAAGACGGGGAACATCTCAAAGAGCATTCGTTCATAGTGCCGCACCGCTGCCTTGAGTGCTGGCGTGTAGTATTTCTCCCACGTCTGATCTTCACTCCGGCCCTGCCCGTTCGGAAGCACCTTCTGATGCTGCAAGATGAACGCGATCTCCTCGTGAGGATAGTCCATAGTCAGCAGAAAGTCATAGAGCTGCTGATTGAGGTCGTGCGTGAACGTGTAGTGCAAATTCGGGTGGACGTCCGTTTGGTAGCGGCGGGCGGCCAGATAGTCGGCGTCGATTTCGGAAAGCGCCGCCGGATTGGGATAGAAGTACTTCACGAACTGGATCGTATGCCGGCCGAGCCGATCCTGTGGGTCGAAACGCTGCCTCAGCTCGTCAGCCGAAAACGTATTGGAGACCTCGACAAACTCCGCGAACGAGATGTCCGGATACTGCGGATACTTCGTCTTGAGGTCTCCGACGTTACGGAAAAACGTCTCTGGATGCTGCTGCCACCACTTGAACTCGTACTGAGAGACGTACCGATCGTACGGATTACGAAGGGTGGTAAGGACGGGTTTATCGCGGTGTTCGGGCGGAATCTGGCTCACGCGGCCATGCTGGTTCCACTCGTTCGGCCCGGCGAGATTGATGAGTTCGAGGAACACCGGGCGGCGTTTCTTGAACAGGTCACGCAGCGAACGGCGGCGCGGCGGCTGATCGGCACGACGGTGCTCGATGAGGTCTCCGCGCTTTTCGTGGATCTTGCGCAGCACCGTCTCGACGAACGTTCCGCCCGTCTTGGGCATGTGAATATAGACAAACCGGTCGGTGATAATCATTCGCGGCTATGCCCTACCTAGCAAAACTTTCATGGCGCGCCGAACCCGTCTGTAGACTCCTTCGACGGGCTTGGCGCTCAACGGTTGACTCGGATCCGGCTTACTGTTGGCCTTGTTGATCTCGCGCTCGCGCTGCGCCAACAGATCCAGCAGATCGCCCGGCATCGGCTCGCTGCGCGCCGCGTCCAACCCCTCGAAAGCGGTCGACAGCAGGTTGACCGCCCGATAGCGAATCACGACCTCTTGACGCCGGTACGCATCATCGGCGGCCTTCGTGAAGGGATGCCACGGGTGATAGAGCTTGATCTGCGGATGCCACATGATCGGCAGGCCGTAGTTCTTAAAGCGCGTGTTGACGTCCTGACCGTTGGCGTGAAACCCGGTTCCAAACACCGGATGCTGCTCGTATCCGTTAATGGCGACCAGCCAGCGCTTCCGGACAGTCAGGCATGCGCCGAAGTTCGACGGGCTGGTCATCACGCATACATCGCGCAGATGCTCCAGAGTCACCGGGATCTGGCGCTGAGCCTCAGGCTCTTCGTAGCGGAACAGGTACATCACGAGCCGTTCGTCGGTCTGGTGCATCTCCCAGACGGTTTGCAGCATGTCCGGCTCAACGACGAGGTCGGCATCCGGGATGAGGATCAGTTCGCCCCGGCTTGCCGCGATCCCGGCGTTGAAGCAGTAGGACGAGTGATACTCCCCGGTGCGATTCAGCGTGATCACACGCGCGTTCGGGAACTTGGCGATCTCCGCGGCGAGCGCCGGGTTCACCGTGTCATAGTATTCGACCCAGATCAGTTCGTAGTCCGACGGCGGGATCGTCTGGCTGCAGAAGAAGCGGATGGCGTGATAGCTCTCGCGAAAACTGCCATCGACCATCACGATGCTCAATCGCGGGTTCGTCATCGTGGACAGCCCTCACTTCCCGAACAAGCGATGGATGAGGCGTCTCAGCCGGGATTTGCGTACCGGCTTGACCTCGGCCGGGACGTTCACTTGGTAGCCGGTGACGTGCTGCTGCGGCGTAAGCTCGGCGCCGAACGGGTGCGGCGTCGGTTCGATCCAGCACTTGACGGAGATCGACTGCATCCGTTCTACATCCCGTGGATCGCGCACATACAGCGAGTTGACCGCCAGACGCCGCGCCAGCGAATAGCCGAAGCCCGACAGATACCCGGACATCGCCTCCCACGCCGCGGGGGTGTTCGTCTCGATCAGCAGCACACGCGGGCGCCACGCGTTCAAGTCGAGGCCGCGCAGCACGTCCAATTCCGTGCCTTCGACGTCGACCGAGAGGAAGTCGATCGGGATCGGTTTGCCGCCCGGCACGTTCTCGCTGAGGATGCGGTCAAGGGTCATCGCGGGCACGTCGACGGTGTCGAACCCGTCGAACGTCAGGCCGCGTTTTTCGTAGCGCCGGTTGACATCGTCCTCGCGCTCGCCTTGCAGCCCGGAGAGATACCCGAGTTTCTCCATGTACAGCGTCGCGTGCTGCGTAGTGGGATCCGGCACGCATGCCGCGTTCACACAAATCGCCGTGCGGAGTTCGCGCAGTATCTTGAAGGACACCGGATGCGGCTCAACGCAGATGCCGTGCCAGCCCATCTGCTCGAACGCGTATGTATTGCTCACATAGCGCCCGTCGAACGCACCGACGTCCACGTAAAAGCCGTTCGCGCGCTCTCCAAAGAACGTCCAGAGCAGACAGTCCTCACCGTGTTGACTGTAATAGCGCGGCATCAGAATCACGTACCCGAAACGCTCTCGTTCGACAGGGCGTAACCGTGGCTCGTCAGCCAATCGCCGTAGCGCGTTTCGATCAGATCGACCTGCGCCTGCGAGAGATAGTCCCGCCACTGGCCTACTTGGCCCTGCGTCTTGCTGATGTGGTTGTCATGCAGCAGGCTGTGGGGGTCGAACGTGATCTTGCTGCTCAGGCTCTTAGGGTCTTTGAACTGGTCGGTGCGCGCCTTTTGCAGCTCGACGTTGTACTCACCGGCGATTGCCCCGGCCTCGTCGTGAGACACGGGTATGCCCAGATGCGCCGCTATTCGGCCGACCTCGGCGGCGATGTCCTGACTCATCTCCTCATACCGGGAAACCAGCATATCAGGCAGTGCAGTCCATTTCGCGTCGTTCTCAACCAGCTCGCGCAGGATGTCACGCTGCCACAGGCGCTCGAAGGGGGCGTCCTGTTTGTGCATGAACGATACGAACACGTCGCGCACATCGCGGTAGACGTAGATCCCTTTGGCTTGTCCGGCCCTGAACTGGGCGGCGATCTCCTCGGAATAGTTGTGGTTCTTATAGACCTTCCACGCTCGCGTCCCGGCCGTGAGCGCCACCGCATCCGCGAACTTCTCCGTCCAGCCCACGCGCGCGCCGAGGCCCGCGCCTTCCACAAGATGAGCGGCCAGCTGATACTGAAGCGTCGAGCCAGACCGCTTCATGCCGCAGCAGACGATCCACAATGCGTCTCTGTTCACTGGCTCACGCTTTCCAGAAAGCCCCAGCGGCGGGTGCGCTTTTCGTTGAAGAACGTGTCGAGAAAGGCCGCGTCCTCCGGCGAGAGTTCGTTTCGCCACTGGTCATTCTTGCTGGTATCGAGACGTTTGCGCTCGGTGGCGTCCAACAGCACTTGCTCCGGCAGCCCCGCGAACGCCGCGACGTCACGCGTCACCGCTTGGGCGTGCTGCATCCATGTCTCGTAGCGAAACGCCATATATGACCCGGCATCCAGTGCTTGAAGCTGCGCCGATAGCAGTGTGAGATGTTCCTCGCAAACCACGGCCATGTTATGCAGGTTCGGCGCGAATCCCCTGCGGAACGACGAGTATGTCGCCGCGCGTGGATCGCGGTAAATGACCAGGATCCGCGAGTTCGGGAATAGATCGACGATGTCCTGCATATCGGGGCGGTAGCGGTCTCCACGGTAGAACGGTGAAGACCGTTTGATGACAAGGTGCGTCGTAGCCGCGTGCTGCTCGTACTGCAAAAGCTCTTGAACCAACCGGGGCAGCGCCTGCCGCGCCTGCGCGTACAGGCTGACATCGCCGTGCCGATCCCACAGATCGCGCGTCGTCCAGTTAATGCGTTTTGCCAGCCTGAATGCTGGATCTTTCTCGCGCGAGAGCGTACGGTGCTTCCCGGCGACCGTTACGACCTGAGGCGCTGCGGCCAAAATTTGGGCGAGCAGCGTCGTTCCCGATCCACTCGCGCCTGAGACGTACAGCAAACGGAAGTCTCTCATGAGATCGCTTCACTCTCAGCGACGGTGTGCCACTCCAATACCGGCGCGATCAGGCCGGGCCGCTGTTTTATCATGTAATCGCGGTTCGGGATATCGTACACGATGCTCACGGTCAGCCCGCGCGTGTTGTTGACGATCCATCCGCCCCGATGGATAGCGACCAGCGGATCGACATAGTACGTCCCGTTGTTGAGTAAGCGCGGAGAGATGACCCCGCGGAGCTTGTAGGTACGGCGGGCGCTGTCGTACTCGAGGGTTTCTGCGATGTCATTGTGAAACGACCGGAACAGGCTGTTCTCGTCCGTCGATTTCAGCTCAAACCCAACCCGCAGAAAATCAATGGGGGCGGAAAGCTCAAACTCCATCTCGACGATCACCGGCATGCTGCTCAAGTACGTTGACCGGATATTGCCATCGCTGTCGAACGTCCGCATCGCGATGAGTTTGAACGGATAAGGCGAGTCGGCCGGCGTGTTCGTGAAGTGTTTCTCGCCCTCGCTCGTCCCGCCTGAGGCCGTGTTCTCAAGCAGATACGCGGATGTTACCTGCGTGGGGTCGCCGCTGGTCATGATCTTGCCTTTGTTGAGCCAAATCACCCAGTCGCAGTGGGACAGGATCGCCGACAGGTTGTGCGAGACCATGATGACGGTGCGTCCCTCGCGCGAGACCTGAGACATTTTGCCCAGCCCGCGTTTCTGGAACTCGGCATCCCCCACCGACAGCACCTCGTCAACCAGCAGCACGTCGGACTGGAAGAACGCCGCGACGGAAAAGCCGAGCCGCACCTTCATGCCGCTTGAATAACGCTTCACCGGCGTGTCGATGAACGCGCCGACGCCCGAAAACTCGATGATCCGGTCATAGAGCCGGTTGATCTCGCGCGCATCCATGCCCAGCACCGCGCCGTTCATGTAGATGTTCTCACGCCCGGTCAGCTCCGGATGAAACCCTGTCCCCACTTCCAGCAGCGAGCCGAGCGTCCCGCGGATTTGCGCTTGGCCGCTTGTCGGTGTCGTGATCCTGCTCAGCACCTTGAGCAAGGTGCTCTTGCCGGAACCGTTGGAGCCGATCAGGCCGACGATCTGCCCCTTGCCGACCTCGAACGAAATGTCGTCCAACGCCTTCAGCGGCACTTCCGCGCCGAACGCGGCCTGACCCGCAAGCGCCGAGCGGAGCCGCTTGACCGGCGAGGCGACGTTGTGCAACATCTGAGCGCGGCGCGAGCGGGCCTCGGCGGTGGCCGCCACGTAATACACCTTCGACAGGTGTTCGACTTCAATCGCGTTTTCCGGTTTCATCGCTAGACCACATCCGCAATCGTCGCTTCAAGGCGGTTAAACAGCAGAAGCCCGGCCCCAAGCAGAACGAACATAACGCAGTACGCCAGCGCGATCAGGGAGAGCGACGGCGGTTCGCCCGAACCGAGCAGTGCCCAGCGGAAGCCCTCGACCACCACCGCCATCGGGTTGTACTGGTACAGCGTATCCAGCGGCGCGGGAAGCCGGCTGCTCGCATATACCACCGGCGTGAGGAAGAACAGGAATCGGGTCACCGCCTGAGACACGTACACCGAGTCGCGGAAGCGCGCCTGAAACCCGGCGAACAGCAGCCCAACGCTCAGCCCCGTGCCCGCCGCGAGGATCGTATACACCGGCAGGACGAGGACGTTGAGGGTGGGCAGGAAGCCGTACATCAACATCACCACGAACAGGATAATCATGCGATGCCGAAGGTCAGCAGTTCCATGAACATCTCGATCAACGGGAAGATGAGCCGGGGAATGTAGATCTTCTGGATGAGCGTGCTGTTCTTCTGCATGCTCATCGAAACACCCTGCACCACGCCGGCGAACAGCGACCACACGATTAACGCGCTGAAGCTGAACAGTGGATAGGGGATTGCGGTATCGTTCTGAGCGTCGAACAGGACGCCGAGAATAAGCGTGTACCCGACCATCGTCATAAACGGTTGGTACACCGCGTAGATCGGCCCGCCGATGGTCTGACGGTACGTGACCCGGAAGTTCCGGCTCACGAAATTGAACAGCACGTTGCGGTAGTGCCAGACCTCGCGCAGATCCGGCAGCCTCCAGCCCTTCGCCGGCCGGATCCATGTGATGTCCGCTGTTGACGGGGCCGCCATCAAACTTGTCCTCTACAACATTCGCTCTACAGGGTCGTTTGCAAGAGTCCGGGGCGCTTCACAGCCGCAGTTCACGCGCCGCGATGTGGCGCTCGATCGTTCGTCCAGCTGCCGATTACCGACTCGTGCAGCTCGGGTTGCGTGTATGCGCTGCAAGAGGCTTTGCCTCCTCCCACCGCTTACGAACATGCACTTTCCGGAGTCCTCCGCCGAAGCCGGCCTCACAGACAGGCACGGGCAAAGGATGCAGGAACAGGCGTCCCTTTCGGATATCGAATAATTTTCAAAGCCATCACAACCCGCGTCAAGTGGGGTGAAGTTTAGCACAGGTTCATTTTGCGCCTAGACTGAAGTAGGTTGTCGAAAGTCAGCAAACCCAATCTTCTGCTTCAGCGGGTTCCACGAGCGGTGAAGGCTGGTAGTCACTCATCACTCATCACTTTCAACTTATTACATGAGTTGACAGCCGTGTGTCGACCGGCCGGCCGGCGCGTGACAAGCCGGGTTGCCGCACGCCGCGCGGCGCTCAATGAAGCGGTCGCTCCGCCGTCGCCAGCGCGATATCCACGACGCTTCCCGGCGCGAACTGACTCGCAAGCTGCGCGAGGCCGTTGGCGCGGTCGGTGTTGTCGGGCAGCGTGAGCAGAATCAGATCGCAGTAGGCGGCGATATCCTCCACGATCCGTTCGCAGCGGTAATAGGCCAGCGCGGACAGATCGACCTGCGCCGTGCCGTAGCCTTCGTAGAACAGCGCCGCCTGCGCGTCCGGCCCCAGCGGATCGCTGCTGCCTAATCCCGCGCCCACGAACATCAGGTCGCGTTCTTTCGGCGCGTATACCAGCGTATCCCAATCCACGAGGTACAGCATACCGTCAGGCGTGATCAGGACGTTGCCGACGTGAATATCGCCGTGACAGACGATTTGCGGCGGCGGATACGAGCGCAGATGTCCGGCGAGATGGCGCGCGTGGCTGATGAGCGATTCGATCTGCCACCGGCGCTCACGCAGCAGGTCGGCCAGCCCATACGTCACCGGATCATCCACAATCCAGCGGTCGAGCGTGCTTATCAGCGCGGTGACTTTATCCCGCCACGCCGGATCGTAGGTCTCGCGCGCGATGTGCGCCGTCACGACGGCGGGCAAGGGCGTCGTATGGAACTGCTTGAGCGCACGCCCGAACGTGACCCAATCGCTCGCGGTCAGCACGCGCGTCCAGCCATCATGGCCGACGATGAACGGAAACACGGCGAGCTGTCCATCCGCGACCGGCGACGTGAGCGCGCCGTGCTGGTTCGGGATCGGCGCGATAACGTGCGCCACGCCGGCATCGTGCAGCGCCTTGGGGACGGCTGTGGCCGCTGCGTTGTAGTCGCCGCGCCGCAGCTTGACGAACAGCGAGACGTCGGCGGCCTCTGCGCGATAGACCGCCGTGTTCGCGTCCGCCCCGATCGGCAGAAAACTGAGCGTGTGCGCGTCTATGCCGAACGCGTCACGCAGGCACGCAAGGATCAGCGCGTCGTCGATATCGGGTTTCTCAAGCACTTAGGATCCCCTCTACAACCGCCCGGATATGCGCGGGCGTCGTGCGGCAGCACCCGCCGATCACGCGCGCGCCGGCGTCGAACCAGCTTCGGGCCTCCACCGCGTAGGCATCGCAGGCGCGTTCGCCGTGCCACGTCTTGGTGACCGGATCGTACGCTTCGCCGCTGTTGGGATACACCGCGACCGGCGTATTTGTCGCGGCGCGCGCGGCGTGGATGAGCGCCGGGATGAAGCGCGGGGCCGTGCAGTTGACGCCGACCGCCGCCACCTGCGGATGCGTGCCGGTCAGCACCGCCGCCTCCGAGAACGACTCGCCGCTGCTCAGATGCGCCCCGTCCTTGCACGAGAAGCTGATCCACGCCCATGTGACCGGATGATCGTCCAGCAGGCGCAGTAGGGCACGGGCTTCACTCAGGCATGGGATCGTCTCGCACGCCAGCAGGTCAGCCCCGGACGCTGCCAAAACGCCGAACCGCGCGCGGTGGAACGCGACAAGTCCGTCTTCGTCCAGCGCATAGTCGCCGCGATATTCGCTGCCGTCCGCCAAGTACGCGCCGTATGGCCCGACCGACGCGGCCACCAACGGACGCACGCGCTTGACCCGATTGGCCGGATCAGCCCAAAACGCCTCACGCGCTTCGGCCGCCAGAGTCACGGATTTCCGCATCAGATCGGCCGCCTGCGATTCGGTGAACCCGCGCCGCGCGAAACCCTCGAACGTCGCCTGATAGCTGGCGGTCGTGGCGACATCAGCGCCGGCGGCGAAGTAATCGGCGTGCACCTGCCGGATCAGGTCGGGCTGTTCGATCAACACACGCGCCGACCACAGCGGATCACGCAGGTCGCATCCACGTGCTTCGAGTTCAGTCGCCAGCGCGCCATCCAGCACAGCGATGAGTTGACGGTCGAGGATTTCGCGTAATGGATTACGCATGGGAGTCCCTCACTTCCCCGGCCTGTTTCGCCCGCCGTAGGCGTGGGGAAAAACGCCGGCCGAATACCATATTCTACCGCGTCTGTGCCCCTCTCTATAACGGGCCTCTCTCAGAGGCGTATTCAGGTCACGAGCTGCGCCGTACGGCTTCAGCCCGCGGCGTGACAAGATGAGCGCGCGCCCTCACGCCGTATCGTCGCCCTGATACGTCGACTGGACAAAGCGCAGGCCGGCGAGGATTTGCCCGGTGCGCTGCGCCGACAACCGGCCGATATGCGCGCCCAAGTCCACCTTGCGCAGCGTCGTCACTTTGGCGACCTCTACGACGCTCTGGCGCGGCAGGTTGGCCTCGCCGGCGTCGAGCAGCACGTTCCCCGGCAGCGACACGCGGTGCAGGTTGGTCGTGAGCGCGCAGGCGACAACCGTCTCGATGCGGCTGTGGTTGAACACGTCATCCTGCACGATGACGTAGGGATGCGGTACGCCGCCCAGCGCATCGTGCAGCACCCAATACACGTCACCGCGAAAAATCGGCATGATCGCTGCGCTGTCCTTTAGCGTCTATTCCACCGGAAGAATGATATACAATCGTGCTAGAATCAGCATGCTCCATACTGTGATGATCGTGTAGAGATGCACCTGCCGTGACTGACGCCCCAATTACTGAAGCGATCCCGATCTATACCGATGACTACGGTCGAATGCGTGTCAGTGGCACGCGCGTCCTGCTCGACCTTATCGTACACGCCTATCATCACGGGGAGACTCCCGAACACATCGTCCAAATGTACACCACGCTGTCGCTCGATCAGGTGTACTTGGCGATCGGCTACTATCTGCGTCACCGCGAGGCGGTCGATGATTATCTTCAGCGCATGGAAACGGAAGCAATACGGCTCCAGCAGGAGTGGGAGGCACAGCATCCTCCTCTGACGCGGGCCGAACTTGAAGCACGGCTCCACGCGAAACGCACGGATGCGGAATGAAGTTTCTCGCTGACGAAAACTTCAACAACGATATTCTACGCGGCGTGTGGCGGCGGATCCCCAGTTTTGTCTTCATCCGGGTGCAGGACACCGAGATAGCAGGTGCTGACGATGATCGCGTGCTGGACTATGCCGCCAAGTATACCTACATTGTCCTCACACATGACGTAAACACCATGCGTGGACATTTCTATCGGCGAATGCAGGCCGGCGATCCGCTGCCGGGGCTGTTTCTCGTCCATAAGCATTCGCCTGTGGCGAAGGTGATCGACGCGCTTGAACTCATTCTCTCCGCCAGCGACGAGACGGAGTGGTTAGGTCATGCGACCTACGTGCCGTTTGACTGACACCGTAATACAACGTCAGGGCGAGCCGATAGCTCGCCCTAAAGACTCCTTTTCGTGCTCAGCGTCAGCTTATGCAGCACCCGGCAGTTTACGCTAATCCCCGGCGACCGGCTCGGGCTTTTTCGACTCCTTCGTCCAAATCGGCAGATGCGCGACCTCGCTCTCGTCCAGTTCGCCTTCGCTGACCAGCACGTGCTTGAACGCCGCAATAGCAACTTCCAGCATATCCAGCGACGGCTGGCGAGTCGTGAGGTGCTGAAGCGCAAGGTTCGGCTTGACGATCACGCGCACCCACGGACGGTGCAAATTGCGGGCCGTCCAGCGCAGCACTTCATAGGCGATGCCAGCGATCACCGGGATCAGCAGCACGCGCGAGAGGATCAGCAGCAGGAACGGCGGGCGTCCCAACACGCTGAACACCAGCACGCTGACGAACACCACCAGCAGCAGGAACGCCGTGCCACAGCGCGGGTGCTCGATCGGGTACGTTTGCACGACTTCGGGCGTAAGCTCCGCGCCGGCCTCGTAAGCGTTGATCGTCTTGTGCTCGGCGCCATGATAGCTGAAGACGCGCTTCATGTCCGGCAGCAGGCCGACGATGCTGATGTAGCCGACGAGGATCGCAAGCTGGATCACGCCCTCGATCAGGTTGACGAGGAACGGCGCGTGTTCGAGGCCGAGCAGGTGGCTGATGCCGGTCGCGGCCGTCGTCGGCAGCAAGAAGAACAGCCCGACGGCGAACAGCATCGAGAACGCAACCGTCCCCCAACCGAGCGGGCCGTTGAAGTTGACCTCTTCCTCGCCCAGCGCCACGTCCGCCGACC
Organism: Chloroflexi bacterium OLB13; assembly: GCA_001567485.1. GTDB lineage: Bacteria > Chloroflexota > Anaerolineae > Aggregatilineales > Phototrophicaceae > Flexicrinis. The sequence continues at coordinate 16,482 of JZRA01000051.1, forward strand.
ACATCAGCGCGCGCACGCCGAGGCCGAGCGCATCCCACAGCCCGACCACGCCGCGCACGAACGGCGTCTTGGTGATCTTGCTGCGGTACAGCGCGGCCGGGATCGTCGCGCGGTGCACGGCGATCTTGCCTTTCGGGTCACGCACAGCCACGGCGAAAATGTGCTGGCCGCGCATCATCACGCCTTCCAGCACCGCCTGCCCGCCGTAGCTGAATTTCATCTCTCGTTTGACTTCGTTCATGAAACTGCCTTCGTCGATAGGCTGAACGGTCTACGTACTGGCGCGGGTTCAGCTTCCGCGCAGAGGGAGGATCAAGTCTTTGGGCACGTCGGTCAAGCTGACCAGTTCGCCACGCTGGGTGATGATCAGCAGATCTTCGACGCGCACGCCGAACCCCTGATCCGGATAGTATAACCCCGGTTCGATGGTGATGACGTTGCCGGGTGCAAAACGATCATCCTTCGCAAGGTGGCTGATCCGCGGGCTTTCGTGCACGTTGAGACCGACGCCGTGGCCGAGGGTGTGAACGTAGCCGACGTTCGTGCCGGGCTTGCTGCGCGTGGTCGGATGGCCGTTACCCTCGAAGTAGTCAAGCACGGCCTCTTGCATAAGATGAGTCGGCTTGCCCACGCCGAAGTGTTCGAGCGCGATGTCGAACGCGGTCATCACCTGATGGTACGCTTCGCGGACGTTGTCCGGCGCGTAGCCGATGCACCACGTGCGCGTCATGTCGTGATGATAGCCGCCGCCGATCTCATGCGGGAACAGGTCGAACACGATCGGCTGGCCGAGCTTGAGCGCCTGCCGTTCGTCGCCCCGGCTGTGCGGGAATCCCGCGTCGCGGCCCTGCGCGAAGATCATCGCGGTGTCCTCAAGGTCGCGGTCGAGCAAGGCGCGCCGCACGAACTGCTTGACGTCGCCGATGGTCAGCGGCGTGCCGTCATCCTTGATGACCGTTTCGTTCTCATCGGCGCGGTGCTGGCTGATGAAGTCCCATGTCGCCTTGACGACGGCGCTGGTGCGCTGGGCCACGGAGCGAATACGGGTGATCTCGATGTCGTCTTTGGTCGTATAGGCGGCGTCGAACAGCGTCGGGTTGAGTTCTCCGATGAACGTATACTGCGGGAACCGCTGGCGTAGGCCGTCGATCAACGCCAGCGCGACGTTCACATCGTTGACGCCGTACACGCCGATGCGGCCTTCGGTCAAGCCGAGCTTGTCGAAGCACCCGCCGTAGAACAAGATCTGCGTCAGGGCGGGATCGCCGCCGGCCTTCTCGCGCGCGGTCTCCATCCCCATCGCGTGATAATCGTAGACTTCGAGGCCGGACGCGGCGGCTTCGGCGGTCTCCATACCGTTGACGACGAGCACCGGGCTGCGGCCAGCGAGCTTGATCGCCATGCCGCCGGTGATGCGCACACCGCCAGTCAAATAATCCAGCGCCGGGCTGTGGTCATGGGCGGCGAACACCATCAGCGCGTCCAGTCCGCGGTCTTGCATCAGGCGATCAATGTCGAGTTTCATGGAATCGTGACCCACCTAGTATCAAGCAGAGTTAGACCGATCCGGTGTCTCCCTCATCCCCGCCGAAGCCGCATGATTCGAGACGGCGGTGAGATTTGAGCACCGACCATTAGTGTGGCGTGTTGAGCGCGTTTTGACGAGGGCCGATTGGTCAGCGAACCATGCGCAGGACGCGGTAAAGCGCGACGCACAGCCCGATCAGGATGGCGGTGCGCGTGATGATCGAGAAGGCGTAGATCGACAGCAGGCCGAAGTCGATCACGAGCGCCGACGGGGTGGCGATGCGTGAGTACAGCACCGGCGCCTCCAGCAGCGACAGTGCCGTCAGCGCGAGGCATGTCAGTACGCCGGCGCGGTTGGGAAAGCACAGCAGCGTCAGCGGCAGCACCTGCACCAGCCAATGCGGCGACCATCCCTGCGCTTGCAAGAAGAACACCAGCAGCGTGAGCAGCGTGAACGCGACCAGCCCCCGGTTGTCGCGGCGGCGTGTGCGCAGAAAACAGAACAGCCCGACGCCCAGCCCAAGCGCGATGCGGACGGCTCCGGGAATGACCGGCGGGCGACCGTATAGTTGATCGGCGGCGGCGAGGTCGTAGTGCAGCAGCACCGGATCGTCGCCGGGGAAGGCGAAGTCGCCGGCGGATAGGTTGCCATCAATCAGCGCCCACACGCTGCCATAGCTGGCCTTGCGAAACTGCGCCGTCAGCGAGGTCAGCGTGACCTGCGGGTTGGGGTTGTCGATCAGCAGCACGCCGTACGCGCCGGCGAACAGCGCGGCGGTCAGCACGATCATCTGTACTGCGCGCCACGGCGGGCGGAACCGCAGCGCGGACGCGATCAGCAGCGCCGGCGTGAACTTGACCAGCGCGCCAATCGCCGCCGCCACGCCAGCCGCACGGTCGCGGTTCGTCAGCAGCAAGCGCACGCCCAGCAGCAGCCAGAACGCCACCAGCGTCTCGAAGTTCCAGAACAACTGGATCAGCGGAAGGGCGAGCATCGCGTATACCCACGCCACTGCCACGCCGGTCGGCCGGCCGTACAGCCGCGCGCCGATTGAGCGCACTAGCAGCAGGTTGGCGCAGTCGAACGCCAGCATGAGCGCGCTGATGACGGCCGTCCACACTGGAAAGTTGACGTTAGGCAGAGCTTGATAAATCAGCACGCTCAGCCACGCCCACACCGGCGGGAACTCGCTCCACCAGTCGCGGAACGGCAGGTCGCCACCGTCGCTGAGGGCCGCCAGCGTGAAGTGGTAGGCGCGGTCGCTGCCGGCGGTCAGTCCCCCGCCGCCAAACGTCCCGACCGGCGGATAGGCCATCATCAGGCCGACACGCAGAAACACGAACAACAGCAGCAGCACACGGATATCGGTAAGCAGCGCGTGGATCGTGACGCTGGGCGCGGTGGAGGTGTGAGGGGGTGGTGTTGGTGGTTGCATGGCGGGCCATTATACCGCCGGACGACGTGGCGAGTGCTATACGGTGAGAAGCCGTCAACCGTACGGCGTGCGAAACATCCCAAAGTGGGATGCGCCGAGTCCAAGCCGCGATGGGAGACCGAATCTCTCGACTTACGAACACCGGCTTAGTCCGTTGCGTATCCGCGTATTCCGCGCTAGGGTCAGTGTCATGCTGCGGGATGAGCGCGGCGCGAAAGGCGGGGCGATGTTGGCGATTCGTAAACCGGTGGTGCGGGCGGATGCCGCGCGGTACGTGTTGATTCTGACGCTGGCGTTCGCGCTGTGCGTCGTCGTGACACGCGTCTATCTCGAACTCGCGGGTTATCCGCAGTTAGGGAACGATACGTATCATTTCGCTCACGCGCTGTGGGGTGGCCTGTTGCAATTCTTCGCCGTGCTGCTGCCTCTGCTGTGCGTGAACCGCTGGGCGCGCGACGTATCGGCGGTGCTTGCCGGCGCCGGCGCTGGCCTGTTCATCGACGAGGTGGGCAAATTCATCACGCAGCAGAACGACTACTTCTTCCCGCTTGCCGCGCCGATCATCTACGTCGCGTTTCTGACGATCCTGCTGATCTACCTGATCGTCCGGCGGCGTCAGTCCTCGACCGACGTTCACGCCGAGATGTACTACGTGCTGGGCGAGCTGGAGGAGGTGCTGGAGGATGATCTGTCGGTGAGCGAACGCGACCATCTCGTGACGCGCTTACAGCAGATCGCCGCTCAGACGGCCCGGCCAGACGTTGCCGACCTTGCGCGCCACATCACGCAGTACTTACAGTCGGCCTCGCTTGATCTGTCGCCCGACCGCATAACGCTGTCCGCGCGGTGCGTCGCGTTGATTACGCGCTTCGAGAAGCGATTCCTGCCGCGTCCGATCGCGCGCGCCCTGCTGATCGCGCTGTTTGCGCTGAGCGGCGTGCTGTCACTGGTGATGCTCTACGTGCTGGCGACGGTGCTTGGCGGCGCAAGAGGTTCCCTGCCGGACGTGCTGCGCGTGATCGTCTCGGAGACGGCGAACGTCGACAGCGCCAGAAGCCTGAACTGGTACCTGATCCTGATCGGCCTCGATCTGGTCACGGGCATGCTTCTGCTGGTCGCGATGGTGGCATTTCTCATCCGGCGGGATGTGCTGGCTTCCGCGCTGGGCATGATCGCGCTGGTGGTGACGCTGGCGTTCTCGAACACGCTGTCGTTCTACTTCGACCAATTCTCGGTGCTGTTCAACACGATGTTCACGTTCGGCGTCCTGCTGATGCTGCAGCGGTATCGTGACCGGTTTGTGGGCGAGCCGCTGCTGTCAGATGCCGAGTCAGTGGTCGCGCCGGACGACTAGCGCGCTCGCGAAGCGACACCTCATCGGCGTTCGCCCGGCCCGCGATCAGGACGGCCAACCTGTCTTTGGGCGCGCATTGTCACAACGTGAGCATGATCGCCGCGGCGCACGCTTCCCTCAAGATGAATCGACGAACTGGCATAGCATTACGAAGCACACCGGCGCGTGCGGCCCGTGCAGGAGAGTTCGCGTATGGTTTGCCCAGCCCGCGCCCGCGATCAGGCCGGCGGACTCGACTGCATCAGCGCACGAATGGCAAACGCGGTATATACGATCAGCACTGCCAGCAGGATGAACCCCAACCACAGCGGGATGCCGAAGTAGTTGTCCCAGATCAGGTAGAACATCCCGTGCGCGATGTCGAACAGGAGCACGCCGAGCGCCAGCACGAACACCGGCCCGCCCCATGATTTGCCGCGCTTGAGGCCGTATCCACCCGCGACGCCCAGCGGGATGACCAGAAAGAGGTCACAGATGATGTAGGCGAGGCGCACCGGGCGCGACTCGATCTCGCCCCAGTTGGTCACGACGCCCCACACCCATCCGAGCGCCAGCAGCGCCAGCACGACGAACAGGATGTTCACCGCCCAGTTGAGCTGTTTGGTCATGGCTCAATCCCCCGCCGACGCCGACGCTGGGGGTTTGAGCCGCAGCAAGTTGACGCCCACGGCGAGAATCCAGATCAGCAGCGGCGGCAGCGATACGCCGAATACGATATCGTTGTTGAAGATGATCTTCCCGGCCAAGATACCGACCGTCGCGGCGATGCCGGCGGCGATTCCGAGCCATGCCAGCCAGCGAGGCAGCACGTCGTCGCGCAGCAGTTCCATACCGAACAGCGACACCGCCACGAAAATCGCCACCAGATGGGCGATCTCTAGCGCGACGTTGTACGGCCAGAACGACTCGTAGCTGAAGATGATGTTCTGCTGAAGCGCCGGGTCTGCCAGCGCATATTGATCCGCCAGATACTTGAAGTACGTCAGATGCGTGAGGATTTGCGCCGCGCCCAGCCCAGCCCCCACGATCACGAGGTACTTCGCGACGATGATGAACGGCGATCCTTGATCCTTGAAGGCCGCCGCCGCGCCCAGCACGAACGGGATAAACATGAAGTAGGACATCGAGATGACCACGTGGATCGGAATCCAGTAGCTCAGGCCGGCGATCACGCCGAGCGCCTCGACCGTGTCGGCCGGGATCGGTGGATGCAAGCCGTTGCCGACCAACTGCATCAACCCGACGATGATCGCGAAGTAGCCTCCCATTCTGACCAAACGCATATTGACCATGATTTACCCCCTCCGTCGGTAAACGAACCCAAGTACGTAGAGTCCCGCAAGCCCGTCGTAGATCGCGACCGGCAGCGCGCCTACGGCGACTACACCGCTCACCGCCGCCGCGACAATCAGGGTTGTGCCGGCGAGTTTCTGCAGCCCGGCCCACAGCAGCACCGCCGGTATATACGCCTTATCCCACGCGGTATGCAGCAGGGCCGCGCCGAACAGCGCCGTGACTACGCTCAGAAACCGGAACAGAAACACCGAGGCGTTCGACGCTTCGAGCGACATCGCGCCAAGCGCCACACCCGGCACGATGAACTGTACAGCGCCGCTCAATATCGTGATGACGGCAATCGCTACGACGAGCCATTCCGTCCAATGGCGTGACCGCAGCATAAGCCGCTACCGCAGCTTGAGATCAGGGACGACCAGTCCGGTAACGAAACGCGACGCAATCTTGAGCACGAAGTACGCCCCGATCGGGTACAGCGCGTCGACCACGCTCCATCCGATCAGATACGCCAGATTGCCCTCGATGAAGAAGAAGCGGCTGAATTCCCATGTGCCGAGGATGCGCTGCTCGGCAAACTTGACGACGAGGCTGTAGATGCCGAACAGCACCATCTGTTCCCACAACGGGCGCTTATGTGAGATGGCGTAGAGGAACCCGAGGCCGAGGCCGATCCACAAGAACGAGTGGATGATGTTGTTGAGCCACGGGTAGAAGCTCATGATGCCGAGCAGGTAGAACAAGAAATTGCCGACGAAGATGCCGACCGACCACACGACATAGAGCACGAGGAACGAACGGCGGAAATTCGATGCGAACCATGGCATGGCCTGCCGCATCGCAAGCCACAAGCTGAGATAGATCAGCAGGACGAAAGCGTATCCGAACAGGGTGTTGCCAGTTCCTAGAACAGTGTCCATCGGAAAGTCATTGAACCCCCATAGTGTTGCTGTGTTGGTCGTAGGTGGCGCCACATCTAATCGTCAGCAGATTCCCGAACTTTGTCAAACGACGGGGGGAAAAGCGCGTCCGACTCCGCATCTGTCCCGCAGCGCCGCGCGGATCGCCAAAAGCCCCTATACTGGGTGAAACACAGCGCAGCGGAGTGGCCCGCCGATGAATACATCCCGCACAGCACCTTCGCATCGGGTCGTCGTGGTGGGCGGTGGGCTAGCCGGTCTGGCGGCGGGCGCGCTGCTCGCTGACGCTGGCGCCGCCGTCACAGTACTTGAGCAGCGGCCCGTGCTGGGCGGCCGCGCGCTGGTCGTGCAGCAGAAGGGCTTCACGCTCAACTACGGCCTGCATTACATCGTCGGCGGTCACGCCAGCCCGCATTACCGGATCCTCAAGCAGCTCGGCAAGCTCGATGCGGCCCCGCTGACGCCGGTCAAGCCGCGCCTGCTGCATCGGATGCGCGGCGGCGGCTTGTTTCACGTCCCATCCACGCCGCTCGACCTGCTGACAACAAAGCTGCTCACACCGCGCGGCAAGCTGGGACTGGCGCGCGCCGCCGTGGTGATCCTGTCCGCCGACCCCGAAACGTTGTGGCGCGTGCCGGTCGGTGAGTGGCTCGACGGCTTCGCGCGTGAGCCGTCGCTGCGGACGTTCTTCCTCGACCTCGTCGGCCCACTTTCGTTCGAGGCTGACCCCGAAGCCCTATCGGCGGCACATTTCGTGCTGGCAGTTCGCCCTCTGCTGATGCCGAAAGGCCCGATCGCGCTGTATCCCGCCGGTGGATGGATCCGCATGTTCGAGGCGTTCAAGGCGCACATCGAGGAACACGGCGGCAGCGTGCAGACGAAAGCCGGCGTCGAACGTCTTGAGATCGCTCGCGGCAGGGTCGAAGGTGTGTGGTCGGACGGCGTGCTGTACCCCGCCGAGTCGATCGTGCTGGCCGTGCCGCCGAACGATCTGGCCGGCCTGCTCAAGGAGACGCCGGTGGATGGCCTCGGGCCGGAACGGCTGAACGCGATCCGCCCGACGATGGGTGTTGCGGTCGATCTGGGCGTCATCGGGCTGCACAACGAGCAGATCGGCACCATTGAACTGCCGGAGCTGAACGGCACGCTCGGCGTTCACAACCTGTTCGAGCCGTCCCTAGCGCCGCAGGATGGGCATGTGTTTCAGTTCCTGCGCTTCATGACGCCCGATCAAATGGCCGACAAGGCGGAGGTCGACCGCACCGAGCCGATGATCCTCGACGTGCTGGAGGGCATCTGGCCCGGCTTCACGCAGAAGATCGCGGTACGCCGCATCCTCATCCGGCCGATGTTGACGGCGGCGAGCCACCGTTTCGACCAGCCCAAGCCGGACTTGCTGCCGGTCGATGTCCGCACGGTCACGGGCCTGTATCTCGCTGGCGATGCGACCGCGTCGGCCGGGGAACTCTCGCACTCGGCGGGCAATTCGGCCCTCACCGTCGCCGCGCTGATCCGCGCCCGCGCCGGCCTGCCTCGGTAATCGGGGCCGCTGCCAAGCGTGCTTTCAGATTACGTTGTATGCTTGATTCTGTCGAACGTTGTCGTATTCGAGCCGGGGAATCGTCTAATGACATCAGAAATCGACTACACCCAGGATGAGCGCAAGCTCGCCACCTACCTGAACACGCTCGCTGCGCTGTTCGCCGTATCCGGCCTCGCCGTGCTGATTCTGCCCTACGCGCTGCGCAATGCCCCGTTCTTCGTCGCGCCGCCGTTCTTCGTCACCAACACCATCGCCGGCCTATGGCTGATGGCGTATCTGTCGTGGTGCTCTGCGGCGGATGTGCGCCGCTACCGCGCCATGATCGCCGTCGTGTTCGGCGGCCTGCTGATCGGCGCGGTGTCGTTCGTGGCGCTGTCGGTGCGAACCGGCCCACCGATACAGGACGCGCCGCTGCTGATCGGGTTCGGACTGTGCGCGGCGGCGGCGTGGGATTGGCGTGGTTCGTGCGTAAGGCGCAGATGCCCGCGCCGCCGTGGCTGCCGTGGATCACTGACAAGCCGACCACCGGCGCAGAGACGTTCGCCCGTGTGGTGTTCGGGCTGTTCGGGTTGGCGTCGCTGTTCGCCGCGGCGGGAAGCGTGCTGGCGTCATACTTCAACGTCGCGCTGATGACCGACCTGCTGGTCAACCCGTTTATGATCGTCGGCTCGGCCATCAAGATCGGCGTGCTGGGGCTGTGCGCGCTGTTCGCCGCATACGACCCGCGCCGCTTCTCGCAGCATGTGCAGATGATTATCGCGCTGGTGGCCGGTCATGCCGGATCACTGATCGCGATCGCCATCGTGGCACTGTCTGGCTACGCGCCGTTTGGCGACTACAGTCTAGTGGTCGGGGGCGCAACCGTTGGCCTTGGCGTGATCATGTTCGGCGCGTGGCTGCTGGACGTGGTGATTATCGTCGCGTTTTTGTACTTCAACCGGCGCATCAACCTCGCCCTGCTGGATCACATCGGCTTCCTGAACCCCACGCAGTTTCGCGCATTGGAAGCTATCGCCGAGACGCTGGTGGCCGGGAAGATGCACGAACGCGTGCCGCCGCATGAGATCGTACTGCGCACTGACAGTTATATGCGCTCGTTCCGGTCGAACCGGCTTGGGCTGGCGAAGCTGGCGATGATGGGCTTGCAGCTCTCGCCGCTGGCGTGGCTCAGCCCGCCGATCACGTACATGCACCCGGCGGCGCGCGCGCGGTTCGTCGACCTGCGCTTCAAGCGGGAGATCGTGGACACCTCCGCGCTGTACCGCTTCTTCGACGGCGTGATGCGCGCCATCAACAGGGTGCTGCTGCGATTCACGGGCCGGTCGGGCAGCGAGCTGGATGCGGCGTTGAGCTTCACCGGTATGCTCGAAGCGATGATGCGCTTCAACATGCAGCTGACGTATCTGGGCTACTACAACAACCCCGCCGTCTGGCCTAAGCGCGAGGACGGCAGCGGCATCGGTTATACGCCGTTTTCACAGCGCGAGAAGACCTTCGAGGTCAAGCCGATCCGCGCCCACCCGCCGCTGACGGTGATGACGCCGACGATACTCGATCAGGAGGGCATCGATGTGATCGACGACGCGACGTGGTGATCGTCGGGTCGGGGCCGGGCGGCGCGATCCTCGCCGAGCAGCTGCTCGAAAAAGGCCGGCGCGTGCTGATCCTCGAAAAGGGGCTGTATGTGCATCCCGACGACTTCAGCGAGGACGAAGTCGACATGATCAGCCGTCTGTACAGCGATGGCGCGCTGCAAATCTCACAGTCGCTGCGCTTCACGATCTTGCAGGGCAGCGCCGTCGGCGGCACGTCGGTGGTCAATAACGCCGTGTGCTTCGACACGCCGCAGCGCGTGATCGACACATGGAATGCGCGCAGCAGCAGCGGTAAGGTGATCGACGATACGGCGTACTTCGACTCGCAGCAGAAGGTGCGCGCGCGCATGCGCATCAAGAAGATCGCCGAAGGGACGCGCAAGCCGCTGGACGCGGTGCTCAACCACGGTGACAGCCTGATCACGTCGGCGGTCAAGTCGTACTTCGCCGGCCGCGAGGATGCCTACGAGTACGACGTGGTCGAGGCGAACATCGTGGACTGCCTCGGCTGCGGATACTGCAACATCGGCTGCAAATACGGCCGTAAGCTCTCGATGCTGGACGAGGTGCTGCCAGCTGCCCAGCACAAACATGGCGCGGACAACATGCGCATCATCTCGGAGGCCAACGTCACGCAGCTCACCGAGAGCAGCGGCAAGATCACCGAGGTGCATGCGGTCGTCGCCGGCGGGCGCAAGCTGCTGGTGCGCAACCCTAAGACGGTCGTCGTCAGCGGCGGCACGATCCATTCGAGCTGGTTGTTGATGCAAAGCGGGATCGGCAAGGCGAACAAGCTGCCCATCGGCAAGGGGCTGTGCTTCAACATGGGCAGCCCGCTGCACGCGCTGTTCGACCGAAAAGTCACCGCTTATGACGGCTTGCAGATCGCGCATTATCTCAAGGTGCACGATCACCCCGGCTTTGTGTACGAGACGTGGTACAACCCGCCGGTGGCGCAGGCGCTGACGATGCCCGGCTGGCTCGATACGCACTTTCGCAATATGCAGAATTACGACCGGATCGCGGCGGTGGGCGTGCTGGTCGGCACCGAGTCGAACGCGCACATCGTCCCTGCGCTGTTCACCGGCGGGCCGGATGTCGTGTTCCAGCCGACACAAGGCGACCTCAACAAGCTGGTCGACGCGCTGGTGATTCTGGGCAACATCTTCTTCACCGGCGGCGCGCTCGAAGTATACGCCACGACACGCCGCTATCAGCCGTATGTCAACCAGAGCGCCGTGCTGCGTGCGCAAAGCCAAGTCGACGCGCTGCGTGATTTGGTCAAGCACGACTATGACATCCTGCTGGGCACAGGGCATCCGCAGGGCGGCAACGCCATCGGCACGTCACCCGCGAACAGCGTGATCGGCCCGGATTTCAAGGTGTTCGGGTACAGCAACCTGTACGTGTGCGACGCGAGCGTGTTCCCGACCTCCACGACGGTCAACCCGCAGCTCACGGTGATGACGCTGGCGCATTACGCGGCGCAGTTCGTGCAGTGATGGGGGGAGTTGTCAGGAGGCAGGGAGCAGTTGTCAGTGACAAGGCGGATGAACTTCACCCCTCACCCCCCGTCCCCCTCTCCCTCAAGGGGCGAGGGGGAGACCGATTCACGCGAAACAGCGTCAGCCGCTTCCCCTCAGGGGGCGAGGAAGAGACTGGCAGCACAGCAATAGGCAGAGATGCGATTTGGGTAGGGCTGCGACGGTATCGTGTCCCTACCTCCGAATACCGGTACCTGAAAGCACATAACCTGCCTCACCGTTGGAACGCATACGGCCACTAAGCCGGTGTTCTTAAGCCGAGAGATTCGGTCTCCCATCTTGCAGCGTTAGTTGAGCTATACGGTGCGGCGTTTTCTCATCACTCATCACTTTCAACTTCGCGCTTAGGATAAACACACGCATGAGCAACCCTCCTCGCACCGCCTTTCAGGAAGCGGCAGAATCCCCGCCACCGGGTCGTATCCGCCGGCTCGAACGCTGGCTTCTGCATCAGCGACCGCTGAACGTGGACGTGCCGCTAAGCGCGCAAGCCAGCGATCCACGGGTGTTTACCCCCACCGAGGAAGGCAGCGGCAGCTTTGGCCGCTGGATCGTGGACGACGCCGGCCTGCCCGCCTACGCATACGAGATGGATCAGTTCGACGACCCGCGCGCGGTGTATCGCACCACCACCGGCGAAGAACGGCGCGATCACTGGCATCAGGTCGGCAACCGGCATATCACGGCGATGGCGTCCAATGACGGTACCGTACAGGTGTATGTGTGCGACCGCGGCGGCGTGATCGTCAACCGGTACGAGGCCGAGGACGTGCGGCCTCCGGTGTTCTCGCTGCGAGTGTTCCTGTATCGCATCGCGCGCGCGATCTTGATGTTCGTGACGCGCTCGTTCCGCCGCATCCCCCCTGCATTTCGGCCGTTTTCGGCATCGGCGCAGTCTGGCGTCAGCGCGCCGCCGCGCGGGGTTGTCCCGCCTGAGCTGGCGACGCAGGCGGCTCAAGCGGGGTCGAACGCGGGCGCGCCGGACGGCGAGATTGACGCGACGGCGCAGGCGCAGCAGGCTAGCGAGCGCCACGCCTATGCCGGCGGGTTCGGCTATATCAACGACGGCGTCGAAACATGGGCGACGGCCTACCGCTTCCGTCCACAGGCGCGACCGGCCGGCGCGTGTTCGGAACCGGCTACTTCGCGCACGAGACGACCTATCGCGGCATCCGCGTAAACCGGCAGGTCATCGCGCCCTACGGGGACGTACCGCTGCTGATCGCCGATGTCGAACTTGAGAACCTCGGCGGCGCGCCGGTCGACTTACAGTACTACGAATACTGGGACGTCAACATTCACCAGCTTCAGATTCAGTGGCTGCGCAGCGGCGCGTTCGGCCCGTCGAGCGACGCGGCGCGGCGCACGATCAACCGCTTCTTTATCCCGATGGTGGAGTGGGACGCGGACGCGTCGGCGCTGCGCTTCCGGCAGCAGATTCGCCTGCCGCGCCCACAACACGCGCCACCCCCCGATCAACCGAGCGAGATCGACTGGGATCCGGCCAACGTGTTCCTTGCCGACCTCGACGGGGCGCAGTCCGCCGTGTATGTCAATAAGATGACGTTCTTCGGCAAAGGCGGCGCGCGCAAGCCCGACGCGGTTGCGCAGCGCAGGCCCGGCGACACGCTCCCACGCGACAATCGCAACGATCCGATGCCATACTGCCTCGCTGTCCGGCGCGACCTCACCGTGCAGCCCGGCGAGCGTGTAAAGATGCGCTTCGCAGTGGGTGTCGTGCGCCCTGAGGAATCGCTCGATCTGCTGGCGGCGTTCAAACAACCCGTCGACGTATTGGGCGAGACACGCGCGGCATGGAAGAACAGCCTCACGTATTTTCACACCGGCCAAGACCCGGTGCTGCACCGCGAGATGGCGTGGCATACGTATTACATGCTGTCGTCGGCGGTTTATCTGGCGTTTCACACCGTGCATGTCGTCCCGCAGGGATCAGCGTATCTGTACCTGCACGGCGCGGACGGCGCTCCACGCGATCAGGCGTTGTTTACGCTGCCGGCGGCATACGTCGATCCCGCGCTGGCCCGCGATATGCTGCGCCTGATCATGCGCGTGACCGACGCCCAGACCGGTCAGATCACCTACTCGTTCAACGGGCACGGCGCGATCTCCAACGGGCTTGATCTGCACACCCGGCCCTCCGACCTCGACCTGTTCTTCCTGCTGGCGCTGTGCGAATACCTGTGCGCGACGGGTGACATGGCGTTTCTGGACGAAGCCGTGCCGTTCTATCCGCCCAGCCAGTCACCGCCGGGTGTGACGGTACTCGACCATGTGCACATGGCGCTGCATCACCTGTTCGACGTGAACGGCATCGGCGAGCACGGGCTGGTCAAGGTTGGCTCCGGCGACTGGTCGGATTCGATCGTGCTGGAGAACGCCATCCGCGACGGGCCGGGGCCGTTCGGCGCGACATACGGCAACTCGAAAGAGAACGGCGAGTCGGTGCCGAACACGCACATGGCGCTGTACGTGCTTCCGCTGCTGGCCGAGGTCTTGAAGGAACGCGATCCGAACATCCGCGACGTGATCGACGCGGGCGGCAGATTGGCGCGCATGCGCGCGGGTGTGCAGGCACAGTGGAACCCCAACGGCTGGTACAACCGCGCCGTCCTGCGCGATGTGCACAACCGGCTTGTCCTCATCGGCGCTCTGGGGCTGGAGGCGCAGGTGTGGCCGTTGATCTGTGCGGACGCGGAGGATGCGTCGCGCCTTTCTGCTGTGATCGAGAGCGTCGACTCCCGCCTTGACCGGCCCTCGCCGGTGGGCGCGGCGCTGCTGCCGGGAGGCATGGTATGGCCGGCGGTGTCGCAGCTAGCGACGTGGGGCTACTCGCGCACTGGACGGCATCATCTGGCGTGGCGCTCGCTCAATCGCAATACTTACGCGGCGCACTCGACCGCCTATCCGAACCTCTGGATCAATACATGGTCGGGGCCGGATGGCGTGAACGGCACGGCGTCCGATCTGCCGGGCTGGACGTGGTCGAGCTTCGTCACGCCGATGACCGACTTCCCGATTATGAACGCCAATCAGGACGCGATGGCGTTGTTGGGTCTGCTGCGCGTATGCGGCATCGAACCCGCCCCCGATGGCGACGGCCTTCTCATTCAGCCGCACGTCCCGCGCGAACACTTCGTGCTCGACCTGCCGCTGCTCAAGCTGGAGGTCAGCCCGACGCGCACGACGGTCGAGTATCGCGGATTCGTGACGGGCGGCCGGACGCTGTACGTGCGTTTCACGGGCAGCGATGTCAGCGTGCGGATCGACGGTGAATTACGCGGCGACATCGAACGGCGCGGCGCTTTAGCGGTCGTGCCGATTGCGTTCGAGGCCGGACAAACGGTGCGCGTCGAGGTCATCTCGACTCCGACGCCGGGCGTTTAGACGAACGGACGTTTGGGGCGCTGCCCCAAAGCCGCCAGAAGGCTTTCGCCCGCTGGACTCCCTCACTTGCGAAATTGGCCGCGTGCGGCCGATTCCCCAGAGGCGGGATCAAGGGGTGCATATCCCAGAGTGTGGCGGTGAAGCCGCTGCGGCCCGCCAATGCAAGCGCCTAGCGCGGGTTGGTCTTGTGCATGTGCTCGTAGGAACGGCGCACCAGCTCACGCAGCACGTCCATGTCGATATCCGCGAGCTTGTTGATATACAGGCAGGACTTGCCGATTTTGTACTTGCCCAGCTTGCCCAGCAGCGTGTCGTATTCGTCGAACCCGGCCATGATGTACAGCGTCAAGCTCTGTGCGCGGGGCGAGAATCCAGTCCGCATCCAGTCCCCTTCGCGCCCACTGGCGTACTGATAGTGATACGTGCCGAAACCGACGATTGACGATCCCCACATGACCGGCTGTTCTCCGGTGATCTCCTGCATTAAGTCCAGAATGGCGAAGGCATCCGCGCGCTTGCGCTCATTTGCGACGCTTTCCAAAAACGCGTGCACACTCTCTACAGTAGGCTTGGTCTTGATCTCGGCCATGACAACCGCGTTCCTTCACTTGCCAACGATCACTCTAGGATAGCACGGATGTTCGCACTGTGGTGAACGGTGTGGGAAGTAAGCGCGAAGAACGGTTGACTCACGAAGGACGCTGTGGGAGTGGTAGGGGCACAGTGTACTGCACCCCCCACGAAAGTTCATCCCACAAACGCGCCGCTAATCCGCCGTCTCGCACCACGCCGCGAAGCACACCGGCGCGACGTTCAGCGCCGCCACATTGGGCAGCGCGCGGAACTGGTCGGCGGTGACGGTCGTGTTGGTGTATTCGACGTACACTTGGAAGTCCTGCCCCTCGACCAACATCATGTTCGAGAACGCCGCATAACTGCGCCCGATCACGCGCACCGGCGTGTCTTTCGGGACGATGCCGATCCGGATGCGGGCCGCCGAATCGAGCCACGCGACGGCGAAGTCGGTCGTGATCTTGTTCTCGCTCACCAGCGCCAGCTCCGGCGAGAAGATGCCGTCGCGCTCGTTGGCGAGTACCTCGGTCTCGACGAACTTGGTCGCGGCGATCTCGACGTTGTAGCAGAATTTCGGGTCGTTGGGGTTGGCATCGACGGTGAACAGCCCGCCGCGCTGGAGCAGCTGCACCAGCACCTGCGTGGCGCGGTTGCACTTGAACAACGGATCGCCGCCGTACCAGCCGGCCGGGCGCGTCGTCGGGCCGTAGAACAGGTCGGCCATCAGCTCGAGATCATGCCGGATATCGCGGGCGATAGCGACCGGCGTCGATCCGACCGCGCCGATCCAGTTGACGGGCCGCAGGTCGGCGTCGACCAACGCGGCATACAGTGTTTCGAGGTCGAGCCGGGTGAGCAGCGCGAGCTGCGGGTCGAATTGATCGCTCGCGCCCGTCCAGCCTTCGGGACGCGCGCCGTTAAGCTGTGCATCTGCCAGCAGTTCGAGGTCGGCGCGGGCGCGCAGCAGAAGCTGTACGTCGTCGGTCAGCTCCGGAGTCGCGGTCGGGACAGGCGTCGGCTCCGGCGTATGTTCAGGATCGACAGGCTGACCGACTCCCGGCGGCAGCGGGATCGGCGTGGCTTCCGGCGGGATGGGCGTGGCGAACGCGCCGCCGGCCTGCGCCGTGACCGTAGCGAAAATCGCCGTCAGCGTGCCGGGGTCGATCGTGGCCTCCTGCGCAAAGGCAGACGCGCCGGTGTCGCGGCCAAGCGCCGCAGTCACCGGCAGCGCGACGAGAACCAGCAGGGTCAGGGCGCGGAGCGTAAGGCGGGCGCGCAGGATTTGCCCGCGCGGTTGAGGGTCATTGATGGGCATAGGGTCTCTTTCTGGCTTGGATAGTCAGTCGGCAGCAAGGCTTTCATCATACGTGGCTGTCAGGCCGAACCGTTCGAGCCGCCGGCGGTACTGCGCCAGCACGCGGCCCCCGTGATCGTTGAAATGGCCCTTGACCTGCGAGTCGTCGAGGATAGCAGTGCTCTCAGCGGACTTGGCGGCGGCGGCAAAGCGGGCCATCTTACGGCGGCGCTCCCATCCCTCTAGCCAGTCACCGAGCCGTCCGCCGAGCACCCATTCGACCACGTGCTTGATCCATCGCTCGGCACGGTTAAGCCGCGCCATCTCACCCGCGTGCAGCGGATAGCGGGCGTTCGGCATGTGTTCGAACGTCCAGCCGTTGGCGTCGCGCAGACGGTCGTAAACCTCGCGCCCGAACAGCGGCGTCATCTGCGCCACTTCATGCGCGATGTATAAGGTGCGGCGGGTCTGCGCAAGGCGATCCTCTGCCAGCACGTAATTCGGACAGATTTCGTGACCGCGCAGGCGCACCCATCGCACCACGACGATGCTCAACAGGCGCGCAAGCCATACCCGTCCGGGCTTGGTGACGATCAAGTAGTCGAAGTCGTCGTGCAGGCTGGAGGGGTTACGCATCGTCAGCGCGCCGGTCAGGCCGACCATGCGCACGAACGGCAGGCGAGCGAGCGTCCGGCCAAACCGTTCGGCATGCGGCCATAAGGCCTGCGCGGTGCGCTCGCGTTCGACGCGCAGGCGTTCGAGGGCCGTCCGGTCAGCCAGCATGATCCACCCGCCGCAGTACGCCAACGACCCGATCAGCGTCGGAGACGTCGACAGCGCGTACTCGACCGCCGCCAAATCCACCGTCGTGTGATGCATCAGAAAATGATGGAGTTCACGCACTGACAGCGCGTAGTCGAAGATGTCGGCATACAGCACAGTCCGCAGAATCGCCGCCTCAAGCGTATGAGTCTCGCGCACAACGTCAACCTGTCCTCACTCTCGCGGTATTATAAACGCATTCTCAAAATCAGAGCGCACGTCACAAGGGGGCAGCGATGGGTCGTTGGGTCATCATCGGGTTTATGTCGCTCGTATGGGTGTGGATGACATCGGCGCAGGGGCCGGAAAGCGTCTTGATCGAGCGTGAGAGCGCCGATGGCGTGGTGCTTGTGGGCGATCTGTACCTGCCGGATGAGATCGAAGAATCGGGCGCGCCGACCGTTCTGCTGATGCACATGTATCGGGGGCGGCGCGGCGACTGGGGGCCGTTGATCGGGCCGCTGATCAACGCGGGCTATGCCGTGCTGAACGTCGATCTGCGCGGCCACGGCGACTCTGGCGGTCAGCGCGACTGGGTACTTGCTACGCAGGATGTCGCGGACTGGTTCGCATGGCTCAAGGAACAGCCGTCAATCGACGCGACGCGGCTGGGCGTGGTCGGGGCCAGCATCGGCTCGAACCTCGCGCTGATCGGGTGCGCCGCCGAACCGGCATGTCTGACCGCTGTCGCGCTTTCGCCGGGGCTGGATTACGCCGGGCTGATGCCGGAAGAGTCGCTGGCGCAGGACATGACGGAGCAATCCGCCCTGCTTGTCACCAGCCGCGGCGATCGAGAGAGTACAGCCGCCGTCCGTCAAATGGTGACGACCGCCGATACCGAATTGGGCGTGCGCATCTTGCAAGGGGACGCGCACGGCACGCTGATGTTCACGCGGCGCGAGTTCACCGTCGTGCCGTTGATCCTCTACTGGCTCGATGCCGAAATGGCGGCGAGGTGAGGTCTGCGGAGCGCGTGTGACATGAGTCACAATAGCGTGCTAGATGAGTCCCTTAGAATCGAATCGATGTGATGAGCATCGGTCAATGAAAGGGATGGTACTCAGGAACACAAGATCAAACCCAAACGAATTTCGCTTGCTGCTCTGCCAAATCGCTACTCATCCAGCACGTTTAACGGCGTCGCTATCGTAATCCTTCGTTACGGGAGCGTGGCTGCATCTTTAACGGACAAACCACGGTTAATCTGCCGTGGAAAGCCGTTCTACTTCCCCAATTCAAGAAAACGTGCCGCGCGTCATCGACCGCGCGTAAATCGAAACTGCCACCACTGACAACTTTGTAAGGCGAACGTCGTTCGATTGCTTCGGCTGATGATTGCGAAGTAGTGTCTAACGGGAGAGTCGCGCGATGAGTGAGTGGGTGTTGTGGGAGATATCCGGTGGCATGGCGGAGGTCTACGAACGTGTCTTCGTGCCCGCTGCAATGAACATCTGGGCACACAAGGCGGTTGATCTACTGGCGCCCCGTCAGGGTTACAGAATACTAGATGCCGCCTGTGGAACGGGTGCTGTCGCGCTGGCGTTTGCCCGTCGTCTAGGGAAAGACTGCCAGATCGTCGGCTACGACCTCAACCCCGACATGCTTGCGGTTGCACGAACGAAAGGCGTCGATACGGATATCGATTGGCAGATCGGGGATATCTCTCGCCTGCCGTTTCAAGATCACACCTTTGACATCGTGACCTGTCACTTCGGCCTGATGTTCTTTCCAGATCGTGCTGGCGCGCTCAAAGAAATGGTTCGCGTGCTTGCGCCGGGTGGGCAGGTCTTCGCTCTCGTCTGGGGCGCGATTGAACGAAATCCGGGATTTCACGCCGTCGCGGAAGGGTTTGGCCGTTACATCGACGCAGAAGCCCGTGAAAGTATCCGAGGGTCGTTCGTACTCGGCGATCCCGAGCAGATGCGCGCGCTGACCGCCGCTGCCGGTTTCAGCGATGCGCACGTCCATACAATCCAAGTACAGGCACAGTTTCCATCTGTTGAAAGCATCGTTCAGGGTTATGGCGCCCTGCTTCAGGCAGTCATTGACCGCGCGACGTATTCGCGCTTGATGGAGGCTGTGATTGGCGATTTGAAACCGTATAGCGAGGGTGGGGCGCTGTGCTTCCCGATGGAAGCGATTGCGCTGTCGATCACCAAGTAATCCGCAGCGTTGAGCGATAAGAACGCTGCCCCTGCTCCGATCAAACGTTCTCGAACACCACCAGCCTGAGGAGAATTGAAATGGCAACGTCATTCGGTCTTATGGTGGCTGAAGCACTGGCCAAGGTGCCAGCCATAAGCCCCGCAGAGGTGCATCAGCGCCTCGCACAGCAGCCCAACCTGCTCGTCATCGACGTGCGCGATGCGGCGGACATCGACGCGACCGGCACTATACCGGGCGCCGTGAATATCTCGCTTGGGAGTTTGACCTATAAGGCGGATAACGAAGTGCCTGAGGACTGGCGCGACCCGGCATTGAAAGACCGATCCCGGCCGATCATCACCACCTGTATTCTCGGCCCAATGGGCGCGCTCGGCGGCAAACTGCTCCATGATATGGGCTTCACCGATGTCTCGATTCTGGGTGGTGGAGTTCAAGCGTGGAAGGACGCCGGCTTTCAGACTGCTCCGGCGGCTAAACGGTAGGAGGCGATGAACGATCATGTACGCCTATCCAGAGATGCTCGTCAGCACGCAGTGGGCGGCCGACCACCTGAACCATCCGGATGTGCGGTTTGTCGAGGTCGGATTCAATGCGCAAGCGTATGACTCCGGACACATTCCGGGCGCGATATTCTGGGCGTGGGGCGGTCATGTTCTGCGAGCCGGCAGCCGTGATATCCTCGGCAAAGCGGAACTGGAATCGCAGTTGTCACGCGCCGGGATCGCCAACGACACAACAGTCGTTTTCTACGACGGCACCAGCAACCTGCTCGCGGCGATGGCGTTGTGGCTGCTCAGGATCTACGGCCACCAACACGTCTGCCTGCTCGATGGCAGCCGGGAGAAATGGACGAATGAGAACCGCCCGCTTTCCACAGACGTGCCCGTAATCCAGCCTACGACGTATCACGCTGCAGAACCTGACTCTGCCCTTCGGGCACATCGTGACTATGTACGGGACCATATCGGAAGCGCCGATCACGTGCTGATTGACACGCGGCCGGTGGCGATGTATGCCGGCGACGACGCGATGGGCGGAACCGTTGGCGGCCATATCCCCGGCGCGATAAACATACCGGCAGTGATGGAAACGGAAAACGGACAGTTCCGCCGTTGGGCTACGCCCACAACACATGCGGATGGGACGTTCAAGTCCGCTGATGATCTGCGCGCGCTGTTCAGCGATTTTGGGGTCTCACCGGACAAATCCGTCGTCACGTACTGCGTGCGCGGCGGGCTTTCGACACACATGTGGTTCGTGTTGAAGTACCTGTTGGGCTATCCCGATGTCCGGGAATACGACGGCTCGTGGGCAGAATGGGGCAATCTCAGCGATGTCCGGATAGCGCGTGTGGCGAAATAGACTGTCCCTCACCCCCAGTTCCTCTCTCAAGGGACGAGGGGAAGAAGGACGTGAGTGGGAGTGGTGGGGCGTGGCGGGTGAGCCGGCGGGGTGCCTCTTGGAACCTTTCTTTGTGTCCTTCGTGTCCTCTGTGGTTCAATCGGTTTGCCCCTCACTCAGCACTCGTCACTGGGAGAATCCCTCACGCCCGCCCCCTCTCTCCCGACCTGCGGTACTCCCGTTGGTCGTCGGGGAGAGAGGAGAACGATGGGCGTGGTGATGGTGGAGCGTGATGGGCGAGCCGACGGGCCGTTCCGCTCACATCAGCAGCGCGTCGGCGTCGGGCAAGTTGATCCCGGTGACCGCTGCGATCAGGGCGGTCGCTGCCGCAGCCGGCTCGCGCATCGACAGCATAAACGGCGAATGACCGGCCTTGTCGGAATTGAGCCGCTGACGCGCCTCGTGCGAGACGCTCATCAACCAGCGCACAGCCGCCACCACCTCGAAGTACGCGAGTTCGGCCACCGGCCCACCCGTAACGCGTTCGTATTCGGCCAGCACGTCGTCGCGTAGATCGCCCAGCCCCTCACGTTCGAGGCTCTGAAGCGTCGACGCCACATCGAAGCGCGCGTCGCTGATCTGCCACGCCCAGTCGATCACATACGGCACGCCCGCCGGAGTCATCAGCACGTTCCACGGGTGGTAGTTGCGATGCGTCACGACCGGCTGCGTGCATGGGACACGATCACGGTTGGCGTACAGCCAGTCGATCACGGGCAAAAACTCAGCCTGTCGGCGCTTGTCGGCGAGGCCGCGCATGACGTGAATCTCGCGGTTGATCAGCGCCAGCGGAGTCATCGCACTCAGCGTCTTGACCAGCACCTGCGGGCCGCGTTCGTGCAGATCGACCAGCAGGCCGACGAACTGCGCGATGAGCGCGTGCCGCTGCGCCGGGTCGGCCGCCTTGAGCAGATCGGCCAGCGCCGTGCCTTCGACGTATTCCATGATGACGAACGGCCGTCCCAGCGGCTGCGGGTCGATCTCGACCAGCATCACGCCCGGCGTCGGATATCGCGCCGCGCGCAGATTGAACAGCGCGTGCCGTTCCTTCATCGCGCGGTCGATGCCCTCGGCGTCGTTGGCGTAGGTCTTGAGGACGAGCCGCTGTACGCTGCGCTGGCCCGCTTCGACGTAGCTCAGCCTGAACGCATAGACGCCCGTCATCCAGCGCCCGCCGACCTTGCGAAAGTCCTCGACCTTCACGTCGGTATAGACGCCGGGCTGGGCGGCAAGATAGTCGGTGAGTTGGTGTTGTAGATTGTTCAGTAGAATGTTCATCGCTCACTGCGCATTCGTATGATCCGCCCCGCATTCTAGCAGGTCGTGTCCAGCAGCACTGTGTACGGTGTCTCTGGCGGGGGCGAATTGAGTCGTTCGATCTATCTCTGATCGGCATGGGCCGCGTTGTCTTACCCCTGACGGCCACGGTGTGTTCGCGCTTGTCATGTTCGGCGCGCTGAAGGCGTTCGGCCACCTGCGCGCCAACACGAAGGCCGACACAATCGGGATCGACCTCTACGAACACGGCACGGCCGTCTGGCCGGATTTGCTGCCTGTCCCCGCCGACGAGGCCCCGGCGGCCGCGAGCGCCAGCCCGGCGATCGCCCCGGCCGTCGGCGACTAGCGTTACGCTCACTCAGCACAGCAGGGAAGCCCGCCAGCGTGTGGGCTTCTTTGTGTTTCCTTCGTCCCACCGCCGGTCATGGTAGAGTGAGACCAAAGGGCGGAGATCGTTACGATAACGGAGGCAATCATCACCCAAGACTCAGACGCGTTCGGCGGTACGCCTGTATTCTGAGATGCGTGGGTTCCGGTCAAAACGCTGTTCGATTATCTTGCCGCCGGCGACTCAATCGACGCGTTCACCCGACGATTTCCCGACAGTTACGCGTGGTCAAGTGATCGAGTTTCTTCAGCGTGTCGAGTTTGCGGCCGTACATGAAAGTACTCCTCGACGAACCTCTACCATCCAAACTCAAGACTGCACTACCCTTGATGACGGGTGTCGAACGGATCCTCACCTCCATCCAACCGGGGCAAGTCGTGGTTGTCACCACCGACACCCATACGGACTGACTGAAGCCGCTCCCCCGATCATCCGCATTCAAAAACTTGTGATATACTGTGAAAATCTTTGACGCGACGCCTCAAATCGAGGCTGTATCCCATCGGCCATTCACGTTGTACGGGATATCCGACGACGTTTGACGAAGTGACTTCTATCGCACATTCAACACTGGAGTAGAAAGGACATTCTGCCCGCCGCTTCAATGCGCCGGGCCGTTCCGGGTTATGGCAAAATCACATACCAGCACGCAGCCGAAACTGCGCATCGTTCCGCTTGGCGGATTGGGCGAGATCGGCAAGAACATGACCGTGTTCGAACTCGGCAATGATGCCATCGTTGTCGACACGGGCTTGATGTTCCCCGCCAACGATATGTTGGGCGTGGACTACATCATTCCGGACTTCCGCTATCTACAGGAGCGCAAAGACCTCAAAATCCACGCTTTCCTGTACACCCACGGCCACGAGGATCACACCGGCGCCGTGACGCACGTCATCAATGCGTTTCAGGGCGTGCCGATCTATGCCACGCCGCTGACCGCCGGCCTCCTCAGCAACAAGCTCAAAGAAGCCCGCCTCACCCAGATGACGACGGTGCACACGTTCAACGCGGGCGACACGCTCAAGGTCGGGCCGTTCACCGTCGACAGCTTCCACGTCAACCACAGCATCCCGCAGTGTGTCGGCTTCGGCATTCACACGCCGTGGGGCGTCATCGTTCACACCGGTGACTACAAATTCGACAATACGCCGGTCGACGGCCAGCCCGCCGACTATGCGCGCATCGCCGCGTTTCAATCGGTCGTGCCGCACAACGCCACCCACCCCGACACGGCGCGCGGCGTCGTTCTGCTGATGGCCGACAGCACCAACGCCGACCGGCCCGGATGGACGCCATCCGAGGCCGTCATCGACGGCGCGCTCGACAAGGTCTTCCGCGAGGCCAAGGGGCGCATCATGGTCGCCACCTTCGCCTCGCTGATCAGCCGCGTGCAGCAGGTCGCCAACACCGCCATACGCTACGGGCGCAAGCTCGCCATCGCGGGCTACAGCATGAACGAGAATATCAAGATCGCGCGCAGCCTCGGCATCTTGAAAGCACCCGACAGCCTGTTCGTGGACGTGCAGCGCATCGACAGCCTGCCCGACGATCAGGTGGTCGTGATGGTCACGGGCGCGCAGGGTGAGCCGTCGGCGGTGCTGGCGCGCCTCGCTAACGGCAGCCATCGTTCGCTCGAAATCGAGGACGGCGACACGGTCGTGCTGTCCTCGCACCCGATCCCCGGCAACGAGGAGATGGTGTACCGCACCATCAACCAGTTGATCCGGCGCGGCGCGAACGTCATCTATGATCCGGTTCTGCCTGTCCATGTGTCCGGCCACGGCAGCCAAGACGAGATGCGCCTGATGATTAACCTCGTCAAGCCGCGCCACTTCATGCCCGTTCACGGCGAGCTGCGCCATCTGCGCGCGCACGCCAAGCTGGCGACCGAGGCCGGCATCCCCGACTCGAATGTGTTCGTGTGCGAAAACGGGCAGGTGATCGAGATCAGCGACAAGGGCGTGCGCCGCGCCGAACGGGTGCCGGGCGGTTACGTGTTCGTGGACGGCAGCGGTGTCGGCGATGTCGGCCGCGCGGTCATCCGCGACCGCGAAATCCTCTCCCGCGATGGGTTCCTCGTGGTCTTTGTCAACGTCGACCGCCAGAACGGTACGATGGTGGGCGATCCCGACATCGTCAGCCGCGGCTTCGCCTACGAGGCGAACGACCCCGACCTCGCGCGTCAGATCAAGGCGGTCGTGGCGGACACGCTCGCCGCTGGTCGCATGAACGGCCGCCGTCAATCGCTGCTGGAGGAGAACCTGTCCAAGGTGCTCTACAGCGAGACCCGCCGCCGCCCCATGGTGATGAGCGTCATCCACGAGCAGTAGCCGGGACGCCGCCAGAGACCACATCGCAGCCATACAGCAAGGGCCGGCATGAACACCGGCCCTTGTTCGTCATGCCTCAACAGCCGTCCTTGATCGCTTCGGCGATGACCTGCGCGGCGAGGTCGTGCCCGGCCTGATTCCAGTGCGTGTCATACGGGTAGTACAGCAGGCGTTCCTCGGCGGCCGCCGCTTCAAACGCCGGCGTCAGGTCGATCAGCCGCCAGCCCGCGCGTTCGGCCAGCAGCGCCGCGATCAGGTCGCGGTGCGCGTACAGCGAGTCGAAGTAAGCGGCCTCGTCCTCGACCGGGGCGGGGGCGAACGTCAGCGTGCCGCCCGGTGATGTCACGACGCGCTGGTTGGCCGCGTTCACAAACTGGCGGTCGCCTTCGACGATGTACCGCGCGTACACCCGTTCTTTCGGTGGGATGAACACGACCGCGCGGCAGGTCTCCGGCGGCAGCGCGGCGTCGAAGGCATCCAGCGCGGCGCGCACCACGTCGGCGTTGCGGCTGGATGCGGCGTCCGGGGGCGTCTGCTGCCACCACGCGTAGTAACTCACGAACGCCAAGTCGTAGTAACTGCCGCCGATGATGACCGGCAGGGGCTGGTTATAGCGCGGCGCGCCGGACTCGTCGGGCGGGGCGGTCGGCGTAGGGGACGGCGGACGCAGCCGGTCGAACAGCGCGCGCCATGCCGCGACCGGACTGCGCGCGTCGATACGCGGCCCGCGCACCGCATCGCCGAGATCGTTGCCGCTGAAATATCCCCACAACACCCACTGGCGCGGCTCGGCGGCGGCGAACTCCCCCGCGACCTGCGCAACCTCCACCGGCCCATAGGCGCGGTAGCCGTAGTTACGCACGCCGACCCCAAGCGCGTCCGCCAGCCCGTCGCTATATGGCCGTTCGACGTTGAACCCCTCGGTGAAGGAATCCCCGAACACGGCGACCGGATACGCCCCGTGCGGCTCGGCGGGAAGCCGGAAGCCGGCGGCGTCCCACGCGATGCGAAACGCGGCGTAGGGCGCATCATCGGCGGGCGGGCGCACTTGGCCGGGCAGCGCGGCGAACACGTCCCCGTCGCTCGGACGCCACGTCACGTCCATCGTCCGATTCGCGGTCGTACGCGTGACCCACTGTGTCGGGCCGATCAGCATGTCGGGCAGCAGCATCAAGGCGGCGGTGAGCAGGGCAAGCGCGCACATGGCGCCGCCGGCGCTGAGCAGCAAGGGCACGAGCCATCTACGGCGAGGATGTTGTTCGGTCATGGTATACTTGCGGGCCAGCGTACGACACGGATTATCAGCATGGCAATCGACTATATCATCGACTACGACTGCGCGCCTAAGCAAGCGCTGACCTCGGACGGGATTATCGAACGGCTCAAGGGCGAAGCGCGCGCCCAGCGCATCATCGCGCTGTTTCGCCAGAACGGCGACGACCGTCCGCCTAGCGAGATGGGCTTTGAATTCACCCGCAGCACGCCAGAGGGGGAGGAAGAAATACAGGTCGTGATCGTGCAGCACCTGTTGGATGCCGCCGCCGAGTTGAAACCGCACGAGGCCGCCTGCGTTGGATGTCCCGCCAACCGCACCGGCAAGCCGTTCGGGTGTGTCGGCAGCATCAACTATCCGGTCAGCGGAACCGCCGAGGCGTGGCTGCTCGACCGGATGCCCGTGCCGGACGACGCGCTGGTGTGGCTGCTGCTCAAGCAGGGCGTGAGGAATTCAAGTACGACGGGGCCAGCATCGAACCGCTGCGCACGGCGACTGGTGCCTATTTCGAGGACAACCTGCCCGCGCGCCGCTTCCTCGGTGAGTTCGAGCTGAACGCCAATCAGGTCTTCGAGATGATGTTCTCGGTTGGGGCGATCAGTCCCAACCACGCGGCGATCCTGCTGCTGTTTACCGGAGCCATCCCGCGCGAGCTGGAAGCCGACGATTTCCGCACCCTGCGCCCTGCGCCCGCCGACGCTGCCCGCCGCTTCCCGCTGCTGCTGAAGGAAAGCGACACCGACGACCCCAGCGTGCGTCAGTTCAAGGCGTTCCTGACCGCGTTGTACATCGCGTGGAGGCTGGATGTCGCGGTGCGCGTCGACGCCTGAGCGCGAAGTGGAACGTGCGGCAAGCCGTGGGAAGTGCCGGGAAACCGCGCGTCGAGTCACGGCCGCCGGTTCAGTATGGGGCATTCATGCACCCCTCTCCACGCTCGTTCTCACAAATCGGGTGAGCGCCGCGCCGCCGATGGCCGCCTACGGCATCTCATGCTGACTCCGATCACGCCATCCGCCGCCGCGTGGGACGCGTTCGTGCGCGCTCATCCGCAGGCCCACGTCTTGCAGCTGGCCGCATGGGCCGAGCACAAAACGCGCTTTGGCTGGGCCTACGAGCGAGTCGCGCTCATCGACGCGAACGGGATCATCCGGGCCGGCGCGCAGGTGTTGATCCGCCCACTGCCCGGCCGCTTGTTCACGCTCGCGTATATCCCGCACGGCGGTTATGTCACCGACGACTCGCAGTGGCCCGCGCTGATCGACGCCGTGGCCCGCGCCGTCCGCAAACATCGCGCCGTGTTCCTGAAGTGGGAGCCGGGGCTGTACGACCACGCCGCGCCGCCCGATCCCGCCGCGCTCGGTTTCCGGCCATCGGCGCAGACGGTTCAGCCGCCGCGCACCGTCGTGCTCGACCTCACGGCCGACGACGACGCGATCCTCGCGCGCATGAATCAAGGCACGCGGCGCAAAATCCGCCAGTCGCACAAGGCCGGCGTGCGCACGTTCGAGGCGGCGGCCCGCGATGTCCCGCGCTTCTGCGACCTGATGACGGCGACCGGCACGCGCAACGACTTCGGCGTCCACAGCGCCGCGTACTATCAGCTCGCGTTCGACCTGTTCGCCCCGCGTGACGCCGCGTTGATCCTCGCCGAACACGACGGCGATCTGCTGGCCGGCGTGATGGTGTTCGCCGTTGACGGCGCATCCGGCGGGCCGGCATGGTACCTGTACGGCGCATCGAGCGACGCCAAGCGCGACCTGATGGCGAGCTATGCCGTACAGTGGGCGGCGATCCAGTGGGCCAAAGCGCGTGGATGCGCCACCTACGATTTGTGGGGCGTGCCAGACGCGGACGAGGAAGCCCTCGAAGCGCAGTTCCAAACCCGCGGCGACGGCCTCTGGGGCGTGTATGGATTCAAGCGCGGTTGGGGCGGACGGGTTGTCCGCACGCTCGGCGCATGGGACAAGCCGCTGATCCCGCCGCTGTACTGGGCGTTCCAGCAAGCCCTCCGCCTGCGGCAACGCTCCGGGTAAGGCGCACAGCGTAAAGGGTAGAACGATCGAACTGCCGGGGACACAAAGTGAGCGGGGGCGCAATGCATTGCACCCCCACGAACCCGTTGTGTCTGCTGTGATCTCGGAGTTCGATCCGCCCCGCGCTGACGGATTCCCTCACGGATCTCGCGGCCGCTACTCGTCGCCGCCGCCGCCCAACCGCACGTTGCTGGCGCGGATTTGCGCCTCGATGTCGCTGGCGGTCTGCGGATTCTCGCGTAGAAACACCTTCGCGTTCTCGCGCCCCTGCCCCAACATCAGCTCGCCATAGCGAAAGAACGCGCCGCGTTTGTCGATGATGCCGAGATCGACGCCCAAGTCGACAATCTCGCCGGTCTTGCTGATACCGGCCTCGTCGGCGGTGAACATGATGTCGAACTCCGCCTCGCGGAACGGCGGCGCCACCTTGTTCTTCGTCACGCGGACTTTGGTGCGGTTGCCGATCGTCTCGCCGGCGACCTTGATCGCCTGCACACGGCGGATGTCGAGGCGCACCGTCGCGTAAAACTTCAGCGCGC
This sequence comes from Chloroflexi bacterium OLB13, assembly GCA_001567485.1. Classification (GTDB taxonomy): domain Bacteria; phylum Chloroflexota; class Anaerolineae; order Aggregatilineales; family Phototrophicaceae; genus Flexicrinis. The sequence goes on from JZRA01000051.1 coordinate 45,199, forward strand.
GCCCGCCCGGCTGAGTCTCCGGGCTGCCATAAACGATGCCGACCTTCTCGCGGATTTGGTTGGTGAACATGACCGACACGTTACTCTGTTTGATCGCGCCGGCCAGCTTGCGCAGCGCCTGACTCATCAAGCGGGCCTGCAAACCGACGTGGCTGTCGCCCATCTCGCCTTCGATCTCCGCACGCGGGACGAGCGCCGCCACCGAGTCGATCACGATGACATCGAACGCGCCGGAACGCACCAGCGTCTCGGTGATCTCCAGCGCTTGCTCGCCGGTATCGGGCTGGCTGACATACAGACGGTTGAGATCGACACCGATACGCGCCGCATACGTCGGGTCGAGCGCGTGTTCCATATCGACGAACGCCGTCAAGCCGCCGCGCTTCTGGGCTTCGGCCACCACATGCAAACACAGCGTCGTCTTGCCCGACGACTCCGGCCCGTAGATTTCAGTGATGCGCCCGCGCGGCACGCCGCCGACGCCAATCGCGATGTCCAGCGTAAGCGAGCCGGTCGGGATGGTGTCAACAACCATGTGCGTCGCTTCACCGAGCGCGACGATCGTGCCGTCGCCGAACCGCTTGGTCAAGTCGGAGAGCGCGCTTTCGAGCGCCTTGCGCTTCCCTTCATCGACCGGTGCGCCGTCTGCGCCGTCAAACAGATCGCCGTCGTCCTGCTTTGATTTGCGCCGGGGAGCCATCGATCGTTCGTCCTTCTCTGCGATTGTGGTATACATAGTCGTGAGTCTATCGTATGGAATGATACCGCCAAATTTTAGCACATTTGGTCTATATCGGTCAACGGTCTATCACCGTATGGAGTGTCAACTATGAAGATCTATACAAAAACCGGCGACGACGGCTACACCAGCCTGTTCGCAGGGGGGCGTGTCAGCAAGGCGCATTCACGCGTGGAAGCCTACGGCACCGTGGACGAGTTGAACTCGGTGATCGGCGTGGCGCGGACATGCAGCCCGCAGGCCGAGGTCGATCAGGCGCTGCTCGGCGTGCAGAACACGTTGTTTCACCTCGGCGCTGACCTTGCGACCCCGCTCGACGCGAAGTCGTCATGGGTCGTGCGCCTCACGGACGAGCACGTAACGGCGCTGGAGCACGACATCGACGCGATGACGGAACGCTTGCCCGCCCTCAAGCAGTTCATCCTGCCCGGCGGATCGGCCGCCGCCGCCCAGATCCACGTCGCGCGCACGGTGTGCCGCCGCGCCGAACGCCTGACCGTCGCGCTCTCCGATGCCGAGCCGGTCAATGCCGCGGCCATCGTGTATCTCAACCGCTTGTCGGATTGGCTGTTCACGCTGGCGCGCCTTGAGAACATGCTCGCCGGCGTGCCGGACGTCGTCTGGGCGGCGCGTTAGGGGCCGAACGAAACGCGCGTCCGACCAAGCACGCACGCAGTCGCCGTCCGGCCTCTCAGCCTGCTTCTAGCACCGCAGCGACACGCTCGCAGATGACGTCGATGGCGAGGTCGATGGTGTCCTTGTGCGTGTGATAGGCCAGCGCCGCCAGCCGAATCCAGAACACGCCGTCGATGCGCGTCGACGAGAGGAACACGCGCCCGTCGCGCTTGATCGCCTCGACCAACTGTGTGTTGAACGCGTCTGCATCGCCGCGCGCCGGCACATACCGCCACAGCACCACGGAGAGGTCAGGCTCCGGGCCGACCTCGAAGCCTGCCATCTCGCACAACCGCGCGCGGAAGTAACGCGCCAGCAGCATCTTCTCTTCGAGCGCCGCCGCGAACGGGCGCGTCCCGAACAGCTTGAGCGGAAGCCACAGCCGCAGCCCCCGGAAGTTCCGCGTCAGCTCCGGCGAGAGGTCGGACGGCGAGAGTTCTTCGCCCCCTTCGACATCCTGCAAGTAGCTCGGCGAGTAGTGGTGCGACGCCACCATCGTGCGGCGGTCTTTAATGAGTACCGCGCCCGATCCCCATGGCAAGAACAGGCTCTTGTGCGGATCCATAATCACCGAATCCGACCGTTCGATGCCGCGCAAGCGTTCACGCCCCGGTTCGCACAGCGTGAAGAACGCGCCGTATGCCCCATCCACGTGGAACCACAGCCCGCGATCATGCGCGACCTGCCCGATCTCGGTCAGCGGATCGACTGCGCCGGTGTTGGTCGCGCCGGCGTTCGCCACCACCAGCCACGGATTCAGGCCGGCTTTCTGATCCGCGTCGATCTGCGCCGCAAGCACGCCCGGGCGCATGTGGTAGGTCGCGTCCATGCCGATCTCGCGCATGACAACCTCGGTGAATCCGGCGATCCGCAGCGCCTTGTCGATCGAATGATGCCGTTCTCCAGAGACATACACGACGCTGCGCGCGTAATCCTTCGGCTTGAGGCTGTGGGCGTCGCGCGCCGTGACCACGCTGGTCAGGTTGGCGATGCTGCCGCCGGTCGTCAAGTTGCCGGCCGCGTCCGCCGGATAGCCGACCAGCTCCCCCATCCAGCGCAGCAGCATGTTTTCCAACCGCACCGCCCCCGGCGCAACGGCGAAGATGCCGGTGTACAGGTTGATGACTGCGCTCAGATAGTCACCCAATGCCGCAGGATACAACCCGCCGGCGGGGATATACGCCAAGTCACCCGGCGCGGCGGCGTTCAGACCGGGGCTGTCAACGTATCGGTGCAGCAGGTGCAGCGCCTCGTCGATGTCAATCGGGCCGGGCGAGATCGGCGAAGTGAGGATGCCGGCGCCCATATCGTCGGTGTACTGGTATATCGGCCGCCGCGGACAGTTCTCGTAGAAACGCTCCGTATAGGCGACGGCTTCACGGGTCAGGTGGTGACGCTGGTCGGCGCTTAGCTCCAATACTCGTGCTTCGGACTCAAGGTGTTGCAAATGGTCGAACATCCAAATCCTCTTTCGTACAAAATACATACCGCGCCATGATAGTCCTTACGGGAACCATCGAACAGCCGAAAAACCCGGCTGGCCGTCGGCGGTGCGGCCCGTGCGCTTGTCAACACGCGGTATAATGGCCCTAAACGCGCAGCGGAGTGTATCCGACATGACCATCGCGAAAATTCCGTTTGGACGCACCGGCCATCTCAGCACGCGCACACTGTTCGGCGCGGCGGCGCTCGGCTCTGTCACCCAAGACGCAGCCGACCGCACGCTTGACCTCCTGCTCGAATACGGCGTCAATCACATCGACACGGCGGCCAGCTACGGCGAGTCCGAGCTGCGCATCGGCCCGTGGATGGCGCAGCACCGCAAACACTTCTTCCTCGCCACCAAGACGGGCAAGCGCACCTACACCGAAGCCCGCGAAGAATTCCACCGGTCGCTCGACCGCCTGCGCGTCGACTCGGTCGACCTGATTCAACTGCACTACCTCGTCACAGACGATGAGTGGAAGGTCGCCATGAGGCCCGGCGGCGCGCTCGAATACCTGATCGAGGCGCGCGATCAGGGTCTGGTCAAATACATCGGCGTCACCGGCCATGACGTCGCGGTGACGCATAGCCACCTCAACAGCCTCGACGTATTCGACTTCGACTCGGTGCTGCTGCCCTACAACTACGTGATGATGAAGAACTCCACGTATGCCGCCGGCTTCAACGCCGTGCTGGCGCTGGCGCGGTCGCGCGGAATCGCCGTGCAGACGATCAAAGCGATCACGCGCCGGCCTTATCATGGCGAACCCACACATGCGGTGTGGTACGAACCCCTCACGCAGCAAGACGCCATCGACAAGGCGGTGCATTGGGTCTTGGGCCAGCCCGACGTCTTCCTCAACACCGTCGGTGATGTCACCTTGCTGCCGAAGGTGTTGGACGCCGCCAGCCGATTCGAGCGCCGGCCAAGCGATGCCGAGATGGACGCTGTCATCACCGAATGGGCCATGGAGCCGCTGTTCACCTGAGCGCGGCGTGGACAGGAGAAATTGGGTTCACCGGCGTTCAACCGGTAATCTGGCGCGCTGTCCCGTCTGATAAGACCGTGTGACATCAGAGGTGCATGCGATGATCCCCGATTTCATTCGTCTCCAGTGGGTTCCGATGGGACTCGCCCTCTCAGCCGCCGCGCTGGGCCTGTCGATCATCGCGGCGGCGCTGCTGGTCGTCGAAAAGCACAGCCATACACACGTCCACGAACCCCTCACGCACGATCACCGCCACCGGCACGACGACGGGCATCACACCCACGATCATCCGAGCATGATCGACCGCAGCCTGACGCACTCACACGTCCACACGCACGAACGGCTGGAACATACGCATCCGCACCTTCCGGACTTGCATCACCGGCACGGGCACTGAACACGAAGCGGGAAGTGCTGAATGCCGGGGGGGATGAGGTAAGGGTGCTGATCGCGTCTGAAGGGGTGAGAACGTCCTGACAACCTTCTCAAACGGTCTCTCAGAGGTCGGTTCAGCCGGCGTGCTCGTTGGATCGGCCTTGCCGCGCCGCCTCGAACAAGATAATTGACGCGGCGACCATGGCGTTGAGCGACTCGGTCGCGGCGGCCATCGGAATCGCGATCTGCTTGCTGGCGAGGTTGGCGGCGTCGGCGCTCAGGCCGTGCGCCTCGCTCCCGACAATCAGCCCCCACGGCTTGAGCCAGTTCACCGCATCATAGGCGGCGTCGCCTTCGGCGTCGGCGGCGTAGAGGGTGAGCGCTTCGCAGTAGCCGGCGATCTCCGCCCATGTCGCCTCAACGACCGGCAGGCGGAAGTGCGCGCCCATGCCGGCTCGCAGCGCCTTCGGATTGTACGGATCGGCGCACCCCGGCGCGAGAATCGCCAGATCGGCGCCGGCGGCCGCGGCCGAGCGCAGCAGCCCGCCCAGATTGCCCGGATCGCCGAGCGCGTCGCAGATCAGCACGCGGCGGGGGTTCTTCGGCAGCGGCGGCATGGGCAGCGGAAACACACCGATGATCCCCTGCGGTGACTGCGTATCACTGACGTGCTGCATCACCTCGGCGCTGACGGCCAGTGTCGTGACGCGCGCTTTCGTCATTTTGGCGATTAGCGTCTCGTCGGAGTCGCCGGGGGTATACAGCACGAAATCGGGGCGGCTCCCGCGCTCCCACGCGTCACGCACGAGACGCGCGCCTTCGACGGCGATGCGCATGTACTTGCGCCGGGTGCGGGGGCGTTCTTGCAATCCGCGTGTGAGCTTGACGCGCTCGTTCTGTAAGCTGGTGATGATGTCCATGGCAAAGAGTGTACAGGGATCAGGGGGAAGTTGGCAGGGGCTGTTGTCAGGAGTCAGGTGTGCTGCGCCTGCGCCGCCAGCACTCCGCTTCCAGCCTCAAGGACAGCCTTGTACGTGGGCTGTTGAGCGAAAATGGCGCGCCTTGAACGGACGCCTGCCCCCCTGACAACTGACCCCTGATAACGGCCCTACGGCCAGTTCGGGTCGATCCAGCTTGTCTGATAACCCGGTTTTTCAAGTTCGAGCGCATCCACGGCGATGTGCAGCGGATTGAACGTATCGACCATCACAGCCAGCTCGTGCGTCTCTTTCGCGCCGATGCTCGCCTCGGTCGCGCCGGGCTGAGGGCCGTGTGGCAGGCCGGACGGGTGCATCGTGATGTCATACTTGTCGATCCCCTTGCGCGACATGAAGTTGCCGTCGCAGTAGTAGATCACCTCGTCGCTGTTGACGTTGCTGTGATTGTACGGCGCGGGGATGCCCTCGGGATGATAGTCGAACAGGCGCGGCACAAAGCTGCACACCACGAAGTTCCAGCCCTGAAACGTCTGATGCACCGGCGGCGGTTGATGAATGCGCCCGGTGATCGGCTCGAAGTCGGCGATATTGAACGCCCACGGGTACAGACATCCGTCCCAGCCGACGACGTCGTGCGGGTGATGATCGAGGATGTGCCGGCTGATCCCGTCGCGGACTTTGATGCGGATTTCAAACTCGCCGGTTTCGGTGCTGGCGTCGACGAACGCCGGCGCGCGGATGTCGCGCTCGCAGTACGGCGCGTGTTCGAGCAGTTGGCCGACTTTGTTGACGTACCGTTTCGGCGGCTCGATCTCCGACGGCGACTCGATCACGAAGAAGCGCGCCTCGCCGGACAAATCCATGCGCCACGTCGTGCCGAATGGGATCACCAGATAGTCGCCGGGGCTGAAGGACAGCGCGCCGAACTGGCTGTGCAGCGTGCCGGCGCCTTCATGCACGAACCACACTTCATACGCCTGCGCGTTGCGATAGAAGTAGTTCATGCTGGCGGTCGGACGGCTGACGCCCAGCGTGACGTCCTTATTGCCAAGCAGTGTGCGCCGCGCCGAGACCGGATCGCCACCCGCCGGCACGGAGGCCGTGGCGAATGCGCGATGACGCACCGCGCCATAGTCGGTGTAGTCGGTCTTGGCGGGGCCGAGGTATTCGGTGTGCATCACGCGCGGCGGCAGAAAGTGGTGATACAGCAAGGACTGTAAGCCGTGGAAGCCTTCCAGCCCCATGACTTCCTCGCGGAACAGCCCGCCGTCCGGCTTGCGGAACTGCGTATGGCGCTTGTGCGGCACGTCGCCGCGCTGAACATAGTACGGCATCGAAAGAACCTTCCCCTATTACCCTCGGTTTCCTTCATTTTATCGGAGTTTGCCAGCTTGCGCCGATAACTGTTCGGTGAGAACGGGCGGTTGGGGGAAGAATCGTCAAGCTGCTTGCGCGCTAGCCACCAGCGATCAAGGAAAGAAGTCCAGCATTGAACGGTGTGATTTCGTTTGTGGCGAGGAAAAGGCGGGGATAACGCGGCGCTACCCCGCTGGCTCAACGACCGGCGCTGGCTCAGGTGTGATGGGGGCTGTGCGCAGCCGGATGACGTGCGACAATCCGAGCAGCGCCAGCGAACTCACCGCCATACCGATCAGGAACACGCTCAGTTGGCCGCCCTCGATCATCACCCCGGCGACGACCGCCACCAGCACATACGGGATCTTCGTCAGCAGCGCCACGGTCGACAGCGTTGTCGCGCGGATGGCGCTCGGCGTGCGCTGGTTGATGACGATGCTCAGCCATGTGCGCGAGGTCGAGCGGCCATGTGCATCAGCAGCAGCGGCAGCACCCCCCACGCGCCCAGCGGCGCGGTCATCAGCAGCAGGGCCGCGAACATCCCGAAGTTGACGAGGGTCAGGCCGGTGATGTCACCCAAACGCCGCCGCAGGGCCGGCAGGAAGCGGATGATGACGGCGATCACGACGTAGGCGCTGCTCGCGATGATCGCCTGCGCGTCCGGCCCGAAACCGAAGCTGATGGCGACGGCGGGCTGCACGATGCCCCAACTGTAGATGAAGAACACGCCGGTCAGGCCGAACATCAGCGGGACGAACATGCGCAGGTGCGGCTTGATCAGTTCACGCGCGCCGGTCGCCAACTGCGCGAAATACCCGCGCAGCATGAAGCGCGCCGGTTCTCCAACCTTCGGCTCGGTCAAACGAAGCGCCGCCACAAATCCGAGCAGATACACGACGCCCCGAATCAAATGCGGCATGCGCACGTCCACCTGATACATCCACGCGCCGATCAGGATGCACAGCATGATCGTTACAAGGCTGACGGAACTGTCGGCTGCGGCCACACGATCATAGTCGTATTCGAGCTTGTATTCCTTGAGCGTATCGTAGGTCATAGCCTCCGCCGCGCCGCTGTACAGCGCGATGCCGACCTGAAACATCAGGAATCCGGCGATCAGCCCGCTGGCGGAGGTGGCCGATCCCATCACGAGATAACCCAGCCCATTGATGAGCATGGCCGCGCGCAGTGTCCAGCGCTTGCCGATGATGTCTGCCAGCGCGCCGGTCGGAACTTCCATGAACAACCCAAACGCGAACCCCAACGCATCGGTCAGGCCCAACTGGCCGAAGGTCATAAACAACTGCCAGAAGAAGATCCAGTTGCCGCCGATGAATACGGCGCTCTCGGCCGCGGTCATCAGATAGTTGACGCGGATGTTGGGGATGTCGGCATAGGGCAGAACGCGCAGGATATGCCGGCGCAGCGATGGGATCGGCATGGGATCAGACTGTTGAGCGGACACCGGAATTGTATGGCGGATCGACGCCGGTTGTATAGCGCCGTGACCCCTAATGACCCATAAATTGGTGTCCGTGATGACGCGATGGGATCAATTCGACGGCGTATGGGTGGCGAACATCACAGGCGGCAGAGTGTTCGTCGGCGGCGGCGTCGGGGTCGGCGGAATGCGGCCCGTCCAGCGTACCTGCCACACCTGACCGTAGATGAAATCGGCGACCAGCAGCGATCCATCCGGCGCAACCGTGACATCGGTCGGGCGGATCAGGCCGGTCACGAACGGCTCAGGCGTGAACGCGGCCAGCAGCTCAGGATCGGTCGGGACGCGATCCGGCTCGATGCGGATCACGCGCTGGCCTTCCGGCGTTCCGTTCCACAGCGTGACGAACACCGACCCGAAGTAGTTGGCCGGAAACTGGGCGCCGGTGTACACGGTCACACCGCGCGGCAAGGTGAGCGGTGGCAGCGGCAGCAGATCAGGCAGGATGTCGAGCGAGTAGTCGGTCGGCGGACAGTCCTCGCAGCCACGCGGACGCCAGAACGGGAACCCGTAATGCCCGCCCTGAGTCACCGTCAGCACACGGTCGCCGATGCCGCCGTAGGTGCCGTTGTCGGTGGCGTACAGCCGGCCATCCGGCGCGAACGCCAGATCGTACGGCTCGCGGAAACCTTCGGCGTAGATATCGATCGCGCCATTCTGCGGCTGCACGCGCAAGATCGACGCTTCGTTAGGCTGCGGCGTGACATGGCGCTCGAACTGCGGATTGGTCGGCTCGGCATGGTCGCTCAGGCTGCTGACGCCGAGGTAGATAAACCCGTCCGGGCCGGCGATCACACCCTCAGGCTGCCCGGTGACTCCGTCACGGCAGCACGGCAGATCGTCGATCAGCAGAATCAGCGACCCTTCCGGGGTGCGCCGCCATAACGCCCCCGCCCCTTCTTCCGTGCGCGACGAGACGAACAGGATGTCGGTTCCGGGCAGAAACGCCAGCCCGACCGGCGACTCGAAGGCCGCGGTGATCCGTTCGACCGTGCCAGCGGCGTTCATCGCATAGACTGACCCGCGGCGCGTGCCATTTTCGAGCACGGTCGCGTAGAGTCGCCCATCCGGCCCGAACGTGATCTGCTGCGGCTGGCCGGGGAATTGGCCGTAGCGCGTGATCTCGAAGCCCGGCGGGACTTGCAGGCGCTTGAGCCATCCATCGAGGTCGTCCTCACACGGGAAGTCGTCGCACGACCAGCCCGTCGGGGACGTCAGGGCGGCGGCCTGCGGCGTGATCGGCGGCGGCGCGCCGGCCACACTGGGCGGCGTCGGCGTCAGAATCGGGATGACCGGCTGGGCGGCGGCGCTTAGCCCTATGAGTCCCAACAGGAACCCCAACGTCAGCAGACGGAGGGGCCGGAATGGATGTCGCGGAGATGCGTTTGGTGTGTTCACAAGGCCACAGTGTAGCGGTCGCCGCGGAACGTGTACAGGGAGAAGCCAAGTGGTGAGCGCCTCTCCAAGTGATGAGTGATGAGATGAGTCGTGAGTAAAGGGGAAACGAATGAAACACAGAGGGGAAAGGAGGACACAAAGAGGCCTATCCAAGTGACCTGAATTGATGCAGCGTGGGCCAAGATCGAAGCGATCTTGCCAAC
>JZRA01000052.1 GCA_001567485.1 Chloroflexi bacterium OLB13
ACGGAGCAGTACCGGGCAGGATCACGTGCGTATGCAGGTGGTCGCGCGACGGCTGGCCGTCCTTCGCCTTGGTCTTCGCGCAGTGCATGACATAGCTGTATTCCGGCACGTCGAGGCCGCGCTCAGTGTAGTAGTCCTCCACCACGCGGTCGGTCAGGTCGTACATCAGGTCGCGGCGTTGGCTTTCCGGCACCAGCTCCATCAGGTCCGGCGCAGGCGAGATCACCCACGTCCATGCCAAGACGTGCTGGCTTTGCAGCGCGTCGCACTGCTTGAAGATCTCACCGAAATTGATCCCCAGGCCGCGATCCTGCCAGCGTTCGTAGCCGGTACGTTGCGCCAGGTGGTTGTTCCGTGTGTCGCGATACTGGAGGTACTTGAGCGTTGCCTTCAGGCCCTTTGGCCCGGTGCCGCGGCCGATCCGTTTCGGCCCTTTGTAGGCGAAGTCGGCGATGATGATCGCCTTGCTCATGGCTCGTCCTTCAGGTCACGCACGGCGTCGATGCGCGCGAGCAGCCGCTGGCGATCCCGGCGTGCGGCGATGATCGCCTCGTCGATCGCGTGGCCCGGTTCACCGGCGTGGAGCGTCGCGAGCTGGTGAATGATGACGTGGAGGTGAAACGTGAGCGCGGCTTCCAATCGCTCGAGCTGTGCCTGCAACGACTTCTGGAAATGCCGGCGGCTGCCGACAAGGTCCGCTTGCTGGTCCAGATACAGCCGAATCGCGTCGCGGATCAGGTCGGCTTCGGTGATGTCGCGCCCCTGTTTGGCGGCGATCTGCGCCAGCATGTCGCGCATCTCTGGTGTGATGTTGATGCTGCGCCGCACCGTTTTGGTGGCCATTGGCTCGTCGACTCCGGATAGTAATCCGTCTTGATTGTCGCAGAGCGCGCGATCCGAACTTGGCGAGGATTGCAGCTACCGGTTGGCAGAATTGCATGGCTGGCACGTATCAGGCGAAGGCGCAGGTCCCCAGGTGCGTTCAGAGGGTGGCGATGCCGGCCTCCGTATGTGAGAACACCGCGTCAGAATGCGAGACGACAACGTTGCAGATGCGTTGGTCGTGATACCGATCACCCTGAACGGAAAACTACTGGAAAATACGTGCGCACGAATTTGCGCACGTTTGTGTGACTGGCGCATCTGTTTCGGGTCTAGGATGGCTTAAGGTCAGTCACGTTCCATCGTGCGTTAAGTATGTCTTCAGTAGGTCGCTGACAAACGGAGCGTGCTTAGCTTGCGATCCAAGACAATCCAGTGCTGACCACAGTTCGCACAAGCACTAAGGAGCAATCAACA
>JZRA01000053.1 GCA_001567485.1 Chloroflexi bacterium OLB13
AGGTTGACGCGGCCCTGACCTAATTGCGTTACGTGCGTTAGGCGTATCATTTCCACTTGTCCCAGTTTGTGAACGGCTCCGGCCCGAACACCGTCGGATAGCCGTCCAACATCAGCGTGAACCCGTTCATCATGTCGCCCACCAGGAAGCCCACCCGCCTCCCCTTTTTGAGTTTCTTTTCCGCGACCATTAGCATGTTGGCGATCCACTCGTTGCTCGCCATCGGCAGATGCACGTCGCCAAACACGATGCAGTCGGCTATGTCAAGTTCCAGCGGCTTGCCGATGTCCCACTTTGGCGCTTCAGTCGTGATGCCCTTGCGCGCTCGCCACAGCCGGCCGTGTAAAGCGTTGTATGTCAACCCGCTGTCAACCAGATACTCGCGCCAGAACGCCCGTTCACCGCGTCCACTCGCTGTCAACGCTTCCTGTAACGCGCCGCCTGTCAACCGGCCGCGTTCCGCCGGTGTCAACTCGAAGAAGTTCGGGGCCGTCAATGGCCCTCCGTTGCCTGCAAGAGCCATTGACACCCCCATCATGTCAAGTTATGCGATTGACAAGCGGTTGACACGTCAACCCCGTCAACCTCCGGTGAGCGCAGTATGAGCCGATAGGCGGTGCTATCGGCGGGTGAGGGGTCGGGGGAGTGGTTGACGTGTGTCAACTGATCACCGGCCCGACTGTAAACGTACCTTGCTGCGCCGTTTCCTCGTTGGTCGCCGAACTGATCGCCGCCCATGTGTAACGGCCCGCCTGTGACAGTAGATATGTCAACTTCCATGTGCCCGTGACCGTGCTGGTAATCGCCGCGTTCGGCGCGGTGATCGTCGTCACCGTGCCGTCTGGCGCTTTGATACGGAAGGCGAGGGTTGACGGGTCGAACGCATCGCCGTTGGCGTCGGTAAACGTCACCGGAATGGTGATGCGCTGGTTAATCAAGTAGTCGGTCATGGCTCCGTGTCTCCTGTCGCTGATGCGTTCTTGTCGATGGCACCGGCGGCCGCTGTATTGGCCGTTCTTGCCCCGCTAGCGCCCCGTGGTCGTGTGACCGTGCCACCCGCCGCGCCGATGCCCGCAAATGCGCTGGCAGCCGCCGTAGGCCGTACAAACGCGCCCGCCGTCGCGCTGGTGGGTGGGGTGGCCGTCGTACCGGTCGCGGAAATAACGCCCACGGCCGACAGACTGAGCGCGCCCGCAAACGCCTCGGTTGTGGCGCTGGTCGCAATCGCGCCCGTGGCCGAGGCGATCACCTGCCCCGTGAACGCCTCAGCACTTGCGCTGGTCGCAATCCCGCTTACTGCCGAGGCCGCCAATGCGCCGCTGAACGCCTCAGTTGACGCGGTGACGCTGATCGCCCCCCGTTGCGGCAAGCGCTAGCGGCCCCGGTCTCCACCGGTGAGTCCGCCGCCGCATTGGCCGCAATGTCGCCCGTGCCGGCCACCGCCAGCCGCCCGGTGAAGGCCTCGCTGCTCGCGCTGCTGCTGAA
>JZRA01000054.1 GCA_001567485.1 Chloroflexi bacterium OLB13
GCGCAAGATATCGTTCAGGTACACCCACACGCCCGCCAGCTTGAGACTGCGCCAATAGGAGTACACCGTCTGCCAGGGTGGGAAGTCGTGCGGTAACGCTCGCCACGTGATGCCGGTTCGCAGCACATACCAGATCGCATCCAGCAGTTCACGGCGGCTATGCTTGGGCGGGCGGCCCATCTTGGTCGTTGGCAAGATCGCTTCGATCTTGCTCCACGCTGCATCATTCAGGTCACTGGGATAAGCTTTTCGTGTTGTCATGCCCCCACTTTATCCCATTCTTTCGACTTTTCAAACACCCTCTGAGTGATGAGAAAACGCCGCGCCGTATCGCTCGACTAATGCTGCAAGATGGGAGACCAAATCTCTCGACTTACGAACACCGGCTTAGTCGTCCTGCCGATGGTTGCCGCGATTAAGCTTCACGCGGAGCGCCCGCCAGTTCGGGAGGTGCTGATCCATCAACGCTTTGAAACGCGCGTTATGGCTTGGCTCCAGCAGATGTATCAGCTCATGCACAATGAGGTATTCCAAGCACTCCGGCGGCTTGGCCGCCAGCGCGATGTTGAGCCAAATCCGACGGGCCTTGATGCTGCACGTCCCCCAGCGTGTCTTCATCTTGCGCACGCGCCACTCCGTGATCGACACGCCGAGACGGGCCTCCCACGCGGCGATCAGCGGCGGCACGACGATGTCGAGATGCGCGCGATACCACGCATCGACGGCACGCTCGCGCTGTGACCGGTCGGCGCTGGCCGGGACAGACAGGACGACTCGCGCGTCGTCATGCAGCGTCACTGAGGGGCGTCCGGGGCGATGCACGACATCCAACGGGTACATGCGCCCGGCGAACGGGATCTGTTCACCGGTCACATAGTCGAGGGATGCGGGGCTTTCGTCACGGACGAGTGCTTGATGCCGCTTGATCCAGTCGGCGCGGGATTCGACAAACGCATGAATGACCGACAGCGGAACAGCGTGCGGCGCGGATACCCGCACCTCACCCTCCGGCGGATGGACGGTGACGCGCAGCGACTTAATGGGCTTGCGGGTCAGCTGCACGGTTAGACCGCCGATAGTCACCGTGTGGGTTGATTCGGCCTGTCTTGATCGGCTCATAAGCGAAGGTTCGCAGTCGTCGTTGAGAGTCGCATCGGGCGGAGTGTAACAGCGCGGCGCGTCGTGTGCGAGCGCGGCAGGCCCATGCGCGATTATTCGATGACGAACACGAACACGTCGCTGCCGCCCTGATTGGGTGATCCGTCCATGCTGCCCTGCGTCAGTCCCGACACGATCACCGACTCGCCGTGAACCGTCAAGTACAGATTCTTCTCGGCCCACTCGTCAGCGCCGTCGCGCGCGGGGGTTCCGAATTGTACGGCGGATTGGCGGGTCACGCTGGCGTCGTAGCGGATCAGCACAATATCGAAGTCACCGACTGATCCGGCGATGCTGCCGTCGCTGTAGCCGGCGACGGCGAACGATCCATCCGGCAGCACGATGATCGCTGCGCCCTTGTCGTTGAGATTGGTGCCCAACTGGTCGGCGGCCGTGCGCTGAAGCGACAGGTTGAACGCGGCGACGATGATGTCCTTGTCACCTGCGAGCGGTGCTGCGAAATCCCCCGCGGTGAAGCCCGTGACGACGACGCTATCGGCAGTGACGGCCGCGCCAGTCACCTCGTCCCATTCGGCGGTTCCGAACTGCGCCAGCGCTGAAGGTTCGCCCGCCGCCGTGATTGCGGCCACGAAACCGTCGATACCGCCCGCATAATCGGGCGTCAGCGCGCTGCTGCTCATGCCGGCCACGAAGATTGTGCCGTCCACGCCGACCGTGACCGCCTGCGCTTTGTCCTCGCCCTCGCCGCCGAACTGATGAGTCCACGCGACAGCGCCGTCCGGCTGCACCCGCGCGACGATCACGTCTTTGTCACCGGCGTTCTCAGCGGCCAACGCGCCTTTGCTGTAGCCTGTGATGACAGCTCCGCCGTTCGGCATAGACGCGATCGCATAAGCACGGTCGGCTTCCGGCGTCCCGAATTGTGTGATCCACAGCAGATCGCCGTCGGGACTCAGCTTGAGGACGACGATGTCGTCGCCGCCGGCCGAACCGGAGCCGGCCAGATCGCCCTGCGTGTAGCCCGCAACGATCACGTCCTGCTGCGCGGTCACGACGAGTCCGTACGGCCGGTCAACGCCCGGCGTGCCGAACTGCCGCGTCCACTGAACGGCACGGTCGGGGCTGTACTTGACGACGGCGATGTCCATGCCGCCAGCGTATGACTGGCCGTCCATGCTGCCCTGCACCCCAAGCACCTGAAACACGTTTCCGTGTTCATCTGCTGCGATTCCGCCGGCTGCGTCGTCGCCTGATGTGCCGGTCAGCCAACCCTGCGGAGACGATGAACCAGCGGCGGAGTCCAGCGGTGTCGTATTCAGGAAATTGGCGAGATAGCGCATGCCTTCGGCGAATCCGGGTTCCCACACGTCCCAATCGTGGCCGCCGTTGTAAACACGGAATTCGGATGCGATCCCCGCCACCCGCGAAACGCGGTTGTAGAAGCGGTGCGCCTCGAAGTCGAGGTCGTGCTCGATGTCCTCGGGGTTCGGATGTTTCCACTCGTCATCGCCGACCGCGACGAACAGGTTGAGACGATGTTCGCCGGTGAACAGGTCGAGCAGGGCGGGATAATTGAGCGCGGTGTAGATCGACTCGTCGAACAGCGCCGATCCACTGCCGAACGCGCCGAACTCGCGGGTGCTCGAATCGGCCGGAGGCAGCGGCGTGTACACCGCAGGGCTGAGGATGATCGCGCCCATGAAGTGCTGCGGATGCGCGAGCGCATAGCGTATCGCGCCGTAGCCGCCCATCGAATACCCGCCGACGACTCGCGACGTGCGATCAGGAATGGTGCGGTAGGTGGCGTCGACGTGCGGGATGAGATCGTTGAAGAACGCCGTCTCGACCGGCTCGGCGCGATACAGCATGCCGGTATACGCCGAGTCGACGTAATAGCTGCCGCGGTCGCTGGAGGGCATGTCGGGCATGACGGCGATCACCGGCGGGATGTCCCCGTCAGCAATCAGCGTGTCGAGGGCCGAGCGTACGGTCAACCATGCGGTCATCGTGTCGCCGCGCCCGTGCAGCAGATAGACGACGGGATAGCGCTGATCGGAACCGTCATAGCCGGCGGGCAGATAAACCGTATATTGAGCGATCCGTCCGAGCGTCTGCGATTCAAAGTCGACGGTGACGACTTGGCTGGGGCTGGCATCCTGCGCCGAGACGACAACGGTCATCAGCGTGCCGAGCGCGAGCAGAACGAAGGCGGCAGCAAGCATAAACTTGGTCATCAGCAAGTACTCCGACGTCATCATTCCGGTTCCGGGCCGTCATACACGGCGTGATTGGGGTAGATCACGCGCATCGGCTTTTCGCGCGTCTTCTCTTCCATGATGTGCGCGACGAGGCCCGGTGTGCGCGCGATCATAAAGAACGCGTTGCCGAGTTCCGGCGGGATGCGCAGATCGTAGAGGATCGCGGCCAGCGCGCCATCGACGTTGATCGGCAGCGGCTTACCGGTCACGCGCGTGAACGCCGCGGTCAACGCGCGGATGGTATCGACGCCCGCGGCCGCGACGCCGCATTCGGCCGCCAGCGCGAGAAGCTGGCGCGTGCGCGGGTCGGCGGTGTGAATGCGGTGGCCGAGGCCCGACAGCACACGCTTGGCTGCGCGATACTCCTCGACCAACGCCTGCGCCGCGTCGTCAAGCGACATCCCCTGCGACATGCGCGCTTGCACCGCGGCGATCATGCGCATAGCGTCCTCGACCGCGCCGCCGTGGAAGGCGTTGATGCTGAGCAGGCCAGCGGCGAGGGCGGCGTTCAGCGGCGCGCCAGTGCTGGCGGCCGTGCGCGCGCTGAGGGTCGATGGGGGCGTCGTGCCGTGGTCGATGGACGAGACGAACATGGCGTCCAGCAGCGGGGCGACGTGCGCCGCAGGCAGGTGGCCGGTCAGCGCGAGGAAGATCGCTTGGCTGAACGTAACTTCGCCCATGAGCGCGTCGAGCCGCCTGCCGCGCAGGCGAATCGCGTTGGGCTGAATGTCGGTGATGGCGGTATGCCACGTTTGCGCCGGATCTTTCGCGGTGGACTCGGCGGGTTTGACGGCGGGAAGATTGGCGAGCACGTCCGCGGCGATCTGCGGGATGTCGTTGAAGTGTTCGGCGATATGCGCGCCGACCTCACGCAAACGCGCGACCTTGCCGGCATGACCACCGCGCCCACCCTCGATGATCGCGCCGGCGTGGCTGAAACGCGTGCCTTCCTTTGCGCCCTTGCCGCCGATGTAGGCGATCAGCGGCTTGGTGAACAACCCGCGCTCGATGAGGTCGGCGGCTTCTTCTTCCTGCGAGGTGCCGATCTCGCCGAACATGACGACGAGGCGGGTTTGTGGATCACGCTCGAACAGCTCCAGCACGCGGGCATGTGGCATTCCAACGATGCTGTCTCCGCCGACGTGGACAGCGGTCGATACGCCGATCCCGGCGCGGGCGAGGTAGTACGCCATGCTGGTGGTGATTCCGCCGCTGCGGCTGGTGATGCCGACTGGCCCGGCGAACGCCCACTCACGGATCGCCGCCGCCCGCCCGCCCATCATGCCCAAGACGGCCTGCTCAGGGCTGAGGACGCCGAGCGTGTTGGGGCCGACGAAGCGCGCGCCATGCTGCCGGGCCGCCGCGTCGATCTCCAGCACATCGTAGACCGGCACGCGATCCGGCACGATCACCAGCGTCTTGATCCCGGCGTCGATGGCTTCCAGCGCGGCGCTGCGCACCAACGGCGCGGGGATGAACAGCACGCTGATATCCACGTTGCCAAGCTCGGCGCAAGCTTGCTTCACCGAGTCGAACACCGGCACGCCGGCCGCTTCCTGACCGCCTTTGCCGGGCGTCACGCCGCCGACGACCTGTGTGCCGTAGTCCAGCATCAGGCGGGCGCGCGACAAGCCTTCGCGTCCGGTGATGCCCTGCACGATGACGCGCTTGTGGGATGCTGCGATGATCGCCATAGCCTCAATCCAGTCCGATGATCGGGAGGTGGATACGTCCGCCGCCCTTGCCGTACAGGTGGCAGTTCACCTCACAGCCGAGGCACTCCGTACAACCGCCTTTGCGCGCATCCTCATGCGTGATGTTGAGTACGGGCACGCCATTCTCTATCGAGAGAATTTGCGGTTCGCACGCGCTGATGCACGCCTTGGTCTCGCATGTCAGGCAGACGGCGTGATCGAGCGTGATCGTCCCGCCGGTGACGGTATCGAATGTGTACGGATCAGCGGGTTTGGGTTCACTGCGGGCTGGCGGCGCGTCGGTCGGCGTATAGCCGTCGATCAGGTCGATCAGGCGGCCGGTGCAGAACTCCGGCGCGGCGTCGCGGCCATACGCTTCGACCGGCGCGGGGAAGAAACCGTTGGCGTCATGCAGGGTAGCGATGGCCTGTCTTCGCCGTTACCGCCGATACGAATCACAGCTGGCACGTTCAACTGCGCGTCCATGAACGCCTTCACCAGCCCGCGCGCCGACAAGTACTGCTCTTGGCTGGCGACGCCGCTTCCGCCGGCATAGAAACCGTCGATCCCGCGCTGGCTCAGGACGATGCGCGCTGCGCGGTAAACCTTGCTGGCCGGCGGGTTACCGCTGGTATCGACGAAATCCGCGATGCGGAGGCCGGCGTTCACGAGCGCGTCCATGTTCATCATGCTGCCGCCGCCGCCGCTGCCCATGAACCCGATGACGCGCTCGCCCTTTGCGAAGCCGGTCTCCATCTGGATGAAGTAGAACGTGCCGCGGTAGTCGTCTTTCTCGACGTTCCACGCGACCTTTTCCAGCGGGGTAGGCGGCCGGTCGAACTCGCGGGCCATCTCGATGCCGAGGTCGGGGTGCCGGAACACGGCGTAATCATCGACCGTGATGCGCGCGTCGAGCGCCATCCAGCGGCCAGTGGAGGTCAATACCAGCGGGTTGATCTCGGCGCTGCGGGCCTCGGTAGTGCGGACGACGTTCCAGAGGCGCAGCATCACGTCAGCTAGGCGGTTGATCTGCGCGGGTTCGATTCCGGCGGCAAGCGCGAGATCACGGGCGTGGTAATCGCGTAGGCCGGTCGTGATGTCGATGGTGTGGCGCGCGATGCGATCCGGCTGTGCTTTCGCGATCTCCTCGATTCCGCTGCCGCCCACGCTGCTGAAGATCATCACCGGAGCGCGCAGGCGGTCGTCAAGGATCACGCCGAGATAGCACTCGCGAACGATGTCGGCGCGCGCCTCGACCAGCACCTGCTCGACCGTGAAGCTGCCGACCGTGCGGCCAAGCAAATCTGCGGCGCAGCGTTCGGCCTCGTCGGGTGTGCCGGCGAACTGGATCAGCCCCTGCGCGGCGCGGCTGGTCGTCCACACCTGCGCCTTGAGCACGACCTCACCGAACTCCTGCGCGGCGGCGCGCGCTTCAGCGGCGGATGTCACGAGGCGCGAGGGCGGAGTTGGAATCCCTGCCGCGTGCAGCAGCGCCTTGCTTTGATGCTCATGAAGCTTCGCCATCGCTGTCCTCGCTGCTATTGGGAGACGGGCTGAACACTGACCGCCGTGAAGCGCGTGTGACTGTTATTCCACGCGCACAGCCCGACTTGGCCGCGCAGCAGCGGGTCGTCGTCCGTCCATTCGAGGCGCTGCGTCTGCTCGCCATCCGTGATCTCGGCGTGGAGCGTGCTTCCCTTCGCTGTGATCGTGAGTGTATAGGAATGCCCGTGTGTCCACGCGAACGGGGCCGATGTTATACGTTCGGGTTTGGATGTGTTCCGGTACAGCCCAATGGTCTGACCGGAGTCCAAGCACACGGCGTAACTGCGGCGCGCGCCGCCGACACGCACCAGCGCGCCATGCTGATCGCCCAGCACCGGCGTGAGCTGCACGCGGAGGGTGTAGTCTGTCCAGTTCGGATCGCCGGTGTACGACTCGCACAACCCGACACCGCTGCCGTGATACGCGCCGTCCTCGATCCGCCAATAGCCGCGCACGCGTGTCCACTGGCTGATGCCGCCTGACATGGCGCGGTCGTTGGCGAATGTCGTGCGCCAGTCCGGCGCGCCGTCCCAGTCGAGCGACTTGAGATAGAACGCGCCGGTTTCCCAGAGATCGCCCAGTTTGCGCAGTGTGACGCCGACTTCGTCGATGCGGGTGTTGACCAGCGGCGGAATCGTGAAGCTCAGCGTCTGCCACTGGCCGGGGACGAGATCGACCGCGTCGGCCTGAAGGATGCGCGAATCCTGTGTGCGGACGTACAGCGCCGCGCGGATCGTGGGCGGTGTGTCGGCCGGGATGCAGACGACGGCGCGCGCGGTCTGGCCGCCGTAGATCAGGGGCGAGAACGTCGCGCCGTAGTAGTTGCTGCTCAATTCGCTCGGCAGGTAATACGTCCGCGTCCCGATCCGGATTTCGCCTCTGGTGTGGAGTTTGCGGATGCTGGTCTGCAAGCACGGCTCGCCTTGAAAGACGCGCTGAGTCTGATGGATCGGCCGGCCAAATTCGCCGTGCGCCAGAATGAAGTTGTTGGTTGATCCGGGATACTGGAAGTGATAACGGGGACGGGGTGGCGTGTCCTGCCCTTGCAGCGCGCGCCCGATCTTGACGAACAGATCGGCGCACTGCGGAATCGTCCAGATATTGCGGGCGCCCGTGAGTCCCGACGTGATGAGCAGATCGTTGATCGGCTCGCGCCAAGCGGGGGCGATACCGTCTAACCCCAGCGCGACGCCCATCACCGCGCCGACGTTGCCGACGTTGCAGTCCGTGTCCCAACCAGCCATGTTGGCGATCTGAATCGTGCGGCTGAAGTCCCCGCCGCCGTACAGCATCGCCAGCGCGATCACGCCGGCGTTGGGGATGATGTGTACGTGTCCGGGGTAGCGGTCGTAGCCGAAGTTCGCGCGCAGATAAGCGTAACCGGCGTGCCAGTCGCCGGGATGACTGGCGTGATAGTCGATCATGGCGTTGATGACGCGAGCGTACTCGCTGTCCGCCGGAATTTGGCGCAGACCCGCGCGCAACAGCGCGAGCGGATCGCGTTCGCGGAAAGCCGCGCTGACCATCGCGGCAATGAACCGTCCGCCGTAGATGCCGTTGCCGTCATGTGAAACGGACGACGCTTTCTGCGCCAGATCGGCGGCGAGCGATGGGTTGTCCGGCGCGATCAGGCCGAAGATGTCGCTAAAGATCTGCCCACCGATCTGCTCGGCGACGGCCGCGCCGTTCATCGCGATACTGCCCGACACCGGCGCGGGGATGCCCGCCGCCAAGTTGCGGTAGGCGGTGTGTTCGGTCGAGAAGCCATAGCCGCCCCACCACAGCGTGCCGTGTTCGTCGCCGAGGAAGTTGAGCCACGTCTCGCCGAACTGCTGGGGCGTGATGTCGGCCGACGCGCCGAACAGCTCGAACGCACGAATCAGGATCATCGGCAGCGAGGTATCGTCGTCAGGCTTGAAGATCGCGCCGCCGTCCTCGCGCAGGTAGGTCAGCACCTCACCCACGTTGTCGCGAATTTTCTCGTACCACCAGCCTTCAAGCGGCGCGCCGAACCGAACGCCGATGCACTTTCCCAGCCAGCCGGCGTATACGCGTTCGTCGTAATCTTGCGGGAACATAGTCATCCTTTCAGACAGGGAGCCGCTTTCAATTGTCTCAGGCGGGCGGGAACGCCGCGAATCCATTCGGGGATGTGTGACGGCGTTGTGGGCAGCCGCCGGGCCACCCACAACGCCGCAGAGCGTGAAGCGCGGGTTATTCGCCGTAGTTGTCGTCCAAGCACGCCTGTGCTTGAGCGGCGCCCTCGGCCATCATCGTGGCGACATCACGCTCGCCGCCTTCGATCCAGCGGACGCGCACGTCGCTCAGCGGGCCGGCCACGCAGTCCCAGAAGTACTGGCTGCGCAGGTAGTTCGGCACGCGCTCGGAGTTCACGAGCTGGTTGTAAGACACGCCGCGGATCGGGTCTTCGTCCCAGCCCAGTTCTTCCCAGATGGCGGGGCCGTTGGGCGACCACACGCCCGCCTCGGCCGCGATGCGCTGCGCTTCAGGGCCGGTCAGCCAGTTGATCAGCTCCCACGCGGCTTCCTTGTGATCGCTGCCGTTCCACAGGTAGTACATGTAAGAATCCGTCCACGGGATGACCTCGGACTCTTCATTGAAGCGCGGGGGCGCAACGACGCCCCAGTTGAAGGTGGCCTGTTCGCTGATCGCGGCCAGTTCCCAGTCGGAGATCGACTGCATGGCGACCTTGCCGGACAGGAACACCAGCTCGCCGAACTGATCTTGCAGCTCAACCGGGGCCGTGACCTGATCCTCGGTGACCAATTCCAAGCACCACGTCATCGCGGCGACGGTCTCAGGCGAGTCCATATAGCCGACGACGTCGCGGCCGTCGGGGCTGGTCAGCTCGCCGCCGAGGTTGAACGAGAACGGTGACCACAGCATGCAGCCCTCGCCGCCGACGATCGCGCCGACGCCGTAGGTGTCGTTGTCGCGGTCGGTGAGCTGATTTGCGAGCGCGCGGTAGTCGGCGATCGTCCAGCCGTCCTCAGGATAGGGAAGACCGGCCGCGTCGAACAGATCCTTGTTGTAGGCGATAAAGCCCGACACCGCGTCACGCGGGACGGCATAGGTGTGGCCGTCATACACGCCGCGGTTGACGCCGCTGGGGAACCAATTGGCTGCCGCGCCGGACGCTTCGATATACGGCGTCAAGTCTTCGAGGAAGCCTTGCAGCGCGATATCCGGCGAGAAGTAGTGATAGAACACGTCAGGGCCTTCACCGGCGGCGATGGCGGTCAGCACACGGGTGGCGAAGGCGCGGCTGGGATACATCGACAGCGCGACGCGGATGTTCGGGTGGCTTTCCTCGAACGTGCGCGCCAGCGTGAAGTGCATGTCACGGGTGGCGGCGGTATCGCGGCCGCGCTCGGTGGCCCACCACGTCACCGTCACGACCGGTTGATCCTGTGCGGAGACGGCGAGCAGCGGAATCAGCAGCGCGAGTACGAGAGTGACGACAAGTAGTCTCTTGGACATGACCATTCTCCTTGCGTTTACGAAACGGGGTTGCGCTCATTGACGTTCTAGCCTTTGAGTCCTTCGATAGAGATCCCTCCTATCAACTGACGCTGCGCGATGAAAAACAGGATGAGCGGCGGGATGGTCGCCAGCAGCGAACCGGCCATGAGCAGGTTCCAATTGGTCTCGCGCGCTCCTTGAAAGAAACTGAGGCCCAACGACACGGTGAACATATTCGGATCGTTGAGGTAGATCAGCGGCTGAAGGAAGTCGTTCCACGTGCCGACGAAGGTAAAGACGATCACCAGCATCAGCGCCGGGCGCGACAGGGGCAGGATGATCCGCCAGAACACCCCGAATCGGCTCGCGCCGTCGATGTAGGCTGCTTCGTCGAGGTCGAACGGGATGCTCATCATGTATTGGCGCACCAGAAAGATGAGGAACGCGCTTCCGGTGAACGCGGGCACGGTCAGCGGCAGGTAGGTGTTGATCCAGCCCAGCTTGGAGAACAGGATGAAACGCGGCACGAGCGTGACGTGATACGGGATCATCAGCGTCGAGAGCATAATCAGGAACAGGACGCTGCGCCCCGGAAAACGCAGCCGCGCGAAGCCGTAGGCGATCAGCGTGACCGAGACGAGGTGGCCGACGATGTTGAGCGCGACGATGATGATCGTGTTCACCAGAAAGCGGCCGAACGGCACCTCTTGAAAGACCTTCGGGAAGCTGCTGAAATCGACCGGATTGGGAATCCACGCCGGTGGGATTTCGAACATCTGCGCAGGGCTTTTCACGGCGGTCGAGACCATCCAGTACAGCGGCAGCATCAGGGCCGCGGCGACGATCAACAGCGCGCCGTAGCCAAAGACGTTGTGCCAGACGCGGTTTTTGCCCAGCGGCGCGGATCCCAGCGCGCCGGACTCGGGACGGGCAATTCGGTTAGCGAGCATCGGTTCGTCCCCCCTTACCGGTTCTGGCTGCGGTCGGTTTCGTAGTACACCCAGTAGCGCGAGCTTCTCAGCACGATCACCGTCACAACGAGGATGAACAGCGTCATGATCCATGCCAGCGCTGACGCATAGCCCATCCGCAGCGAGATAAAGCCGCGGTTATAGATGTAGAGCATGTAGAACAAGCCGGATTGCAGCGGGCCGCCGGTTTCGCCCGCGGCGATGAAGGCCGGCGTGAACGTCTGGAACACACCGATCAGCCCCAGCACAAGTTGGAAGAAGATCGTCGGCGACAGCAGGGGCAGCGTGATGCGGAAGAACTTCTGAAAGGCGTTGGCCCCGTCGACGGTCGCCGCTTCGTACATCACCTGCGGGATATTCTGCAAGCCGGCGAGATAGATGATCGCGCTGCCGCCGACGCCCCACAGCGCGATCAGGATGAGGCTGGGCAAGACGTAATGCGGCTTCCGAGCCAGTTCGGCCCGTTGACGCCGACGTTTCTGAGCAGTGTGTTGATGACGCCGTAACGCTGGTTGAGCATCCACACCCACACCAGCGCGGCGGCGACCTGCGGCACCACCGACGGCATGTAGAAGATCGTGCGGAAGATGCCGATGCCGCGCAGTTTGAGGTTCATCAGCACGGCCAAGCCGATCCCGCACATGACCTCAAGCGGTAGGTACAGCAGCGAGTAGGTCAGGGTGACTTCGACGGACTTCTTGAAACGCAGGTCTTCGGTGAAGATCGTCACATAGTTGTCGAGGCCGACCCACGTCGGATCGCCGACGATGTTCCAGCGCGTAAAGCTCAGGAACAGCGAGGCGATGATCGGCCCGAGGAAGAACACGATGAAGCCGATCATCCACGGCGAGATGAACAGGTAGCCGGTGAGCGCTTCTCTGCGCCGGCTCTCGGAAAGATCACGCCAGATGCCCATTCTCGGTAGTGTAATCATGCTAATGGTCTTTCAACTCAAAACAATTTACTGGCGAGATGTCGCGGTGGGGCGCGGGCACGAACGCGCTGTTACGTGCCGTCGGGCGCGCGTCTGGCGTCACGCAGACGCGTGAGCTGATGGGCGGTCTCAATGATGTCCATGCGGGCCGCGAACCGTAAACAGACGCCGGCCGGCCGGCGCACTTTCTCGACCCATTCGGGCGGGATAGCGGCCAAGCCGTGGATCGCGCCGGAGAGCGCGCCGACGACCGCCCCGATGGTGTCGGCGTCACGCCCAAAGTTGCCGGCCCAAAACATCCCGCGCCGGAAATCGCCGCCGGTGAGCTTGAAGATGCTGTAGGCTTGCGGGATCGCTTCGGCGGCCATGGAATGTACCGGCGTCCAGAGCTGGGTGTGCAGCCCTTCCCACGCGCCCTCGATCGTCCCTGCCGCGTCACAGATCGCGAAGGCGCGCTGTATGGCGCGAGACAGCCAGCTGTCGTGCGGGATGACGTCGAGGCCCGCCTCGATGATGTCGTCCGGCGAGCCGCCATCGACCGCAACGGCTACGCTGGCGGCGACGGCCTGCGCCGCCCAGATGCCATCCGCCGCGTGGCTGATCTCCGACTCGATCTGCGCGAGCGCAGCCGCACGGGCCGGCTCACCCGCGCAAATGATCCCGATCGGCGCGATTCGCATGGCCGCGCCGTCGTCGTTGTTCTGAACGTTGTCCTTGCCGGAAAAGGGGGGAAGGATACCGCGTTCGAGGTTAGCGACCGCGCCGTACAGCGGTTTTCCGCCGCGCTCCGCAACGCCGCCCTCGCTGATGATGTACTTGTGCCACGAGGCGATCAGGTGCTCGGTGGTCAAGTCGCCGCCGCAGTCGATCAGCGTTTGTGCGGTGAGCATCGCGAACTCGGTATCGTCGGTGCTGCGCGCGTCGTCATAGAGGTTGGTGATGATGCCGTAGCGCTGGCGGTACGCGTCACGCCGGCCGAGGTCGCCGTAGGCATCGCCGACGGCAAGCCCCACTAAACACCCCGCTGCACGATCTTGTAAATCAGAATTGGTCATAGAACCCACACCTATTCGCTTAAGCGCGAAGTTGAAAGTGACGAGTGATGAGTGATGAGAAAACGCCACGCCGTATAGCTCGACTAACGCTGCAAAATGAGAGACCGAATCTCTCGACTTACGAACACCGGCTTAAACTCGCAGACGTCCCGCGCTGAGAACGTTCTCAATTCGACGCCAATAAATACACACTTTCTACGACGAGGTTCGCGGCGCGGCCGTCGAACCCCGGACGATCAACTCACAGGGCAGCTTGCGCTTCTGAACCGCGGTCATCTCCGGCTCAGAAATCCGTTGGATCAAGATGCGCGCGGCCGTCACGCCGATGTCGTACTTGGGCTTGGCGACCGTCGTCAGGGCAGGTGAGGTGGTCGCGGCGGCGTGGATGTCGTCCATGCCCACGATCGACACCTCTTCGGGGATACGATGGCCGAGCGCACGCGCCGCCTTCATCGCGCCGATGGCGATATTGTCGTTGGACGCGAGAACGGCGGTCGGCGGCAGCGGCAGACGCATCAGGCTGTGCATGGCGTCGTATCCGGCCTCCTCGGTGAAATCACCCTCGATCAGGATCGAACGATCCAGCGGCAGGTTGTGGCGCTGGTGAAACTCGATATACCGGTCGGCCTGCGTGGAGTAGTGGCGGCGGTTGAGCGCGGAGATCAGGCCAATTCTGCGGTGGCCGAGGTCGAACAAATGCTGAAGCGCGGCGTCCGTGCCTTGGACGGTATCGCTGCCGACGGCGTCGAGGCGCGGGTGATTACTTCCACCGCCGAGGATCACGACGGGGATATTGAGCGTTTCCAGTTCCTGCGACGACGTATCGACCGCGTTGATGATTAGGCCGTCGAACCGGTTACGGCGCACGAGCGTCAAGAACTTGGTCTCGCGCTCGGATTTCCAGTCGCTGTTGACGATGACCGTCGCGTAGCCCTCGGCTTCGAGCGTGTCCTGAACGCCGCGCGCGACGACCGGCCAGAACGGGTTGGTGATGTCGGGGATCGACAGCGCGACCATATACGTCTGATCGGTGCGTAAACTACCGGCGACCGCGTTGCGCACATAGCCCAGCTCTTTGGCGGCGGCGAGGACACGCTGTTGGGTGACATCCCGCACGAGGTCTTGCTGTCCGTTCAGCACACGCGCCGCAGTCGCCTTAGACACACCGGCGAGTTTTGCGACGTCGATGATTGTGGGCCAGCGGGACACGGGATGCCAAGCCTCGAAATGAATACGTTCTCATTTCGAGCATAGCACGGATTCTCGATCTGTCAAAATCTGTGCCGTTTTCAGGGTGTGAAGCGGACTAAAAACCGTGAAGGCCGCCGATAGGGCGACCTCCACAAGATGTTTCAGGTACAGTGTCCGGCGTGCGCCGGTACGGACTGCGTTCGATTATTGTCCCGCGCTCAGCGTCCGGATGTACGCGATCACGGCGAGGATTTGATCGTCGGTCATGGCCGGGTTGCCACCCTTTGCGGGCATATCGACGCCGGTCGTGTTGGCGGGATCCCAGATCGGACGGCCGACCTTGATGAAGTCGAGCAGCTCTTGGTCGGTCAGCCCCGCCACGAACTCACTGTTGACGAGGTCTTTACCCAGATTAGGGACGCCGTGACCGTCCATGCCGTGGCACGCCGCGCACAAGATGAACTGGCTTTCGCCTTCCGCGACGAGCGCCGGATCGTACGATGCGCCGGCGTTCGCGTCAGGCTCGGTTGTCGGCTGTTCGGTCGGCACCGGCGTGAACGTCGCCGTCGGCATCGGTGTTTCCGTTGGCGTGGAGGTGACGGTCGGTGTAGGTGACTTAAAGCCCGGACGCGGCAGCGCGGCCACCGAGACACCTGCGGACTCCTGCGCGATCATCATAATGATGACGATAAACAGAACCACCATGATCGCGCCCGCGGCATGACCAAACTGGTTGGATTGATTGTTGCTATCGTTCTGCTGAGACATTCCTTCGCTCCCCGTTGGTGCGTGTTACGCGCCCGTCTGCCTGCAGCAGATCGCGCCCGATTTACTCAATGACGACTTGCTGATCGAATACGTGCTCAAATGTGCTCCCATCCGGTAAAGTGACAATCACGGTGACCTGCCAGTCGCCGACCATCGTCCACTCAATCGGAACGATGTAGCGACCATTCGCTTGATGAGACCCCTCGCCCGTCGCGGGCATCATGCCGTGATGCGCCATATCGCCGCGTACCGAAACCTCAGCGTCGGTGATCGGGGCGCCGGCATGGTCGGTCACGATGACCGTGACGGTCGCGTCTCCGAGAAAGGCGGGGTCGTTGTCTGACTGATAAACGATATCAACAGCGCCGCCTTCCGTCGATGGCGTACCATGCCGGTTGATTACGCTTTCGCTGGAGATCGCCTCGACGAAGAAGTCGAACGCCTTTGACGCTTCGGAACCATCCGGCAGCTTGGCGGTGACGGTGACGATCCAGCCACCACCCATCGTCCATGCGAATGGTACATGATACTCCCCGTTAACGCCCATACTGGCTTCGCCGTCGACGGACTCCATGCCTTCGTGATCCATGTCGCCGTGGGCGCGAACCGTGGCGTCATCGACCGGCGCGCCGGACTTGTCCGTGAGCGTGACGATCAGCGTGGTTTCCCCCACAGCCAATGCCTCTGGCTCGGTTCGCACCGCGATGTCGATATCCACGGATGCGCTCGCCGGGCCAGCAGATTGACCACATGCAGCCAATCCGAACGCCAGCGCAGCGGCGCAAAGTGTGAGAGTCAGCGGCCTCATCGCGCACTCGCTTTCACGACGAACCGTTCCTGCCGGCCGAACATGCGCACGGCGAACGCCAGTGGAACCGCCACCCACGCGACGAGTCCCGCGATCAGCAGCGGGAGCAGCAGGCCGCCGAACTGCGAGGTGGCGTAGAGTCCCGCCGGGCCGAGGACTTCGAGGTTGGCCTGAACGGACAGGATCGAGGCGATCTTGAACATCTGCAGCGGGTTGAGGACGGACACGAGGAATACGGTCTCGATTGGCAGCCGCATAGAGACGGTCGTACCCATGATGCCGAGGTCGCCGATGAAGACCAGCAGCAGCCACAGGAACAACGCACCGCCCAGCGCGGTCGCGGTCTTACGCGCCAGAATGGACATCAGGAAGCCGAGGCTCAACATCGACAGCGCGAGCAGATAGGCCAGCCCGACGGTGAGCAGATAACCGCCGGCGTCCTGTACGCTGCGCTGAAGCGCGAGGACGACGCCCGCTGCGCCGAAGCCGAGCGTCAGCGTCGCCAGCAGTGCGCCGGCCATCCCGGCGTACTTGCCGAGCAGTATCTCTGCGCGGTTCACAGGTTGAGCAAGCAAATAGGCCAGCGCGCCCGTTTCGCGGTCGCCGGCGATGTTCGCGGCGCCGAGCGTCAGGCCGATCAGCGGCACGAACAGCAGGACGAGGTTAATCAAGCTGGCGGCCGTGCGGCTGTAGCTCATCGCGCGGAAGGTCGAACCTCCGGGCTGGGTCAGCGTGGAGAGCGTCAGCGCCAACCCTGCGAACGCAATCGTGAACACCAAAAACCAGCGATTATGCAGGGCATCCCGCAGTTCTTTTCGGGCGATCGCGCGGATATTGGCGAACTCAAGCATGGCTGTCTCCTTGCGGCATCAAATCACCGTCGACCAGCTCGAAGTCTTCGATCGGGATACTCGCCTGCTGCAGCGAACGCAGCGGGGCAATCTTACCATCCGCATTGACTTGAACGTAGATGCTAGTGCCGTTGGGCATGGTTGTAAATCCGTTCTGACCGAGCACACGCAGCGAATTGTCCTTGTGCTCATGGGGGATCCAAAGCCGCAGCCAGCGGTGTAGGCCCAGCTTGCTCGCCAGCTCGTTGGGGCGGCATTCGAGCAGCAGCTTGCCTTCGGACAGCACCAGCACACGGGTTCCGAGCGCGATCACTTCGTCAAGCCGGTGTGACGAGAACACGACGGTCTTGCCTGCGTGATTGAGGTCTTGAATGGTGCGGATGAAGTCGCGCTGCGCCTTGACGTCGAGGTTGGCCGTTGGCTCGTCCAATACGAGCACGGGCGGGTCGGCCAGCAGCGCGACGGCCAACGCGAGGCGTTGTTTCATGCCGCCCGACAGCATCGAAACGCGCTTGCTGGCGTGCTCGCTCAGCTGCACCTGTTCTAACACCTCCGCGGCTCGATGGGGCGCGGCCTTCTTCAAGCGAGCGTAGAACTGCGCGGTCTCATCGACCCGCATATCGTAGAATGCCGCTTCCTGCGGGACATAGCCAATCGCCGCGCGGGCCGCCTTGCTGTGCCGCTGGACGTCGATTCCGTTGACGGACAGCGCGCCTTCAAAGCCCTGCACACCCAGCAGGCAACGCAGGGTCGTGGTCTTGCCGGCCCCGTTGGCGCCCCACAGCGCGACTGCTTCACCCGCTTCGATGGTGAACGTGACGTCGCTGAGGGCGGCGACTTTGCCGTATCGCTTAGTCAGATTCTTCGCAGTAATCATGATGCCCCGCTTTCCGGTGTCAGGCGTGACGGTGGATGTGAGGAAACGCGCGCCCGGCGAGCCGTCGATTGGCGGCTGATCCCGCCGACGACCACGCCGCCGCCGAGGACGATCAGCGCGCCGGCGGCTAAGAACAGCGCCAACCCATCACCCTGCGCGGACTGATCGGCAGCGGCGGGAATTGTGTAGTGCATGGCGGGCGCTTCGTCGATGACCTTGGGATCAGGCCGCAGCGACGGGAAGGCCGACGCCGCGAAGTCGATGGCTTGGCTGACCGGGCTGTACAGGAACAGCCGCAGCGCAGGCTCATCATCCATCAGGCTTTCAAACAGTTTCTCGGCACGATAGGGTACGTCGCCCGTTCCGTCGCCGTCGCCGTCATAGCCGACGTAGTTGCTCCAGAAGTTCTGCGACCATGTGTTAGCCAGCAGATTGCCGCGTCCGAGTACGCTCACCTGCTGAGTGTTTTCGAGGAAGGTGTTGTCCCGCACGTCGTTGCGCGCCGTCGATGGAAGCCCGGCGAAACCGATGTCGTTGTAGGCGATGAAGTTATCGGTGATGGAGTTGGTGGCGTCGATCAGCGCGGGTGAGTTGTCGATGTAGATACCAGCCCGATTGCCCACCAGCAGGTTGTTTTGCAGGGTGACATAGTCCATGTCTTTGAGCGCGATTCCGTAACCGCTCGGGCCACGATTTTGCACGATATGGTTCTCGCGAATGGTCAAATTCTGCGAGTACATCAGGTAGCTGCCAACCGAGTTACCCTCGAACGTGTTGTTCTCGATGGTGGCGTTGCCGCTGTACATGAAATGCAGCCCATAGCGGCCGTCGCTGAAGATGTTGTCCGTGATGGTGATGTCTTGCGCGTACCAGATCAGCGTATCGCGGCAGTCCACTGAAGTATTGCCGGAGAGCGTGACGCGGTTGCTGAACCACACCCGGAAGCTGTCACCGCGCAGGCCAAGCTCGCGGTCGTAGCAGCGGACGTCGTTTCCGCTTGCGACTCCGTCGTTGGCTTCCGCGAAGTAGATGCCGAACAAGACGTCTTCGATACGATTGTCAGCCAGCGTTACACGTGGGGCCTGCACGATAATGCCGGTGTCCTCGTGGTTGACGTTTGCGCCTGAGCTGCGCACGGTGAAGCCTTCAAACCGCACATCTGGCGCGTTGATGAAGACGAGACTGCCCTCGCCGTGCCCGTCGATCACCGGCTGATCGACGCCCCGCAGCGTGACCGATTTCTCGATCAGCAGCGGAGCGTCGTACTGACCGCCTCGCACTTCGATGATGTCCCCGTCCACTGCGGCAGCGAGCGCCGCGTCAATCGTCTCGAAGGGCGCGCCCGGCCCGACGATCAGCGTGCTTTCGGTCTGTGCCTGCGCGCCGCCGATCGTCAACCCGAGCAGCGCGATCAACGAAAGCACGGGGGCAATCCGCTTCAAAGTCATGGCTTACCGCTCCTGACGGCTCCGTCTGTGTTCAAACCCGCGCAGAAGCAGCGCGCCCAAGACGAGCACGGACGCGACGGTGGCCATGATCCAGCCGGGGCTGACGTAGGCCGTGGTGCTGAACTGGCCGATGATTCCTTCGCCGAGGATGGTCGGTGTGAAGGGGCCGATGGCGCTTGACAGCGGCGCATACGGGTCGAGGTTCTGGCCGTAGTAATTCAGCCAGAAGGCCAGATCGCCGAGAAAGACGACCGGGAACACGAGCGCCGGCACGGCCAGCAGCCACACCCAGCGGCGGCGGAAAAACGCGGTGACCACCAGTGCAACGGCCATCACGATGATGCCCGGAACCGAAATCGCTTGCTCAAGCTGCGCGGCGTCGTACAGCGATTTCATGCCGATGTAGTGGTTGAGGCCGTCGATCTCGCGCACTTCGTCGAGGCGGGGATCTTCGTCGCCGGTCATGTGGTTGACGAATACGCGCATCTCCAAGCCGCCGGGGTACTGCGGTGCGTTGAGCACCATCCCCCAATACGGCATCGAGATCGACGCGATAAGCAGGACGGCGGCGATCAACAACATGCTGATCGGCAGCCAGCGCGTCAGACGGGAGGATGCGGATGTCGAGTGCGCACGCTCAGGGTAGGCGCGTTCATTGTTTAGGGTTTGGGTAGCCATTGGTTTCCCTTCCGGTAGGTATAGATTCTTGAGGGGACGGGACAGGCCCCATGCGCCTGTCCCGTCCTGAGGAGGGGAGCCGCTTATTCTGGCTCGATCGTGAGGTAGCCCATCATTTCGAGGTGCAGCGCCGAGCAGAACTCGGTGCAGTACCAGCTGAAGACACCCGGTTCCGTGGCTTCGAACTCGAACGTGACGGTCTCGCCCGGCTCGATGCTCAGGTTGATCCCGTAGTAGGGGATCGAGAAGCCGTGGGTCGCGTCGCGGGCGCGTTCGACGTTCGTGATCGTCCACTTCACCTTGTCGCCGGCCTTGATTTCGACATGCTCCGGCGTGAAGTGGCTGCGGACAGCCGTCATACGGACGGTGACTTCGTTGCCTTCACGGGTGACGCCTTCGGTGCCCTGCGCGACTGAGTTCGGATCAGGCGACTGCGTGAGCGGGTTCCAGCCGACTTCGGGGTAGACCTCCCACGCGGCCAGCTTGTCAGCCTTGATGATCTGGGCATAGTGCGGCTCGCCGACGCCGAACGGCATGTCGTAGAGCACCTGCAGCGTGTCGCCTTCCTGCCCGATGTCGATCAGCTGGAAGTTCTGCGGCAGCAGCGGGCCGGTGTTGAGGAAGCGGTCGACCGACCACTTGTTGAGCGCGACGAGGAACTGGCCGTCCGGCGAGACCGTGTCACCCTCAGCGGCCGCGATGTGGCCGACGTTGTACTGGATGGGAACCTTGCTGATCAACGACCAGCCGTCCTGGGGACGATAGCCCTCGGCGCCGATGCTCCAGCGTGCCACGGCGCTGTCGAGGAACAGGCTGGTGTACGCGTAGCCGTCCGGCCCGAACTGCGTGTGCAACGGCCCGAGGCCCACTTCGACCTGTGCTTCGAGGACGCTCTCGTAGGGCAGGATGGGCACGCCGTACTGATCCGTCTCGGTCGTCCCGGCGGCGATGGTGTCCAGAATTTTCTGGAAGCTGTAGACCGTCACATGCGGATCGAGCTTGCCGGACACGACGATATAGTCGCCGCCCGGAGCGATGTCGACGCCGTGCGGGCTGCGCGGCTCAGGCGTGAAGAACAGCAGGTCGTTCTCGATGACGGTATCCAGCGTGATCACCTGCATACCCGCGATCTCGACGGTGTTGCCCGCCTTGTAGACCGCCTCGGCCGCCTTCAGGTTGATGATGTGCAGGAAGTCGGTGGTGTTGCGGCTGGCGCCTGCCTCGAACGGCGGATTGCCCTTTTCGATGCCGCCCGTCGCCAGCTCGGTGTTGATCGAGTTGCAGAACACCCAACCGTCAGAGACCAGCTTGCCAGAGTCGCACAAATCCTGCCAGTACGGCGGCAGTTCCATCGCGAACGACTGGCTGGGATCGATGCGCCCCGCCTCACGGTCGAACTTCCAGAACGTGATCATGCCGCGATAGGCGGTCTCGTACTCGGCCAGCGGTGCGTATTC
The DNA here is from genome assembly GCA_001567485.1 of Chloroflexi bacterium OLB13. Taxonomy (GTDB): domain Bacteria; phylum Chloroflexota; class Anaerolineae; order Aggregatilineales; family Phototrophicaceae; genus Flexicrinis. Next base: position 21,138 of record JZRA01000054.1, read on the forward strand.
TGAGCCGAGCGGCTGGCCGTACTGGCCGCCCTCGATGATGTATTCGGTGTTCGGGGTGACGAACGTGCCGCCGTGATCATTGAGGAACAGCGGGTTGTTGACGATCTGCTTGGTCTCGAAATCGCGCAGGTCAATCACGGCGACACGGGCATTGGCCTTGTCGTTGATAAAGGCCCACTGACCGTCATAGTCGCCGTTGGTCTCGCTGAGCGCCGGATGGTGCGTATCGCCCCAACGAACCTGCCGCCCGTTCATATCACCGCCGGCGAGCACTTCTTCGCCAGCGCCGTAGCCGTATCCCTGCCACGGTTCCGGCGTGAACACCGCCACACTGCGCAGCAGCCGCATCGACGGCATGCCGATGATGAACACCTGTCCGCTGTGACCGCCTGACGCGACCATCACGTAGGGATCCATCACACCGCTTGGCGTGTAGGTCATAGCCGCCGCCCGCAAGTCCGCTTCGGTGAGGCCGCGTTCTTCCGCAATCACCTGCCAGCTTGAGCTATCGCCCTGCGCGCTGGAAAGCGCGCTTGGCCCGATTGTTACGGCAAGAACGACGACCGCAAAGAGGATCGCCCCAACTGCCACAACTCTTGATGAAGGTATTCGACCTGCCATCTCCTGAAATCTCCTTGATGAAGCAGATGCCGACATGCGTTTCTCGTACTGTCCATACAGTACTTCCCGCATCTTCATCATCATTCGAGACCGGCAACCCCGTTGTGACCCAAGTCACAAATTGGTGTCGAATTTCACAAACTGGATTATCGAGATTCCTGCTGGCCGATCGAGCGCAGCGTGTCGAGGTCGCGGATGAGGATATGCCGGCGCGTCATGCTGACGAGACCGTCATCCTCGAACCGCTTGAACGTCCGGTAGACGACCTCGCGCGCGGTTCCGACGACATCGGCGTATTCCTGCTGCGAAAGCAGGCGGTCGAATAGGACGCCGCCATCTTGGGGACGGCCTTCGACCTCTGCGCGCGCGACCAGCACCATCGCCAGCCGCGAGGTGACATCGCGGAAGGCGAGGTCATGGACGAGGGTGACGAACTGCTTGAGCCGTTCGGTGATCAGGCGCAGAAACGCCTCTTGGAAGTCGGGCAGCTCATCCAGCAGCACCTGTAGATCGACGGTGGAGATCACCAGCGCCCGGACTTGGGTGAGGGTTGTCGCGGCGTAGGGGCTGGTTCCGCCGGTCGGTAGTGATTCGGCGCCGATGCTGTCGCCGTTGGCGGGTAACGCGAGAATCTGGCAGCGATCCCGTGACTGCCGATACAGCTTGACCCGGCCCGTCAGCAGCATGTGTAATGGGCTAGGGGGATCGCCCTGCTGATAGAGTTCGATGCCGGGCATGTAGTCCACCTGCACGGCCTTTTCTGCGATTGCGCGCTGCGTGCGTGGACTCAGCTCTGCAGCGAGCTTGATATCCGACAATATCGCTCCGCTGACCATATCACCTGCAATGTCGTCCTGTGCTGATGCGTACCCATCATACGGGAAAACAGCAAGCTGGATGTGTGATCTAAGTCACATTGAGATAAGCTGCGACTCATTCCGGCTGCATGGAGGCCGCAGCGCATCGCGATTGAGGATCGTAATCCGGCCACTTTCGCTGCGGATGACGCCGTGATGTTCCAGCCGCTTGAGGTGGCGAGTCACGACTTCGCGCACCGTCCCGGCTAGCGCCGCCAAGCGCTCGTGGGTGAGCGCCACACAGCCTTCTGCGCCGTCGGCATGGCTGGCGTAGGTCAGAAGGCAGTCGTTGATTCGATCTCCGACTGTCCACGCGCCCAACACTTCACTGACCCGCGCGAGGTGCTGAAGCCGCTGGCTGTAGATGTGGGTGAGGACTCTGACCAGCTTGGGATCGCGCTTGGTCAGCGACGCGACCGTGTCGGCCGGGATGACGCAGAGCGTCACATTGTCGAGGGCCTCGGCAGTTGCCGGGTTGTGGCTCATGCTGAACAGCGGACAGCTACCGAAGCACTTGCCGCGATCCATCATGCAAAGGCCCTGTACCCGGCCGCTTTCCGACTGTTTGATGATCTTGACGCGGCCGTCCAGCACGAACCACAACGACTGCGACTGCTCGCCTTCGAGGAAAATGATCTGTCCGGGGGCATAGCGCCGCGTCACCATCACCGCCGCGAGAGTCGAGAGGTAGTCCTCTGGCAGAGTCTCAAAAGCGGGAATGCGCCGGAGATCCTGTATCGTGACGCGCGGAATGGTATGGGGGTGCATTCACCTTCACCTCGACAGACCTTCCATTATTCTACCGCATAGTCGCGGTACATCGGTGGACAGTACGGCATGTCGAATGTCACATTTTCTCCTGACGATGTGCAGTGCCGGCATGACGAGCCGCCGCTGCACAGCACGCGCATAACAAACGTGACGGGCGATAAGCACCCGTCACGTTTGCGAACTACCGGATCGTGCGAGACCGGATATCCGGCCGGCCGAAAGCCCCTTGTAATCGGGCGCTATACGGTTCCGCAGAGATGTACCTGAATGCCCATCTCCGCCAGCATGGCGGCTTTGGCGGCGAGCGCCTTGTCCGCCGATTCTGGCGATGGGGCGTAGGCGACGCTCAGGTGGTTGGCCTTATGACGCGCCATCATCTGATCGCGCGTGATGCCGTGCAAGACCGCGTGCATGATCGGCCACTGTGGAGTCGTCAGCTCCCAGCGCCGCTGTGTCTCGGCCGCCGGCAGTTCGACCACCGTAGCGCGCCCCAGATCGGCGTGCAGCTTGCCATCCATGACGAAGACGCGGCTCCACACGATCTCGCCCGGTTTGCTGACGCCCTTGAGGGTGCCGCCTCCCAACCGGAAGTACATGGGCGGCTGGCGTTCGCTGGATGCGCCTGCGTAGCCGCCGATGAAGTGCGAGGCAGGCGCCGCGCCAGAGATCAGCAGCACCCACACGAAATCGTCAATCCCGGCGCCGGTGAAGCGCTCGCCCCAGCGGACGTCGTGCAGCGTGCTGGACGGATCGAGGCCCATGGCGCTCCAGACGCGATGCGTCACGACCGCGTCGACCGCCGCCCCTTCATCGACTTCGTTGAAGTGCGGAAGCGGCTGGCCGGCATACAACTCTTGGCCGGTGCTGGCGTGATACACGGGCGGCCGGTCGGCGTTGTTCAACAGCCCTTCGGCTAAGTCCGACGCCGGCGCCATGTCCTTAAGCCCCTGCTGATACTGAATGCCGATCGCGGCGCACTGAAACTCATGCGCGATGCGCACGGCGGCGATGTACATCTTGCACTGCTCATGGATCTGCGCATCGGTGAGTTCGGTCGCCTCATCAGCGCCGGTGACGAACGTCATCCCTTTGCCTTCGAGCCACCGGCGCACGCCTGATGCTTCGTCATCCGAGACGAGGCGCATGGCCGCAACCAGCGCGGATTGGCTCAGCCGTTCCTTGTACAGGCCGGCCGGGTTCAGCATCTCGTCGTCGATGATGGCGTTGTACATGCCCATGCAGCCCTCGTCGAAAACGCCGAGGATCGCCTTGTCGTGCTTGAGCGCCCCCGCCAGCGCACGGCCAAGCTCTCGCTCGTCGGCCGGCAGAGCGGTGACATCGAGATCGCGGACGTGGGACGTGTCGTGCTTGATCGCTCCGGTCTTGATCCACTCGCGGATGCCGTTGACGAAGAACGGATCGGTGAAGTCCTCGCTCCAGATCGTGCTGTATTTCACGCCCATCTTCGTCAGCGAGCCGTTCAGGTTGAGCATCCCGACCAGCCCCGGCCATTGACCGCTCCAGTTGGCGACGGTAAGGATTGGCCCGCGATGATCGCGCAAGCCGGCCAGCACGTGATGACTGTACTGCCAGACGGCCTCTGCGACGATCAGCTTGGCGTCCGGGTGGATGGACTTAAAGACGTCCATGCCCATGCGCTGGCTGGAGATGAATCCGTGCTTCTCGATCGGATCGTACGGGTGGCCGCGGCGAACCGTGATGCCCTCTTGGGCGAAAGCCGCGATCACGCGGTCTTCCATTTCCTTTTGGGCGGGCCAGCACTGCTGATTAGCCGACAGCCGCAGGTCGCCGCTGGCGATCAGGATCGCTTCGTCCGGCGCGATGGGCTGTGGAAGAACCTGCTGCGGGAGGGGATATGCGCTCATCTCGAAATTCCTTTGCGTTTCAGCCCGGCACTCACGACACCCCGGTGGTTAGTCCGGCGCGGAAGACGCTCTTCCACCGGCGGTAGTGCGGGGAAGGGCTTATGCGGTTCAATCTGGTACCAGTAGGCCGTGCTGGATAGGTCATCCGAACGGCGGTTGGCGTGCCCGTGTTCGATGGTGACACGGATCGACTTCTGGAAGCAGATCGGGTCTTCGATGTGGAAGCGGTACAGCGAGATCTTGCCCGACCAGTTCGGCCCGCCGGGAAGCGTGATGCCGTGATACGGCGCGCTGTACGCCTCGGCAGGGCACCACGCCGTGTTGAAGTAGTCCTCGGTGCCGGTGCCGTGCAGGGCAGGGGGCCATTCCTCGCCGTCAATGAAGATCATGTCGTCGCCCTCGCCGTACCAGTTGAAGGCTTGACCGACGCCGGGGAGGTTGGCGACCAGCCGATCCGGCGAGATCGGCCACTCGACGCCATCCGGCCACGCACGCTCGCGCAGGTTGTGGATATTCAGGTTGCAGCCGACGTAATGGCCGGCCCCTTCCGCTTCGAGGAGGGTGTAGTTGCCTTTGCCGTCGGTGTTCGTCCCCTCGAACGACCAGACGTGATTTTCGAGGCCGGTGTCGGGGATGCCGTCGGTCGGGTTCTGGCGGCGCCACTGCGCGTGAAACCGCCCCAAGTCTGCGTCGATCCGGTCGTGCAGCTCGTAGTCGATGTAGTAGTAGAACAGCAGCTCGACATCGCACTCGCTGGTCAGTTCGATCAGCGCGCGCTTCGAGAACGGCATCGGGAAGAAGCAGTTGAACGCGCGGCCGTTGGCGGGACTCATCTGCAGCGGCAGCGAGACGAAGTCGACCGTCTGGGCGTGCCCGACGCCGAAGAAATCGCCGATCGGCACTTCGACCGAGGGATCGCTTTCATCATCCCAGCGCATGCGCAAGACGACGCGGCGCAGGAAATCCGGCTGATCGCAGACCATCGTGCACCAGATGTGATTGATGCAGCCTGCGCCGGCGATATCGGCGATCACGACGCTCGTGCCCGGCGCGACATGCAGCCGGTCGTCGTTGCCGCCGGTACGGTCGTAGCTGGATATCCGCCGCGTCGTCACTTGGCGCACGCGCGCCAGCTCGCCGAGTGGGCTTCCTTTCAGGACGGACATAATTCTCCCTTTCGAGATCGCGGTCGATGCACAGCGCCCGACCGGCTTATTCAGCTTTGACAAGGCGGGCGCGCATCACCATCACGTTGTACGGCCCCCACTGCGACATATTGAAGTAGATCACTTCGCCATCACTCGCCCACGGATTTAGATACGCGCCGTACAACGATGGGTAATCCGCCGCCGACACCAGCATGAGCGGCTCGCTCCACGGCCCCATGAGCGTAGGCGCCTCGCGGATGACGTTGCCACGCCGCGGCTCATCGAGGTAGGTCATGATCCAGCGGCCGAGGAAGTCGTTCCACTTGACAGACAGCTCGCCCACCGGCGCCGGCACGATCTCAACCGCCGCGTTGATGTCGCTCACCCAGTCGGCGCCGTCCCAGTACGTATAGGCGGCCATGTCCAGCACGGAGTCGACGGGCGTGCGCGCCAGCGCGACCCCGCCGTAGCGGCCGCCGTGAATGCCAAACACGTACAGATAGCCGTCCCGTTCGACCAGCGCGGCCTGCCCGAAGTTCGTGTCGCCGTCCCATACCGCCTCAGGGGGCTGCGTCCATGTTTCACCACCGTCGTCGGAGTAACCCCAGCCGGAACGGTTCAGCGTCCAGTGTCCGGGTTCGTCCCAACTCTTGACGGCCATGTAGTGCAGATACATGCGGCCGTCGATCGCGATCCCGTCGGTCGGGATGATCGTGACGTCGGCGAAGCGCTTCTTGAGGACGTTGCGAGCGCGGCCGCCTTTGTCGACAATCATGCCGTCGAAGGTGATGCCGTCTTCTACGTTACGGTCGGTCGTGTAGGCAAGCGCGTTCGTCCGCCAATTCCGGCCGCCAGCGCCGCCTCCCGACGGGCGGCAGCAGCCGAAGGTGTCGCCGAACGCGATGTACAGCGTCCCGTCCATCTCGAACATGCTGCCCAGATCGGTGCCGTCGATGTCGTAGTTAACGTCGGTCGCGTTTTCCGACTCGGGGCCAGTGAGCCAAGCGACGAACTCGACATCTTCGATGCCGACCAAGACTGGCTCGGTGTCGGGCGTGTCGTTCTGCGCCCCTGCGAATGAGAACAGGACAAGCAGAACTGCGGCCATGCCGCCAATTTTCAAGAATCGTGTCACGTTCAACTCCTTTGTGATGTCAACTTCGCGGTGTTCAGTTCAGCGCACTCTGAGTGCAGTTTGGGGCGGGAACGAGCGAACACAACCCGCCGCCAGACAACCGCGACGCGCCGCGTCTTCATGCGGGACGATCCTTCGGGTCGGCGGACACCGTCCAGCGCGATCCACAGGCGGACACGGTAACGCCGTCAAGGCTTCCGCCAAGCACCGCGATCTCCGGTTTCCAACTGCCGTCGGCCCCGCGTGTCTGGCAGTACGTGCCCCACGCCTTGCCATTAGACCAGAACGCTTGGAAACGATCTGGATCGGTGCTGGCGTCTGTGACCGGATCGAACGAAAGCTCACCGTGGCCGAGGTCGCCGTGCTGGCCGCTGAGGGCGAGCAGAACTGCCCAACTCGACATCGAACGGGCGTAATGATGGCCACATTCGACCTCGTCCCACCGGTTGCGCCGGACTCCGTCATGGCGATCCTGCACGGTCTTGACGAGCTGCAAACCGGCGTCGAGCCAGCCGTTGTAGATCAGCTCCGCCGCGACGTGGTACTCGATGCCCGTCCACACCTCGTCCGAATAGACGAACGGGTACTTGGGACGCCCGCCTTTGGGCCATGTGCACAGCAGCAGCCCCGACTCGTCATTGAGCACATACGTGCGCTGGCAGTTGGTGTGATTCTCGAAGCCGGCGCGGAAGTTGTAATCGAACACGCTCTTGATAGCCGTGCGGATGTGATCTGCCGGCAGCAGGTCTCCTAAGCCGAGCGCGTGGGCGTGAAGCTGGCCGAGCAGCTGATCGGTCAGGCAGCCCAGCCCATGCTGATATTTGTACGCGTCTACGTCGTCGATACGCTGGACGAAGTACTCGCCGTTCCACAGCAGACTATCGAGTTTGCGGCTTCCGGCCTCAAACGCATTCCGGCAGCGCTCGGCCAGCGCCGGCTCATCGAGCACGCGCGCGAGTTCCTCTGTCGCGCGCAGCGCCGCGAGGAAGTAGATGCTGCTCAACGGGTTAGGGCCGTAGAACTCGATGTCGTAGGTGTTGTGCTGTTTGCCGTCGAGCACAAAGTCGTGATCCGTGTCCCAGTGGATGCTCGCGAAGTCCATCGCGCGTTGATGCCCGGCCAGATGCGCTCCAGCCACGCACGGTCGCCGCTGAGCTGCCACTCGCGATAGGCGCGCAGGACAGTGCCCATCTGGCCGTCGACTGCGGCCTCCGGCTTTTGAGCGCCCCACGCCCAGATGAATTCCTCGCCGAGCGACTTCATGTTGCGGAACATCATGTACCCGTCCGGCTCGGTCTCGACCTCGAACTCGATCCGGCGCATCTCGCGCTCAAGCGACGGGAACAGGAAGGCGAGGCTGTAGGCATAACTCCAGACGTGCGTGCAGCTTCCAGCACAGCAGCCACCGGTGTCGAAGCAGCCCTCCCAGCCGTAGAACCGGCCATCTTCGAGCCAGAAGCATGTCGTGCTGCGCATCGGGACGATGTTGGCCGAGACGGCATCGAGCACATAGCCGGGCAGCGTGCTGTCGAAGAACGCGTCATGGAACTTGCGCGTCTCTACCGAGAGACGGGGCCATTCGCCAACCGTGTAGGCGACGACGTCCCACGCATCATTGAAACGCACGGCGTAGTGATTGCGAATTGTCGGCGCTGCCCCCGCGCGGACAGCCTGCGGCCCATGCCAACTGTTGTGCCGGTTCGGGAAGTGCCACGCGATCCAGAACGGATAACTGCGCGACTCGCCGGGCGCCAATTCGTCAATGACGCCGACCGAACCGGTGTCCGGCCTGCCGTCCGGGGATGCGCCGTCGTAGCCCAGATCGGTCAGCACGCCGTCGCTGCTCAGATCGTCCCAGAACTCCTGAAGAAAGTCCCACCATCCGCTGCGGAGCCAATGCGGCTTGACGGTGACGTTCGGATGGGTCGTGACCAGCGCCATGCTGCCGAAGTCCGGGTCGTCGCCGGCGATCTCGTCGGCCGTCATGTAGACGCCGCGGAATCCGGACTCGTGGCGGACTTGATTGAGCGTCTTGCCCTTGCGGCTGTGCGCGATGTTCATGAACGGGTCGAAGCGAACGCCCCCGACCGGGTTGCACAACGAGCCGACCAGCGTGATCGCAACAGGTTCGCTGGAACGGTTCGTCAGCGTGTAGGTCAGCGAGGCGCACGGGATGCCCGAGCCTCCGGATTGAGCGGGATCAGCGGGGTAAAGGCTTCGAGCGAAACGTGAACCGGAACCGACGGATCATCCAGATCGACGTGCGCGAACGGGTATTGCCCCCGGAACGTCGATGAGGCGAAGCGCGGCAAGCCACCGTTTTGTGAGGGATGATAGCCGTGCGACAGGTTGAATGGCGGCTGAAGCGCCCCTTCGAGCACGCGCGCGACCGGCGGCTGACCGGGCGACTGCACGCGGAGCGCGAAGAACGTGTTGGGCAGGATGCTGCCCTTCGCCGGTGAATTGAAGATCTCCCAGTCTCGCAGTTCGCCGCGCGCGCCGAGCGACACGTTGCCGGTGCCGATCCCGCCGAGGGGGAAGGCGAGGGCGGTTGCCGCGGCGTCAAAGGAGCTTTTCGGCTGGGCGTGCTTGATACTCAAATGAGTGCCTCCAGTTCAAAGTTCGATAACCTAACGGTTCGGGTGGGCTTCGTTCCGCGACGCAGACTCGCGAACGGCGTCGATTCGATCCTGCGTGGTGAACGCGGCGATCAGCGACCACAGCGGCGGAACGACCAAGATCAGCGCGCCGCGCGTGAGCCAGATCGCCCACGCGCCGACGGCCATCAAAGCAAGCAGTCCGAGCGCGACGATCGGGTAATGCACCGCCAGCACAAGCGCGTTTCGCCACAGCTGCACGCCTTCGCTGTCGAGCAGGGAAGGCACGCACAACGCGAAAACGCCGATCATCAGCAGCGGGGAGCACGAGGACGCAGACGACGCAGAGGACGATCACCGGCAGTTCGAGGAACAGCAGCG
>JZRA01000055.1 GCA_001567485.1 Chloroflexi bacterium OLB13
ATCAACACGGCGCTGACCTCCGGCCGCGTGAATTCTTCCGGCAGCGGTTGACCCGCGCGCAGCATCGTGCGCACCTGCGTGCCGCTGAGCGTGAGCCAATCGTCGCTGTTGTAGAGCGCGGTCTTGGCCGTGACGATATGCCCCTGCGCCTTGCTGTAGAAGGCGTGTTCGAACATCAGCGGGGTGATGCCGATCAGCGCGGGGTCGAATTCGTCGAAGATGAGCTGCGAGTCGTAGGTGCCGTAGTACTTGCCGACACCGGCGTGGTCACGGCCGACGACGAAGTTGGTGCAGCCGTAGTTCTTGCGGCAGAGCGCGTGGAAGACCGCCTCGCGCGGGCCGGCGTAGCGCATGGCCGCCGGGAAGCTGTTGAGGATCGTGCGCTGCTTGGGGAAATAGTTCGCCAGCAGCACTTCGTAGGCCTTCACTCGCACCGGCGCAGGGATGTCGTCGCTCTTGGTTTGGCCGACCAGCGGGTGCAGCATCAGCCCGTCGCAGATTTCCAGCGCGCACTTCATCAGGTACTCGTGAGCGCGATGAACCGGGTTGCGAGTCTGGAAGGCGACGATGCGACGCCACCCGTTCGCGGCGAACAGGGCGCGCGTCTCACGTGGGGTCTTGTAGATGTGCGGGAAGCTGGGCGTTGGCTCGGTCAGCATCCACACATCGCCGGCGAGGTAGGTGTCGCCCCACGCGTACATGCGCGCGACGCCGGGATGCGCTTCCTCGGTCGTGCGGTAGACGTTGGCGGCCTCGACCTGCTTGTCGTAGGTGAACTTCTCGCTCAGTTCGAGCAGGCCGACGATCTCGCCGCGCTCGTTGACCAGCGCGACGTCGTCACCGACGCGCAGGCTGGCGGCTTGCTCGGCGCTGACTGGCAGCGTAATGGGGATCGTCCACGGCAGCCCATTGGGCAGGTGCATATCCTTGACGACGGAGTTGTACGTCGCGCTGTCCATGAAGCCGGTCAGCGGGCTGGCGACGCCGATGGCGATCAGCTCAAGGTCGCTCAGGGAGACCTCGTTCAGTGTGACGCGGGGCGCGGCATTGGCGCGGTCAAGGTAGGGTGCGGCGTCGGCGCCGGTCACGAGCCGGTCGATCAGCGTGCCGCCGTGCGGGGCGATCTGGCGCACGGTTGGAGGGGTCACATCCATGACAACGATATCCTCGGAACAGTGTACGGTTGAATGACGGTGGGCCATTGTAGCATAAGGATGTCGCGTCGTGGACGGTGGCCCGTGAACCGGGGCGCGTTCAGGCTATTGACGGCTGTCTTGCGTTGTTGGGAGAGATGCGCGACCATCCGATAACCCCCCCGCAGGGTGGTTCGGCATGTGTGTGACCTATGCTGCGACGGCGCGCTGTCGCTCATAATCACGACAGTGATGCTCGTCCCACGGATCGCACAGCGCGCGCGGAGAATCGAAGTCCGATTACAATGAAGGCTGTCGATTGCATACGCTGAGGATGCTTGAATGCTGATCCGCCCCCGAATCTTCGTTACTATCATCGCCGCCGTGCTCCTTTCGATAGGCGTCGGCGCGCAGGACACCAACGGTGCCCTCACGCCGGCGCAGCCCGCCAGCATGCAGATGGTGTCGGGTGATATTTTCCGGTTCGACTACACCTTGGAACAGGCCAGTCGCGTCGTGCTGCAAGCCATCAGCGGAACGGCCCAACCCACCCTCAGCGTGCAGCAGCGCGGCGTCGAGGTCGCGGCACAGCCCAACACGGAGGGCGCCTTCACGATTGAGTTGGACACCGTTTTAGGCAGTGGCAGCTATATCGTCGAGGTCGCCGGCGCGAACAACTCCAGCGGGCTGGTCATTCTGTCGGTGCAGAGTCAGACGCCGCTTCCGGTCACGCCGCTGACGCCGGGTGTCGCTGTGGCAGGCACGCTGACCCGCGACGCGTCAGTCGCCATGTTCGAGTTCACGCAGATGCCTGAAAGCGGCTATCTGGTTGTCGATACGCTGCTGCCCGACCGGGGCGTGGCCGTACAGATTGTCGACATGGCTACCCTGATCCCCGCCGCGGGGAGTTCGACGGCCATATTGGGCGCGCGTTTCCAGTTCGCGCCGGGCGATGCGGTCTATCAGATGCAGGTCGGCAGCGCCGGAATCGAGTCCGATACGCCGTTCAACGTCTGTTGGGTTCCGGTGAGCGCGGCGAACTGTACGAGCGTCGCGTCGCCGCCGGTCGTCATCACCATCGTGACGAGCGAGCCGGCGCCAGCCGCCTGCACGGTGACGCCGGCCAGCAGCGGCGGCGTGAACATCCGCCAGTCCGCCACCACCAACTCGATCATCGCCGGGGCGCTGCCCACCGGCCAAAACGCCAACGTGATGGGTATCTCGCCGGACAACGCGTGGTTCAACATCGAGTTCAACGCGGTCTCGGGTTGGGTCGCTTCGGCGGTGGTCACGGTGAATGGCGACTGTTCAAGCCTGCCGACCGTTCAGCCGCCCGCGCCGATCCTGCCACCGACGCCGACACCGCTGCCGACCAACACGCCGGTTCCCGTTCCGCCGACACCGAGCGGCCCGTGTCTGTTCACCCTGACCGCGCCGACGTTCGTGTACACCACGACGGTCGAACAGGTGGACTTCCTCTACGATCAGGTGCAAAGCGGCGAGCTGATCCCCAATGGCCGTACCGCGGACGGGAACTGGTACCGGCTGAATTACGCCAGCAGTTGGCTGCCCGCCCACGCCATCGGTCAGACGGTGAGCCGCAGCGGGAACTGCGCCAACCTACCGACCGTCTCCCCGTAAGGCCAACACTAGTGCGAAGGGCGAGCCACGACCGGTTCGCCCTTCGCGGTACTCTGTGACCTTTGCGATTCTCACTGTTCGCGCCGCCGTGCGTGATACCCGCGCTGATCGACCGGAGTCCACGGCAGGCCCACTGGTCCGGCATCGTTCAGGTCAGGGCGGATCAGCGTGTTGTTCTGCATCTGTTCAGTGACGTGGGCGCGCCATTCGGTGATGCGCGACATGGCGAACAGCGGCGTGAGACCGTCGCGGTCGAGCGCACACAGCACGATCGCAATCTGCCCTACGAGATTCAGCGGGGTGAAACGGCGTCAATCCAGATGGACGGCTGAGATGTAGTCTAAGCCGGTATTCGTAAGTCGAGAGATTCGGTCTCCCATCTTGCAGCGTTAGTCGAGCTATACGGCGCGGCGTTCTCTCATCGCTCAACACTCAACACTTTCAACTTCGCGCTTAGCGGCGCCAGACGGCCGTGGACAAGTCCCGCCGCAGAACACGAGGCGTCACGACCGCCGGCGCGCAATGTCACATTCGGCATGTGTAGAACGTCACATTGCTGCTGCACGTCATGGTGCGGGCTTGAAGACTCACGCTGCTCTGGTTTAGACTTGTCTAAAATCTCGCCGTGGATGGAAAAACCCGTATGCTCGACTCCCCGATCGTTCAGGCGCTGCTAGCGACGTTGTTCACGTGGGGCGTGACCGCGCTCGGTGCGGCTTGGGTGTTTACCACGCGCGAAGTCAGCCGGCGCATGTTGGACGGCATGCTCGGTTTCACCGCCGGCGTGATGATCGCGGCCAGCTTCTGGTCACTGCTGGCGCCCGCGATCGAGATGTCCGAGGCCAACGGCGTGCCGTCATGGTTTCCTGCCGTGGTCGGCTTTCTGCTTGGCGGCGTGTTCTTGCGCGTCATCGACCTGATCGTGCCGCATGTGCACCTGTGGGGCCGCGCCGATCAGGCTGAGGGTATCAAGACGAGCTGGCACAAGTCGATCCTGATGGTGGTCGCCATCACCATGCACAACATCCCGGAAGGCTTAGCGGTCGGTGTCGCGTTCGGCGCGGTCGCCAGCGGGATTCCTGAAGCGACGCTGGCGGGCGCGATCGCGCTGGCAATCGGCATCGGCTTGCAGAACTTCCCGGAGGGCATGGCGGTCTCCGTGCCGCTGCGCCGCGAGGGGATGTCGCGCCGCAAGAGCTTCTTCTACGGGCAGATGTCGGGCATTGTCGAGCCAATCGCCGGCGTGCTGGGCGCGGCCGCGGTGCTGATCGTCAAGCCGCTGCTGCCGTATGCACTGGCGTTCGCCGCCGGCGCGATGATCTTCGTGGTGGTCGAGGAGGTGATCCCGGAGTCGCAAAGCGGCAAGCACACCGACATCGCCACCACCGGCGCGATGATCGGGTTCGCCGTTATGATGCTGCTGGACGTCGCGTTGGGCTAGCGTGCGGAAGCGTTAACCGGCTCGCCACCAGAATACACAGAGCGCCGAGCATTGACATCGCGGCCAGCAGGATCACCGGAGTTCGATAGCCGCCGCTGATGCTCAACACGACGCTGATCGCCAGCGGGCCGAACGCGCGCAGAACGCCGATCTGATTCATCCGGCCGCTGATCGTGCCGAAGTGCGCCGCGCCGAACGTCTCGGCGATGAGCTGGGCGCGGGTCGGCGCGAGCGAGCCGAAGCCGATGCCGAACAACAGCACGAACAGCCACACGCCGGCATCCCCGGTGACGGTGATGAGCACGAGCAGCCCCATCCCTTGCAGGCCGACAAGCGCGGCGAAGATCACATGCCGCGAGACGCGCGCGCCCAACGGCGTGAAGATCACGCGTCCCGGCAGCGCGACCGCGCCGATTGCGCCGCCGACGCCCGCCGCGACTGCCGGCGCATAACCCGTGCTGATGAGATACGGCACGAGATGTACGCTCATGCCGCTGACGACGAACAGCGAGAGCGTGAACCCAACGGCCAGCCACCAGAAATCAGGCCGACGATAGGCTTCGGCCGGCGTGAGGTGAGCTGAGGCCGGTGCGGCCGGGTCGGCGAGCGCGTCGTCCAGCGCGCGGTCACGCAGCACGAAGGCGTGGATCGGGATGGTGACGGCCGCCATGATGACGGTCAGCGCCAGCATCGCCGCGCGCCAACCGAGCGCCTCGACCAGCGCGCCGGACAGCGGGATGAAGATGACGCTGGCGAACCCGGCGATGAACGTGATGACCGTGAGCGCCCGGCTCCGGTGCATCGGGAACCAGCGGAAGATCAGCGCGAAGGCCGGCTCGTAGAACACCATGCCGGAGACGATGCCGAGGACGAGCCACAGCGCATAAAACACCGGCACGCTCTCGACGACCGCCCAACCGAGCATCAACACGCATGCCGCGATCGAACCGGCCGTCATCAGCCGCTTGGCGCCGATCCGGTCGATCAGGCGGCCAATCGCCGCGGCCGATAGAGCGCCCACCAGCATCGACACCGTGTACGCGCCGGTGATCTCTTCCTTGCTCCAGCCGAGGTCGGCCTCCATCGGCTCGACGAACACGGTGAAGCTGTAGAACAGGATGCCGAAGGAAACCGTCGTGGTCAGCGCGAGCGCGATCACAATCACCCACTGATAGCGGGAGACGAGTTGGGTCTGGAGAGCGCGCCGGTCGAAGTTCACGGGGTCACGGGTGTCTTGAATCTATGTAAAGAGCGTGCTTGCAACCGCGCACGCCCTTGCATGCATTGTACTGAATCCGGGCTATAATCGCGTGAAACCCGCTGTCCATATAGTGCCAATACGGCGTGTGAGAGGAAACGATGGTCGATGTACTGTGGTTCATTCCGGGGCATGGTGATGGCCCGTACTTGGGCACCGACATCAATAAGCGCGCGCCAAGCCACGCGTATTTGTCCAGCGTCGCGCGGGCCATCGATTCGCTCGGCTACTACGGCGCGCTGATCCCGACCGGCTTCGGTTGTGAGGACAGTTGGGTGATCGCTTCGTCGATGATCCCGCTGACCCAGCGCATGAAGTTCCTGATCGCCTTTCGGCCGGGGAGCTTGTCGCCGACGTTGGCCGCGCGCATGGCCGCCACGATGGATCGCATGAGCAACGGACGTCTGCTGCTCAACATCATCACCGGCGGCGATCCGACGGAGCTGAAAGGTGACGGCACGTTCGAGTCGCACGACGAGCGCTATGCGATCACCGATGAGTTCCTGACCATTTTCCGCGCCGTGATGCAGGGCGAGACGTTCAGCTTCGAGGGCAAGCACGAGCACGTCGAGGGCGCGCGGATCAACTTCCCGCCGGTGCAGAAGCCGTATCCGCCGCTGTATTTCGGCGGCTCGTCGGACGCCGGGATCGCGGTCGCCGCCAAGCATATCGACGTGTACCTCAGCCTGATCGAACCGCCGGAGATGATCAAGCCGAAGATCGACAAGGCGCGTGAGGCCGCCGCCCGCGAAGGCCGCGAGATCGGCATCGGCATCCGGTCGCATATCGTCGCGCGCGACACGCTGGAAGAGGCATGGGCCACCGCCAACGGCATCCTCAAGCACGTGACGCCGGAGGCCATCGCCGCGCACCGCGAACGGATGGCGCGTTTCGACTCGGTCGGGCAGGGGCGCATGATGCAGCTTTCGTCGGCATCGACCAACGGGCGTGACGCGCTGGAGGTGTCGCCGAACCTGTGGGCCGGCTTCAGTGTGGTCAACAAGGGCCTCGGCACGGCGATCGTCGGCACGCCGGAGATCATCGCCGAACGTTTGCAGGCGTATGTCGATCTCGGCGCGACCAAGTTCATCCTCAGCGGCTATCCGCACCTCGAAGAGTGCTACCGCGTGGCCGAGACGGTGCTGCCGCTGTGCTCGTGGTGGGACGCGGGCAAGAACGCCGTCACCTTCCGCAACGACACGCGGGAGTGGCAGTAGAGGGGGCAGGGGGCAGTTGCCAGTGGTCAGGGGGCAGTTGCCAGTTGGCAGTGGAAAGGGGCCAGTTGCCAGTGGTTAGGGGTCAGTTGGCAGGAGGCGGCCTAGAAATCGCCCCACCGCACACGTCCTTCTCCCCTCTCCCTGAGGGAGAGGGGCCGGGGGTGAGGGTTCTCGGAGTGCTGAGTGTCAAGTGCTGAGTGCTGAGTAAGGGCAAGAGCGGCACAGAGCACACAGAGACCGGGGAGATCACAGAGAGGATT
>JZRA01000056.1 GCA_001567485.1 Chloroflexi bacterium OLB13
CGCTCGACGTGATCGCCATTACCGACCATGACCGGCTCGACGGCCAGTGTGTGGGCGTTCCGAGCGGCGCGACCGCTACCCGTTCGACATCGTGCCGGGGGTCGAGGTTTCCACGGCGGAGGGTCATATGCTGGCGCTGTGGGTGACTGAGCCAGCGCCTACCGGCCTGCGTCATCCTGCCCGGCAGCAACACAGTCGCCGCGTGCGTTGCGCGCTGGCTGGGCCTCGGCATGACGGGCGGCAGCGACGCGCATTCGCTGGGCGCGGTGGGAACCGGGATCACGCAGTTCGATGGCCGGACGGCGAGCGATCTGCGCCGCGCGCTGCTGCACCGGCGGACGACCGCCGTGGGCCGGCCGTGGCCCCTGCGCGAACACGCCAAGTTCGTCGTGGATTTCATCGCCCGGCGCGGACGAATGTTGTGGGACGAGTTCGACGGCGACGACGGGCCGGAACACGAAACGGCCGCGATTGAGCCTCGTGCTTGAGCCAACGGATGAGCGCGGTACAATCCCCGACGCGCCGCGTTGACGGATCTCCAGCCCATGACCGAACCCCTCAAGACTCTCGCGCTGATCGCCCATGACGGCAAGAAGGCCGACATGATCGCCTTCGCGCTCAAGCATCAGGACACCCTCAGGCGGTATCACCTCATCGCGACCAGCACCACCGGTAAGCTGCTGATCGACTCGGCCAATCTCGAGGTCGAGTGCATGCTGTCCGGCCCGATCGGCGGCGATGCGCAGATTGCGGCCAAAGTCGCCGAGGGCAAGATCGCTGCGGTGTTTTTCTTCGTCGATCCGCTAGGCAAACACCCCCACGATCCCGACATCCAGTCGCTGCTGCGCATCTGCAACGCTCACAACGTCCCGCTGGCGACCAATCCGGCGACGGCGGCATTCATCATCTCACAACAAGCGCTCTGAATAGTACGGGGTGGAACGTGATGAGTGCTGAGGGAAGTTCTCAGACGTCAGTCGTCAGCTGCCAGAGGGCGCAGCGCGGGGTGATGTGGGCGGGGACAGAATGCGATAAAGCACAATTGCG
>JZRA01000057.1 GCA_001567485.1 Chloroflexi bacterium OLB13
GCAAGTTCCGCAATGGGTTTGAGCAGGGCGCGCGCTACATCAACCCGGATATCGAGCTGTTCGGCGTATACATCCCCGACTTCCAAGCCCCGCAGTTGGGCGCTGAGGCGGCGGACGCGTTCGTCAGTGAGCAGGGCGTCGATGTAGTGTTCGGCGCAGGCGGCCCAACCGGCAGCGGCGGCATTGTTCACGCGGCTGAACTGGGCGCGTGGGTGATCGGTGTCGATCAGGACGAGTACGGCACGACGTTCGGCAACGGCGAAGCGCCCGGCTCAGATAAGATCATCACCAGCGCGGTCAAGCGGGTCGATAACAGCGTGTACAACATGATCCAAGCACTGGTCGACGGCGTCGGTTTCCCGGAGAACAGCTTGTATCTGATGGACGCGTCGATTGATGGCATCGGATTCGCGCCGGCGCACGATGCGGCCGTTCCAGAGGAAGTCACCGCGCAGGTTCAGGCCGTATTTGACATGCTGGCGTCGGGCGAATTGACCACCGGCGTCGACGCAGCCACCGGCGACCTGCTGGCGACGGACGTCAGCACCGGTATGGGCGGGATCGAGTCGGTGTGTTTGGTGACGGACATCGGCCGTATCAACGACGGCACGTTCAATACCTACGCATACGAGGGCATGCTGGCGGCAGCGGCAGACTACAACCTCGACAATCGCTATATCGAAACCACCGCCCAGACCGACTACGAGGCCAACATCGCCACCTGTATCGATGAAGGGTTCGACGCCATCGTGACGGTTGGGTTCCTGATCACCGGCGCGACGGCACAGGCGGCGGCCGCGCACCCCGACGTGTACTTTATCGGCGTCGATCAATTCCACGAAACGAGCCTGCCGAACCTCGTTGGCGTCCAGTTCCGTGAGGATCAGGCCGGCTTTCTCGCTGGCGCGCTGGCGGCGCTGATGACCGAAAGCGGCAAGGTCGGCGGCGTGTACGGTATCGACATCCCGCCCGTGCGCAAGTTCCGCAATGGGTTTGAGCAGGGCGCGCGCTACATCAACCCGGACATCGAGCTGTTCGGCGTGTACATCCCTGACTTCCAAGCCCCGCAGTTGGGCGCTGAGGCGGCGGACGCGTTCGTCAGCGAACAGGGCGTCGACGTGGTGTTCGGCGCGGGCGGCCCGACTGGCAGCGGCGGCATCGTTCACGCGGCTGAACTGGGCGCGTGGGTGAGTCGGCGTCGATCAGGACGAGTACGGCACGACGTTCGGCAACGGTCGAAGCG
>JZRA01000058.1 GCA_001567485.1 Chloroflexi bacterium OLB13
CTGCGGGGCCGAAAACCTCGCGCTCAGCCCGGCCGACGTGGATGCCGCCGCCGACGCCATCCGCTCCGCCGACATCCTGCTCACCGGGTTGGAAATCCCGGTCGAGACGGCGGCGCACGCTCTCAAGATCGCCAAGGCGGCGGGTGTGCGCACGATCCTCAACCCGGCCCCCGCACAACCCCTCACCCAAGAGATGCTGCTGACCGCCGATGTGCTGACGCCCAACGAGAGCGAGCTTGAAATCCTGTCCGGCCTCGCCATCGACGATGTTGAACAGGCCGCGAACTTGGTGAGAACGCACGACGATCAACACGTCGTCGTGACGTTGGGAAGTCAGGGCGCGGTGTACTTCGGGCCGGGCGGTCAGGGCGTGGTGCCGGTGTTCCCGGTCAACGTCATCGACACGACCGGCGCGGGCGATGCCTTCAACGGCGGGCTGGCCGTGGCCCTATCCGAAGGACTGCACATGGCGGAGGCCGTCCGTTTTGCCGGGGCCACGGCGGCGCTGTGCGTCACGAAGCGCGGCACCGCGGCCAGCATGCCGGCCCGCGCCGAGGTCGATGCGCTGTTGAAGGGGTAGGCCGCAGGCGCGCGTCCCCTCCGGCCGATGCCACCCGAAACAGACATCTGCGGTACACTACGAGGGTAGTTCGCCTGCGTGCTGAGCCGGGGGATTCCGCGTGGACATCGGCGACGTCATCAATAAGAGTTATCAAGTCGTTGAGCATATCGGGCGCGGCGGCATGGCCGACGTGTGGTCTGCCCGTGACAGCAAGCTCAACCGTATGGTCGCGGTCAAGACGATCCTGCACGGTTTGTCGCCGGACAGCGACCCGCTCGGTATGTTCAAGCGTGAGGCGCAGACCATCGCCGCGCTGGAACATCCGCACATCCTGCCGGTCTACGATTTCGGCGAATACCAGAACAGCCTGTTTATCGTCATGCGTTACGTGTCAGGCGGGTCGCTGGCGGCGTGGATGGAGCGCAGCAAGCTGCCGATCGACGAAGCGATGCGTGTGCTGGCGGCCGTCGCGCAGGCACTCGATTACGCCCACGGGCGCAACGTCATCCATCTCGACCTCAAGCCGCAGAATATCCTGCTCGATACCCATTTGTCGCCGTACTTGGGCGACTTCGGCTTAGCGACGGCGCTCGACGTGTCCGGCCGCGCGCAAAACCCCGGCAGCGGCACCCTGCTGTACATGGCGCCCGAACAGCTCACATCCGACACGCTCGATAAACGCGCCGACATCTACAGCTTCGCGATCATGGCGTTTCACATCCTCAACGGCCGGCTGCCCTTCGATGGCGCGTCGCCGATGGTGATGAAACAGCTTCAGCTCCAGTCCGAGCTGCCGGAAATCCCGCACCTGTCGCCGACGGTGACCACGGTGCTGCGCAAGAGCGCCTCGCTCGACCTCGACGGCCGGCACGCCACGACGACCGACATGGTCGAAGAACTGCGCGCGGCGCTGAACTTGACCGGCCCGCTGCGGCTGGCGGGCAGCGGCGAATTGATCCCCAACGTCCCTGCCGACTTGCAGGAGCCGGCCGGCCTGTATCAGCGGGCGCGCGCGGCGTGGGACGGTGGTCAAGGCCGGTTCGTGCTGGGCGTCACCGACTTTCTGGTGATGGAGACCGCCTACGCGGCGTCCGATCAGAACGGCCTCGAACTGGACGACCTCGGCCGGCAGATGCTTCTGCGCGGGGCGCTTGAATACGGGATCAACGTGGATCACTGGTGGGGCGCGCTGGACGACGCCAACCGGCGGTGGGTGTGCTTGCACACCGTGCGCAGCGCCAACGCTCCGGCCCGAGTGCGCGCCATGGAACGCCTCGAAGATCTGCCCGACGACGAACCGCCGCGCATCCCGCGCCTGATCGCCCAAGCCCTGCAAGCCGAAGTCGACGACTCGGCCAAGCTCGCCGCGCTGCACCTGCTTGGAAAGCGCGCTCGCGAACACATCCAAACAGCGCCAGTCATGCCCGCGCTCACCCAGACGATGACGCGCGTCATGATGACCGTCACCCGCGTCGAGCAGCTTGAGGCGCAGCCGGACGAGTGGCTGCCCACGACGTTTGGCCCTGAGGTCGACCTGTTGATCGCGGAGATGGCGCTTGACCCCGCGCAGCCGAAAGTCAGCGAGGCGGCCGCGCGCACAGTCGCCAACATGCACAGCCGCGCGGCGGTCAAATATCTGGCTGATCAGCAGCGGGCGGGCCGGCGTGGGGCGCTGCGCGCGCTGGCGATCGTCCGTGACGAGGTGCCCAGTTTGCCGGACGTGGTCAGTCCGTTGGGGCGCGGCTACGCATGGATCGCCAACACGATGCGCCGCTTGACCGCCGACCCGCTTTCGCTGACATGGCGATTCTTATTCGCCATGCTGGGCGGGGCGCTCGGACGCGGCTTCCTGCTGTGGACGACCTTCGACTTTCCATTCACCGTGTTCAACTCGTGGCGATTCGCGAACACCATTGCATACGGGCTGTCATTCGGCGCCATTTTCGGGCTGGTCGTGATTATCACCGACGAGTTTTCGGCGCGGTTGAGAGGGTTCTGGAAGTGGCCTATGCGGGCCGGCGCCGCGTTCATCGCGGGCGCCATCATGGGGACGCTCTTGTGGGCGTCCGACCACTACCTGTTCTTGAACCGAACCGTCGATTTGCAGTGGGACTTGGTGCTGTTCGGCGGGTTTGGCGTGGCGCTGGGGCTGGCGTTCAACGGCCTGCTGCGCCTGCGCGCGTGGATCGCCGTCGCGCTGACCGCCGTCTCGATCTATCTGCCGGTCTATATCTCATGGAGCAATTACTGCACGCCGTATGGCCTCTGTTCGGACAGCCCGCCGTTCTCGGTTGGGCCGGTCGCCCTCGTCGGCCTGCTCATCGGGCTGTTCTGCGGGCTGATCCTGCGCGTCCAGATCGGGCCGATCGGTATTCAGACGCCGTTCAAGCTCACGCCGCCGATCTCCGCCGCGCTCGGCCTCGCGCTGGGGCTGGCATGGGCGCTGATCGCCCCGCTGACCTATGATCTCGGCCTGAGCAACCCGCCGCTCACTTGGGTTGGGATGCTCGGATTCGTGCTGGTCGGGTTGATCCCCGGCGTGCTGGCCGGTTATCTATTCAGCGGGCCGGGACAGTTCGCGTTCAGCATCGCATCGGTGCTGGCGTTCGTCGTTCTGCTGCCGGCGGTACAGCCGGTTTTGCAGACCAACGGCCCCTTCCCGATTGCGTTCGACGCGCTGGTCTATCCACGTGTGTACGCCGATTTCACCTACGAGAACTTGCACATTTTCACCGGCGCGATCCCGTTCGCGATTCTGATGGCGCTGGGGGCGCATGCGCAGTTGATCGCCCGTGAGTTACGAGCGTTCGTGCAGTCGCGGCGGCCCGCGCGTGCGATGAGTGAACCCGGCGGCATGACCGAGTTCCTCAACAAGCCAAAGGCCGCGCTTCCCGACACCGCCACGATCATCGAGGCCGTGAAAGAGGCCCGCGAGGAATTGAGCGCCAGCGGCACGCTCGATGCCAACACCGTCCGCGACTCTCGCGCCAGCGCCTTCAGTATGACGATGCCGCTGGACGATGACGCGACGGGACAGCTCAGGCCGCCGCCAAAAGACGAAGACTCCGAAATCCGCCGCGCGCGTGAATCAGACGCCTAAACGGTGTCCTCCGAAGCCTAGCCCGTGTTCGCGCGTTTGTATCGCGTTTCTCATAGGCTCAGGGCGCGCGCGTCGACTTCGCAGATATGCGCATTGAACTTGGTCGTGGCTCAGACCACGCGCAGCAGATCGTCCAGCGTGATGTGAGCGAGATCCGCCACGACGGTATCGGCCTGCCCCGCCAACGCCGGATTGCCCACGCCGACGACCCGCATTCCCGCGTCATGCGCGGCGCGAACACCGGCCTCGGCATCCTCGAACACGACGCAGTGCATCGGCTTAGCGCGCAGTGCGCCGGCCGTCCATAGGAACACATCGGGGTAGGGTTTGGCGCGCGTGACGGTGGCGCCATCCGCGATGACGTCGAAGCGCTCGCTGAGGCCGAGCTTGTCGAGCACGGGGCGCGCGCTCATCGAAGATGACGCGACCCCCAGCCCCAGTCCACGGGCGCGGGCCTCGTCCAGCAGCGGAAGGACTCCGGGCAGGATGTGGTCGTCGGTCATCGCGGCCACAAACGCGTCGTAGTGCGCCTCTTTGACGACCATCGCGGATTCGATCTCGCTGTCGGTCAAGACACGCCCCAACATAGCGCGCAGGATGTCCCCGCGCCGCTTGCCGCGAAAGCTCTCCAGCATGTCCGGGCTGAGTTCGACGCCGAGGTGCTCCGCGACGAGAAGCCATCCCACGTCATGCGCGCGCACGGTGTCCGCAATCACGCCGTCGAGGTCGAAGATCAGCGCATGCACCGTTCTAGCGGGAGACGATCCTGTACTATTCGGTGAGCGCAGCACGGACTTCATCGGGGGTCGGGGTGCCTTCGATCGCAAAACGTGTGACGCTCTCGGCGGCCAGCTGCGCGGCGACCTCGGTCGCGGTGCGAATGCTGCCCGTGACGTGCAGCGCGCACAGCAGCGAGCTGGCGAACACGTCGCCCGCGCCGGTCGGATTGACGACCTTTCGAATCGGCGTTTCATAGCGCGAGGGGACGCCGTATTCGTAGTGGATACCGCCGCGTTCCGCCTGCGTGTAGAAGAGGCTGTGGGTCTGCGACGCCAGCTCGTCGAGCAGTTCCGGCGCTTCGACGATGTCCTCCTCGCTGAAGACGAGGATGCTCAGGCGGCGAAGCGTCTCGGCGCGGTTCCAGCGGCGAAAACGCACACGCCCGTCGTCATCCCAGCGGCGCAGCCATCCTTGCAGCGTCGCCATGATGGTCGCATCAGGGAATAGATCGAGCATCGTGGGATCGTCCGCTTCGCCCGCAATCGGCGCGAAGTGCACCAGCGGCGCAGACCGCCACGCCTGCGGGATGTCGCCCGGCGTGATCTCGGCGGCGACGCCGCGAATGTACTGCACACGGCCGTGATCGCTGTACAGGTTCTCGTAGGTGGTGGTGTACGGCCCCGGCACAACGACGATCTGCCCGTAGGGAGACAGCTCATTGAGCAGCGGCTCAGCAGGCAGCGCGCTGGTGACCAGCCCCACCCGCAGGCCGAAGGCATGCGCAGTGCGAATCGCATACGAGACCGTCCCGCCGACCGTGCGCCCCTGCGGGGTCAGATCGGCGGTCATGTGCCCGATCAGCAGATAATCGACCGGCTTCGCGTCCGCCGGGTTAGCGATCACTCGAAACTGCCCTCGTCCTCGTCGGCATCGTCTGGCTGAGCGTCCGACGGCTGAGCGCCGGCCACTGGCACGATGGTGACTTTGCGGTTGTCGCCCTCGCCGATCGACTTGGTCTCGACCTGCGGGTGGCTGCGCAGCGCGATGTGGATCAAGCGGCGTTCGTGGGCCGGCATCGGCTCAAGAACGACGGTGCGCGCCTCGCTGATGGCCTGTTCGGCCATACGCGCGGCAAGGCTGCGCAGACGTTCCGCGCGGCGAGCCTTATAGCCGTCGACGTCCACGATCAAGTTCACGCGGTGCTGCAAGCGATGGCTGACCATCAGGCGCAGGATGTATTGAAGCGCGGCCAGCGTATCGCCACGGCGGCCGATCAGCGCGTTGATCTGACGGCCCTGCCCCTGCACGTTCAGAATCCACGGCCCGCCGCCCTGCGAGGCATCGACGCGGCTGACCTGCACGCTGCCGCTGATGTCCATCGCCTTGAGCACGTCGACGAGCATTTCGCGCGCGGCGGCCACGTCGGCGTCGTAATCGGATTCTTCGACGGGCGTATAGCCGGCGAACAGCGATTCGCCCTCGGCTTCGAGGTCGTCATACAGGCTGTCGTCGTCAAAGGCGCTGGTTTGCCTGCGCACCATTTCGCTGTCCAGCAGACGTGACACGGGCCGGCGATCCCGGTCGCCCCTTCCCCGGCCACCGCGACCGCCCCGGTCACCCCGGTCGCCGCGATTCTGCGGACGATCGCCGCGCTGGCCTTCGCGGCGCTGCTGGCCGCCACTGTAGCTCGAGCGATCCTGCCCGCCGCGCCCCCCGCCCTGCTGGCGATTGCCGGACTGCTGACGGCGTGCCGCTTCGGCGTCAGGCTGCGCCAAACGCGGGAAGCTCGGCGGCGGAGAGGTCGGGCCGACGCGCAAAAGCTGAAGGCGCACCTTCGCCTGACGCGGCGGTGAGCCGAACAGGCCGAGCGTCGGTTCTTCGACGACCTCGACCATGACGCTCCCACGGGTTGACCCCCAACTCGGCCAATCCGCGCTGGATGGCCTCGTCGACGGTGTCGGCTGAGATTTCGATCGATCGACGTTCAGACATAAGCTCTACTTCTTTTTCCTCGTGGGCCGCATGCGCGACGACGGCGCAGCAGGCCCCGGCTTGGTCTTCAAAACGGTCTGCGATGCGCTCCGGCTTCCGCTGCTAGCAGCGCGCGCCGCAAGGGCAGGATTGCGCGGTGACGATTCGACCTTGGCGATCACACGAGACAAGATCGCGTCTGCCTCTGCTCGCTCCTCGGCCGTTTGTTCGTGCTTGGGGGCGGGGCCGGACGGGCCACGGCCGATCACCTGATTCCAGTGCGCCTTGCCGAGCATCGTGTACTGCACGATACCGACCACGTTGCTGACGATGAAGTAGATCGACAGGCCGACCGAGAAGGTCAGCGCGAAAAAGCCGAACATCAGCGGCATGATGGTGGTCATCGACCGCGTCATCGAGGCTGTCGGGTTGTTCTTGTCGTCCGGGTTCTGCGGCGGCAGCGTGAGCTTGCTTTGCAGCCATGTCGTCGCCAGCACCAGCAGCGGCAGGATGACGGCGGCAGGCGAGAAACCGGCGACCGTCGGCGGCTGCGTGAGGTCAAGGCCAAGCCACAGCTTATCCAGCGGCACGAGGCTGTCGAGGCCGGGGATCAGCAGCCGGCCGGACAGGTCGACGACCTGAAACGGGGTCGCGCCGAGGCCGTAGTTGATCGCGCCGTACAGCGCAAACAGGATCGGAAGCTGGATCAGAAGCGGCAAGCATCCGCTGAGCGGGTTGATCTTGTACTCCTTGTACAGCTCCATCTGTGCCGCGGCGATACGCTCGCGGTCGCCCTTGTACTTCTCCTGCAGTTTCTTGAGCTGCGGCTGGAGAAGCTGCATGCCCTCGGTTGATTTCTGCTGCTGCAAAAGCAGCGGTGAGGTCGCCAGACGGATGATGACCGTCAGCGCGACGATAGCCAGCACGATGTTGTTGCCGAACACCGAGTACAACAACGTCAAGATAGTGATGAAGGGATTGAGCAGAAAATCCATACGGCGTGTCCCTCCGGCGGCCTAGCGCCGATATTCCCACAGGAGTTGGCCGTCGCGCGCGCCAAAGGCGACCAGCGGCCGGTCGGCCTGCACCGTCGCAACGACAATGATGTCTTGGCTGACGTTCGGGCCGGCTGGGATGTAGAGCATTTCGCTCAGCACTTCGGTCTGCAGCTCGCGCGCGATGGCGACGCTCCCGTCGCCCTTGTCCAGCCATGTGACGCGCCCGTCTCGTGAGGCGGTCACGACGAAGTCGCCGGCCAACAGCACCGAAGGACGGATGCCGCTTTCGGCAGCCTGCACCGACCAAACCTGTTCAAGTCCGGGAACGCTCAGCGCGTACACGTATCCGCTGAGGTCGGTCACGTAGGCGATGTCGCCCTCGATCACCGGCGAACCCCACACCCAGTTGTTAGCGGTGAACGTCGCGGTGATCTCCCCTTCGAGATTGACCTCGACGACGGTACGCGCGAACGTGCCGACATACAGCCGGTCGTTTGCGATCACCGGCGCGCCGGCCGCAGCGCCTTGCAAATCGACCCGCCACAGTTCCGAGCCATCGGCGCTGTCGATCGCATACAGGTTATGATCCATGGAGGTGATGTACAGCACGCCATTGTGCAGCAGCGGCTTAGACCAGATACCGCTGGTCGTCTCGAAGGCCCACAACACGCTCAAGCTCTCGAGGTCGAACGCTTCGAGGTTCTGGCTGTTATAGCCGACGTACAGCCGGTCGCCGCCCACGGTGACGTCAGCGACCACATGCCCGCTGATCGGATTTCCAGCAGGGTTGTTGATGCGCGCCGCGGCGTAGTCAATCTTAACGAAGCGGCCGTTGTATTCGGCGGCGAGCAGGGTGTTATCGTCAAGGCGCAGCGGTGTGCTGTAGAACGCCTGCTGGTTGCTGGCCCCGTCCAATTCCCATGTACGTGCTTCGCCCGTTTCCGGGTCGATGCGCACGTTGCCGTCCGAGTCGCGCAGCTTAACTTCTTCTCCGGTCGCCGGTTCGATCAGCACGAGATAGCTGTTGTAGGCGAGCAGAATATACTGATCGTCGATCATCGAGATCGACGGCCAACTCACGCCGAGGCGCGTACTGACGCAGCCAGCCGCCACCAGCACGATGAGCGCCAGCAGCACGGGAAGGGTGACGCGCCTGCGAAGGGTTCGAATCATGTTTTGGCGTGCTCTTTCTTTGGGGGGACGGGATCAAAGCCGCCGGGGTTAAACGGATTGCAGCGGCCAATACGCTTCAGGCCCATCCAGCCGCCGCGGATCAGCCCGTGAACTTGAATGGCCTCGTACATGTATTCCGAGCAGGTCGGATAAAACCGGCATGACGGCGGCAGCAGCGGCGAAATCCGTCGTTTATAGAAACGAATGGCTGCGAGTGCCAGAAACTTCATGTGCTAGAGACCACGCGAATCATCTTCGTCATGCAGCAGGCCGGCCTGTTCGATCAGTGTGCGGTACGCCCCGTGCAGGTCAACAAGCGGCAGCCCGGCGGCGGCAGGATGCGCGACGATCACGACATCCCACCCCCGCTGCAACGCCGCGTCTTCGGCGCGAATGGCCTCGCGCAGGAGCCGGCGAACCCGGTTCCGCACGACTGCCCCGCCCAGCCGCTTGCTCGTCACGATCCCGTACCGGTTGGCTTGCAGCCCGTTCGGCGCGACGTTTACCAGCAGCAGCCGGCCGCGCTCCGTACGCCCTTGCGCCCGAATACGGGCGAAGTCGTGCGTATTCGTCAGCCGGAGCGGGCGCGGCAGGCCCACAGCGCCCCCACGGGTTAATGGGCGTTCCAGTTGATCTTCTTGACGTGCACCGGCGTAACGGCGAGGCTGTGACGGCCCCGGGCGCGACGACGCTTCAACACGTCCCGGCCGCCGCGTGTCGACATCCGCGAACGGAAGCCGTGCACGCGCTGACGACGACGAATCTTCGGTTGGTAGGTACGCTTGGTCGACATTGTTTCGTCCTTGGCTGGCCAAACACTACGCGGGCCACGCCCACGTATGCGCTCACGAAAAACATTCCCGCTTTATCTTCAGTGGCTGGCACATGCTGTGCCTGACTGGGTTGGGCGAGGGGTGGGCTTGGATGCTGCGTGGCCCACTCTGCCGTCCCTTGTGGACAGACTCGGTGTTCAGTATAATTCCACACGGGGAAGGCGCAACGAGCAGTATTTTACATCGTTGAACGCCGATTTCAATTGCCAACCCCCGCCCGCTCGCGCTGCGTCAAATCGGCTTAGTCTTTGGAGAGTCCCGGTTTTGCCGTCAAAGCCGCACTGGTCTACGCAATTTTCCCTTACCCCCTCTGACATCGACGCCTTGATCGCCGACCTGCTTGAAGGCGAAACCCCGCTCCCGGCCGATGTCCTAGCCCGCCGCGTGATCGAACTTCGTCTGGAACGTGACGCTCAGGCGCTTGCCGACCGTTACGCCGACCTGCTCGCTTACGATCCGACTCAGACGTACAAAAAGGGCCAGACGATCGCGTTTCAGGGCGAACAGCTCGCGACCGGCGTGGTCACTGCAGTCGAGAGCGGACTCGATCCCGCCGGCTTCTGCGGCCGTAGTTATGGCAAATTTAAGCGCATGACCGTCGATATTGACGGCGAAACAGCGACCTACGCCGCCGGAATCGCCGAGGGCGTGGTTGAGCCGAGCGTGTCCGACCTGCTGACCGCGCTCCCCGGCGCCGAGACGATGAGCCTCGATGACATCATGGAGGTCAACGGCGCTAAGATTTTGGCATCCGTCAACGAGGCGCTCCAGTCGAACCCGACACTGGTGCGGCTGGCCGGCAAGTGGTTCGTCCGCGACTTGATGCAAGACGTGACGGTTGGGCATTTGAACTTGGCCGAGGCGGTGCTCGACATCGCGGAAGGCGGCCCGCTGACCACGGCGGAGATCCTTGAGCAGATCGGCGGATTGGGCGATTCCCCGCAGGAACTGCAGGAATTCTCGCTGAATTACGCCATGAACGAGGACGAGCGATTTGACGAAGTTGGCCCTGCGGGCGAGGTGCTGTGGTACCTCAAACGGCAGGAGCCAGCGGAAGTGCGCGAGAAACCCGCCCTGCTGCGCTACACGCGCATCGACTACAACCGCGACCTGCTGACGGCGGACATGCTGGCGCTCGAAGCCGAGGTCGATGACGAATTGTCGCCCTTCGACACGGTTGAAGATGTCGACGAGGCGACGGTGCGGCTGATCTACGCGCACCGCCGGCTTGGCACGATCCCGCTCAACAGCCACACCCGCGCGATTTTCCCGACCGCCCGCCGCGCGCCGCGCATCAACGTGACGCTGGTTGACGCCCACGATGGCGAGACGTACAGCGGATGGGTCGTCAACGACGAACAGTACGTGTACGGCGCGGCCGAGATTTACCGCAAGTATCACCTCCCGTTGGGCGCGCAGTTCACGGTGCATCGCAGCAGCACGCCGGGCCACATCGTCATCGCCGTGCCGACGTTCCGGCCCCGTGTCGAGTACGTCTCGCTGATGAGCGCCAAGGACGACCGCTTGCAGTTCGACTTGCAGACGCGCCACATCGGCGCGAAGTTCGACGAACAGATGATCCTCGGCATCGACGAGCTGGCCCCGATCGAAGCGCTGGCGAAGTCGCTCACGCAGCAGAAGAAGAACCTGAGCACCGTCCTCAAGTTGGTGATCCCGGCCCTTGCGCGGCTCAGCCCGCAGGGCGCCGCCCATGCAAAGACAATCTACAGCGCGGTGAATGTTCTGCGGCGCTGCCCGCCCGGCGTCGTATTGGCAACTTTGGAGGCCAACCGAGACTTTGAAAACGTCGCCGACCACTATTGGAAGTTGAGCGACGCCTAAACGATCGCATCGGAAACGAGTCTGCTATGACCCCGCCCAAGCCCAGCGCGTTAGCCAAACCCACGCTGGACACCCCTTACCATATCGACTACGACTGGTGGCCGACCTCCGGCGAAGACCTGCGCGTGGTGCTGCTGCGCCAAGTGCCACCGGAGTTTCACGATATGGTAACCGCCGAGCCGGCCGACCGGCAGATCGACTACATCGATCCGCGCACGGGCCGCATCAGCCGCGTTGATCCGCTGCGTTTCGCGCTCAAGGTCGCCGCCGAAAACCCCGCCTTCATCAACCGCGAAATCTCGGTCATCGACTGTGTGCTGCGCGTGCTGCTGATGAACGACAACCGGCCGATCACCCCGCGCGAATTGGCCGCGCTTACCGGTTATGACGGGCAGCAGATCCTGCGCCTGTTGAGCGGCGCGCGCGTCTATTACGGAATCAGACCGTTCATCACCTAAACTCTAAAGGGAACGACACGCGATGGGACGTGTGGTCAACACCGATAACCCCGGCAAGCGCCGTAGTGCTTTGATGCGCACCGTCGCCGAACTGCTCCGGCGCCTCGTGCTGCAGCCCGCCATCACCGATGACGCTAAGGACATGGTCGCTCAAATGGTGTTCTGCCTGCGCGAGATCGACGAGGGCATCGACGAATCGGCGCGGGCATGGGAAAAGCGCGGCTACTGGATGAAGTCCGAGGAGTTCCGCGGCAATTGGATGTGGGTCTCTAACGCAGCTCAAGACCTCGCGCGCGTCGCCGCCGCTGGCGACTGGTCGCAGCTTGCGCCGATGCTGATCCGCCTGATGCCCAAGTTCAGCGACGTCAACATCACCAAGTTCACCCGTGACTCCAGCACATGGACGGGCGCGTACGCTCGCCTGCTCAAGGAGCAGCGATGAGCGCCGGTTCGGCGACGCTGCTGATCAGCTGCCCCGACCAGCGCGGGTTGGTCGCCGCCGTTACCCAATTCATCTTTCAGCACAACGGCAACATCCTGCACCTCGATCAGCACGTCGATCAGCAGGCGGCCGTGTTCTTTATGCGCGTCGAGTGGGACTTGACCGGTTTCGGCATCGCGCGCGCCGACATCCCCACCGCTTTCGGCCTGACGGTCGGCAACCGCTTCAAGATGGACTGGACTCTGCGCTTCAGCGACGAAACGCCGCGCATGGCGCTGTTCGTCAGCAAACAGTCGCACTGTCTGTACGACATCCTCAGCCGCTGGCAGGCTGGCGAATGGCAGGTCGCCATCCCGCTGATCGTCAGCAACCACGAGTCGCTCAAGCCGGTCGCCGACTCGTTCGGCATCCCCTTCCATCACTTCGCGATCAGCGCGGACACGAAGGCCGAGCAGGAGCGCGCGCAGATCGACCTGCTCAAAGCGCATAAGGTCGAGTTCGTCGTGCTGGCGCGTTACATGCAAATCCTGACCGGGCAGTTCATCGGCGCGTTTCCGAACCGGATCATCAACATTCACCACAGCTTTCTACCTGCGTTTGCCGGCGCAAAGCCGTATCACGCGGCGCACGCACGCGGCGTCAAGCTGATCGGCGCGACGAGCCATTACGTCACCGCCGACTTGGACGCCGGGCCGATCATCGCGCAGGACGTCATCCCCGTGAATCACAAGGACTCGGTATCCGACCTTGTGCGCAAGGGGCAGGACATCGAAAAGCTCGTACTGGCGCAAGCCGTGTGGCACCATCTGCAAAATCGTGTGCTGGTCTATAACAACAAGACGGTGGTATTCCAATGAGCGAACTTCTCAAGCGGTTGTGCGAAACGTGGGGCCCGTCGGGCTATGAACATCAGGTGCGGCGGCTGATCGAAAGCGAAGTCGCGGCGTATGCCGACGAAGTGCGTATCGATGGCATCGGCAACTTGATCGTGCGCGTCGGGAGCCGCGGCCCGAAGGTGATGGTCGTCGCGCACATGGACGAGATCGGCGTGATGGCGACGTTCGCGGAACCGTCGACCGGCGTACTGCGCTTCGCGGCCATCGGTGGGCTGACCGTCCACGACCTCGTCGGCCAGCGCGTGCAGTTCGAGGACGGCACGCTGGGCGTAATCGGCGCGCATCAACCGTACAAGAATTCCAACCCCAAGCTGGACGAGCTGTACATCGACACGGGCGGCACGCCGGTCGCCATCGGCCAGCCGGCGGCGTTCGTGCACGCCTACGCCGAACAAGGCGATATTCGCTTGAGCAAGGCGATGGATGATCGGGCCGGATGCGCGGTCGTCATCGAGGCGATCCACAAGCTGAACCGCAAGACGCCGAATCAAGTGTATTTCGTGTTCTCGGTGCAGGAGGAGGTCGGCCTGCGCGGGGCAGGGCCGGCGGCGTTCGGGATCACCCCTGATGTCGCTATTGCCGTCGACGTGACTGACACCGGCGATATGCCGAAGGGCGAAAAGACGGTCGTCAAGCTCGGACACGGGGCCGGCATCAAGGTCTATGACCCCGGCTTGGTCGTGCCGCGCGCCGTGATCGACTGGATGGTCTCCACCGCCGAGAAGGCCAAGATCCCCTATCAGATCGACATGATCGAGGCGGGGACGACCGACGCCGCGCGTGTGCAGTTGGCCGGTTCCGGCGTGCCGTCCGGTGCGGTGACGATCCCGACACGGTACATTCACAGCCAGAGCGAAATGGTACACGCCCGCGATTTGCAGGCGTGTACGGACTTGCTGGTGGCGCTGTTGAAGTCGAAGGCCGAGATCAGCGTCTAGCGCTGACGGACGTTCAGCGTGAACTCGCCGCTGCCGCTATCTCCAAACGAGGCCACGACGACCAAGAACTGGCGGCTGGAACGCGGCAGGTTCGAGTCAATGCGCGAGTTGGTGCTGACCGCGAAGTCGTCGTCATCATTGGCGGCCACCGAGACACCCCCGACCGTCGTCAATTTGAGCGTCGTGTCAAAGTCGTCGCTGGCGGCTGTGATCACCACGGACGACACGTCCTCCGGCACGGTCAGCGCGTAGGTGATCGGCTCGCCGCTGCGCAGCGTGCCGACGACCGATCCGGGGAACGTCAGCGCGGGATAGCCGGACAAGTCGACGGGCACGCTGGTCGGCAGCGGAATCGCCGCGACGGTCGCTATGGCATTCGCCACGGCCACGGGATCATGCGACGGTTCCTCGGTCACGTCTACTTCGATAATCATCGGCCCCGTCACCAGCGTCGATAAGCCCTCAAACGTGCGATCTGAGACCAACGCGGTGCGGCCATCGGCATAGCGGATCATCACGTAGGGCGTTCCATTAGCACCGACCTCATTGGCATAGCGCTGATCGGCCTCGACCTGCCCCGCCCGCGCGGTGCATTCTTGGATCGCGCCGGGTTCGACGCCCAACAGCTCAGCGACAAGCCCGGTTGCCGCGGCCACCGAATAAGTGTCGCGGTGGTTGATCGCCAGATCGTACAACTGCCGGCTGACCTCCCAGAACGAGCCGGGCGATAATTCCTCGGCGCAGGCGGCGACCTTGCCGACCGCGACAGTCGTCTGTCCGCCGGCGGTCGCAAGGGTGCGATGTTCAAGGTTGGCGCGGCCAGTCACGACAAACTCCGTGATGAACTGCTGGACGGTCGGCTCGAAGTTCTGACAGTGCGGACATGCCCAGTCCGCGAACACGATCAACGTGACCGGCGCGTCCGGATCACCCAGCGTGAACGCACCATCGGGCCGCGGAACGAGACGGTTTCGTAACCGAGCGCGGAGGAGACGACGGGCCGATCCATGGACGCCAACGGGGTCGGCGACGGGATCGGGGTCGGCGACGGGATCAGCGGGGCCGGGATCGGGGTTGGGGTCGCCAGTGGTGGGATGCGCGTCGCGCTTTCTGCCGTCATCGTCAAGATGATCGGTTCAAGCGTCGGCACGGTGATCATCGTGGGCAGGGGTGGCTCAGTCGGTCGTTCGACAGGGGCCAGCGTAGGCTGAAACAGTACCGTTTCCATCTCGCCAGCGGTCGCCAGATCAATCGCGAAACGCGCCACGATCGTGCCGTTAGGCTGAGTCACCGTGCTGAGCAGCATGGCGTTGAGCTTGGCAAGGATCGCGCGGATCATCTCGGATCTCCCATCGGCGCGACCTGTCCATGCGGTGATATACGGCACCAGCTGAGATGGCTGGACGTAGAGGTTCTGTCCGCCGGGCAGCCCGATGGCCTGCGCGTCCGTCAGCCACGCATCGGGATCCACGTCGCGGGTACGGAGGTCGGCCAATGCCGTGCGCGCCGCGCGCTGCGTGCCGAGGATCGCCACATCTCCGCTGACGATCAGCGAGATCGTAAGCGACTCGTCGGGGCGGCCATCGGGGCGAATCGTCACCGCCAGCTCGGTCGAATCCTCGGCGCGGAGCACCTCGACATCGGCATACATCCACGACCGCGTGCTGTCGCGCAGGAGAGTCAGCGCGCGGGCAAGCCGTTCCAGCGCATCGAGGCTTTGCCGCGGGTCGCCCACCTTAAAGACGCCTGCACCCTCGACGGGCGGCTCGAGGGCGTTTGACTCCGAAGGCCACGCCGGGTTCGCCATCAGGAACAGGACATAGTCGCCGGCAGTCCAATTGCGCAGATCGTCGAGCGTGACGCCAAGCACGGCGCTGAGGCCGAGGTCAGTCAATTGATTCACGTCAAGCCGGCCGAGGATGGAATATACGAGCGTGCCCTCGATGCTGTAGCCGTACAACCTGGGGTCGATCCGCTGCTGCACAAGCGCGTCCCTGACCGATGGGCCGTAGGCTTCCCACAGCGCGTCGAAATTGTGCAGCAGATCCGCGCCATGAACGACGGCGAACGCCCCGGACGGAGCCAGCGCCAGCGCGGCGGGATCGGTCGCGGGATAAGGCCCGACCGGCAGGCCGAGCAGGCGTGGAAGCGTCAGGTTGCCGCCGGCGACCGCGACGTCCATCACCAGCGCGCCGGACTCGCGCGTGAAGCCGATCATCGCCGGGCCAAAGACCTGCCCGGCGGCCGCGACGAACGGCGCCCGATTCATCATCTCGCGGCGGCTGCTTCCACCCGCGAAGCTGATCGCAGACAGCCGGGACAGGTCAAGGTACGCGACAGCCGGATATGCGCCGGGGAGATACCCGCGCGCCAGCTGATACGCAGGTTCGCCAGCCAAGTTCGGTTGATCGGCCTGAACGGGCAGCAGGTCGTAGCGGCTCGCGAGCAGCATCACGCCGGGCGCAACCATCGCGCCGCTTTCACCGTCAATGCGATAGTACGTGATCTCGCCACGCACCTCTGTCTCGCTCGAAAAGTCGCCGATGAGCTGGTCGAGGAACAGCTTCGCGCCGTCGGTGTCGGTAATCTCGCCAGCGATGACGATGTCTTGCGTGAAATAATCGCGCTGGTTCGACAGACTCACGCCAATCGCCAGCGTATCGCCAAGCCACGTCATCGACGCGAAGTCGGTGTCAAAGCCGGAGCGCAGCAGTTCGTCGAGAAGGCCGACCACTGAGGGCGCTTGCGGCGCGCCGGGAATCCCCGCCATCATATCCGCGATGAGTGTATCGTAGGCGCTGAGCGCATCATCGCTGAGCGACAGCGCGGCATACGCCAATGTGTCGGCGGGCATATACACGGCCAGCGCGTCCGATACCGCGACGGCGGGTTCGGCTGTTTCTTGGGCAGCAATCGTAGGGACAAGCAGCAGAAAAACGACACTAACGATCAACAAACGGGTTATGCGCTGGATGAGCATCACGCCTCCGTGTCTCAAGTTGATAGTTCTAGTCACATGATAAACGCAAATGCGCCCTCGTGTGGCGAACGGTGGACGAAAGCCGGGTATCTTAACTCAGGACGTCACCGGGGCGCGCAAGGTTCCAGTCCTCTGCTCTGCCCCTCATACACACCTCTGACACGCATTTTACGTTCCTCTGACAGACGCTATACGATCCTCTTATACGGCGGCTCTAGGATAAGGTCATAAGCGGAAAACGGAGGAAATCCGGCCGCTCATCCGAAAACGAAAGACCGTAAGAGGCAGTACAAGGAGAACCGATCATGTCAACCATCACTCGTTGGAACCCCGTTCGTGACATGAACGCCATGTCGAGCTTCATGAATCGCCTGATGGAAGAGACCCTGCGCCCGATGCGTCCGCTGGAATCCTACGAAGGTGTGACCGGCGCGCTGGCGCTGGATGTTGTGGAAGAGAACAACAACTACGTCGTCACTACGTCGCTGCCGGGCGTCAAGGCCGACGACATCAAGGTAAACCTGCACGACGACCTGCTCACGATCGAGGCTGAAATCCCGGCCAAGACGACTGAGAAGACCGAGAACGGCAACGGCGGCAAGGTTCTGCTGCAGGAGCGCAGCTGGGGCAAATTCAGCCGCAGCATCCGCCTGCCGCAGCCGGTGAACAGCGAGAAGGTCGCCGCCGAATTCGAGAACGGCGTCCTGACCCTCACCCTGCCGAAGGCCGACCACGTGCTTCCGCGCACCATCCCGGTCAAGATGCTGCACAACAACAACTAAGCGGCACGCCCAACAACTCAAACTAGAGAGGCTCCCCCTCCGTCCCACGCCCCCTGTTGGATCATCCGGCAGGCGTGTTTGGTTAATTCCAGCCTTCGCGCGCATGTCTCTAGCGCGTGCGTCAGGTAACACCCACTGGGAGCCTCCGATTGACCGCTGATTTTACGCTGTCTTGCTTGCACGATTCACAAACTGAGCGACAATGAAAGCACCATTTATACTCCGTTTGAAAGAAAGGATCGCAGTTATGCGCCGTTGGTTACTCTTGTTCGTTCTCGGCGTGCTGGCGCTCGCGGTCAGCCCTGTATACGCGATCCCTGCGGAGTTCACCGCGTGGCTGTATACACCGGACACCGGCTCGATGACTCTGGTCGACCTGTCTGGTGAACGCGACACGTTTGAACTGCCGGTCTCGCCGCCATACACGATTCGCCCGCTGTCCAACGTCAGCGTATCGCCCAACGGCCGGTTAATCGCCTACATGCTGGCCGAGCCGGATTCGACCAATCAGCAGCTGATGATCTACGACTACAACACCCGCACCGTGATCGCCCAGTATCCGGTGTCGTCGGTGGCCTACAACAGCATCGACTTCAACCCGCGCTTTGCGTTCAGCCCCGATTCGCGGCGGATCGCGCTGGGCTACAGCATCGACCCGGCGGGCTGGGAGCTGGTCGTGATCGACCTCGACACCTTCAGCATCACCGGCTCGCTCTCCAGCGGCGACCCGGCCTTTGCGGGCGTTCCGGCGACGTATGGTGTCACGCCAACCGTCACCTATTTCCGTTCGCCCACCGAGCTGGCGATTGCGCTCGTTCTCGGCGGCACCGATGCCGATGAACCCGCCGGCAGCTACCTGTGGGATCTGGTAACCGCGTCGGTGACGCCGCACCTCGGTTATGCGTCGGCCACCGACGTGTTCGCACCGACCGGCGAGGCGGTCATGGCGCTGCCGGACGACCGCTTCCCGATGATGCCGGATCGCTTCATGTTCGGCCAGTTCAACACGATCCAGATCTACGACTCGGCACGCGGCGAACGGTGGCCGGTCTTCCAGCGCTCCGATTGGACGATCTACGGGCCGAAATTTGTGTTCAACGCGCAGTTGGTCGCGTTTGTGGCCTATGACGGCACGAGCGAGCGCGTCTACCTGCTCAACCGCGACGGCGCAATCGCAGGCGCTCTGCCGCCTGAAGTCAACGCATACGAGATCGCTGGCGTTCCCGACGGTTTCATCTACGCCAAGCCTGACGGCGGCGTCCCCGGCCTGTACAGCATCAACCTGCGCGCGGGTGACTCGGACGGGTCACGCGTATGGAGCGGCGTGCCGAACACGTATCCGCGCATCGTTTGGGTTGGCTCGTTCGGGACAGACTCGTTCATGTACCTTGAGCCGCCGTATGCCAACTGGCCGGTGCTGGCCGATCCGGTCGTGGATGCCAGCGCCACCAGCCCCACTGAACCCGGTGGCCTGACGCTGCGCGTCGGCGAGCGCGCGATCATCCGCACCACCGAGGGCGACCTGCTGCGCATACGCTCTGGCCCCGGCACCAATTTCGTCGTCGTGCGCAGCGTGCCGCCCGGCACCACGGTTGAGCTGATCGGCGGGCCGACCAGCTCCGGCGGATTCAACTGGTGGAACATCCGCCTTGACGACGGCACGACAGGTTGGACGGTCGACTTCGCGGATGGCGAGGAAACACTTGTCCCAATCGGCGCGGAAGGAGCGCCGCCAACAGCAGCCCCGACCGCCACACCGGGCGCGGATCCAAGCGTGCCGACTCAGCTTCGCGTGGGCGACAACGCGCTGGTGACGACCGGCGCCTACGTCTGCGCAGCGTGCCGGGCTTGGGTGGCGCGCTCGTGCGCGAGATGGCGCGCAATACCTACGTGCGTGTCATCGGCGGGCCAACCCCGCTCGACAACTACCTGTGGTGGCAGCTCCAAATGCTTGACGGCACGACGGGCTGGGCGGCGGAGATCGTCGGCACCGAACGCGTGCTGACGTACACCACACAGCCGCCCCCGACCGCAACCCCGGCGCCCTCCAGCACGCCGTCTGGAGGCCCGACCCCGACGCCGTTGATTTTCATCCCGCTGCCGATCACGACGCCGCTGATCCTCGTCCCGCTGTTGTTCACACCCGAACAACTGTCGCCAGCGGACGGCCACACCTACAACATCTTCCCGCGCACGACAACGCTGACGTGGTCGGCGGTCGCCGCGGCCAGCGGAGGCTACGAGCTGCAGCGGCAGTGGTGCGATACCTCCGGTTCCAACTGCACCAACTACGATCTGGTGACGACCAATTCGACCACGTACACGTTCGATTTCATCGGCGCGCAGGTTGGGCGCTGGCGCGTGCGCTCGGTCGGGTCGGGCGGCGCCAAGAGCGACTGGTCGCCGTGGCGGACGTTCCGCCACCTGCAATAAGTAGGGACAGTACGTAGGGGCGCAGTATACTGCGCCCCTATTCGTCTCTGCCCTGCGTTATGGCGATGCCCCAAACCTCGTATCGCCCCCGGTTCCCTAAAGTAGGTTATCGAAAGTCAGCAGGCTCGATCTTCTGCTTCAGAGGGTTCCACGAGCGGTGAAGGCTGGCAGTCACTCATCACTCGTCACTCAGCACTTTCAACTTCTTACATAAGGAGACGGGGCCGGTTGTCCCTCACTCGCCAGTTTCGCCGCTGCCGACCGGTTCTTTGTTGGTCGTGACGCTCACCCAGTCGGGCCGGTCGTCGTAGAGATGGCCGAAGATCGGCTTCTCGTTGCGCAGGATTTCGACGAACGCACCGAAATCCGCAATTGGCAGATACATCGCGCCCTTGCGTTCGGCAGGGTTGAATGACGGCGGCGGGAACGGGCTTTCAGGCGCGAGGAACAACACGTCGAGCGTGTACTCGACCTTCGTCTGCGGCTCGACACCGGTGCAGCGCACCAGTCCCCGGATCAGCACCTGCGCGCCGCCGATGTCGCGCCGTTCCAACTGCCGCCATGATACCTGATAGTGTTTGATCTCGAAGATGACGGACGCCATAACCGGCCTTGCCTCCGCTGTTGATCTCGTTACGTCGGTAACAAGCATAGCGCGCCGTCCCGCCTTTTGCTCATACAGGACACGCAACCTGCGCCGGTCATGCAGACGGCCGGCGCTGACTTACCGCCGCAGCACCGGCTCGACCGGCAGGCTGACCGTGAACGTCGTGCCTGCGCCGACCTCGCTGGTGAAGTAGACTTCCCCGCCCAACTGCGTGACGCTCTGCTTGACAATCGCCAGCCCGAGGCCGGTGCCTTCGATCCCGGAGGCGTTGTCGGCACGGTGGAACGCCTCAAAAACGCGATGGCGCTCGTCTTCGGGGATACCGATGCCCTGATCGCTGACGCGCAGGGTCATATGATCGGTGTCGACGCAGATTTCAGCCGAGACCGTCGTCCCGGCAGGGGAGTACTTGACCGCGTTGGTGAGCAGGTTGATAAGCACTTGTTCGAACAGACGCCGGTCGGCAGACAGCGGCGCTGTGTTGCACAGTGGATTGATAACAAACGTATGATGTCCCCGGTCGGCCATGCTCACGTTCTCTACAATGCCTCGCAGGACATCGACGGCGTCGAACGTCTCCAGCATCACAGACACCCGCCCCGCGGATGCGCGGCTGATACTCAAGACATCGTCAAGCAGCGTCGACATGCGCCGCGCCTCTTTGGTCACGATGTCCAGCTTGCGGCTGATGTCGTCTTTGCTGAGGCGATCAATGTAGCTCTTGAGGATGTCGATAGTCGAGACGATCACCGAAAGCGGCGTACGGAACTCATGCGTGACCATCTGCGTGAAGCGTTCCTTGAGCAGGGTGACCTCGCGCTCTTTGTTGAGTTCGATCTCCAGCGACTCGACATTCATGCGCTCGGCCTCCAGCGCGCGCCGTTCGGTCATGTCGGCGGCGGCCACCAAACGCGCCGGTCGGCCGTTGAACTGTATCCGTCGCGCGCTGGCCTCGACCTCAAGCGTCGATCCATCCTTGCGGCGGTGCAGCCACGTCGACGGGGCCATCAAGTCTTGGTCACGAGCTTCCCCGCGTAGGAGCGTGAGCAGCCGGTTCGCCTCCATTGGCGACCGGATATCCAGCAGGTTCATCTGCGCGAATTCTTCGTGCGAATAGCCGTAAGTGCGAACCATCGCGTCATTGACTTTGAGGAAGCTAAGCGTCTCCTCGTCATAGATATACAACGGCTGTGGCGTCAGCTCGAACAGCTCTTCATAGCGCAAACGCTCGTCGATGAGCGCTTGTTCGACCTGCTTAATATGCGTGATGTCGCGCCCGATGGACTGGATGAGCTGCAAGGTTCCGTTTTCGTCCGTAATGCCGTAGTCGACCCACTGGATCCAGCGCCCGCTGCCGTAATCATCCGGCGTCAGAAAGGTCATCGTCCGGGGCGTTGGATCACGCTGCAGCTCGGCTAAACGATCCTTGATCTGCGGCAGGTCTTCCGGCCGGACAAGTGAAAAGAAGCTCCTGCCGATCAACTCCTCAGGATGGCGGCCGTAGAACGCGCAGTAGGCATTGTTCACGTAAGCAAGCGTGCCGTCTGGTTCGATCAAGCACACCAGATCAATCTGCCCTTCGACGATACTGCGATAACGACGCTCGCTGTCACGCAGCGCAAGCTCCGCCATCACGCGCCCCGTGATCTCACGGCTGATCGTCATCACGGACTCGACTTCGCCGTCTTCGCCGAACAGTGGGATGATCTGTGCCTCGAAGTAGATCGTGCGGCGCGGCCCCCTGATACTCCATTGAGTCCACTGCTCTTTGCCAGAGGTGAACGCGCGGCGCAGGTCACTGGTGAATTGATCGGCCAACTCAGGCGCGATGGGCAGGTCGTAGGATGTCGCGCCGATGATCTCCTCGACCGGACGGGTCAGCAGCTTGATGGACGCGGGATTGACGTAGGTATAGCGCAGTGACCGGTCAAATCGCGCGATCACATCAGGGTTGGCATCGGTCAGCGCGTAAATATCCCGCTGTACAGACGCAGTGGACGAGGCAGAATCGCTGGATAACCAACCGGCCACCAGCGCCTCAACGGAAATCCCACGGCGCGCGGCTTCATCGGTAAGCTGGCGTTCCAGATGATCCGGGAGGCGGGTCGACATCATAAATCAGAGCCACATGCGATGATTGTCTTCAGTATACTCGAAGGTTGTCCGATAGGATTAACGACCTCTCTACTGCACGACACCTTATTCCCATCTGCCGGGAAACAAACGCGCCTCTTGTGACAGAGGGCGCGTTCGGTATGCTGCGCGTATCGTTTAGGGGAACTTCAACACGCGGATCGAGGCGATCCACCAGCCGTCGTAGTAGCCATCCACGAGGTTCAGCGACGGATTGCTGATCGCATTACTGTTGTCGCAGTCCCACCGCCGATAGCAGTCGGAGTTCTGCCGGTCATAGCGGAACCGCAGCAGGATTTGCTTGCCGTTGTACGCGGAGAGGTTATACGTCCGCAGCTGCCACGGATCCGAATAGGGATTGCCGAGGCCCACAACGCCATCGCCGTAGTCGGCGTCATCGGAGGCGCCGCCGTCGTGATCGGAATCTTTGCCGACCCATGTAAACCCACCATCCGTGCTCACTTCGACGCGGAGTTGGTTATACGTATGTGACCGGTACTTATTCTCGATGCCGAGCAGGGCATAGCTGCCGGGATCCATTGTCGTCAGGTCGAGGACATGGTTGCCCAACAGGGACGTGTTGGCGTATGCAAGCGGCGGGATATCAGGTGTCAGGCCGCCGCCGTACTTCGGGCTGTCCGAGAACGAGTAGCTGCCATCACTGACGCTGAGCTGGATCACCGCGCCGCCGGTCTTTTCGTAGAATTGCAGCGTGAGACGGTAGCGCCGGCCAAATAGGAAGTTGAAGCTGCCTGTATTGGTCGTCGGGCCGTGATCTGTCCAGTTGTTGATGACGTTCCACGTGAACGGCGTGGGCGGGATCGGCGTGCCGCCGGAGTCGAGTTCTTCGACCTTCAGGCGCACACCGTCGTCGGAACGTGTGCTGAAGTTGCGCACGCCGTTCTGGAAGCTCACGCCGTCGACCAGCACATCCAGCGTGAATTCACCGGCGAAGTAGTCACAGCTCGGCAGCGCCGTTACCGGCTTACAAGACGGCGCGATGTTGATCTGTGTGTAGGGCACGGTTGCCACCGGCGTCCGGTTCAAGACCTCGAGCACGTGATCGACGCCCATACGATACCGGTTGCCGCCGGTGTAGCCGAGTCCCGCGCCAATGCTCTCACAGTCAGCGCAGTTGATCCAGTTACCCGTCCACACGCCGAGGTTGACGATTGCCCCGCTGCCGCCGAGCGTGATGTTCGGGTCAAGGCCCCACAACCCTTCAGGGATCCAGTTGACCATGCTGCCAGCGTAGTCGATGAAGTTGCTGTTCTGGATGACCGTGATGTTGGAATACGGCGTCCGGTAGCGGATGTCGATACCGTCGAGATACCAGCCATCGTAGTTGGTCGTCGTCGTGAGCGCGTCGTACACGAAGCGGATGCGGATGCGCGAGCCGGCCGTGCTGTTGATTACGCTGTAGGCGTACGGCGACAGGTCGATCTGATAGCGCCGCCAGCCGTAGCTCTTCGAGTCGCCGCTGGTGCTGCCGATCGGGAAGTACGGCGACGTGACATCTGCCCACGGCAGCCAACCGCGTTCAAACGTGTAGCACTGGAGGATGTTCGGCCCGCATGTGGTCTGCGCCGCGGTGTCGATTGCGGTCAAGGAACGCGTGTCCTCGCGCGAGACCTGCACGCGCAGCGTGGTATTGCGACCGATGTGGTAGCGTGACCAGAAGTTGAGCACCGGCGCTTCGTCGTCGGCATAGACACCGCGCAGGTCAAAGACGCGATCCAGCTCAAGGATGCTGTAGGTGTTGCCCAACGTGGCCCATGCCGAGTCGCCAAAGTCGCTGTCATAGCCGACCGGAGCACGGTCTTGCCCGCCAAGCACGCTGTCGTGGAAGCTCATGGCGCCGCTGCCCGCGCGGGCTTCGAAGTCCACCGCGTTCCACGTCCCGCCCAGCTTCCAGTCGTTCTCAAAGCGGCGGCCGTCCACCGAACCATCCGGCTCGCTGAAGAACGTCGAACCACTGCCGCTGCCGATCGTCGTGCCTGTGAACCAATCGTTCCGGTTCTCCAGCACCGGCCACAAGCGCCACACCGGCGTCGCATCTTCGCCAAAGCGGATGTCGTCGATGTAGATACCGCGCTCGCTCGCCGAGGCGTCCGCGCCCAGCGCGAAGCGGATCACCACGTCGTCATCGCGCAGGGCCGCGCCCGTCCCAACCC
Organism: Chloroflexi bacterium OLB13; assembly: GCA_001567485.1. Lineage (GTDB taxonomy): Bacteria > Chloroflexota > Anaerolineae > Aggregatilineales > Phototrophicaceae > Flexicrinis. The sequence goes on from JZRA01000058.1 coordinate 25,043, forward strand.
CCGGCGCGCCGCCGCCGTCCAGCGCGATTTGGCGCAGGATCGGGTACAGCGAGACCTTCGTCGGTTCCCACGTGCGGTTGATCGCCCGCCCCATGTTGTGGCGGTAGATCCACAAGGTGCGATAGTCCGTGTCCGGCTCGTCCACACGTTTCCACTGGATGATGAACTGGTCGGCGGATGCCAGCTCACGGCGGTGGAAGAACGTCAGCACCGGGTTGGTCGCGGCGGGCGAGTACGAATTGGTGCCGGTGGTGACGCCCGGCCCGATCAGCACGATCTTGCCCGTCGTGTCGTTGTACAGGTCGATCGGCCAGCGCAGCGTCAAGTAGGTGGTCTGGCCGTCGATGTAGTTGCTGTTGGGCGAAGCGCCGTATGAGTATTCGACATCGGTGGCCGGCGCGCCCACGCGCACGTGACCGTGCTCGTCGGTCGGGCCCCATGTGCCGGTGTACCGCCAGAAGTACAGCGGCCCCTCGTTCTGCACGTCGTCGCTGAACGGATAGTCGGTGTATTTCGGCGTCTCGTCGCGGCCGAGGCGGATCTGGTCAATCCACCAGCCATCTTTCGTATCCGCCTGAGCGTGCACCAGCATCGCAAAACGAATGCGGATTTGCGTCGGCGCGCCGGGGATGCTCTTGAGGCTGATCACCGTCTCTTGCAGTGTGGTCTGCTTGATCTCTCCGGTCGCCGTGATCGGCCGGATTTCGCCGTCGGGGAAGGTCGTCCACACCGCCGGAGCCACATCGTACGGCGTGGTCGAATACTGCACAACCAAGCCGGTGCGGCTCCCAACGTGATAGCCCTGATAGAACGACAGCACCGGATCGCCGTCGTTGCCGAAGCTGTCGGTCGCCGGCAGCGTCGTCAGGTCGATGAACCCGTCAAACTCAAGGTAGTTGACGCGTACATCGTTGATGTTGTTGCTGACCGGAGAGTCGTTATGACGCTTATAGTAGGTGAACACGCTGCCGTTGGTACCGGCGACGGCATCCTGTGTGTCGACGGTGTCGTCGGCGCTGTCGTGGAAGGCCAAGCCGTTCGGGCCGAACTTGTTGTTCGACACCAGCGCCCAACCCGACTTCTGATCACCGGGGTTGTTGATGCCGCCGGTGGTGATGAAGTCGAAACGCTCGTCGGCGTTGTTGAGCGTCCACAGCCGATCCATGTTGAAGGTCTGCTGCGTCTTGTCCTTGAACTCGACATCGTCGACGTGCCACTGCCGGTTGCCGCCCGCGCCCGAGGAAATCCGCATCGCGAACCGGAAGGTCAGGCGGTTACTGGTGAACCCCGTCATATACGGCGCCAGATCGACCACGTTGCGCGTCCAGTTGAAGTTGGTCGTGCCGGCGCGGCCGAGGTCGATCTTCTGCCACGTCATCGCGCTGCGGTTGGCGGTCGGCGGGAAGGCCAACGGATCGACCGGAATATACTCGGCGACCTCAAGCCACCCATCCGTGCCGGCGCTGCCGAAGTCCCACGTGTCCCAGAAGATCATCTGCGGATTGGTCATGCTGGCCGGGATACGGACGGCGCCGCGCCACTCCAGATAGCACAGCGTGCCGCTCTGATTGTCGCCCAGCACGTAATCGTCGAACAGGTTGCGCTCGGTGTTGGAGTCGTTCTCGTCGTCGGAAATGCCCCAACCGCAGTTGAAGCTGCCGCCTGAGACCGTGCCGGTTCCGTCCACTGCCGAGTCGTCGGGGTTCGCGCCTGAGCCGAGCACCTCGACCTTCAGGATCGACGTGCCGCCGGCCTGATAGTAGTCGACCTCAATGGTGTGCGCGCCGGCGGCCACAGACAGCGAGCCGGTATAGAGCGTCGCGGCCTGATCCTTCCAGCTGTTGGTGTCGCCATTGGAGTCGGCGATGGTGACGGGGCTGCCATCGAGGCGGACGCGCGCACCATCGTTGGTCACCACACGGAAGGATAAGCTCATGGCGGACGGAAGCTCGATAGTGCGCGTAAACGTCGCCGAGAAATCGGTCGAACGCCAGCCGGCGACGAATTCACCGTTGTAGTCCAGCGCCCAAATACCGGAAATGACGTGGTCGGGCGTGCCGGACAGCGTGCGGTTAGGATAGAATTCGCCCGTCCACGGCAGGCCGCCGAGGGCGATATTGTTGTCGATACGCCAACGGCGTCCTTCGTCCGCGGTGTCCTTGAACGGCGCGTCCTTGTAGTCGTCACCGTAGGTCGGCGTCAGCGTCGGCGTCGAGGTTGGCGCCGGCACGGTGGCCGTATATGTGTTGGTCGGCGTGGGCGAAGGGCCTGCCGTCGGGATGTCGGTCGGGTTGGCCGGTGTGTTGGTGGCGACCGCGCCGCCGGTCGGCGTGAACTCGAAGACTTTCGTCACGGTGCCCCAGAACTCGTCGCGGTCGGGCGCGTCGCCGACGACCGTCTGCTGCAAGATGTCGTTCACCACAGCATTGAACAGGTTCGATGTCACCGGCGCGCTCGCGGCGAGTGCCAGCCCGAAGGCGATGCCAACAAGGACTGCGATCAGGGCGTATTCGATAATCGCCTGACCGCGCTCGCGCATGGGCGTGTGAGTGTGAGATGTAGGTTCAGGGTGCAGGTGCGACATAGCGACCCCGGCATAGTGTGCCAGCTATTCCGTCTGAATTGCAGTGTACCGAAACATTGGCCGTTAGAGGCAGGTTTTTTTGTCGGAGAGTTGTACGGAACCATTCACACATTATTGACATGCGCGTTCGCTTCCCTCATGCCATACTCTGCGGATCGTGCCGGATCAAGGACGTGTGTGATGAACGACCCAACGCCCTACCCGCCCGAATACTTCGCGCGTGAGGACGACAGCGACGATCGTCACTTTTACCGCATGCCGCGCAAAGTCGTGCACATCGATCAGCCGGCCGTCGACATGCTGCGTGAACGCGTGTTCCGTCCGCTGCTGCCTGCGGGCGGGCGCATCCTCGACCTGATGAGCAGTTGGCGGTCGCATCTGCCGCCGGACGTGGCGCTGGGCCGTGTGGTCGGGTTGGGATTGAACGGCGAAGAGATGGCCGATAACCCGCAGCTCGACGATTACGTTGAGCACGACCTCAACACGACGCCCGACCTCCCCTTCGCGGACGGCGCGTTTGACGCCGCACTGTGCACCGTGTCGATACAGTATCTCACGCGCCCGGTCGAAGTCTTCAGCGAGGTGCGACGTGTCCTCATCCCCGGAGCGCCGTTCATCGTCAGCTTCAGCAACCGCTGTTTTCCATCAAAGGCCGTCTGGGTGTGGTTGTTCACGGACGACGCTAAGCATCAGGCGCTGGTGATCGATTATCTGGAGCGCGCAGGATTCGACGGCATTCACACCGCAGATCACGCGCCGCGCTCAGGTGATCCACTCTACGCGGTCATCGGCCATGCGCCGAAGGACGTGCTGAGGGGTAAGTGATGAGGGGGCAGCGGTCAGGGATTAGGATTCCGGTCGACGTTCCCGAATGGTCACCCATCGGTCTATTCACGAGGCAGAGAGGGACGGGGCGGCCAATCCCTCGCTCAGCGACCAGTCTCCAGTTTTGCGCTGTGGATAAGCGATTGAGCGAAAACGCTGCATCTTGACTGGCGGCTGAAATCTGGCGGCTTTCAACTCCTCACTTTAATCCGCAACGTCGGCGACGGCGACGACTTGGCCGGTGTGCTGGCTTCGCGTGGCGGCGATGGCGGCTTGGAGGGCGGCGCGCGCGTCCTGCGCTGTCACGGCGGGCGGCTTGCCGTCGCGCACACAGGTGACGAATGCGGCGATCTGCGCGGTATAGGCCGGGCCGAAGCGTTCCGGAAAATGCGGCACGACATCATGGCGGACGCCGGCTTTAGTCAGCGTGAGGACGGCCGTCTCTTGTAAATAGCCGATCTGCAGCGCGCCCTCGGTGCCGACGACCTCACCGCGGATGTCATAGCCGTATTTGGCGGTGCGGCTGACTTCGATATTGCCCAACCCGCCGCTTTCAAACTTGAGCGTGATCTGCGCGTTGTCGACATCGCCGACCGTCGTCAGTTCGGGGTACACCAGCGCCGCGGTCTCCGCATACACGCGCTGGATTTCGTCGCCCGTCAGCCAGCGCACGACATCGAAATCGTGGATGCCCATGTCGACGATCAGGCCGCCGCTCACGGATGGATCAGCGTATTCGAGGCTGGTGCGATACGGATCGCGCCCGATCGAGCGAATCATAACCGGCGTGCCGATCACCCCCGCGTCGATCTGGCGCTTGGCTTCGCTGTACGCGCGGTCGAAGCGCCGCATGAACCCGATCTGCAGCAGCACGCCGGCGCTGTTGACCGCCGCGATCATCTCGTCCGTCTCGCGCAGGGTGAGGGCGGTCGGCTTTTCGCAGAAGATCGCCTTCCCGGCCTGCGCCGCCGCGATCACGATCTCGCGATGGGTATGGGTCGGCGTCGTCACGATCACCGCGTCGACGTGCGGGTCGGCCAGCAGGACGGTGTAGTCCTCGGCCGTCGTGACGCTGTACTGCGCCAGCACAGAGGGCTGAGGATCACTGACAGCGACCAGTTCGGCGTCCTCCAGTTGGCCGGCGACGAAATTCGCATACACGCGGCCCATGCGTCCCAACCCGATGACTCCGATGCCGATCTTTGCCATAGCACGCGTTCCTGATAGACCCGCGATATCGCAGAATACGCCGCGGTTACGTCGAATAGATGTGATAGACGATCACCGGCCCGGATCGTTCTGCGCCTCGCCCGTGATCCGATAAACGCAGGTGCTGAGCACTCAAGCACTCAGCACCTACAGCTCCGGTATCAGTAGCCGATTGAGCGCAGATACTGCCGGTTGCGGGCGACGGCTTGTTTCGGCGCGTCGATGTCCTCCACCAGCACGTCTTGTTCGACGATTGCCCAGCCGTCGTAGCCGAGCGCCTCCATCGCCTTCATCACGCCGGGGAAATCGACTGCGCCGTGGCCCAGTTCGCAGAACACGCCGCGTTTAACCGCCTCGAAGTAGTCGGCCTCGTCCGCGTCGCAGGTTTCCTTGACGGCCGGGTCGAAGTCCTTGAGATGCAGGTAGCGCACCCGTTCGCCGTGCTGATGAATGCACTCGACGGCGTCGCCACCGGCGAAGTGATAGTGGCCGGTATCAAGGCACAGCCCGACCAGCGCCGGATCGGTGGCATCGAGCAGCGCGCGGTCTCTTCCGGCGTTTCGACGTAGCCGGCGCAGTGATGATGAAACACCGTCTCCAAACCAAGCTGGTCATGGATTTCGCGCGCGATCCGGTTGACCGCTTCGCCGACAATCGCCCATGCTGCGGCGTCCAGCAGCGATCCACTGCGGCGGCCGGCCTGCTTGACCAGCTCCGGCACCGAGCCACTGTCATCGGCCAGCACGACATGATGCGCGCCGCAAGCCGCCAGCACCCGTCCGAACTTGAGCGCGTTCGCCAGCGCCTCATCGTGGCGGGCAGGATCGACCAGCGGAACCGGCACGAACGACGACAGAAGCTTCAAGCCACGCGCATCCAGCGCCGCTTGAAGCACGACCGGATCAGAGGGCATGAACCCCCACGGGCCGTATTCGAGCGCGTCATAACCCGCTTCCTTGATCTGATCGAGCACTTGATCGGGCGTGTAACGCTGCACCGCGCCCTCAAACTCGAAAATACCCCAGCAAACCGGGGCGGTCGCAATCCTGATCGTCATTGTTCCTTACTACCTCCACGAGCCGCGCATGATTCCTACCATCGTTCGAGTCTAGCGCGCCTACCGACCGTCTGCTATGCGTCAGCTAGACAACCCGGAGTCTCACCTATAATGAGAGTCGTCATCATTCACGCGGTATGGGGCTATTCCATCATGCGACGCCTTGTCTTCGCCTTACTTCTGGCTGTCATAACGCTGACCGCGGCGGCCCCCACCGCCGCGCAAGGACGCTGGGACGGCAAGAGCCGCTTCACGATTCTCGTCATGGGCATGGATCGCCGCCCCGGCGCGCGTGACACGCTCAACACACGCACCGACGCCATGCTGATCGTCAGCGTTGACCCAGCGACCAACAAGATCGGCGTGCTGCACGTCCCGCGTGATCTGCACTTGGCGGCGCTCGACAGCGACTCGTTGATCCGCGCCAATACGCTGATGATCCGCGGCGAGGCGATACAGGAAGGATACGGCCCGTTCTACGCGATGGACACGCTGGGCTACAACCTCGGCATCTTCATCGACGGCTTCATCGCCTTCGACTTCGAGGCGTTCATCACGCTGGTCGACGCGCTCGGCGGCGTCGAGGTCACGATCAACTATGCGATCAGCGACCCGACCTACCCCGACATGAACTACGGCATCGACCCGTTCTATCTCTCGTCCGGGACGCATCTATTGGACGGCCGCACCGCGCTCAAGTTCGCGCGCACCCGCCACGGCGACAATGATTACCTGCGCGGCGAGCGCCAGATGCAGATATTCAAGGCGCTCGGCCTGAAGGCCACCGACGGCTCGGTGCTGCCCGGTTTGCTGCAGCAGGCCCCGCAGTTGATGGAGTCACTCGAGGGACACGTCTATACCGACCTGACCGTGGATGAACTAGCACCGCTGGCGCTGTTCGCCGCCTTCGTCCCGGTCGAGTACGTCGTGACCGGAAGCCTGAGCGGGCGGTATATCGCGACGGTGCAGGTGCCGGGCACGACCGAGCGCGTGCAGACGCCGAACCGCACCGTGCTGGAAGACCTGATGCGGCAGACCTTCGGCGCTGATTACGCGGGTTAGCGGTCTCTACAGCTCGATCCACCAGCGGAATGTATCGACATCGCGCCCTTCTACGCGGATGCGATCTTGCAGCGTACCTCCGTTGGCCTTGATAACGCGGATGCTGCGCTCGTTGGTCACGTCGGTCGTGAGCATGACACGGCGGAACCCCAGCCTGCGCGCATGCTCCAAACCGAGCCGCAGGATCAGTGTGCCGTAGCCCTTACCGCGCTCGGTCGGGCGCAGCTCATAGCCGACATGCCCGCCGAACCGTTCGAGCTTTGCGTTCAGGTGATGCCGGATCGACAGCCGGCCGATGAAGTGATCGCCGCGCATCAGCCACAGGGCGGTATCGGCGACATAACCGGCGGGTGGATTCGATTCCATCGCCAGCAGGCGCGCAAGATAGCTGTCGAACGTATCCGGCGATACTTCCAGATAACGGCCTTCCGGCTTGAACTCCTCGACCGCCTCTAAAAAACTCGCCCGGCAGCGGGCATGTGGCCGCACCAGATCGACAATCGGCGCGATGAACTCGACGCGGTTGCCGAACGGATCGCGGAATTCGAACCGGTCGTAACCGGGGATCGGTTCGCCGGCCTGCGCGGTGATCCCGCGCGCTTCGAGCTTGGCCCGCCACGCCGCCAGATCATCGACTTCATACGCGAGGTGCGCTTTGGTGGCCGTCCGGTCAGCGCCCTGTTCCACACCGACATGCAGCTGTTGATCGCCGACCGCAGCCCAGAACCCGCCGCGCGCGATCAGCGAGTCGGGCTTGGGGAGTTCTGACAGCCCTAAGACATCCAAATAGAACGCGCGCGCGCCCGCGACCTGATCGGGCGGCACGGTGATCTGCGCATGATGAAGGCGCACGACGCCGGACATCGCGCTAACCCAGCACCCACTCGCTGGCGCGGGTCAGGCCGTGCTTGCGCAGCCATGCCAGCAGTTGATCGGTGCTCGGCTCGGTGAGCATACTGCCCCGGTCGATCCCACGCGGGGATGTGCCGGGCGTGATCGGCTCCGGCGGTGAGATCGGCTGAGCCGGGTCGCTATCGGCGACGTACAACGTGGGGATGCTCAAGAATCCCGTCCAGCGCAGCAGACGTTCGCGCACCGCCGGGTCAACGTCGTAATGCTGCTCGACATAGTCCACGCCGAGATCATCCAGAATGCGGCGGGCCAGCGTCGACTGAGGGCATCCGCTCGTGCGATTGATCATGACGAGGGTCAGTGGCATGGATTATTCGTCCGGGAGCGCTATTGGAGTCGGCACAGGAGTAGCAGCGACAATGCCGAACAGGTTGTCCGGCTCAAGGAAGCACAGGATGCCTTCGACTACGCCGCGCGCCAGCACGTCTTGGCGGTTGACCAGCGAGTCGCGGTCGGCGCGCATGAACCCGAGTTCGATGATGGCCGCCGGCGTCAGCGGGTGGATTTCACGGAAGGAATGATAATCGGTCATGTGGCCGGTAACGCCGGTGCGCCACCCTAACCCGGTCACCGCGCCATAGAGAGTCCCCAGACATTCGGCGAGACGGCTGTCAGGGCCGCCAATCGGCTTGGCCTCCGCTTTGGCGACCAGAAAGCCGCTGATGACTTCGCCGAAATCCTTGCATGTGTTGCTGTGGATGCTGACCAGCGCCGCGCCTTGAAAGTCCTGCAAACGCGGGTCGAATTCATCCAACAGCAGCACACTGTACCCGCGCTGACGGAGCGCCAGCACAACCTGCGACGCCACGGCGAAATTGATGTCGTTCTCGCGCAAGCCGTCGTCGCAAACCGCGCCCGGATCGTAGCTGGATTCCTGCCCCGGCCCGCGATGTCCGCTGACGATCCCGATCGTGCGCGCCCAGTTGGGCGTCGGTGCGACGGTCGGCGTCGGCGTGGGGTGGTCGGCATACACCACCGCGGCGATGCTGCGCCGCATGTCCGGGCTTAAAAAGTCGGCGGACGTGAACCAGCTCAGGATCGTCGCCATCAGGCCGGCGGCGAAGCTGGTGACCAGCAGCGCGCGGATGACTCCGCCCAGCACGCCGACCCTGCGCGCTTGACGCGCCGCCTGACGCTTCTTCACGCGGCGAATACGCTCGGCCTCAAGCGCCGCGGCCTTCATCCGTTCCTCATCGGTGAGCGGACGCGCGGCCGGCTGTGCGTATACCGGCGCGGGCACTTGCGGTTCTGGTACCAGAATGCGCTGGCCGGGAACGACATCCTGCGGCGGCGCAGCCGGTGGCGACTCGGGTTGCTCAGGCGGAGTGAACGGCGGCGCGTGGGGCTTACGCGGCTCGCTTGGCGGGCGGTGCGGCGTGCTCGGCGGCCGGTCGACCGGTGGAGGCGGCAGCGGGGCGTCGTCTGTCGAAGAAGGTCGGCGGATCGGCTGGAGGCGGCACGCCGG
>JZRA01000059.1 GCA_001567485.1 Chloroflexi bacterium OLB13
GCCGCGTGGAACCCCTCACGCCGCAGGCCGCCGAGCGTTAAAACGCACGGCTAATACGTTCAAAGCCTACTAAAGAGGCTGTTTGGACGGCGGGAATGGATTGGCTCGGCGACGGAGTGAGCCACAAAAGACCCGATCAGACACAGAGCATTCGAGCACACAGAGGAACCTTCACACCCCACCGCGCGCGCGTCCTTCTCCCCTCTCGCCCTCTGAGGGAGAGGGGCCGGGGGTGAGGGGTTGCCGCGTGCGCTAGGGATGAGTATACAACGCCAGCAGATTGCCCTCGGTGTCAAGGATGCTGGCGTAACTGCCGGCCTCGCCCATTGACGTCTTCTCCGCCACAATCGTGCCACCCGCCGCCTTCACCCGCGCTACAACGGCATCGAAGTCACTCATGGCGTCGAGATACGCCCACGGCCCGCGCTGATTGCTCGGCTCGAAACCGGGCGTCTGCGTCAGCGACACGCCGGGGATGCCGCCTTCGCTGGTGTTGCGCAGGGTGGCCGTTCTGCGCGTGCCATCGTCCATGATCTTCACCTCATCCAAGCCAAACGCGGCGGTGTAGAATGCGACGGCACGCTCGATATCGTGGACGGGGATCTCGAACCATACGATCTGCAACATGGTCTTCTTCCTTCCCTTAGAATTAGAACGTATGTACCACAATCTCAGTGTAGGACGAACGGGCTGCCGCGTCAATCGAACACCGTGTTGGATTGCGGTTAGCGTATAATCGACGGCATGTAGCGATCCAACGGAGCACAGGAACCGATGCCGAACGATCATCTCTATACGCCGTGGCGTCTGGCGTATATCTCTGCGCTGGGGCCGGCCGAGACCGGCGGCGAATGCGTTTTCTGCGGCAAACAGCACGGCACAGAGAAGAGCGACGCGGCCAACCTCATCGTCGGGCGAAGCGCGCATGTCTACGCTATGATGAACCTTTATCCGTACAGCAGCGGACATCTGATGGTTATCCCATACGATCACATCGACACGCAGGAGAACCTGCCCGACGCCGTGCTGCTCGACATCATGCGCACGGTGAATAAAGCGGTCGCGGTGCTGCGCGCGGTGTACAAGCCGCACGGGTTCAACCTCGGCGTAAATCTCGGTAACGCGGCCGGCGCGGGCATCGCGGGCCACTACCATTTTCACGTCGTGCCGCGCTGGTACGGAGACGCCAACTTTATGACGACCGTCGGCGATACGCGTGTGATCCCCGAGTCGCACGAACAGGCGCAAGCCAAGCTGGCCGCCGCATGGAGCGCGCTCTAGACGCGAGTCGCAGCGCGCACCGTTTGATTCGCGTGCGTCTTGCGCTACGATGGACACATTCAATCCGGCCAAATCAGAGGCTTTAGAAGACATCATGTCCTCCAACCATTCGCGCGAAAACGATGTCGTCGTCTTGGGGGCGGCGCGTACGCCACAAGGCAAGTTTCTCGGCGGCCTCAGCGGGTTAAGCGCCGCCGAACTGGGTCGTATCGCCTTTAAGGCCGCGGTCGATCGCAGCGGGGTCAACGCCGTTGATCTCGCCGAGGTCATCGTCGGCAACGTGGTAAGCGCCGGCGTCGGTCAAGCCCTGCCACGCCAGATCAGCCTCGGCGCAGGGCTGCCGGACAGCGTCGGCGGAACTGCCGTCAACAAGGTATGCGGCAGCAGTCTCAAGGCTGTCATGCTGGCCGCCAACGCGATCAAGGCCGGTGATGGCGACGTGTTTCTGGCTGGCGGCGTCGAGTCGATGAGCCGCACCCCTTATCTCAACGACTCGATCCGGGCCGGCAACAAGTACGGGGCTGTGCAGATGCGCGATGCGCTGCAAGTCGACGGATTGTGGTGCAGCCTCGTCGATTGGGCGATGGGTAACGCCGCCGAGTTCATCGGCCGACAGCTCGAAGTGACCCGCGAGGAGATGGACGATTTCGCGTTGCGCAGTCACACGCTGGCCGCGCGCGCAACCGATGACGGCCGTTTCGCCGCCGAGATCGTGCCCGTCACGATCAGCGGACGCAAGGGGCCGATGACCATCGACGCCGACGAGTCGATCCGGCGCGACACCAGCCGCGAGGCGCTCGCCGCGCTCAAACCAGCGTTCGAGCCAGACGGCGCAGTGACCGCCGGCAACGCGCCCGGCATGAACGACGGGGCAGCGGCCGTAGTCGTCAGCCGCAGATCGTATGCCGAGCACAACGGCCACACCTCCATCGCGCGCATCATCAGCTACGGGCAGGCGGCGGTCGATCCGCGCTGGCTGTTCTATGCGCCGGTCAAGGCGATCCCGGTTGCGCTGGCCCGCGCCGGTTGGTCGGTGGATGACGTCGACCTGTTCGAGATCAACGAGGCATTCGCGGCGCAGGTCTTGGCCGATCTACGCGGCTTGGAACGCGAGGGCCATCCGGTTCCTATCGAGAAGGTCAACGTCCACGGCGGCGCAATCGCCCTCGGCCACCCGCTTGGCGCAAGCGGCGCGCGCGTGCTGACGACGCTCATCCACGCGCTCAAAGCCAACGGCCTCAAGCGCGGAGTCGCGGCGCTGTGCCTCGGTGGCGCGGAAGCTGTCGCCATGTGCATCGAGGTCGAATAGCGGCGCTTTCACAAGGCACGCGCCGGTTGAGAAGCCTATCGGGTCGGTGCGGTCGCGCCTTCACAGGCGATCCGCGTTTCTTACCCCATCCCTCCTCCTCTCGCAGGAACACAGCACCCCAAAACAAGCAGGGCGACCCGAACCGGATCGCCCTGCTGTCGTCTGTGCAGCGCGGCGGATCAGCGTCGAATCACGCTGACGTTGTCGATCAGCACGTCGCCATCGCCGCCCTTATAGGTCACGGTGAGCTGAACTTTCTTGATGCCGTTATTCAACGTGACCGGGTCGGCATCATACGTGATCCATTCACTCGATCCGGTCGGGATGTTGATCTTGCGCGTGTCGTTCGTACCGTTGTTGTACTTCACCTTGAGCTTGATCTGGGCCTGCGCGAGCGCCGCGCCGGTCTGCACGGCTGCGCGCAGCGTCAGCGAATCGCCCGGGTTCAGGCTGTCGATGGGCAGATTTTGCTTCAACAGCGCGTTCAGGCCGGATTCGCCCACGAACTTGAACGCGCACGCGCCCTGATACTGCGGGTTCTGGCCGTTCGCCGCGCAGGTCGATATGCTCGACTTCAAACCGCTGGTCGTCCACTTCTTCGGGATGCTCGAAATGTTGTTGTCCTCGAACGTCCCGTTGGCGACGAGTTCGTCACCGTTCAAGTCGTCCACCGTGAAGTTGGAAGGCGCGTTGGACGCCACTTCCCCCGTCGATGCCGTGACCGACCACGCGTAGCTGCCATCGCCCAGCGAGCCGGGGATCTGAAGCACGCACAAACCGAACCCGCAGGTTAGGCCGTCGGCGTCAGCCATGGCCGTGAACGTATTATCGATCACAGTGGTCAGGCCGCCCAGTTCGGTCAGTTCGACATCATACGATGTCGCGTATGCCGTGGGTTCCCACGTTAGCGTTGTGATGTAGCTCGGATCGGCAATCTCGGTATCATCGTCGGTAGGCGAAATCAGCCGGAACGAGACGCGCTCATCCAGAGACAGGCTCGCGTTATCGATGGTGAACTTGCCGCTGGTCGCCTTGGCGAGAACCTTGACGACGTACTTCCTCACCGGATAGCGCAGCACGATAAAGCCGGTGGTCGGGTCATCCGGGAACGTGCCATCACCGCCCGAATTGATGCTGAGCGTCAACTTGTCTTGGTCGCCGTTCAGATACTTCGCCTTGACCTTGATCGTGCCGCCAGCGCTGCCGAGGTTCTTAGGCGCCACAAACATGCTCATCGTCACGATGTCACCGGTGCGGCCGAACGGATCCGGCTTCTGCTTGATGGACGCCACCGTGCTGCCGCCGGTAAAGCGGAACGCGCACGAGGTGCCGATGCCGATGCCGCACTTGCGCTCGTCCTTGGTGCCTGCGGTCAGCGTCCAATCCGCCGCCAGCTTGCTGGTTGCGCCGGCCAGTTCAAAGTCACCGTTGCTCAGCAGTTCCTTGCCGATCGCCACGGTGAAGTCGAGCGGCGCGTTGCTCGCCGTGCGCTTGAGGCCTTCATTATCCGCCTTGACCGTCCAGCGCAGCGTCCCGCCGCCGATCAGGGCTTTTTGTCCACCCGTCGGTTGGAAGATACAGTCGGCGGTGCAGGTCAGCCCGTCGCCGTCGCTGGCCGGCGTCAGCCCGGTCAAGACAAGCGCATCGACGTAGATAGTGTTGACCTGTTTTTCCACGATCAAGTCGTAAGTCGTCGCGTTGGCGGAGGTGCCCCACGTGAACACCAACCCGTCGAGGCTGGTGACGGCCGCGTCATCGACCGGTGAGATCTGGTTGAACGGCGACGGCGCGACGACGGCCTTGATCGTGACGAAGTTCGTCACCGAGAAGCCGTAGCGATCCTCCACCGTGTACGAGAACTTGCCCTGCGCCGGCGCAGCGAGTGCGGTCAAATCAAGCTGAAGGATGCCCTCCGGCTGCGAACTCCACGCCAGCGCGTTCACAAGCGCGGTCTCGTTATTGTTGCCCGGGTCGGCCACCAACACCGGAAGCGACGGATACACGAAGTCGTAATCGACCTCGATCTCAGCCCCCGGTTCGATCGTGTTGCTGCGCTCGCTGAACACGAAGTTGTCCGAGAAGTCGACATACGGGCGCAGGCGCACCTTGTTAAACGCCGCCCCTTCCTGAATCGCCACCGGCGCGATGTTCGTATCGCCAGCCGGAGACCCATCCCCCAAGATCGTTCCGATAAAGTCATCGTCGGCCGGGTTGATGGTGTAGGTCACGGTCGTCGTGGCCGTGCCGCCGTTGCCATCGGTGATGCGCAGTTCGACCGACATGCCGTTCGGGTCGAAGCTCGGATTGGTCGTGTCAGTGTGGAAGTCCTGCGGCGGGCAGTACGCAACCGTCATCGTGTTGAGGTTGATCGACTCGACGGCCAACCCTTGCACCGACTCCGAGCCGAAGCGGCTGTCGCAGTGTGTGCCGAAGTAGCCGGGCAGGTCGAGCACCTGCGCGGTATACGGCGGGAATCCGCCTTCGATATACGCCGGGTCGATGATGTCGAACTCGATCACGCCTGAGTCCTCGTCGACCGTGAACTCGATCGGGTCTTGCAGATAGAACGCGGTGTACTCATACCCGCCGATGTCGATCAGCACAGACGAGTCCGGCTCGCCGTCGACGCGGCGGCTGACACCACGAGAATCGCGCCCAGCTGCGAAGTTCGGCAGCTTCGCGAGGACAAACGAGTCGAATCCGTCGTCGACGCCATCAAGGCCGCCGATAAGGTTGTTGAGCGCATAGTAACCCGGCACAGTCGGGTCGGTTCCGCCGACCAGATACTTGTCGCCTACGTCAGGATACGGATCGATGGTGCTGATGTTGTTGTGCGCCGGATTGCTGGCAGAAGGCCCGCAGTTCCCCACCGAGCCGGTGTCCCAGTACCAGTTGTGCTGGAACCCCGTGTCGGGGACAAGATCCCAAGAGACGCACCCGCCGCCCGATCCGGTCGGATCAACATCTCGCACGATCTGATCACCATTGTTGTCCAGCAGCAGGTTGTTGTGAATGTCCCAACGCGCACCGTCCGGATCGATCGCGCTCCACGGCGGTAGGCTGCCGCTGGCGCAGTTCTGGAACGTCGAGAACGGATTGTCATCACCACGGCCAAAGAGCGTGTTGTAAGGCGGTGTTTGCTGGAAGGTCGTGAGCGCGATCGTGTTGTTGACCGCCATGATCTTCGGCTGATGGAACCCGTGAATCAGAGGGCCGGATGAAAACCCGAGGTCGTCGGTGCGCACCGTCGTATTGACGATGACGTTGCCGAGGATGCGCAGTTCCTCCGATGAAGTCTTGGTCGCCGTAACGCTCTGGATGAGCGACTCGACCTCGTTGGAGCGGAACACGTTGTTGACGATGTCCGTATAGCCTTCCAGCGCCCGGATCGCCGATGCCCATGTCAAGAAGATCGGGCCGGAGACACAGGATCCGCCTCCGACCGGCTCGACAAGGCCATCGAAACTCCACCCGCCTTCGGTGATTTGATTGTCCTCGAACGTGTTGTTGGAGACCGTCATACGGCTGCCGGATGTGCCAGAGTTGAAGAAGGCGATCAAGCCCGCGCCCGCGCGCCCCCGATTGCCTGAGAAGACGCTCTCCGTCACGACGCCGCCGTCCGCATCGGCGTAGAACTCGATCAGGTTCCGGTTCGAGTCGAAGTTTGCGACGGTCGAGCGCGAGAACGTGAAGTTATCCACCGAGTCGACCGCCAGAATCTGCGGCTGGCCGAACACGCTGTCATCGAACGCCTTGCCGGCTTGGAACGTGAACCCGCCGACCGTCGTATTGGCGCCTTCCTGCGCGAAGATGCCCCCCGCAGGCCAATAGGTCGACGGAATCCCCCAGTACTTGTTGTGAACGACGACGTTGCTCGGCTGGGTCGTCGCTAACGAGACGCCTGAATAGCCGAAGATGCTGACGCCGTTGTTGATGTTGTCGAAATACCACGGCGTTACGTATTCCCCCGGCAGCACGATCACGCAGCGCCCCGCGCCGGGACTGACCGCCATTAGGTTGGCGGCGAACATCACGCTTTGATACGGAAAGTCCTGCGTGCCGTCCATGATCGGCGCGCCAGCGTTGCGCGGCCCGACATAGACCGTGCCGTTGACGCACGCGCCGGACGGCAGGTTGTTAGGCGCAGCAAGCGTGTCAGGGTTCAGCGATTGATCGTAGTCGTAGCTCGGTAGGCCCAGCGATGGCATGCCCGCGCCGTAGGTCAGGTCGTACCCCCCGGCGCTAAAGTTCAGCGGCATATCAATGCTGTGCGTGCGCAGGTAGTGCAGGACGTTCAGCGATGCCGCGTTGCCAGAGAAACCGCTGACGAGCGCGCTGTTGTTGAGCAGCAGGGCGGCCATACCGCCGACATACGCCGCGCTGGCCTGCGTGCCCCCACGCCCGAGTTGCAGTTCTCCATGCCGAAAATTTCGTTGCCAGACACCGAGACATGCGTCGGCCCGACCACGTCCGGCTTCACTTGGAACGCGGTCAAGGTTCCCGTGGGCGGCGCGCTGAAGTTTCCACCCATATCATAAACCGGGCCGCGCGCGCTGTAGTTCATCAGCGGGAAATGATTGATGTAGTCGACGCATACCGCGCCCACCGCGATCACGTCCGGCGAATCGGCTGGCCGGCTGAGCGTACCGTGACCGCTGAGCACCGTCGCGCCGCTCACGCCTAGGATCTCGCGGTCATGGCCGCCGCCGACGTTGACCTGTACGGTCACACTGGTGGCGTTACCGGACGCAAAGTTAGTGATGTTGAGGGTCACGCTGTTGCAGAAGCCCGCGGTCTGTGTGCAGTTGGCCGGCACGATGAACTGGTGTGCGGGATTAGCGCCAACGACGCGGGCCGGCTTGTTCTGTACGTTGGGTACCCCTGATGTGGTGGTTGTGAGGTTGACCGTCAAGTCGTCCTGCGGGCTGCCGCTTGAGTGCGGCGCATCGGCCCAGTCGTTCCAGCTGATGTTGACCTGATCGCCGGGCTTGGCTTTGATCGTGATGGCCGCCGACCCACCGGAGTAGGTGAACGTGCGATAGGCATTATTCGAGTTGCCAGCCGCCACGACGATCGGGATACCGGACTGGCGCGCGTTGGCGAGCGCCTGATAGACGTCCGTGCCGCTTGAACGCCCGAACGTGCCGTCGCCCGGCGAGATATTGACGCCGAACTCCGCCCCGATCACGATCAGGTCATTGTTGTTGTCCGCTTGGGTGATCGCGTTGTAGAGATCGACATCGTTCGTCACCTTGTACAGGCGCACGCGTGAATTCGGCACGATGTCGCAGATGATCTGTGCCAGCTCAAGCCCCCGGCGCGTGTCGTTCGGGCCGATGCTGCCGAGCGTCAGCTGCACGGACGGATAATTCTTGAGGCAGGTCAGCTCGGCGCTGGCTGACGTGCTGGTGCCAAAACCGAGGTCGATGATGGCGATGTCGACGCCGGATCCGGTCAATCCCGCGTCGTGCCACGCCTGCGCATTGGAAACGTCGTAGCTTTCCGCCACAATG
>JZRA01000060.1 GCA_001567485.1 Chloroflexi bacterium OLB13
ATCTCTATATCGGGTTACGGACTTCCGTTTGAGGAGAATGCCGAAGCGCCATCGAAGCGAGTTTATTCACTGGGCGACCGTGTGATCGCAGAGGTACAGGTCCTGCACTTTGAGGATGTCCCTGCGCACGGCGTGGCTGGCTTTCTGTTCGACAACAAACTCTATCGAGAGATGGCGGAAGTCGATCAGGCAGTCGGGGAGGTCGCGGCGAGCATGTTGCTCGAGCGGTGGAAACAGTGAGGAAATCATGGACCTAGAACGACGTTTCTGTGCCCAGCACGGGCTGCGGCTGGACCGGCGAGCGGAAGACTCGCTGCCGATGATCGCCGGCTATGCGGCCGTCTTCAACACGCTCAGCGTGGATCTGTGGGGCTTTCGCGAGAAGATTGCGCCCGGCGCTTTTGCGGGCAGCCTGCAAGACGATGTACGGGCGCTCTGGAACCACGAGACCGGCATCGTGCTGGGCCGCACCAAGAGCGGCACGCTGCGCCTGGCCGAAGACGACGTCGGCCTGGCTATCGAGATTGACCCACCGTCGAGCGCGGGCAACTACATCGAGACCATTGAGCGGGGCGATGTGGACCAGATGAGCTTTGCTTTCCGCACGCTGGAGCAGACCTGGGACGAAGACGACGACGGTGTGCTGATCCGCACCCTGCTCAAGGTGAAACTCCATGAGGTTTCACCGGTTACCTTCCCTGCGTACCCTGCCACCGCGGTGGGTGTGCGGTCACCTCACCCCCTGTCCCCCCTCTCCTGCAGGAGAGGGGGGGACGTGTCGATCCTGTCTTTGGGGTTATTCCTGAGATTCCGGCTGAGTTTCGACGGGCGTCAAACTCGGCATCAAATACAGCGGCTGAGCTGGCGCGGGCGCGCTATCTCCAGCGGCAACGGCACTTGCAGTTAATCGGATAGGAGTTCATGACGATGAGCAGCAAAACCAAGATCATTGAGTTGCGCCAGAAGCGCGCCAAGCTGATTGCCGATGCGCGGGCGCTCAATGAAAAAGTGCAGGCGGAGGGGCGTGATTTCACGGCTGAGGAACAGCAAAACTGGGATCAGCTGATGAACGACGCCGACAAGCTGCGCACGCAATACGAGCGCGAGGAGCGGCTGGAGAGCGTCGAGGCTGAACTGAACAGCAGCGAGGGCGCCGAACGCCGGCCAGATCCCGAAGGGCGTGGTAATGGAGAGCGCATCGAGTTCCGCAGCCGCAGTATGCGCGGCGTCGAGCAGGTCAACCCGGGCTGGCGGGATCTGCCCGAATGGCGGCGCCTGATGCGCACGGCAGAGAGCAGCTACACGGCAGGCTTCCGTGGCTTCCTGCGCGGCCAACCGGCCTCGGCTGAAGTGCGGAACCTCCAGGCGGACCTGGACACCCAGGGCGGCTATCTGATGACGCCAATCCAGATGGTGGATCAGCTGATCAAGGCGGTGGACGATGCGGTCTATATCCGCCAGTGGGCCACGGTGTTCGCTGTGCCCAATGCCGACAGCCTGGGTGTGCCCACGCTGGAGAGCGACCCGGCTGACGCCGACTGGACCACCGAGCTGGCCACCGGCAATGAAGACACGGCCATGAGCCTTGGCCGGCGCGAGCTCCATCCGCACCCGCTGGCCAAGCGCATCAAGATCAGCCGCAAGCTGATCGCCAGGGTGCCCAACTCGGAGAGCCTGGTGATCGAGCGTCTGGGCTACAAGTTTGGCATCACCCAGGAAAAGGCCTTCCTCACCGGCAGCGGAGCACAGCAGCCGTTGGGCGTCTTCACTGCGTCTCCCGATGGCATCCCCACCAGCCGGGATGAGGCGACCGACAACACCACGACGGCCGTCTCCTTCGACGGGCTGATCAACGCCAAGTACAAGCTCAAAGGCCAGTATTGGCCGCGAGCGCGCTGGCTGGCCCACCGGGATTTCTACAAGATGGTGGTCAAGCTGGTAGACGGCAACGGCCAGTATATCTGGCGTGAATCGGTGCGGGTGGGCGAACCGGACATGCTCCTGGGTCTGCCGACCTATATGAGCGAGTATGCGCCCAACACCTTCACCGCCAGCCAGTACGCGGCCATCCTGGGCGATTTTAGCAACTACTGGATCGCCGATGATATGTCTTTAGAAATGCAGCGCCTCGTTGAGCTCTATGCGGAGACCAACCAGATCGGCCTCATCGCTAGACTTTCCAGCGATGGCCAGCCAACGCTGCCGGAAGCCTTCGTTCGCGTGCAGTTGGCTGCGCAGTAAGCATATTGTGGATCTATCGTCCGTCTGGATGGTGGATGAGAGAGGTGACACGTGATCCAAAATCTACTCAACCTGACCAAGTGGCTTCATGTCAATGACGCTATCAGCGCGGCCAACAACACCGACGACGACAGCGCCATCGTGGACACGCAGGGGTTCGACGGCTGTATCTTTGTTGTGCCCATCACCGACAGCGTGGCGACCGGTGTGGCGACGATGACGGTCGAACAGAACTCGGCCAACAGCGGCAGCGGCATGGCGGCGCTGAGCGGGGCCCAGGCCCAGGCAACGAGCGCAGAGAATGACGATCTCAACGGCAAGCTGTTGATCGTCGATGTCTATCGCCCACGGGAACGCTATCTGCGCACCAACCTGACCTCGGCGACGGCCAACATCGCCTTTGGCGACACCATCGCCATCCTCTACAACGGGGTGAAATTCCCGGTTGCGCAGAGCGCGGCAGAGGTCGCCGACAGCGCGGTTGTGGCCAGCCCGGCAGAGGCGTAGAGACACAAAATCTTGCGTCTCCACAGAACGGAGAGCGTAGAGACACAAAATCTTGTGTCTCCACAGAGCAGGGAGGTTTCTGATGCGTCCATTGAAGACGTTTGCGATAGCTGCCGCGGGGGTTGTGTTGGCGGCGATGTTGCTGAGTGCGCTTCAGCCTATGCCGGCCGCGGTCGAAGCGCAGAACGTGCCGTGCTTCCGGCCCATTGGCGGGGCCAAGTTTGTCTGCGCTGACGGCGGCGCCTTCGAAGCGCGTGAGGGTGCGCGAATCGATGTGCAATACGGAGCAGCCGCACTGTTCGGGGATCGCTCGAATTCGTCGAGGCGACGCCGATTGCGGTGACCTCTGGCGGGGCAATCGACCCGGACGGCGCCGTCTATGTGACGCTGACCAGCGCCGGCAACGTGGGTACATCCAACGTAGTGACCACCACGGCGCGGCGCTTGCTGATTCTGCACAACGTCGGGTCCAACACCATCACCCTGACCGATACGGGTCAGTTGCTGTTGGGTGGCAATGCTGCGCTGGGGGCTAACGATACGCTTGTGCTGTTCAGCAGCGGCGGCGCGGCCTCGAAGTGGGTGCAGTTGTCGAAGGCGGATAACTGATGAAGACAATCCGCATGATCACCCTGGCGGCTGGTCCGCAGGGCGTGCTGCAGCCGGGCAAGGTCTACCAGGTGGACGATACACTCGCCGCGGCGCTCATCGCTGGCCGCAATGCAATCCTGGCGCCTAAGGGGGCATCCGTAGAGGTGGCCGCGGTTGAGCCGCCCGAACGGGCCGTGGTGCAGCGTCCGCCGAGACGGCAGGCAAAGGGATAGTCCGATGAGACAAGAGGTGACCTCGCTTCTGATTACACCGCCAGCAGTGGAGCCGGTCTCGCTCGACGAGGCCAAGCTCCATCTGCGCGTCGATGGTCAAGAGGAGGATGACCTTATCACGGGCGACCTGATTGCCGCACGCGAGGTCTGCGAGGATGAGAGCCGCCGCGCATTCATCACGCAGACGAGGGAAGCGGTCCTGGAGTGTTGGCCGGCTGCGCCCTGGATTGCACTGCCCAGACCGCCACTTCAAAGCGTGACCAGCATCAAGTACACCGACAGCCAGGGGGTAGAGCACACGTGGCCCAGCAGCGAATACATCGTCGATACGGCGAGCACGCCGGGCCGTGTGCGGTTGGCATACGGCAAATGGTGGCCGTGGGCGACCTTGCAGCCTGGTCCAGCCATCCGGGTGCGCTATGTGGCCGGCTACGGTGACGACGCCGAGGACGTGCCACAGAAGTTCCGCCAGGCGATCAAGCTGTTGCTGGGCCACTACTACGAGAACCGGGAAGCGGTGACCGCCCAGGTGCGGTTCAACCTGGCGCCGATTCCAATGGGTGTGCGGTCGTTGCTGTTAGTCGACCGGGGATCCTGGTGAGGTGAGCGATGCAGGCTGGGCTACTGCGCAAGCGCATCACGTTTCAGCAGCGCCTGATCACCCGCAATAGTTATGGTGAACAGGTGATCACCTGGGGCGATGTGGTGACGGTCTGGGCCGATGTGCGGATGCCCCTCCTGGCCGACACAACGGAACGGGATGAAGGGAGGGCCAACCAGGTGCAGGCGACCATCATGTACGACATCGACATCCGCTACCGCACGGGGCTGGACCCAACCATGAGGATTCTGTATGAGGGGCAGGCGCTCGACATTCACTCCATCATGGACCCGGACGGCGCCGGCAAAAGTTACGCCTGCGCGGCCTGGCTGTAGCGGACCCACCACCGGAGGGGTTATGAAGGTGCGATTGGCCGGCAACAAGGAGATAGGCGCTAAGCTCAAGCAAATGAAGCGAGGCACAAAGAACGAAAAACTGCGCCAGGCGATACGACCCGGCGCCGGGACTGTTCTGCGTGAAGCCAGGCGTCATGTTCCAGTGCTGTCGGGCGAGCTGCGTGACTCGCTCCGGATCGTGGAGCGCCAATCGGCGCGGGTGGATATCGAGTCACCGCTGCCCCAAGCGCCGGTCATCGAGTTTGGCTGGCCCAGCCGGGGCATCAAGCCGCAACCATTTATGCGACCCGCCCTACATGAAAACCGGCGTGATGTGGTCGATGAGATCGAGGGCGAGTTGCAGGAGATCATGGGGCTCTGATGGCAAGTCTAGGGGAGAGCCTGTACGACTATCTGAGCAAGCGACCGGGGCTGAGTGCGCGGGTGGGGAAGAATATCTATCCCACCCGGATGCCCCAGGCGCCCACGCTGCCGGCCATCGTCTTTCACCAGATCGCCCGGCGCCCGGTGCATGTGAAGAAGGGCTATGTCAACCCTATCGTCGATGTGCTGATGCAGTTTGATGTCCTGGCGACGACCTATGAGGAGCTAGACGCCGTGGCATCCGAACTGAAGCGGGCGCTCTATGACTACAAGGATACTTCCCCTCATATCTATGACGTGATGGTCGAGGGGGAGCGGGATGGTGACGAGATCGACCTGCGACAGTTCCACCGCAGCATCGACTGTTCGATCTGGTTGGCAGAGGAGTAGGGAACGTAGAACGCAGAGCGTAGAACGTAGAACGGAGGAAGTGATGCAAAAGTATCTGGCGCTTGTGGAGCTGGTGAGCGCTGACGGGAAGCAGCGCTGGCAGCCCGGCTCCCTAATTGAACTCGATGACACGGCGGCGGCCATCCACCTCGCCAAGGGCAATGTTCGCCCGCTGGAGGGAACAACACCGCCAGCCGTGATTCCTGAGGGAGCGCCACCCGCTGAGGTGGTGCATGTGGCGCCGGTGCCGAAGAGCCGGAAAGGGAAAGGTGAGTAATGGCAACATTGACTGTACTTTCACCCAGCCACCTGGCTGGTTCGGACCTGGATGCAGCCGCCGCCGCTGGGGCGGGCGACCAGTTTCTCAACGATGGGCGGACCATCCTCTATGTGAAGAATACCAACGCAGCATCGAGGACGGTGACCATCGTCACCAGCCCGACTGTGGCTGGCCTGGCGCTCGCCGACGTGGCCGTGGTTGTGGCCCAGAATGAAGAGAAGCTCATCGGGCCGTTCGACCCCCGGTATTTCAACGACAGCAACGGCTTTGTTCAGATCACCTACAGCAGCGAGGTCGATGTGACCGTGCGGCCGATCCAGGTGAAATAGGAGAGCATCATGGCACAAACAACAGGCGGGATGCCCCGCTCAGGTTCAAGGTCGAGGTTTCGACCAACGGCAGCGACTGGACCGACATCAGCGGCGCAGCGGCCACTGTGGCGCCGTCAGGTGGCGACCAACTCACGGGGGAGCAGAACACCGCCGATGGCTCGGCGCCGGTGGTGGTCGGGTCCAACAAGGTCGGCGCCCGCACGCTGGAGGTCAATTGCCTCTACACCGAGACAGCGGGCGAGCCGTGGAAGATTGTCTCGAATCGTTACAACGGCGCGGTGAAGACCATCTTCCTGCGCTACAGCCCGGCCGGGGGCGGCCAGGGCGCACAGCGCTTTGTCTGTGCGCGCAACGATGATACGGCCGTCGCCGTGCCCATCGTCAACTGTCTGCCACCCGAAGTGGACGCCGGCAGCGGCGACCCGGCCATGTTCACTTTCAGCGTCATCACACCGAAGCTGAAAGAGGAGACCATTGCATGAGCTATATCAGTCCGGCCAGCGTGGGGCAGCCCGCTCCACCGTATCTTTTGCAGGAGCAAGACGGCCACCCTGCGCCGGCAGGACCCCCTGCGGTCGCCAACGTGGAGACGCCTTTGCTCGGCGAGATCGCCGCTCCCGAAGAGATCGAAGACGACGAGGAAGACGACGACCACTACGAGGTGCGTGTCAAGCTGCGCAACATGACCTGGGGTGACAACATGGTCCACGCCAGGTTTCAGCTTCTGATCGAGACTATCGGCGACATCGATGGCGACGAAACCACCGATGCGGAGCGGGTGGCGGCGCTGCGCGAGCTGGTGGCCGGGTTTGACGAGCTGACCGCTTTCCTCGAACGGGTGGCGCGGGTGACGCGCAACGGCGAGCGGATTCCCATCAAGTTGGTGCCCATGGACTTTATCAAAGAGGTCATGGACGCCATTAGCCGGGCGCGCCAGCGGAAGGCCTCCACAAAAAACTGAGGACTCGCCTCTACACCCATTTGTGGACCGGTGGGCCGGCGCCACCGGAGTACCTGGAGATGCAGTTGTGTCGAGAGTTCCACTGTCTACCGTCACAACTACGCCAGGAGCAGGATGAGGACGTGCTGCGCATCCTCTCCATGATGGATGTAGAGGCGAGAGTACAAAAGCAGCGCAACAGGGTGAAACGCCGTGGCAAGTAGGCTCCAGATCATCATCGAGGGCGTCGACAAGGCCAGCGGGCCGATAGACGACGTGACGGGTAGCCTGGGCCGCCTGGAGAAGGGGTCCGGCAGCCTGCTTGAGCGCGGGCTGAGTCCATTGCGCGACATGCTTGGCTTTGGCCTCAAGGCGGCAGCAGCGGGCACGGCCGGCGCCATCGGCGGGCTGGTGGCCGGGATCGGCGTGAGCACGAAGGCGGCCATGGGGATGGAGCAGGGTGTGGCCGATATTGCATCGGTCATGCGCCTGACCAAGGACGAGACGAGCGAGGTCAAAGACCTGATCACCGACCTGGGCGTCGACCCGACGCTCAAGGTATCGGCGACAGAGGCGGCGGCCGCCATCGAGATGTTGGGCAAGAATGGCCTGACGCTCGACGACATCCTCGGTGGGGCAGCTCGTAGCACAGTTCTATTGGCCAACGCCACGGGCGCCGATTTTGCCACCTCAGCCGATGTGGCGACCGACGCCATGGCGCTCTTTGGGCTGGGCGCCAACCAGATGGAGAAGGCCGTCGCCGGCATCGTCGGTGTCACCCAGAGCAGCAAGTTTGGCCTGGAAGAGTACAAATTCGCCTTGGCCAACGCTGCCCCCGTGCTCGCCACGATGGGCGTCAGCTTCGACGAGTTCAACGCGGCGCTCACGCTCAGCGCCTCTTCCTTCGCCAGCGGCATGACGGCCGGCACGTCGTGGCGCTACATGATCCAAAACCTGGTCCCCGGCACCGACAAGGCCGCCCAGTTGATGAAGGAGCTCAACTTCATCGCCGAGGATGGCACCAACATCTTCTTTGATTCCACCGGCCAACTCAAGAGCCTGGACGAGATCATCAACCTGCTCAAGTACGGGTTCAGGGACCTCTCCACCGAGCAGCGCACTTCTTACGCCCGCGCCATCTTTGGTCAGGAGGCGCTGGGTGCGCTCAATGCCGCGCTCGAAATGAACGTCGAGACGCTGGCGGATCTGGTCAAAAACCAGTCGGATGTCAACTCGCTCAACGATGCGGCCGAAACCCGCATGAATACACTGGCCGGTGCCTGGGAGATCCTCGAGGGCATCATCGATACGCTGCGTATCCAGATTGGGGAACACTTCCTACCCATCTGGCGGGATCTGGTTGAGCGTTTCACGGCATTTCTGGATGAACACGGCCCGCAGATCGTCGAGTGGGCGGGCAATCTGGCGGAAGGTTTAGGCGAGTTGATCGACACCTATCTGCCGCCGTTTATCGCCAAGCTGGGCGAATGGTGGACAGCGGCAGGTAATATCGCCGACACGGCGGGCGGGATGTTGACCTGGACGGGTGGTCTGCTCGCCTGGATGCGCGAGGCGATTCAGCCGGCAGTTGATTTTGTCAGGGAGTATGTGAGTCTCGAAGATGTCTTGCGCGGTATCGGGATCGTCATCTCGGCCATTGTCATCCCCTGGCTGGGCGGGCTTATCTCTGCCTGGGGGCCCGTGTTCCTCGTGTTAGCCGGCGCTATCGGTGCGGTCTCACTGTTGCGCAATGCGTGGGAGGGTGACTGGGGCGGCATCCAGGGCATTGTCGCCGGGGCGCTCAACTACCTGGACGAACGGTTTGGCTTGCTGCTGACCGCTATCCAGGTGTTTGGCCCCGGCGCCTGCAAGAGATTTGGGCGTTTGTGACGGGCAACGAGACCAGTTTCGAGAATTTGTCACAGCTTTGGCGGGCGGTCAGGATTACAGCGCAGGCGCTCTTTTTGGACCTCGTGGGTTATGTCCGTGATAACTGGCCGACCTGGAAGCAGAAGCTGGGCGAGTGGGGTTCGGCTGCCTGGCAGTGGCTGGCAGATACCGTGCCGGTTGTGCTTGCTAAACTGGGCGAGTGGGGTGCTGCGTTGTGGGGTTGGCTCACCGATAACTGGCCCACGTGGAGCGCCAAACTGGGCGAGTGGGGAGCCGCGGCCTGGCAATGGATTGCGGATACAACGCCCGTCGTGGTCGGCAAGCTCAGCGAGTGGGGCAATGCGCTCTACGGATGGCTGAGCGAGAACCTGCCGGGCTGGGTAGCGGCGATCCACCCATGGGGCATGGCGCTCTTCCAGTGGATCGGCGACAACATTCCTGCTGCTATCGACAAGCTCACCGAGTGGGTCGCCGAAATGTTAGACTGGAGCGAACGGGAAGGCGACAGCGAGGTGCGACGGATGCTGCTCGAGCTGGGTGCAGCGATGCTCGATGCGCTGGGGAAGGTCGGCATCTCATTGGCCAAGCTGGCGTTGACCGTGGCCGGTAATCTGCTGATCAGCCTGGCCGAAGGGTTGCTCGACTGGCTGGGCATCGATGCCAACATGGGGCAGATGCGAGACCATCTGAGCGGCCTCCTTGACGGCCTACAAGAGACATTGAGCGGCAAAGCGGCGCTCATCGGTGGCGTCCTGTTGACGGTGCTCACGCCAGGGCTGGGCGGCCTGGTCACGAAGATCACCTTGACGGTGCTGCCGGCGCTGGCCAGGTTGGTGCTGGCGCTGGGTGCGCCGATCCTGGGTGCGTTGGGCAAGCTGGTGCTGGCTTTAGGCGCGCCTATTCTCGGTGCGCTGGGAGGGCTGGCGACGGCCATTTGGACTACGGTGCTGCCGGCCATCGGCGCCTTCATTGCGGCGTTGGGTCCCATCCTGTTGCCCATTGCTCTCGTCGTCGCTGCCGTTGCCGGTCTCTATTTGGCCTGGCAGACCAATTTCTTGGGCATCCGAGATTACACCAAACAGATTCTTGACGAGGTCAAAGAATGGTTTACCAACTTCCCGGAGAAGTTGACCGAACTGGGCAACTCGTTGCGCACCAAAGGCGAGTGGGCGCTGGGCAAACTCAAGGAAGGCTTCGAAGCCACCAAGAATGGTGTACGCAACGCCTTCGACTCCGTGGTGGACTGGGTGGCCCGCGGCCGGGATGAGAAGCTGCCGCCCTTCCAGCAGTCGCTCTACAACGCCGGCAAGACTGTGATCGATAAGATGGGCGAGGGGTTCAACGCCGTCAAGGAGAACGCCAAGACCACCCTGGGGGATGTACTTCAGAATGTGCGTGACCACGGCTTCGCCTACACCGTGGGCAAAACGTCCGCCCAGTTCGCCGGCAAGCTCTATGATGGCGCCAAAGATGCGTTGAAAAACCTAGCCAAAGGGTTCACAGACCAGGAGACCACGCTCAAGACCGATTTCGGCAAGGTGCTGGGCGCCCTCAGAACGCTCTTCGACAACGTCATGGGCGATAACCCAGGCGGTTTCTTGCGCCACGTGGGCAGCGTGGCGAAGACCATCGGAACGAATATCATGAACAGCTTGAGCGACGGCATCGCGCAGACGGACGCCGGGCTGGGCTTCATCATCGATAAGTTCAATGGGTTTATGGATGAATTTGGGCCGCACGCCTGGGAAAAAGTACTGGAATTGGGCGGCGGGATCGTGCGAGGGCTGGCACAGGGCATTCGGGATGCGTTCCAGGCGCTGCAAGATGCGCTCGACTGGATCGCCTCGATTGCGCCGCAGTGGGTCAAAGAGAAACTGGGCATCCACTCACCATCCCGTGTCTTTATAGGCATCGGCGAAGAGATCATGCGGGGGATGGCGTTGGGCATCGAAGAACTGTCCAGCCTGCCGCAGATGGCCATGGCCGGCGCTGTGGCGGGCACAGTGGCCGGCGCCACCAGCAACACCAGCATCGACAACAGCCGCACGAACAATTTCAACATCACCCTGCCGACCACCGGCCAGGCGGGCCGGACCGACCAACAGGCGATGAGCCTGGTCAATACCTTGACCGCCGTCTATGCGTGACCTATGCCAAACTTTCCTGGACCACTCAAGAACCTCAATGTCATCACCGAAGATGGGCAAATCCATTCGCTGATGGGGACGGCGCTCCACTTCGTCTATTTGGATGGGGCAGGGATGGCGCCTATCCGGCGCATCCTGGAGAAGGCTCCGCTGCAGCATGGGGCCAGCGACCGCGGCTTCCGGCTGGACCCGCGCAGTATGATCCTCCATCTTTACATCGAAGGGACGGATGAGCGCCATGCGGATGGGCTGAGAGATCGGATCGCCTACCTGTTTGGGCCAACCAATTCACCGCTGCAGCTGCGCGCCACGCGCGACGATGGAGCAGTGCGGCAGATCGACTGTTATGTGGATGGGGAGGTTGATTTTCCCATGTCACAGCGGGTAGGGAATGGGCAACCAGTGGTGATCCCCCTGCTGGCGCCGGACCCCATCTGGTACGACCCTGTTCAACAGGTCACTGAACATACGATCACGAATGGAACCACACAGAAGTTCGTTAGCGTCAGCGGCCTCACATGGGATGACTGGCCGGTCATCGATTTGACAGGACCTATGGACGCCGGGTTTTTACTCCAACACACACCGGGTGACGAGGTCCTGGTTTTCTCCCAGGCCATTCCGAGTGGCGAGACATTCCGGCTCGATCTCAGACCAGGTTACAAGTCGATCCAACGGACATCCGATAACGCCAACCGGATGAGCTTCATCGATCCAAACTATCTGCACGCCTTTGCGGACATGCGTATTCTGGCGGAGAAAACCACGAGGGCGACACATCCATTATTTACAAAC
Source organism: Chloroflexi bacterium OLB13 (assembly GCA_001567485.1). Classification (GTDB taxonomy): domain Bacteria; phylum Chloroflexota; class Anaerolineae; order Aggregatilineales; family Phototrophicaceae; genus Flexicrinis. Next base: position 11,667 of record JZRA01000060.1, read on the forward strand.
ACAAACGTGTTTACATTCGACGCCGCAGGGACATCGGGGGCGTCGAAAGCCACTATCTATTGGTACAAAAGATACTTGTCGTTATGAATCATCGAGTAGAACACCTCTACCAGGTTCGTGTGTACGATAGCAGTGACAATACACTGGCCGTGTATGATGACCTGGTCTCCGTCGTCTACAAACGGCAGGTCAACCACATCGGCATGGCAATCCTGACGGTGCCGGAGGGTCACGATATTCTGCAATATGCGGTGAAAGACACCCTGTTTGAGATCTGGATCTCGTACCCCAGGCTGGTTCCGAATCCAGTCACGTTTTCGCAAGATTGGGCCAATGATTTCACCGGCCTCTTTCGGGACCGCCAGATCGCCACGGACCCGAACGGCAACATCTATCACCTGCTCTACATCCCAGACGCTATAGAGAGCCTGAGCCGCCATGTTGTAGCCTGGCCGGCAGGCTCGGGTGGGAAAAATCACTGGATCGGCCAGCGACTCTCGGTCATTGCCAATGATATTGTCCGCTGGAACTGCACAGAAGAGGCCACGGTAGCCAACGGTCGTCTGCGAGATGCGACAGTGGTCCACGGGCTGGAGGACGCTGGGGCTATCCCTGGTACGGATGTAGTCGACTACTCGGTATCTCCGGGGCGCAACGTTCTCGATTTTCTACAGGAGATTGCTCCGATCTGTGGGTTCGATTTCACAGTCGAACGGCATCCGAGCCATCCCGGTGAACTACGCGTACGCCAACTGCTCGGTCAACTGGGCACTGACCGCAGCAGCAATGTGATTTTCGATCTCGCTCTGGACAATATCTCATCGACCAGTCTCTCGTTTGACGGTCTGCGCGAGAAGACCATCGCCATCGTCGGCGGCGCCGGTGAGGGGGCGGCGCGCACCTTTGTGATCCGCGCTGGGGTGAATTATGCGCCCAACAATGACTATGAGCATTGGGTGGACGCACGCGACCGGGATGATGACGAATTGCCGGCTGTAGGCGATGCCGTCCTGGGCAATTATGAGGCGCGGGCGCAACTGCGGAGTGATGTCATGTCCTCACGGGGATGGGTCTATAGACGGGATTTTGAGCACGGCGATCTCGTGACCGCCCAGTTCGCTGGTTTCTCCGCCATAAAAAAAATCGGCACGACGGAAGTGCGATTTGACCAGTCCCAGCGCATGGCAGTTCTGTTGGAGTTGATTGAGCCATGAGTGGGTTGACGACGCTTGCTCTGCGCGAGCAATCCGCCTACCAGCGAGACGAGATCGACTCGCTGAAAGCCCGCGTGCGGCTGCTGGAGACACAGGAACTGCCGTTTGTGTCTCGCCTGCGCATCGATGCCAAGGGCGATCTGTTCGCCGGTACAGCGGACAATGCCTATGCCCGGCTGCCGGTCGGCAGCAACGGCGATCTCCTCATCGCCGACAGTACCCAGACCACCGGCCTGCGCTGGGGCGCCGCAACCGCGGCGGTCATCAGTGACTTTGCCGAAGCCGCCCAGGATGCGGTAGGAGCGGCGCTCCTCGATTCTGCCACGATTGACTTCACCTACAATGACGGCGCCGGCACGATCACGGCCATTGTGATCGACGACAGTATCAGCAATGCCAAGCTCCGCAACAGCGTGGCGCTATCAGTGATCGGCCGGAGTGCCAACTCAACAGGTGATCCTGGCGACATCAGCGCCACAGCGGGCAGCGGCGCTGTGTTGCGTGAGGCGGGCGGCACGCTCGGCTTTGGTCAGGTGGCCACGGCAGGCATTGCCGACGCTGCGATCATCAATGCCAAGCTCGCCAACATGACCCAGGCGACGGTAAAGGGGCGGCCGGCCGGGGCCGGGACTGGCGCACCATCCGATCTGTCGGCCAGCCAACTAAATGCCATTATCGGAACGGCAAACCTGGGGATCGGTGTGTCGCCCGCCGCCCCCTTGCATATAAGGGGGTCCGAAGCGCTTCGGTCCAGGGCACAGGTACACCGGGGGCGGCCTCGATAGGCTACCTGTCGTTTTATGACAGCGACGGATCTACACGATATGGATTCGTTGGTGACGCATCCAGCGGCAGTGTGGATATTTTTCTACGCGCCGATATCGGCGCGCTTCAACTGGGTGCAGGCGGCGCAACCACAGTTACACTGGACACAAACGGGCGGGTTGGGATCGGCATCAGCACCCCCGCAACAACGGCCAAATTGCATGTGGAGCAGGGGGCATCACCAGGCGCAGAAGAGATCGCCAGATTCACTGTATCTGACGACTCGACCGGTCTGCTACGGATCGTCAACACAACAACAAGCGATGGACTGTTCAATCCAGGCATCGAGACTCTCCAGGCGGGGACCGGCGTAGGGCGCCTGGATCTGGTACGCTTAACCACAGATAGTGGAACGACGCCGGGCCTGATTATAGATGTGCGGAGTGCAGCCGGCACAGCGATCACCACTCGCCCGCTGGTGGATTATAGATCATCTGGCGCCAGCCGGATGATTATTCTTGGCAATGGCAACATAGGTATTGCCACCACTAGCCCACAAGCTTTGTTGCATGTAGGGGCGGGGACAGATGCCCCCGACACGTCGAATGTCAACATCTATGCCACCAACGCGGGGACGACGGCCATCGCCGCGCGCAACTCGACGGGTAACATCGAAGTTTTCATGCTGGCGGGCACATCGTCGGCACTTATCGGGACAATCACCAATCACCCGCTTTTCCTGCGCACCAACAATACCAATCACGTCTTCCTTCAGGTGGATGGCACGATGGGGATCAGAACGTCCAGCCCCAGTGCCACACTGAGCATAAAAGCAGGCGAATCGACCGACCACGCCAATGTGGGGGGCATTATCCACGTCAATACGACAGCGGCCGGGAATGTCGGGTCCGGCGAGCAGGATCTGATGACGTTCAGTGTTCCTGCCAACACGCTGGCCGTGAATGGTGACTCGATCTGGTTCGAGATTTCAGCGCATATAGCATCATCACTATCGACCTCAAAGATAATCCGTATTCGTTTTGGGAATTCGGGTACAAATCTAGTTCATACTACAAACGACATCAACTCAACGACAACCGGCCATGTTGTCATCCGCGGGCGCATTGTCAGGACCGGTAGTTCATCACAAATATCGTATGCAAACAACAACGCACGAGCCAACGCTGTAAACCCGTATTTCACGACCATCGAGACCGGACTGAACCAGACATTATCAAGCACAGTAACTTTTAGGGTGACCGGGCAAGCGACGAATAATGACGATATTATTATCCAATCACTTGTAATCGGATGGGACCCGGTTAATACCTAGAGGGCTATGATGGCAAAACTCACCTTCCAGATCGACGACATTGTGGCTGAATACGAATTTCCAACCGATGCGCCAGTGCTGGAATTCGTACATATGTTCAATCAGCGGCTGGGCACACCGGACGCCAGCGACGTTGACCAGGTGCAAGAGTGCCTATATTGGCTAGCCGATCACCTATATGGCACGGCGAAACAACAGTACATCGAACAAGAGAGAGCGAAAGCTATTACGGAGGCTGAGAGCAGATATGAATTCAGACGACCTGCGCGCCGAGAAGACACAAATGGAACAGAGCCTGGCAAACTGGACGGCGGAACTGAGCCAGGCGCAAGAGCGAGCCGCATTGGCGCAACGGCAGATTGATGTCCACACGGGACATATCGAGCGCATCAACATGTGGCTGGCGAAGCTGGAGCAGCAGGCTGCCCCAAAAAAGGCGGAGCTTCAGGTAGAGTGGGAGAAACTGAACCCACCGAGGGTAACTGACACAGCGTAGGCACGGGAGGAGCGTAGCTCCTCTCTTTTTTGTGCGCAACGAAAATTGCGGCCGTAGATCCACGCGCCCACACTGGAAGGCCTCAGCTCTGCAGCGTGCCCGGGCGCCGGCGATCGCCTATTACCCTGTAACAAATCTTGCGAACTACTTCAACCGCCAGTTATCGGCCACGCTGGAGCGGCTCTGTGCTCGTTCTAGATCCACAGTGGCCAGCTTGACATAGATACGGATCGTCTCCAGGCGCTCATGCCCCAGTAGTTCCTGGAGTTCGACCACGTTGCCCCCATTGCGCAGAAAATTGACAGCGAAGGTATGGCGAAATCGGTGGACGGTCGCCTTGGCCACGCCCGCACGTTTGGCCGCCGACTGGATCATATGGCGCAGTGCATCCCGGTCGATGTGCTGATTTGTGCGGGTGGCGAATAGTGGCTCGGTGGCTTTGGGTTTGGTGCGCGTGCTGAGATACCTCCAGATGGCTCTGCGGCTGCTCTCGCTGGCATAGACAATGCGCTCCTTGTCCCCTTTCCCCTGGCGTACAAAAATCTGGCCGTTCTCCTGGTTGTAATCTCTGAACTTGAGCTGGCACAACTCGCTGGCGCGTAAGCCCGTATCCACGAGCGTCATGATGATCGCCTTATCGCGCAACCCCGTTGGCCGCAACGAGGTAGCCTGCCGGCCGTGCCTGGTCTGCCAGGTGGCCGCGTGCTCACAGGCATTGAGCATAGCTTGGACATCGCTCTGGGTGTAGGTTTCGATCTGCGGCCGGCGATATTTGGGACGAGTGATGCGGTTGCGGATAACGTGGGGAATGCCCAGCTCCAGCTCCGCCCAGGTCCAAAGCGAGCTCAGGGCCGTCCATGCGTTGCAAAGCGTCTTGTCGGAGAGCTTATATTCATCCACCAGGTGGTTGAGGAAGGCGCGCAGCACACCAGTATTGATATGCTCGATGTGCGCTTCCGGTCCAACAAAGGATGCCAGTCGCTTAAAGGTGACCTGATAGTCAGAGACAGTATGAGGACTGAAACCACGCCTTTTCTCCAGCCAGTATCCATTGAGTGCATCGAGCAATAACATAGCGACTCCTCTCCTAACCGTGCGGCTTATGATCTGACCTACCGTGAGGTGTTCGATTTGTACTATCCGTGCGGTCTCCAGTAAGCTGCCGAATGATAATAAATGGGATTGCCGAGTGATAATTCGGGCTCTTAAATGGCGAAAGCCCCGATCCACAGGTGTGGATACAGGGCTTTCGGGTGTGACGGCCAACAAGATGGTGGGCGATACTGGACTTGAACCAGTGACCTCACGGATGTGAAACTTGCGGCTGCCGCTCCGGGTTTTGACCCCTCACCACTCGTGTACGGGCCGCGCACCGTGCGGTGTTCGGTTTTGCCATCCGTGCGGCTTTCGCCACCTCGCCCTCGCCATCTGCCGACTGATAATATATCGACCAGCCACGATTATCATTCGGCAATCACGGTTCGCCCTGTCATGCTGACCGTGCGGTTTCCGAGGTTCACCCCCACTCCTGTGGGGAGTACTTCAACTCCTGGTAAACCGTTGACCAACCATTGGCTATGTAGTACAATGCAATACAATGTCACAGAGAAAGGACATAGCCATGACTCAAACACTTGAAGTACCAACAACGACCACCGCGGCGCCGGCGTCAGACCCTCAGCTCATCGTCATGGAGGGTGGCAAGCCCCGTTACGCTCTAATCGAATATGAACTGTACCTGGCCCTGCAAGAAGCTATAGAGGAGTGGTATGCAGGCCAACGTGCCGCAGCCGCCTACGAAGAATGGCTCCAGGATCCCTCTACTGCTCGCCCGTGGGAGGAGGTGAAAGCCGAGATGATCGCCGAGGGCCTGATCGATGCCTGAGCGCCCCCGCTG
>JZRA01000061.1 GCA_001567485.1 Chloroflexi bacterium OLB13
GGGCTGTTTTCACCGGTCGAACGGGAGGGCGGCGCACTGCCGGATGTGAATGAAGGCCGGTCGCTTCCGGGCGAACCGGGGCGGCTGCTGGATGACGAATACGTGCCGGTCGAACGGCTGGGCGGCGGATTACTGGCGCCGCTTGCGCCAAGCTGGCGCGGGCCGGACGAACTGCTGAACGGGCTGCCTCCTGATCCACCGCCGCTGCCGCTGCTGAACGGGCTGCCGGGGGTGCGCGCTGCACCGCTTCCGCCGCCGCCATAGCTGCCGCCATAACCGGGACGGCTGCCAGAGCCGCCGCTGCCCGGCGAGTCGGGACTGCGGCCGGGCATGCCGCGTCCGCCGGATGAGCCGGGCGCGTCCGGTTTGGCGCTGTACGGGTTGATCTGACTGCGGATATGACCGCGTGGTGACGCAGGGGCATCATCGTCCTGATCGTCATCGTCAGGGAAACCTGCGAACCCGTCGTCCTGATTCACGTCGTCATCATAGAGGTCGTCGTCAGAGAACGCCATTACTTACTACCCTCTTCCCGCCGTAGGCTACGGTCGGTTTGGCGCTGTCATGCGCCAAAAACTAGCATACCACATCATGCCGCATGGAACGAACATATTCTCGAACGCGTGTTCTAATTATAACAGGAAAACCCACTATTGGGGAATACGGCCCGGCTACGCCTTGACCGCGAGGTGATGCACGTCCTCGATCACGATCAAGCCGCGCTGAAGCGCGCGCAGCGCCGCCGCATGCCGATCCTTTGCGCCGAGCTTGTCCATCAGCCGCGCGATGATCTCGATCACCTCGGTGATGGGGATTTCGAGCGCGTCTGCGATCTGCTCGTTTTCGAAGCCGGCGGCAACGTGCTGGATGACGCGCGTCTCAAGCTCGTCAAGCGCGCCGCCGCCCCCTACGAGGATACCGGTGACGACCCGCTCGGCCACGCCACGGCCCAGCACGAGCTGGCCCTGCATGACGCGGTTGATGCCGTCCAGCAGTTCGGACTCGTCGGAACTCTTGAGCAGGTAGCCATTCGCCCCGGCCCGCAGCGCGCGGATGATGTACGCGTCTTCTTCGCGCCCGGTCAGGATCAGCACCTTGACCTGTGGGGCGTCGCGGCGCAGCAGCGGCAGGATCTCCAGCCCGCTGCGGCCGGGCATATTGATGTCGAGCAGCAGCAGGTCGGGCAGCACCGCCATCGCCTTGTTGAGTGCGGTCTCGCCGTCGCCAGCCTCGGCCACGATGACGAAGTTTCCGGAACTCTCAAGCATGCCGGCCAGCGACTGGCGCAGCAGTGTGTGGTCATCCGCGAGCATGACGCGCAGCGTGCGCGCGCTCTCGCCGGTAGACGTCGACGCGGCCGGACGGGCTGCCGGTGAAGGCGCGCTCTGATGAGTCATGCCGAACAGCGCCGCGTCGAGGGCCGCGGCCAACTGCGCGGCGGACTGATAACGGCGGGCCGGCTGCTTTTCGAGCGACTTAAGGATCACCGCTTCGAGCGAACGCGGGAAGTCCGCCACGAACTGCGTGATCGGCGCTGGGGGCTGCATGACCTGTTGGCGCAGCAGCATGCCGATGTCCTCGGACGTGAAAGGTAGGCGGCCGGTCGCCATCTCGTACAGCACGATGCCGAGCGAGTAGATGTCGGTGCGCGCATCGAGGGGCTGGCCCTGCGCTTGCTCTGGCGACAGATACGCCGGCGTGCCGATCACCATACCGTGCGCAGTTACGCGCGGGGTGTGCCGGCTGAGCGCGAGGCCCATGTCCATCAGCTTGATCTGGCCGGTGGCCGTGACCTTGATGTTGGCCGGCTTGATGTCGCGGTGGATGAAGCCTTTTTCGTGCGCGTACTGTAACGCCAGCGCTACCTGCCGGCCGAGCGTGACGACCAGCTCTGGCGAGGACGGGACGTATTTGCTAAGGGGATCACCCTCGACGTATTCCAACACGAGAAACGGACGTTCCTCGTCATCCTCAAGCTCGAACATCGCCATGATATTCGGGTGGCTGAGCTGTGCGGCGGCGTTGGCTTCCTGCATGAAGCGTTTGCGGGTCGTATCGCGCACGTTGGGCAGCAGCAGTTTGATCGCCACCGTGCGGCCGAGGCGGTCATCGATGGCCTTATAGACCGCGGCCGTCGAACCCTCCCCGATCAGCGCTTGCACTGTATATCGATTTCGGAGCTTACGGCCTATCATCGTGGTCTGCCGTTCCCCCTTCCGCGCAATTTACAAATATACCATTCGTCGTTAATCTGCGCACGCGGTTGCCACACCCTCCCCCCTCTCATGACCATAGAGAGGGGGGACGCTATCGTATGCAGATTGGGGTAAGATCGGGGTACGAACGGTTCAACCGGCGTTCGTCGCGGGATGGGCGCTAGACGCGATCCATGTTGCCGATGATCGCGTCGGCGAACTTGCTGGTCGGAACTTCTGTCGCGCCGTCCATTTGGCGGGCGAAGTCGTAGGTCACGACCTTCTGATCCAGCGTGGTTTCATAGGCCTTGGTGATCAACTCGGACGCCTCAGTCCAGCCGATGTGCTCAAGCATCATACAGCCGCTGAACAGCAGCGAGCCGGGATTCACCTTGTCGAGGTTGGTGTACTTGGGCGCGGTGCCGTGGGTCGCCTCGAACAGCGCGACCTGATCGCCGACGTTGGCCCCCGGCGCGATCCCTACCCCGCCGACCTCGGCCGCGATGGCGTCGCTGAGGTAGTCGCCGTTGAGGTTGGTGGTCGCCAACACTGAGTGTTCCTTCGGACGCAGCAGCATGTGCTGGAACGTGATGTCCGCGATGGTGTCCTGAATCAGAATCTTGCCCTCAGGAGTCTTCCCGCCGTGGTTCTTAGCGACGTCTTCCCACGCAATCGTCTCGTTGGGGAACTCCTCGCGCGCGACCTCATAGCCCCACTTCATGAACGCGCCTTCGGTGAACTTCTGGATGTTGCCTTTGTGCACCAGCGTCACGCTCTTGCGGCCGTGCTTGATGGCGTACTGAATAGCGGCGCGGATCAGACGCTTGCTGCCGAACGCGCTGACCGGCTTGATGCCGAGGCCGGCGCCCTCGAAGAACTGCGTGACGCCCATCTCTTCGCGCAGGAACTTCGCCAGCTTCTCGTTCTCCGGCGTACCGGATTCAAACTCGATGCCCGCGTAGATGTCCTCGGTGTTCTCGCGGAAGATCACGACGTCGACATCTTCCGGGTGCTTCAGCGGGGACGGCACACCGCGATACCAGCGCACCGGCCGGATGCACTGATACAGGTCGAGCACCTGCCGCAGCGTGACGTTCAAGCTGCGGAAACCGCCGCCGACCGGCGTGGTCAGCGGGCCTTTGATGCCGACGTAGAACTCGCGCAGCGCGTCGAATGTCTCCTCAGGCATGTAGTCGCCGTCGTAGACCGAGGCCGCCTTCTCGCCGCTGTAGATTTCCATCCACGCGACCTTGCGGTTGCCGCCGTAGGCTTTCGCCACCGCCGCATCCCAGATGCGCAGGCTGGCCGTCATGATGTCGTACCCGATGCCGTCGCCTTCGATATACATCAGGATCGGGTTGTCGGGGACGTTCATGACGCCGTTGGTGAAGGTGATTTTTTGTCCGGTCTCAGGGACGCGGATCTTGTCGAAGCCCATCGAACAAATGCTCCTATAGGGTAACGTGACGCGAACGCGCCGATTATAGCGCAGAGTAGGCGCGTCGCGGATGGGCCATCCCCATCACCGGGAACGCTCTGGATCGGCGTGGATGCAGAAACCGGGAAGTAAGGAGGGTGCAGTTAGCAGTCGCCAGTGGTCAGTCGTCAGTAGTCAGTCGCCAGTGGTCAGTCGTCAGTTGCCAGTCGTCAGGGGGCAGCTGTCGGACGGCGCGCATCCCTTCAAACTCAGCACTTCCCTTACTTCCCTTGCTTCCCTGATCTCCCCTACAGCCAGCTCGTGACCTTTTCGACGAACTCGTCGTCGAGGAAAGCGCCCTTTTGCAGCAGCAGCGAAGTCGACATCTCCAGTTCCTTGCGCTCGAAGGCGGACAGCTCTTTGGCGGTCACAACCACGATCGGCACTTCGAGCAGCATCGGATCAGCTTTCATCTGCCGTATCACCTCGAACCCGTCGACATCCGGCATCATCAGGTCGGTGATGACCATGTCAGGCTTCCACGCGCGGATCAGCTGCAAGCCGGCCTCACCATTATGCGCGAGGCGGATTTCGGTGTCATCGCGGGTCGAAAGTATGCGGTGCATCAGGCGGGCCGCCTCGACGTTGTCCTCGATCACGGCCACGCGGCGGACGCGCTGACCGCCCATGATGTCGATGACGGTGGCGAGATCGTCCTGCGGGACGGCCGGCGTCGAGCGCGCCGCGCTCAGGTCGACTTGCTTCTGCCACTGTTCGCCGAGTATCGTCTTTTCGACCGGCAGCGTATGGCCGGAGCAGTTGACGACGACGACATCGTCGGGCTTGATGATCCCCTGCCGCACCAGCTTGAACAGGCCGGCGAACGTGACGCCTGCCGCCGGCTCGACGCTGATTCCGTCGCTGCGGGCCAGCGTGCGTATCGCCTGAAACGCCTCTTCGTCGGTCGCGCTGATGAAGTGGCCGCCGTTATCCTGTACGTAGTCGTACAGCAGTTCGTATGCCCGTCCGGGTGAACCGGTCGCCAGCGTGACGATGACCGAGTCCGGGTTTTCGATGGGTGTCGCCACCCGCTGCTTGCGCTCGAACGCCTCGACCATCGGCGCGCATCCGGTCGACTGGATCAAGCCGAACGCCGGCAGTTTATCGACCAGTCCGAGTGACTTCATCTCGCGGAAGCCCTTGCCCACGCCGATCGGCCCCATGCCACCGCTGACGCTTTGCAAGAACCAATCCGGCGCGCGCATCGGGAGATCGCCGCCCAGCTCACGGGACAGCTGCTCGCCGATCTCGTATGCCATCGTCTTCATCGCCTCGATCGCCGCGACCGACTTGATCCCACGGTCGAGGAAGATACCGCGTGCGGCAGCGAACTGCGCCGCAAGCTGCTTGGTCTGATCGTACGTGCCGGTGGTCTTGATGACCTCTGCGCCGTAGATCGCCGTTTCGCGCATCTTGTCGGAAGGCGTGAGCGCGGGGAAGAAGGCCCACAGTTTGATACCGGCCCGCGCGCAGTAGGCGGCATAGGCGATAGCGACGTTGCCCGTGCTGGCGACGACCATCTCATTGACGCCCATTTCTTTGAGCGCCGAGATCGCGACAGTCGCCTGCCGGTCTTTGAAGCTGCCGGTTGGCCCCTGACGCTCGTCCTTGATGTACAGATTCTTGAGGCCGAGCGACGCCGCCAACGCCTGCGACTTGATCAGCGGCGAGCCACCTTCGCCCATACTGACGATGTTGGCGGTGTCGTACAACGGCAGCACTTCGTGATACCGCCACAACTGCGCCTTGCGCGAACGCACGGCGGTCATCCACGCCGCGGGATCAAGCCCGAGCAGATCGTATCGGGCTTCGACGATAACTTCACCGCACTTGGCGCACGCGCCGCCGAAGGTGCGCATCGATTCGGAGTGACCGCAATTAGAACACTCCAGCGTAATTTGTTTGCTGTCTGACATTGTGCAACCGGATCCCACCGGCAAGGGGCTTGTCTTACGATGTAGCGCCATTATAGTTGGTACAGCGTTGATCTTGTATATGGAACACGCATCATCATTACGGGATGGGTGTCCAAGCATAGAATCAGCCGGTCGAGGCGGTCTGAAGGCGTAGGGATGTGGCTTACGCCCGGATCGTGCCCCGTTGCCGCCTACGAATTGACGACCAGCGCGGGACAGGGACAGTTGGCGAGGATGCGCTCGACACGCGGGCCGAGATACAGCCGTTCCGACCCGACGCTGACACTGGCGCCTAGCACGATCAAATCGACGCCGAGGCGCTTGGCGTGATCCACAATCGCTTGGTCAGGACTGCGTGAGGTCACGACCTCCGCGCGGGTCAGCACACCTTGGAGACTGCCCAGTTCACGAAGCTCGTCTACGGCGCGCCCTGCGTTGATCTGCTGGCGCTGCAGCATCTCGCCGGTCGCATCGAAGCGAAGGTCGGATACGGCTTGCTCGACCACCTGCAAGATGATCGCTTCGCCATCGGGCGCGGCCAACGCGAACCCTACCTCGGACGCCCGTCGGGCCGCCATCGACCCGTTGGTGGCGATCAGCACGCGCCGGGGCTGCCAGTCTTCAGCGACCTCGCTGCCGCGCACAAGCAGAGTCGGGCAGGGCGAGGTGCGCATCAGAAAATCGACGATCGGCGTGAACAACACCTCGGTCGAACGCGGCCCCTCCGGCGCGCCGAGCACCATCAGGTTGTAATCCTTCTGCGCCTCGTCCAAGATCAGCCCGCCGACGTTATCGCCGACCGCGACCTTCTTCGTGACGGGTTCGGATGTGAACAACGCGGCCAGCTTATCGAGATAACTCGCCGCCGCGCCGCGCCCTTCCGGTCGGGTGACGGTCATCAGCGTGACCGAAATATTGGTACGCGAGTTCAGCCGTTCGAGGATGCGCGCTTCAATCTGCGAGTACGGGCTGCTGTTTTCTCGCACGCGCACCGGCATCAGCACGCGCCGGACGTTCGCCAGCAGGCTGTTCTCGGCCAACTCCTCCTGCCGGAGCCGCGCGAGTTCCTGCTGGGACGGCTCGACATGACTCAACGTCCAGCGCAGCGCGAACGGCGCCATCAGTGACGTCGCCATCGCCATGACCACGATGATCGAGAACATATCTTGGGTCAGGATTCCGAGCGAAAGCCCGATGGTCGCGATAATGATTTCCATCGCGCCGCGCGCGTTCAAGCCAGCCCCGAAACTCAGCGCAGTCCAGTGATCACGGCCGCCGATAAGGCGCGCGCCCAGATAGGTGCCGACGATTTTGCCACCGGTCGCCACGGCAATCACGATCAGGGCGACCAAGATCAAGTCGAGGCTGAGCAGACTCCCGATGTTTACCTTAAGCCCCGCCACCGCAAAGAAGATCGGCGCGAAGATGCCCATCGCAATACGCTCGATCGTATGGATAACTTCGCTGGGTAGGCTGCGAGTCATGCTGAAGAGGATACCGACCACGAACGCGCCAAGCACCGCCTCAAGGTTGAGCGCCTGTGTCAAAGCGCCCCACGCGAACATCAACACCACCACCAGCGTCAACACCCGTTCCCGGATGTTGAAGCTGCCCTGCACAAGGCTGAGCGCACGTTTGACGATCCAACGACCGGCGGTGAAGCTGAAGGTCATAAACAGCAGCACGGCCCCGGCTGATTCGGCGACGCTGTTGAACGTGATCGCTTCGCCCGCGGCAAGGCCAGCCACGATCGAGAGCAGGATCCAGCCGACGGTGTCGTCGGTCATGCCGGACGCGAGGATCGTTTGGCCGATATCGCGGCGCATGAGGCGCAGGTCAAACAGCACTTTCGCGATGACCGGGATGGCGCTAATCGACATCGCCGTTGCGATGAACAGCGCAAACACCGTCCGCCGGTCTGGATCGGCCAGCAGCGAATCGGGGATGAACTGGCCGAGCACGAACCCGGACGCGAATGTGACCGTAATCCCGCCGAGCGAGACGCCAATCGCTGTGCGCGCCTGCCGCCGGATCAGGCCGATGTCGGTTTCGAGGCCTGTGATCAGCAGCATGAACATCGCGCCGAGCAGGCTGATGACTTCGAGCAGATAGCCTTGTGTTTGCGTTTGCGGGACGAGCCACTCGCCCACGCCGGGGATAATGCCGCTGAGCACCGATGGGCCGAGCAAGATGCCCGCCAGAATCTCCCCTACCACGGTCGGCTGACCGAGCCGCTGGGCCAGCTCGCCCATGACGCGGGCGGCCAGCAGCAGCATGGCGACTTGAACAAGCAGCAGCAGGATGTCGTGATGCGATGGGGGGGTAAACGGTTGGGTCATTCGGCATGGCGCTCCGTTCGCCTCACAAACGCGGTACTATATCGGCTGCCGCAAAAGTGAGCAAATTGAGAGTCCGTGAGGCCCACCGTCCCGTATAATAGAGAGACCAAGCGGGCGAGAGGATCGCGGCGCGGCATGTCCGCGCTGAGGAAAGTCCGCCCTCCATAGGGCACGGTGCGAGCTAACGGCTCGGCGGGGCGACCCGACGGAAAGTGCAGCAGAGAGGTGTATTGCCGGCGCTTGTTCGCAGGCGGCGGCGAGGGTGAAACGGTGGTGTAAGAGACCACCAGCGCCGACAGTAATGCCGGCGGCTCGGCAAACCCCACCGGGAGCAAGGTCAAACAGGCGCATTGGGGCGGCCCGTCCCGTAAAAAGCGCCGGGTAGACCGCACGAGGGGCGTGGTGACGCGCTCCCCAGAGAGATGATCCTCCACGACAGAAGGCGGCTTATCCGCCCGCTTGGGTCAGGGTTTGTGCTTACACTCCGCTGAACGTCCCTCTCGGCGAAACGATGCCGGGGACGGAGCGGCGGCGGCCCTGCTCATCCCGATTCCAGAGCGCCGCCGCCCGATGACTTAGTAGAACTTGATGACGATATCGCTGACGATGTCGGCGGCCTGCTCGGTGCTGCCGACGGCGTGAAACATGTGCCGGTAGATCTCACGCAGCTTGAACATCGTGATGACGTGTTTGAGGTCTTTCGGCTCGTCGAACAGATGCGCCAGCGCCTCGGTGTACATCCGATCCATCTGGTTCCCGATCGACTTGACGCGCAGCGCGTGATCCGAGGCGATTTTCGGGTGTTTTTCGAGGCGCTCAATCGCGAGATTCAGCTCCTCGGCGCTCTGATGCAGCAGAGAGGCCATCGCGCGCAGATGATCGTTTGGCACCACCCCCAGAATGTCCATTTCATGGGTGGTTGAGTACGCGTAATCGAGCACATCATCGACCGCGCGCGACAGCGTAAACAAGTCCTCACGGTCGATCGGCGTGACGAACGACCGGTTGAGGTCGTCGATCAGAATACGCCGAATTTCGTCAGCGTTCTTCTCCAACGCACGCACACGCGCAGCATTCTTCTTGCTCGGCTTCATCATGTAGCCGACCAGTGCTTCCGTGCCTTGCACGACGATTGCGGCCTGCTCGCCCAGATGCAGCAGGAACCGGTTGGGCTTGCGTCGGAACGCCTCACGGAACCGGCTCAACCGTGTCCTTACTTTTTGCAGCCACACTTTCATGGTCACAACCCTTTCAGAAGCGCTGCCAGCACGGCGCCGAATATCGCCGCTGTCGGGATCGTCAGCAGCCATCCCCAGAGGATCCCAACGACCACCCCCCAACGCACTTTCTGCAACCGATCGGCGCTGCCCGCGCCGAGGATCGCCGACGTGACAATCTGAGACACGCTCACCGGCAGGCCGAACGCGCCAGAACTTAGAATCGTAATGCTGGAAACGGCCTGCGCGCCAAAGCCGTGAATCGGCCGAATTTTGTAGAACTTCGTCCCCAACTTTCGGACAAGCGGCCACGCGCTGAGCAGGTTGCCGATCATCACCGTGCTGATCCCAAAGAGCGTAAGCTCCAACGGGATGTGCGTCGAGGTGTACAGGCCGCTCGCCAGAAACCCGATCATCAGCACGCCGAGCAGCTTTTGCACATCGTTGCTGCCAATCGCCATCGCCATGATAAACGAGATGACGATCTGGGCGTGCCGCAGCCAACGGTTCAGATGCGGCGTGGCCGGGGTGGTGAGCACGTACAGGAGCTTAACCGCCAGATAACCGGCAACCGCCCCGATCACTGGCGAGACGAATAGGCCCAGCGCCAGCTTGACCATTCCGATACCCAATAACGACTGCGGGCCGGTCTCGACCCAAACTGCGCCGATCAACCCGCCGATCAACGCCTGCGAGATGCTGACCGGAAGATCGAAGTACAGCCCGATCAAGTTCCAGATCACCGCGCCGCTGACGCCGGCAATCACGCCGTGTAGAGTGATCCCGCCGGGGACGATCACCTCCGATGCGATCGTGCCGGCCACCGCCGAGCCGAGGACGTAAGCGCCTAATCCCATCCCGACCGCAGTGAGGATCACCGCCTGACGAGGCAGCAGCGAACGCGACGAGATCATCGTGGCGACCACGACGACCGAGGCGAACTTACCTTGCAGGACTCCGTAGAAAAAGCCTACAAGCAGGAGGATAAAGAGAGGCAGGAGCATCGTTAACGATGTTAAGACTCATCGTCTAAAGTTAAAGAATGTGCGGAGCAGTATATCACACTCCCTTAAAGTTGTGTCACAAGCTGCCACAAGTGGCCGAAACACCGATTACTCCGCCACGATCAGCCGTTCCAGCGCCAAGCGAATCGGTTCCGGGATCGGCGTGGGACGGTTAGCTGGGCGCTCCACGAACACATGCACGAAGTATCCTACCGCGCACGGCTCATCGTCTCCCTGCCGGAAAATGCCGATTTCGTAACGGCAGCTTGACGTGCCGAGTTTCGCCACGCGCAGCGCCGCATCCACCGTCTCTGGAAACGTGACCGGCTTGAGGAACTGGCAGTGAGTCTCGACGGCGAAGGCGACGACGCGGCTGTGTTCGGTGTCCAACCCGCCGGCGTGGATCAAATACGCGTTGATCACGGTGTCGAAGTACGAATAGAACTCGACATTGTTGACGTGCGCGTAGATATCGACGTCGTGCCAGCGGGTCGGGATCGCGAGGAGGTGCGGGTAGTTGACACGCCGCTCGGATTTCGGCTCAGGGGTCATGGTTCACCACCTCGTTTTGAATCATGCGCCACACGCGATACAGTTTGCGTAGTACGGAAGTCCATGTGCCGCCCGTAAGCCGCGAGGATCGCATGACCGACCAACACACCTACTCTGCCGCAGACATGGCGAATCGGGTCGTTCGCTTCGATGACCTTAAGCACACCGGCACTCCGCTTATGTTCATCGACAGTATCCTACCAAACCACTGGTGCATGAACTATGCGGTCATCGGCACGGCCGGCAGTGATCCGGGCGCGGCCGCCAACCGTGCCATCGCTGCGCCGCACGCCTTTCAAGTTCGGATGGGATGGGCGCCGCCCGGCAACGGCCCCGCTTGGCATACACACGACTACGTCGAGCTGATCGTGATCCTCGACGGGGAGTGGCGTTTCGCGTGGGGATACAGCGAGGACAGGGCGCGTCCCGATGGCGAATTCATCCTCGGCAAGTGGGACATGATCTCGGCGCGGCCGGCGTGTGGCGGAGCTTCGATGTCGTCGGCGATGGGATCGGGTGGTTCTTGGCGGTTGCCGAGCCGCACGAGGGGAGTGACGGCAGAGATCCGCGCTGGCCGCCGGCTGTCGTCAACATGGCGCGGGCCGCCGGTTTTCACGCCGACGACTCCGGCCGACTCATCAAGGCCGAGGACTACCCTGATGTGAGAGCCGCCCACGAACGGCGATTGCTCAGCATCTTCAAGGATGTCACCGGCGTGCCGCTGCCGGACTTCCGGCCCGAGTAGGAGCCGTCATGTCGCGCGAGAAGACGCAGCCCGTACACCTCGATGTCCGTGACCCGCGTCTGATCGGCGTACTGGATCCCGCGGCCCACATGGAGATGATCCTGACCGGGTTCAAGTTCACCGAAGGGCCGATCTGGCATCCACGGGCGCATCATCTGCGGTTCAGCGACGTTCTCGGCAACTCAACGTTCGAATGGAGCGAAGGCCGCGGCCTGCGTGACATCCGGCCCAACAGCCATCTCGCCAACGGCAGCACGTACGACCGGCAGGGGCGGATGCTGACGTGCCACCACGCCACCAGCCGCATCACACGCATGGAGCCGGACGGCGGCGTCACGGTGGTCGCCTCGCATTACAACGGCAAGCAGCTCAACAGCCCCAACGACATCATCGTGCGCAGTGACGGCAAGATTTTCTTCACTGACCCTCTGTTCGGACGCGAGCCGAGTTCGGGCATCCCGCGCCCCGCCGAGCTGACACATACCGGCGTGTACTGCCTCGATCCTGTGACGTCCGAGCTGACTCTGCTCGCTGACGATTTCAGCGGGCCGAACGGCTTGTGCTTCTCGCTGGATGAGTGGCAGTTATTCGTCAACGACACGCACCGCGATCACATCCGCGTCTTCGACGTCGAGCCGGATGGCACGCTCAAGATCAGCCGGGTTTGGGCGACCCTCGCCGGAGATGCCGAAGGGGGGCCTGACGGGATGAAGATCGACAGCACCGGCAAGCTGTTCGCGACCGGCCCCGGCGGGATTCATGTGTTTATGCCGGATGCCACCTGTCTCGGCGTAATCGAAACGCCCGAGCCGGCGGCTAACTTGGCCTTCGGCGATCCCGACCTGTGCGGCCTGTACATCACGGCAACGACCAGCGTCTATCGCGTGCGCGTGCGTCACGCCGGCCTGCCGCTTTTTTGAGTGGAAAGTGATGAGTGGCGAGTCGTCAGTCGTCAGTGGTCAGGGGTTAGTGGGCGGTGGTCAGTGGTCAGTGGACATCAGACCGAGCGTTGGCGGCTTGGTACGCGCATTGGACATGGATCAAGCCTCAACATACCCGTCTCTATTAGGCTGTTTGTGAGTTCGTGCGCGCAGCGATGCGGAGTCAGCGCCGCCACGTTGACCGGCTGGTTCACCCCGCGCCCTCGGCGACCGGCTCACGCCAGCGGCGCAGCGCATAGCTCCAGCCCAGCAGCGGCAGCATCGAGACCACCGCCGTGCCGGCCCCGATCCACCCCATATTGTGCGGCCCCAGCGTGTCGATCAGCGTGCCGTGAATGAGCGTGGCGAACACCGTCGCGACGTAGTACAGCATGTTGTCGATGGAGAACACGCGCCCACGGTAGCGATCTGGCGTTGTGCGCTGCAAGAGTACCGAGCTGTACGTCCAGTTGACCGAGCCACCCATCGCACGCATGACAATCCCGATACACACGACCAACAGGCCGGTGATCTGGCCGATCACCAGCCAGCCGACCGCCTGAATGGCAAACCCGAACCAGATCCAGCGCCGCAGAGACCGGCCAGAGCCGTCATGGATCGCGTTGGCAATCAGCGGGCCGAGCACAGCCCCCACGCCGAAGGCACTATAGAAGATGCCCAATGACAGCGAACCGTTGACGCCCATCACGAAGATCTGGGTCGCCAGTACCGCCATGACGGTATCCACGTTACCGAGCTGCTGCCGAACTTCACGAAGATGGTCGCCAGCGTCGGCTTGTGCTGGCGGATATACCGCAGGCCGTCGCGCACGCTGGCATCACGCCGTCGCTGCGCCGCATCTACGGACGGGTCGGGCGGTGTGGGGACATACCCGCGCACGCCAGCAATCAACGCGCCAGCAATAACGAAGGACAGCGCGTCGATGAGAAGCGCCGTGGCTGAGCCAAACGCCGCCGCGACGATCCCGCCCAGCGCGCCGCCCGCCGCCAGCGCCGCCGACCACGTCGCGTTGCTGAGCGTGTTGGCCGTCACCAGCTCGGTCGGCTTGACCACCGATGCGATCAGCGCCGACAGCCCCGGCGGATATACGGTTGCCAGCGTCGACTGCGCCACCACGCCGACGTAGATCAGCCACACCAGCGACGGATCGAACAGTGGCAGCAGATGTACAAGGCCGATGACGGCGCGCAGCCAGTTGCTCCACACGAGCATCCGCTGGCGATTGAAGCGGTCGAGCAGTGACCCCGCCTGCGGAGAGAGGATCAACGGCGGCAGAAAGCGCGCCACGATCAGCGTGCTGATGGCGAAACCGGCGTGATCTGGCATCAGGCTGATGACGAGCGCGCCGAGCACGACATGGCTGAACCAGTCGCCGATCAGGTTGGTGATTTCCGAGAACCAGATCAGCCGGATGTCTCGATTTTGCTTCAGCAGATGGGCGTATTGACGCATACGGGGTCAACGTCCTAACAGGGCGGCGGATTTCATAATCATCAGGTTGCAGCAGGCTTGAACGTCGTAGCCGACGTTAAGCTCTTCGGTCGCTAGATCGTAGCCCCCGCGGACGATCACGCGCGGTGTTTCGCCGTGGATATCGCACGCGATGCCGTCGAGCCGGTTGTGGATGTGCGTCTCGATTTGCCGGCGTGTCGACTCCAGCAGCAGGTCGATTTCAAGCGGATCGAGCCATGCGCCATTGTCCGGCGATTCGCCCGTGACCGCCAGTTCAAAGAGGATGTCAACCATAGTGGACGGTTACGCTTTCTGTTTGAGCTTACCCGAACGCCTCGAAAGGCTGGCAGGGCGTCGTTCAGCACGCCCACGATGTCATCGAAGACGGCGTCAGGGTGTTGGGCCGCGTCGATGCGCGCCCAGCGGTCACCGGCGCTCCGGCCGATTGTGGCGTATCCCTTGTACACGCGCCGGTGAAACTCACTCGCCATCGCGTCGATGCGGTTGAATTCCTCGCCGAACAGCGAACCCGCCGCGCGCCGCCGAAGCCCTTCGTCCGGCGTGACGTCGAGGTAGATCGTCAGGTCGGGCAGCAGGCCGCCGGTGGCGAAATTCAGCACACTGCGCAGTTCTTTGATGTTCAGCCCGTGGCCGTAGCCTGATACGCCAGCGACGAGTCGATATACCGGTCGCACAGCACCACGCCGTCGCGCTCAAGGTGCGGCACGATGATTTCACTGACCAACTGCGCGCGGCTGGCGCAGAACAGCAGCATCTCGGCACGCGGAACGAGGCCGGTGTTGGCCTTGTCCATCAGGATCGCGCGGATGTCCTCGCCGACCGGTGTGCCGCCCGGCTCACGCGTGACCAGCAGGTCGATCCCACGGCCGCGCAGGTAAGCCGTCACGCGCTCGATCTGGGTTGTCTTGCCGCTGCCATCCATCCCCTCAAACGTGATGAACATTAGCGGAACTCGCTCACCGGGGCAATCCACCAATTCGCGGGGCCGCCTTCTGCGAGCCAGCCTTCTATCGGCGTGGAGGACAGCACGCGCACCTTCCACCAGTTGTAGGTATTGGCGCACACCGGCCCGTCGAGGATCACGAGCGGTACGTTCTCGATCAACTCGGCCAGCACCGCACCGGCCAGCGAGGGTTCGCTGCGCAGCCGCTTGGGGAACTCGTCGTTGTAGATCACGCGCGCCTGCTCGCCGATATCGAGGTTCAGCGGGGCGTGACATGGCGCGGCGCGCGGCACGTGAATATATTCCGCGCCCCCGGCCCGTTCGCTCTCGGCCACCCATCCCTCGTAGGTGAAATTGACGACTGTCGCGCGCACCTTCCACCAGTTATAGCCTTCGTTGCACACCGGGCCTTCCAGCACGACGATGGTCGCGGTGTGCGGCACAACGGTAAGGGTCAGCGCGGAGGTGGTTGGCGCGGCGCGCATGCGCACGTTGACGTTGACGTTAAAGCGGTTGCCTTCCGTCAGGTTGAGCGGGGTGAGGCACGGGAACTCCGGTTCGTCGGCACGGCGCAGCAGGGTGAGCCAGTAGCGGCTGCCATCGCGGCTGCCTTCCGACGCCCAACCGGTCACGCCGTGGCCGGTGATCGGATACCAGTTGTAGCCGCCGACGCACATCGGCCCGCCGTCTAACACGGTAAAGACGCGGTTTTCCTGAAACTGCACGATGAACGGCGCGGACGGATTCGGCTCATAGCGGATGAGCACGCCGCCGGTCAGCACCGCCGTGTCGCCGTTTTGCAAGCCAGCGCTCGGCGGGCAATCGGTTGGCGCTGGGGTGAAGTACGGGTTGACGAAAGCGGTCTGTTCCGGCGCGACGGTTTGTTCAAGCGGGATCGCCTGCGACGGCGCAGGGAAGATCAGCGCCGCAGCGATGCCGATCAGCAGCAGCGCACCCAACGCGGTCGACGAGATGCGGCGATTGGTGAGCATCCGAAACTCCCCCCGAGAGATCACAAGCCGCCCCATTATACCGCGTGACACGGCTTGTCATGGGTTGGGATGCGGGAGTTGGTACGATGGTTTGGATGAGCCGCTAGAACCGGAGCTGCTGCGGCAGGGTGAACCAGAAGCGCGAGCCGTGTCCATCGAGTGAGTCGACGCCGACCGTGCCGCCCAAGCGCTGCACGATACGGTGCACAACGCTCAGGCCGAGGCCGTGACCCTCCACCTTGACCTGATTGAGGCGGATGAACGGCGTGAAGACCTGCGCGCGCTCCTCGTCGGTTAGGCCGGGGCCGTTGTCGGTGATCCAGTAGCGCACTTGGCCCTCGTTCGGCTCATCCGCGCCGAACTCGACCACAGGCGGGACACCGCCGTATTTGAGCGCGTTGGACAGATAATTCGCCCAAACCTCCTCGACCCACGGCGCGTAACCGACGGCGGCAGGCAGTGTATCGGGGACGGTGATCGTCGCGTTCATCTCGTGGATCATCGGCTGCAGCCGGTCGCACACGCTTTCGATCACCTCGCGCATCTCCAGCGGGCCGATCTCGACGGTTGACCTGCGGTTGACGCCAGCCAGCAGCAGGATCGAGTCGATGATGTCGCGTGCCTTGTACGCCCCTTCGATAATCGCTTCGAGGTTATCGCGGCGCTCGGCGTCGGTCATCCGGTCATAGTAGTTGAGCGCGAGGCTCGCGGTGCCCATCATGCCGGCGATCGGGTTCTTCAGGTTGTGCGCGACGGTGTGGGCGAAGGCGTCCAGCTCCTCGTTACGCAGCCGGAGCTGTTCGGCCTGATTACGCATCATCTCCTCGGCGCGCTTGCGATCCGTGATGTCCTGCGCCGCGCCGTAGATCGCCGTGACACGCCCCTGCTTCTCGTCCCAGATCGGCATGCCGGTGTCTTGCAGCCAGCGCGTCTCGCCGCTGCGCGTGACGATGCGAAACTCGCTGACGTCCTTCTCGCCGCGCATCAAACGCTCGGCGCGGCGGATGGCGATCGGAATGTCGTCAGGGTGGATCAGCGCGATCCATCCACCGCGCGCGTCGAGGTCAAGCTCGTTGTAGCCGGTGATCGTCTCGAACGCCTGCGTGCTCCACAGCTTGACCAGTGTGCCGTCAGGTTCGACGCCGAACGCATAGGCGTAATCGCTGATGCTGGTGGAGATGATGCGGTAGCGCTCCTCCTTCTCCAGCAGGTCGGCCTGCATGTGGCGCATGCGCAGCAGAAAGCGGACGCGTTGGCGCATCACGTTCGACTTGATCGGGTAGCTGATGTAATCCGACGCGCCGCTTTCCAGCGCGCGGTTGATCAGGACTTCGTCTTCGCCGGGGATCAACAGCACGATCGGCACGCGGTGCGTCTCGGTCTCTGCGTGAAGCGCGGCGCAGGCGGCATACGAGTCGAACGGGACACCGCCGTGGGCCAGCAGAATCAAGTCCGGGCGGGCGCTGCGAGCCAAGTCTTGAAGCTCGCTCAGCGTAGGCGCTTCGAGGACGAAAAACTGCGTGTCGTTGAAGATGGTGATGAACTGACGCCGCAAACGTTCTTCCGCTGCGATGATCAAGGTCGCAGAGCGTTGAAATTCCTGCGTATCCGTGCGGTATTCGATCACTCGAGAGTCTCGTTTCTAGCTGTCTTCACCCAGCCAGCCCTCAGTGACGGCTGATAGATACGGTGAGATCATAACGAATGAGCCACAAATTAAGCAACCATGAGCACAGGGTAATTCAGCCGATGCCCAGCGCCGACTTGAGCAGCGGAGCCAGCGCCGCGACGGCCAGCCCGCGATGGCTGATCGGATTCTTGATCGCCTCGCCCAATTCAGCGAAGGTCTGATCGTATCCGTCCGGCTGAAAGACCGGGTCGTAGCCGAAGCCGCCCGCCCCGCGCATATCGAACATGATCTGGCCGGGGCAGGTTCCGGTGACATGCTGCTGCGATCCGTCCGGCAGGCGCAGCGCTATCACGCAGGCGAAGTGCGCGCGGCGCGGCGCGGGGATGTCACGCAGCGCGTCGAGGAGTTTGAGCGGGCCGCCGAAGCGCGCCGTGCGGACGCCGGGCCGGCCGTTCAGCGCGTCGACGAACAGGCCGGTATCGTCGGCGATGGTCGGCAGGCCGCTGGCCGCGCCGTAAGCAGCCGCCTTGAGCGACGCGTTCTCCAACAGCGTATCGCCCGTCTCGGCTACGTCGAGGTGCGACAGGCCGACATCATCGGCGGTGAGCAGGCGCACGGGCAGGCCGTCAAGGAGCTGCTGCAGCTCGCCGAGCTTGCCACGGTTACGGGTGGCGAGCAGAAGTGAAATCGGTGCGGCCATCACGGGTTATCGGCTTCCCAATTCGACCGCGAGATCGACTGGCTGGCCGTCGCGCAGCACGCTCAGGGTCACGGTTTGTCCGGGCAGCGTATAAGTCGCCAAATACGCCAACAGGGGGCCAAGTCCGCTGATCTTATTCCCGTTGATGGCGGTGATAACGTCGTTGCTGCGCAGGCCGGCGGCCTCAGCGGGGCCGGTCACGCCGCCGATGACGAGTCCGCGCGTGTCGTTGGGCAGGCCGAGGCGTTCGATCGCGCTCAGCGTGATGTCGTTGGCGCGCTGGACGCCGAGATAGGCATATTCCACGCGGCCATTGGTGCGCAAATCCTCGGCGACACGCATGGCGAGGTTGGACGGGATAGCGAACCCGATACCGGAATTGGCGTGGGTTTCGCTGATGATCTGCGCGTTGATGCCGATCACCTCGCCGGCGAGGTTGAGCAGCGGACCGCCGCTGTTGCCGGGGTTGATCGGCGCGTCGGTCTGCACGACGGCGCCGATCTGAAAGTCGCCCAAACCTTCGATGGTGCGGTCAAGCGCGCTGATGATGCCGGCGGTCATCGTCCACCGCTGGCCGAAGGGGCTGCCGATTGCCAGCGCCGATTGGCCGATCACGAGATCGTCGCTGTCGGCGAAGATGACCGGCCGCAAGCGGTCGGCGGGCAGGTCGACGCGCAGCACGGCGAGGTCGCTCTCAGGGTCGATGCCGACGACGTTTCCGCGCACATGCGTGCCATCGAAGAACGACACTTCAAGGAACGTGCCAGCGCCAGAGTCGTTGACGACGTGCGCGTTGGTCAGCACATGGCCGTCCGCGTCGATGACGAAGCCCGACCCGTTGGAAACTTCGACGCCGAACAGCGGATCAATCACGCCGATGGAGACGACCGACGGACTGATCTGGTTGTAGAGGTTGGCGTACACCTTCTCGATGGTGGTGAGCGGCGCGCGTTCCTGCGCGGAGACGCCGCGCGCTGACCAACCCGCCGCATATCCAACGCCTAACACGACGAGGATGATGATCACGCCGGCCGCGTGCTTCGCCCAACGATCGGCGATGCGCTGCAAGTTGTGTACTGCGCTGCTGTTCATACGGGGGCTTTCAGTTTTCTCTGCTAGACGCATTTTATCCGATTTACGGTAGGTCAGACTAAACATTGAGTCAACGTTTGGATGTCGTGGGCGGGCCGCCGTCCGCCCATCCTGCGGAAGTCATGCGGCCAACCCATTGCATCATCTCTCCCTACCCATACGTACAGGACGCGGTGGAAGTGGGATGCGTTACTATGATGAGACCGGGTTTCCGATTTGAAGGCATAGACCATGATGGGAGGCGGCATGAGCTGGTGGCGTGTGATTCATGCCAGCGACGACGCCCGAACCAAGAAAGTGTCGTGGGCGCTGATCCGGCGTGTTTTGACCTATGGCCGCCCGTACGCTCTGCGAATCGTGTTTCTCCTAATCACCATTCTGGCGACGACCACGCTCGGCCTGTTGACCCCGCAGATCGTCCGTGACCTGTTCGACAACGCCATCCCCAACGCGGACGGCGGGCGGCTCAACGCGTTGGCGCTGGCCTTGATCGCCATTCCGGTGGTCGGCGGCGGGATTCGTGTCGTGCAGCGCCGGCTCAACGCCGCGATCGGCGAAGGCGTGATCTACGACCTGCGCGTGGCGCTGTACGCCCACATGCAGAAGATGTCGCTGCGCTTCTTCACCAACACCAAAAGCGGCGAACTGATCACCCGCCTCAACGACGACGTGATCGACGCGCAGCGTGCCGTGAGCAACACCATCGTTGACATCATCACCAACCTGTTCACGGTGATCGCTACGCTCGGCGTGCTGCTGGCGATGGAATGGCGGCTGACGTTTCTCGGCGTGGGCGTGCTGCCGCTGTTTTATTTCGTCGCGCGGCGGGTCGGGTCGCGCCTGCGCACGCTCGCCCGTGAGCAGATGGGCCACAACGCGCAGATGAACGTGATGATGAGTGAGACGCTCAACATCAGCGGCGCGCTGCTGGTCAAGCTGTTTGGCCGGGTCGATGAGGAAGTCGGCCGCTTCGAGGATCGCGCGAGGCGTGTGCGGGACAGCGGCGTGGAGCGCGCGGTGGTCGGCACGTCGATGTTCGTCGTGATCGGCCTGATCAGCGCGGTGGGAACCGCCGTCGTCTATTGGCTGGGCGGGCATTTGGTGCTGAGCAGCGTGTTCACCATCGGCACGCTGATCGCGTTCGGCCAATACCTGACGCAGCTTTACGGCCCGCTTCAGGCGCTGACCAACGCGCCGGTCGATTTCGCCACGTCGATGGTCAGCTTCGAGCGCGTGTTTGAAGTCCTCGATCTGCCGGTCGAGATTGACCAGATGCCGGACGCCGTCACCTTGACCGACGTGCGCGGCGCGCTGACGTTCGATCACGTCACGTTCAATTACGCGGTCGATCCGAGCACCCTGCTTGCGGCCGTCGAGCGCGAGTGGGACGAGGACGTGTACACCGCGTTCGGCGACAAGGCGGTTACGCCGTCACCAGCCACCGGCAGCGGCAGCCAAGCCCGCGAGCAGGCGCTAGAGGATGTCTCGTTCGAGATCGCGCCGGGGCAGCTCGTCGCGCTGGTCGGCCCCAGCGGCGCAGGCAAGACGACCATGACCTACCTCGTGCCGCGCCTGTACGATCCGACCGAGGGGCGCGTGCTGCTTGACGGGCACGATCTGCGCAGCCTCAAGCTGGACTCGCTGTCGGCGGCCATCGGCATGGTGACGCAGGAGACGTACCTGTTTCACGATACGATCCGCACCAACCTGAAGTACGCGCGCCCGAACGCCGCCGATGCCGAATTGGTCGCAGCCGCGAAGGCCGCCAACATCCACGACTTCATCAGCGGCTTGCCACAGGGCTACGACACCGTCGTCGGCGAGCGCGGCTACCGGCTCAGCGGCGGCGAAAAACAACGGCTGGCGCTGGCGCGGGTGATCCTCAAAAATCCGCGCATTCTCGTGCTGGACGAAGCGACCAGCAGCCTCGACAGCCAGAGCGAGGCGCTGATCCAAGAGGCGCTCAAGACGGTCATGCAGGGCCGTACCAGTATCGTCATCGCGCACCGCCTGAGCACGATCCTGAGCGCCGATCAAATCTTCGTGATCGACCGCGGCCGGATCGTCGAGCGCGGCACGCACAGCGAGCTGCTCGCTCTCGGCGGCCTGTACGCTGCCCTGTACGAAACGCAGTTCCGCGCCCAGCGTCAGGCGATGGGATTGGCGTAGTCGACAAGTTGAAAGTGCTGAGTGCTGAGAAAGGGCACACGCCTAAACGTGTTCGGCGCTGTGAAACTTACGGCCGCGTTCTCAGCGATTCTTGGCGAACGGGTTAGGGCGATCTGTCGCGTGGGGCGCTTGTCCCTACTACCGCACGGAGTCGAATAACGCGGCGACGGACAGCGAGAACCCCGGCAGCAGGTCGCCGCCGTCGAGCGTGTCGGTGTCGGTGAGGATCTCGACGTCGGCGCCGGCGCGGTACACGTCGATCAGGCGCTTCTTCGGGTTGACGATCCATACCATCTGCGTGCCATGCGCAAGGTAATACTCGGCCTTTTTGCGCAGCGACACCAGCGAGTTTGTCGGCGACCAAACCTCTATGGCGAGATCCGGCATGCGTGGCACGGCACCCCGATCTTGCACCGGCAGCGCGTTCGTGAGCAGAGTCACGGCGATGTCCGGCTGATATACATTGGGGCCGCCGTCCGGGGCACGGTGATGAACTTCGGTCGACACCCGGATATCTGGCTTGTCTTCCCGATATTTCAACAAGTGATATCCAAGCAGCAGGACGATGATGCCGTGTAGTTCCGTGACCACCTTCTCAATCACCTCTCCGTCGATGAGTTCGATCAGGCGGCCTTGTTCGCCGGCGCGTTCAAGCATCGCTTCGAACTCCGCCGCGGTTATGGCAGTTTGAGGCAGTGAGGCCATCGCTGAGACTCCAATCATCCAGCGTCGTCAGTATAGCATGCGCACCGAGTCGATTCGCTGCGCTACGGCGACATGACCGGCAGATCGTGGATGTCGACCAGCACGCCGCCCAGCGGACGCACCAACATCGCTGCGATCCACGCTGTCACGCCGCTGCGTGTGCGGACTCGCAGCCATCTCGTGCTGGCGTCGCGGCCGATGGCGGTCAGGAAATCGCCGGTGTGCGCCACGCCCGCCGTCGGAAATGTCGTGGCCGGGCCGGTGCGCAGATTGACCGAACCGGCCGCCGTGAACACGCTCACCGTGATCGCATCCGGCGGCACGGCCGGCAGCCATACGCGCACGTTGTCGATGCACGCCTGCGTGCCGCGATGAACCAGCACGCCGGCCAAGCCCTCGCCACGGCTGTCGTCAAAAGTGCTCAGCACCCGCTGGCTGTCGATCGAGTAGCGCAGACGCCGCCCGACCATTTCGAGTTGAAGGGTATACCAGCGATTGGTGACGGTCGAGTAAGGGACGCCGCCCAAATCTCGGCTGGGCGCGTAATAGGCTAGCGATACGCCGCTGCTGCCGAGGCTGAAGTAGGCACGATAGGCGTTCAGGGCGTCGCTGCCGTCATAGCGCCCGTACAGCTCGACGAGCGCGCCCGGACTCTGCGCCGTGAATCGCACGTCCACCTCCACGATGTAATTGTCCCACGACGATTCACCAAACACGATCAGGTCGAAGTCGTCGCTGCTGTCGCCCACATTGCAATAGGCGTCGTTGCCGTCGATCTTGCGGATTTCCCAGTGTCCACCCAAGCGGCGGGTGATGCCATCGGCTTGGTCGTCGCTGAAATTCTCCTCGAACAGCCGGGCGACGGCGGGGACGAGCGTCGGGCGCGGCGTCTCGGTAGGCATCGCGGTTGGGCGCGGCGTAGGGGTTAAGGTGGCGGATGGCGTGACGCCCGGCGGGGCGATGAGCGCGGGCGCATCGTCGGCAAAGCGCATCTTCGATATCGAGTCGATTTCGAGCGCGCCGCGGTAGATCTCCAAGTTGACGATCCAGTCCTTGCTGTCGAACCCCGGCACAAAATTGAAGATGCGGCGTGCGTCAAGCCGGAACCCGCGCTCCGGATTGTCGCGTTCCCAGATTTGTGCGGTATAGGTGGCGTCGTCGTGAATGCGGATGAGCAGCATATACCACCGGTCGCTGGCGATCGGCTGTGATTGGCTGATCGTGTTCCATGTGCTGCTGACGATGACATTGGTCGACCAGTAGGGCGATAAATCGCCTGCGCTTGACACACCGAAGCGGCGGTACGAGAGCGTATCCCACTCGTCATGGTCGATGAAGAAGGCGAGATCGCCGCGCTCGATCTGCTTGAACGCGATCAACACCCCTTCGCCGTCCGTGATCGTCCACGGCGGCCTGATGACCGCATAGACATCGCCGCCGACCTCGCTCAGGCGCAGCACGCCGTCGCCGGACTCGGCCCAACCGGGTGGATCGGTGTACCAGCTGGCAAGCCCGCTATCGTCGAACCCATCGAACGCAACGACCTCCGCCCCGTCGATGGCGCTGGTCGGCAGTGGGGCGGGCGTAAACGTTGGTGTCGCGGTTGGGCGCGGCGTGGGGGTTAAGGTAGCGGATGGCGTGACGCCCGGCGGAGCGATCAAGCGCGGCGCGGTGTCTTCATAGCGCAGTTTGAGCGCAGAGTCGATCTCGATGATGCCGGTGCTGACCTCCACCACGAACTGCCACGACCGGTCAGTCAAGAAGCGCGCATGACGTGCATCGAGCACAAAGCCGCGTTCGGGGTTATCACGCACCACATCTGCGCGCTGAAGACCGTGAAGTTGCCCACACGTTCGATCCGCATCGACAGCACATACCATGCGTTTGTCGATGTCAGGTTAGACGTGGCGAAGGTAGATCCTGTGCCGCCGCTGAACGTCTCAGCCGCCCATCGCGAGCCTAAGTCAGGATCGTTGTAGACGTTGAAGCTGCGATATGAGGGCGTATCCCACTCGCCTGTCTCAAGCGTAATCATCGCCGTGCCACGTTCGGGCCGCCGGAACTCCAGCAGGATGCCGGTGTTTTCTTCAATCGTCCACGGAGCCAACACGTATGGATACGTGTCCTCGCCGGCGCCGCGCAAGATCAGCCGGCCGTCCACCAACTCGGCCCAATCTTCAGGCTCACCGAACCACTCGCCGGAATCAGGATTGTCGAACCCATTGAACGCAGCGATCTCCGCCCCGTCGATGGCGCTGGTCGGCAGCGGAGACGGCGGCGGGGTTGCGGATGCCGTCGAACTGGCCGTCGCGGTGAACGTGCGGCTCGGCGTGATGGTCGCTGTATCTGTCGGGGTGGCTGTCACGGTCTCGCTGGGCGTGGACGTCGCGGTGAGCGTATCAGTCGGCGTGACCGTCGCTGTGTGAGTCGTCGTGTTGGTGATCGTGGCGCTGGCGGTATAGGTCGGCGTGTACGTCGCCGTGTTCGTCGCTGTCCATACCGACGCGGTCTCGGTGAGGTCGACGGCCGCCAGCGCCGTCAATTCGGCCTGTATCGTAAGTTGGGCGTTACGGGTCGCCCGTGCGAAGTCCTCGGGCCGCAGCGTATCGGCAGCGGTCGGCGCGGGGGTGCGGGTGACATCGGCGATTAGCGGCGCCGCGGTGGTCAACGTGGGCGTGGGTGTGCGATCCGTCGCGTCACCGCCGCCGAACAGCGCGAGTGCCCCGGCGATCAGCACGGCAATCACGGCGACACCGCCGAGGATGACCAGCAGCGGACTGCGCTTCTGCGGCGGCGGCCTGTTAGGAACCGGGCCGCTGGCCGTTGGCGGGGGTGGTGTTGTGCCGGACGAGGTAGGTGTCGCCCCTGCCGGCGTAGTTCGCGGCGGTGTGCTTGACGCGGGGGTGAGGCGCGCGGTGGGCAGCGGCGTGCGCTGCACCGGAAACGTGAAGAATCCCGTCGCTTCGCCGGGGGTTGCGCCAACCGCCGCTTGGAAGGCGTTGGCGAATTCGCTGACCGAACCGAACCGATCGAGCGCGTCCTTCGCCATCGCTTTCACCAATACGTGCATCAGGGATTCCGGCACGTCCTGACGGAAGTTCTTCAGCGGCTCCGGCCGATCGTGGAAATGCTTATACATCAGGGCCGGCGTGCTGGTCGCCTCGAACGGCGGGCGGCCTGCCAACATCGAGTACACCGTCACGGCCAGCGCGTATTGATCGCTGGCCGGGGTGGCGTTCTCGCCGCGCCACTGCTCAGGCGGCATGTAATACGGACTGCCCATCGCCATGCCGGTGCCGGTCAGCCCTGCGCCGGTCGCGTCGAGGATCTTGGCGATGCCGAAATCGACCAGATACGGTTTGCCGTTCTGGTCGAACATGATGTTGGCAGGCTTGATGTCACGGTGGATCACGCCGCGGCTGTGCGCGTAATCGAGCGCCGACGCCATCGCGTTGAGCAGCGTGACAGCCTCGTTCATCGACGGCTTCGCGTCCTTGCGCTGACGCATCCGCGAATCGAGCGAGCCGCCGGTCAGCAGGCGCATCACGACGTAGGTCAAGTCCTGCTGCGCGCCGAAGTCGTAGACCGGCACGATGTGGTCATGTTCGAGCGCCGCCGAGACGCGCGCCTCGCGGTTGAACCGTTCCAGATACCCCGGCTCGTTAGCCAGCGCGGCGGACAGCACCTTGAGCGCGACCTCGCGCCCAAGCGAGATCTGTACCGCGCGATACACAGCCCCCATGCCGCCAGCGCCAAGCAGCTCGACGAGTTCGTACTGGCCGATGGTCTGACCGGCGAGGTTCTGGTTGTTCATTGTTACGGCCTCATATGGCGCATACCATGATTAAAACCCGACGTGCGTATCTGCGCAACTGCGCGTGCTTCGGTCTCAGTTGCCGCCGCGGAAACCCGAAGGCGCGGTAGGCGGCGGCAGCGTATCCGTTCGCGTTTCAGGCTGACGCCGCGCGTACCCAGCGACCACCTCAGCTACCCCGCACGCGGTCGATATACACCTTGCCGGACGGCGACCGGTCGATGAAACCGACACCTCGAACGTGGTGATCGGATCAGGCTCGATGTACGGCACGAACGTCATCGACCTGTCGTGTACGCCGGTTCTGGATTCAGCGGGAACTGAGCTTGGATTTGCCTCCACTGGCGTACTTAATCA
>JZRA01000062.1 GCA_001567485.1 Chloroflexi bacterium OLB13
CTGGTGTGGCACTGGATTTGGATGATCCGGGCACGTTCCACTAAGCGTACCGCCGCCGTTCGAGAGCGGGCGATCTGCTGGATGATTTCACGCTCGTTCTCACTCCATTCGCGCACCTGTAGTCGGCGAGGCATCGGCCATCCTCCTTTTTTGCTCCGATTCTACCTCCATTTACCGAATGCACCACTAAGTCGGTGTTCGTAAGTCGAGAGATTCGGTCTCCCATCTTGCAGCGTTAGTTGAGCTATACGGTGCGGCGTTTTCTCATAACTCATCACTCATCACTTTCAACTTCGCGCTTAGACGCTTGTCATCCAAGACCTTATTACCTGCTCACAAGGTATCACGCTTCGTTGGATAAGCTGCCTGCGCCCACGTGGAAAGCCGTAGTCGTGGACGATAACCATGCTCCAAGATGACCTGATCGGATTCGGGCTGCTTATCGCCTATTTCGTAGTCGTAGGCGTACCGCTGCTGTTTCTCAAGGCGGTTGACAGGCTTCCGCTCGAAATCGCACGCAAGTCTTATCATCTGGTCATCACCTTCTCGATTATCCCCATGCTGCGCCTATTCAGCAGTTGGGCGGTCGCCGTCTTCGTTGCGCTGCTGCTGATGGTCGTCGTCTATCTGATTCTCGCACGTATCGAGGACACGACGTTCTTCCGGCGGATCGCGGTTGAACGCGAAAGCGGCGAATTCAAGAGAAGCCTCGTCATCGTACAAGTAACCATCGCCACGTTGATCTTTGTCTTTTGGGGACTGCTTGGCGCGGATTGGAAGTACGTGGCGCTGGTTGCCGTCCTCGCGTGGGGTCTGGGTGATGCAGCGGCAGCGTTGGTCGGCAAGTCCTTTGGGCGTAACCCAATTCAGCACCGGTGGCTGGACGGCAAGAAGACCTATGAGGGAACATTCGCGATGTTCGCCGTCGCCGGAACGGTCATCTTCTCGACTCTGATACTTTATGCGCAGCAGCCGTGGCATATCAGCCTGTTCGTCGCGCTGCTCGCTGCGCCCGTCGGCGCCGTTGTCGAGCTGTTTTCACACCGCGGCCTCGATACGATCACCGTCCCGCTGGCAGTCGGTTTCTCCGTGCTCGTGTTGATGTGCATCTTCACCCTCTTGGGCGCCTAACATGGGGGAGCTTTCGCAAAAGCAGGCCGCCAGCCGGGAAAAGACGCTGCTGTTCGCCCTTCTGCTGAGCCTGCCGGGGCCGCTTGTGACGGGGATCGCTGTGGTGTCAAGCCAGTCATCGACACAGCTCGCCGACTTCATCCGGCGCACCGTGGAACTTGGTGCGCTGTTCAGCTCATGGTGGATCTTCCGCCACCTTCAGCGCAATCTCGACATGCAGGAATCGAGACGTGTCCGGTTAGAGCGCGCGGCTGGATTGGCCGTCGCCAGCACGATGATCTGCTCCGGCGTCGTGATGCTGTTGGTTGCGCTGTCCCGGATCGCCATATTCGAACCGAGCGGTCAGGTGACACTCGGCCTTGTGATCGCAATCCTCGGCCTGATCACAAATGGCGCATTCTGGCGGCGTTACGCGATGTTGACGCGCGAGCAGTTCAGCCCCGTTATCGCAGCCCAACAGCAGCTTTACCGCGCGAAAGCCTCACTCGACCTATGCGTCGTCATCGCGCTAGCCGCCGTCGCCATCGCGCCGCTTCACCCAGCGACCCGCTACATCGACGTGTTAGGTTCTCTCATCGTGGCGGGTTACTTGCTTTGGAGTGGGTTTCGCTCCATCCGGACACCGGTCAAGTAAGCGCAGAGTCACCCGCTTCCGCTGCGAACTCTACACCATCCGCGATAAATCGGCCGTCGTGAAGGCCCGCCGCTGATACAATCGCGTTTTCAGGCGCATCTCTACACGACAAAGGCTCACTCGATGAATACACAACCCGAACGCAACTGGTCAGGTAACTACACGTATCGTACGCAGCGCGTAGTCTATCCGCGAACTGTAGAGGACATCCAGAATATCCTCGCATCGAGCACGCACGTCGGAGTCATTGGCACACGCCACACATTCAACGATGTCGCCGATACCGACGGCACGCTGATTTCGCTCAGGGACGTTGAGACCGGCATCCACCTCGATCCTCGCCTGAGTCGCGTCACCGTGACGGGCAGCGTTACCTACGGGCAGCTCGCCGATGACTTGGACAAACGGGGCTATGCACTGCACAACATGGCGTCGCTTCCGCACATCTCGGTCATCGGCGCGTGTATGACGGGGACGCATGGTTCGGGTCAACAGCACGGGAACCTCGCCACGGCCGTCGAGGGGATCGAGTTCATCGCCGCGGATGGCACGCGTCACCAGCGCACACGCACCGAACACGCCGGGGAGTTCGACGGCCTCGTTGTGGGATTGGGCGCCTATGGCATCGTTACGCGGATGACACTCAACGTCTTACCGCGCTTCGAGATGCGCCAGAACGTCTATCTCGACCTGCCCTTCGAGCAGGCGCTCACGCACTTTGACGCCATCCAGTCCAGCGCCTACAGCGTGAGCTACTTCACAGATTGGTCGAGCGACCGGATAAATCAAGTCTGGCTGAAGTCCGTTGTATCCGACAAGACCGATTCCAGCACGTTGATGCGTGACTTGGGCGCGGTACCGGCCAGCACGCACGTCCATCCGCTGCCGGACTCCAGCGCGGAGCCATGCACAGAGCAGATGGGAGTCATCGGCGCATGGCACGATCGGCTGCCGCATTTCCGCATGGGTTTCACGCCCAGCGCCGGTCAGGAAATCCAGACCGAGTACTTCGTCGATCGCGCGCAGTTCACAGCCGCAGCCCGTGCTGTACGTGAGCTAGGCGCCGAGATCGCGCCCGCGCTGTTCACCTCGGAAATCCGTACCGTTAAGGCCGACACGCTCTGGATGAGTCCGTGTTACAAGCGGGACGCGTCGGGATTCACTTCACATGGAAGCCGAATCAGGCCGAAGTCGAACGGCTCACGGCCCTGATCGAACATCGGTTGAAGCCCTTTGACCTCCGCCCACACTGGGGCAAGCTGTTCACCCTATCACCCGAACGTGTTCGCCCCCAATACGAACGGCTTTCGGATTTTCAGCGGCTCGTTCAGCGCTATGATCCGGACGGCAAGTTCACCAACGCGTTCCTTCGGCGCTATGTCCTGTGAGTGCGTCAGCGTATTCGTCGAATAGGGGACGTTGTTTGTCCGTTGCGACCACCACAGGCGCTTATGCTGCACCCACGGGTCGTGTCCGTGCTGGTTGACAGTTAAGAACAAACGTTCTATCCTTAGGTCACCGTATAGTCATTTCCGGGGACAGTGACGTATGAGCAGCGTTCGTATTCTGGTCGGCACTCGCAAAGGCGCATTCATTCTACGCTCGGACGAACGGCGCAAAGATTGGACGGTCGACGGGCCGCACTTTCCGGGATGGGAGGTGTACCACATCACCGGAACACCCTCCGACCCGAACCGACTCTATGCCTCGCAAACCAGCGGTTGGTTCGGGCAGGTCATGCAGCGCTCGAATGACGGTGGGGCGACATGGGAAGCGGTGAACAACGAGTTTGCCTACAAGGGCGATCCCGGTACCCATCAATGGTACGACGGCACACAGCATCCGTGGGAGTTCAAGCGCGTTTGGCATCTCGAACCCTCCCCCACCGATCCCGACTCGGTGTACGCCGGCGTTGAGGACGCTGCACTCTTCCACACGGCAGACGGCGGCAAGTCATGGACTGAGCTGGCCGGCCTTCGGGACGTAAAGGGCAGCCTGTGGCAGCCCGGCGGAGGCGGCATGTGTCTGCATACGATCATTCTCAGCCCCGACGACCCTAAGCGTATGTACGTCGCGATCTCGGCCGCGGGGGCCTTCCGCACCACCGACGGTGGCGAGACGTGGAGTTCCATTAACCGAGGTTTGAAGTCGGAGTTTGAACTCCCCGATGCCGACGCGGAGGTCGGGCATTGTGTCCACAGCATCGCGATGCACCCTTCACGGCCCGAGACACTGTTCATGCAGAAGCACTGGGACGTGATGCGCTCGGACAATGCCGGCGATTTATGGCATGAAGTCAGCGGCAATCTCCCGTCGGACTTCGGCTTCCCGATCGCGGTGCATGCGCACGAGCCGGAGACGATTTACGTCGTCCCGATCCTCAGCGACTCCTACCACTACCCGCCTGATGGCAAACTCCGCGTTTATCGCAGCCGTTCCGGGGGCAACGAGTGGGAAGCGTTGACTCAGGGCCTTCCGCAAAGCGATTGCTACGTGAACATCCTGCGTAACGCCTTCGCGGTCGATACGCTCGAGTCGTGCGGGATCTATTTCGGGACGACGGGTGGTCAGGTCTACGCGTCGGCGGACTCCGGTGACACGTGGGCGCCGATTGTGCGGGATCTGCCGCCGGTGCTGTCAATCGAAGCTCAAGTCGTGCCATGATTCGCGTCACACTTCCGACCCACCTTCGCACGCTCGCGCATATCACCGGCGTTGTTGAAGTCGAGGTAGACGCGCCTGTGACGCAGCGCCGCATTGTCGATGCTATCGAGGCAAAGTACCCGATGCTGCGCGGCACGATCCGCGATTCGGCTACGCAGGAGCGTAGGGCGTTCGTACGATTCTTCGCGCTGGACGAGGACTTGTCACACGAGTCGCCCGACGCCGAAGTCCCGGCCGAAGTGGCGAACGGGTCGCAGGTCTTTCGCATCATCGGCGCGATGGCCGGCGGCTAGGCGTCCAGAACCGATATCAAACCCGTGACGCCGCAGGCCCGTACCTGTGGTCTCGCAGCGTCACGGCTCTCCGTGTGTGCATTACACCGACCGCGACGGCGCTGGCCGCGACCAGCCTTCTCGCGCGAGATGTCTCGTGATACACTACAGCCACACACAACTCCCGAGGTTCAATGCAATTCACTGATCTCCAACTGAGTGACCCGCTGCTCAAGGCAGTTCGTGAAAAGGGTTACGATACACCTACGCCTGTTCAAGAGCAGGCGATTCCGCCTGTGTTGGCCGGCCGCGACCTCATCGGATGCGCGCAGACCGGTACAGGCAAGACCGCGGCGTTCGCGCTGCCTATCCTAGAGCGTATGCTGTCGGCTCGTTCACAGCGTCCATCCGAGAAACGCGCGATCCGCGTGCTGGTGCTGACACCAACTCGCGAGCTTGCATCTCAAATTGACGACGAGTTCCGGTCGTTCAGCCGGTATACCCCGTTCCGGTCAACCGTCATTTTCGGCGGTGTCGGTCAGGCTAATCAGATTTCGGCGCTTCGTAACGGCGTCGACATCCTGATCGCCACGCCCGGCCGCCTGCTCGATCTGATGAATCAGGGTTTCGTGCGCCTTGACCGGCTCGAAGTGTTCGTGCTTGACGAAGCCGACCGCATGCTGGACATGGGGTTCATCCACGACGTTCGCCGGGTGATTGCGGCGCTGCCGAAGCGGCGGCAGACCCTACTGTTCTCCGCCACGATGCCGCCTGTCATCGAAGAACTAGCGAACTCGATTCTGATCGATCCCGCTTATGTCGAGGTGACTCCGCAGGCCACGACCGTCGAGCGCATCGATCAGTCCGTCTTCTTCGTCAGCCGTAAGGATAAGTGCGCGCTGCTGGTGCATCTGCTCAAGGACTCGCGGATTCGGCGTGTACTGGTGTTTACCCGCACTAAACACGGGGCGAACAAACTGGTCGAACAGCTCGACCGCGATTCGATTCGCGCGGATGCCATTCACGGGAATAAGTCGCAGTCGGCACGCGAGCGCGCGCTGCTAAACTTCCGGCAGGGGCGCACACGCGTACTGGTGGCGACCGACATCGCGGCGCGCGGCCTCGACATCGCGGATGTCACGCATGTCATCAACTTCGACCTACCCAATGAGCCGGAAAGTTATGTGCATCGCATCGGCCGCACCGCGCGCGCCGGGGCGTCAGGCGTGGCTTATTCCTTCTGCGACAGCGAAGAGCGCGTGTTTTTGCGCGACATCGAGAAACTGATTCGCCTGCGCGTGCCGGTCGTCGCCGACCATCCCTACCCTGCGCTAAGTTCAGCCGCGCCGACCCATGACGCGCCCACCCGCAATCACGCCCCGACGCCATCAAACGGCAGCGGCGCCCGCAGATCGCGCCGGCGGCATCCGTCACGGCGCCGGGATGCGTTACCGTCGGGCGCATCGCCACGCCGAAACTAGACCCACAACTAACGCGCCGCTGGAAAGTCAGCGGCGCGTGTCTTTTTCAGTCGATTAGAGTGCCGTTAGATATCCAGATTCCGGACGCGTTTGGCGTGGGTCTGGATGAAGCGGCGGCGTGGCGGAACAGCGCTGCCCATTAGCATGTCGAACACCCGATCCGCTTCGGCGGCATCTTCAATCGTGACCTGAAGCAGTGTCCGGCCTTCGGGGTTCATCGTAGTCTCCCACAGCTGGTCGGCGTTCATCTCGCCCAAGCCCTTGTAGCGCTGCACCTGCACACGCTCAGGGTTCTTGTAGCGCTTGAGCGCCTTGGCGAGCAGTTCCTGCTCATGCAGACCGGCCTCGTTGTATATGTACTCGAAGTCCTTACCGTTTCTGATCCGGTAGATCGGCGGTTGAGCGATGTACAGGTTCCCTGCCTCGACCAACGGGCGCATGTGGCGGAAAAAGAACGTCAGCAGCAGTGTGCGGATATGGCTGCCGTCAACATCCGCGTCCGTCATGATGATCACCCGACCGTAGCGTAGGCGTTCGATGGCGAAGTCATCGCTGATGCCTGTCCCCAACGCAGAGATCAGTGCCTTGATTTCGTTGTTGTCGAGCATCTTGTCGAGGCGTGCGCGCTCGGTGTTCAGAATCTTGCCGCGCAGCGGGAGAACCGCTTGGAAATGCCGGTCGCGCCCCTGCTTGGCCGTGCCACCTGCGCTGTCCCCTTCGACGATATACACCTCAGCGCCGTCACCGTGGGCCGAACAGTCGGCGAGCTTGCCCGGCAGCGTCGAACTTTCTAGCAAGCTCGGCCCGCTGCGCACGAGGTCACGGGCCTTCTTGGCCGCCTCACGAGCGCGCTTGCTCGTCATGCACTTGTCGACGATCTTGCGTGCCTCGCGCGGGTTCAGTTCAAGAAAGTCCGTCAGCGCCTCGCTCACGACCTGAGACACCGCGCCTTGAACCTCCGGGTTCAACAGCTTGACCTTCGTTTGGCTCTCGAACTGCGGGTCGGGATGTTTAATGCTGACGATGGCGGTGAGGCCCTCCAGCGTATCGCTGCCGCTGAAATTGGCGTCTTTCTCTTTGATATAGCCATTCTTACGCGCGTAGCGATTGATGACGCTGGTGATCGCCGAGCGAAGCCCCGTCAGATGTGACCCACCGTCCGGCGTGTTGATGGTGTTGGCGAACGCAATCTCTGTCTCGGTCGACGCGTCGGTATACTGAAACGCGACCTCCACCCCTACGGTATACGTGCCGTGGTCGTTGGTATAGTCGACATCGCGATCCGCGTACACGGGATCATGCAGCGCGTCACGGTTACGGTTGAGATACCGCACAAACGAGGCAAGGCCGCCCTCGAAGTAAAACGTGATCTCGCGCGCAATCGGCTTCACACGCTCATCACGAAGCGTCATCGTGACTTTACGCGTCACGAACGCCATTTCGCGGAACCGCGCAGCCAGTGTCGCGAAGCTAAATTCGTTCTGATCCATCACCGTATAGTCAGGTTGGAAGATCTGGGTGGTTCCGGTCGATTCGTCATCACCCAACACACAGATTTTCTCGACCGGTGTGACGGGAATACCCTGCCGGTATTCCTGCCGCCACAAATATCCGTCACGCCGCACTTCCGACACCAAGCGTGAGGACAGCGCGTTCACAGCCGAGACACCGACGCCGTGCAAGCCGCCCGACACCTTATAGGCGCTGCTGTCGAACTTGCCGCCGGCGCCGATACGTGTCATGACAAGTTCAAGCGTCGAGATTTTCTCTTTCTCGTGTAGGCCGACAGGAATACCGACGCCATTATCGGAGACCGACACGTAGTTGTCGTCGTGCAGCGTGACGATGATTGTGTCGCAGCGGCCGGCGAGCGCCTCGTCGATCGCGTTGTCAACCACTTCGTAAACGAGGTGGTGCAGCGCGCGAACGTCGGTTCCGCCGACGTACATACCGGGGCGCTTGCGCACGTGCTCCAATTGGCTGAGCGCCTGAATGTTGGACTCGGTGTACGCGGCGACCTGAGTCCCCGCGGTCTTACGCTCTTTGGTGGCTGTCATGCGTTCCTCGAATCAGGACACCAGCCCGCATCGTGATACGTCGGGCAGGTGACGAACTGGCCTCGGTTCGGCCCAAGATTGTCTGACATTTGTTCTGTATTTTACCCGAAAACGGCGTGTTTCGCAATCGGCGCAAACGCCGCTACTTCAGCGCTTTACCGACGTCTGGAAGCCAACGCTGTGCCTCCGCGCCAAGCTGGTCGAGCGGCCCTCGTACGATCTGCGCATCGGGCAGCGAATCGAGAAACACGCGGCCGTAGCGGGCCGTCAGAATACGGCTGTCCAGAACAGCGACAATCCCACGGTCTTGAGCCGAGCGGATGAGCCGGCCAAAACCCTGCCGGAACAACAGCACCGCTTCAGGCACGGAGTAGTCGTTGAACGGATCGGCGTACTGTTCCGAGCGCGCCGCCACGATCGGCTCATTCGGGACGGGAAACGGCAGCTTGGCGATCAACAACGCGCTGAGCTGTTCCCCTGCGATGTCCACCCCCTCCCACAGCGAGCGCGTCCCCAGCAGAACGGCTTTCTCTGCCCGCTGGAACTGCTCGATGAGGATTTGCCGGCTGCCGCCCTCGCTCTGTGAGAACACCTGTATCCCCACCATGCCCAGCCGCGCCGAAACGTTCCGGGTCGTTTGCCGGACTTGCGCATGACTGGTGAAGAGCGCCATGACACGCCCATCAAGCGCCACGGCCAGCTGAATGAGCGCTGTGTCGATGGATCGTTGGTGTCCTTCGCGATTGCTCGGTGGCGGCGCGTCTGTCGGGATATAGACCAGCGCACTCTTGCGGTAGTCGAATGGCGATCCCAGCGCAAGTTCGCGCGCGGGGGGAATCTGGAGCCGCGCCTTGATGTGATCGAACGATTCGGAATCGCGCCCTGTGCGCAGTGTCGCGCTGGTCAGGACGACGCTCCGCCGCCGCCACAACGTAGCCTCAAGGGTCGCCCCGATATCAATGGGCGCGCGATTGACGGCGATCGGGTACTGGCCGTCTCCACCGCTTAACCAGTACACCCAGTTGTCATGTGTGTCGGACAACAGCCCACCC
The DNA here is from genome assembly GCA_001567485.1 of Chloroflexi bacterium OLB13. Lineage (GTDB taxonomy): Bacteria > Chloroflexota > Anaerolineae > Aggregatilineales > Phototrophicaceae > Flexicrinis. The sequence goes on from JZRA01000062.1 coordinate 9,292, forward strand.
AGTAGATCGGCCGCCTCGCCTAACGCGATCCGCTGTGATTGCAGAGAGTTCACCAGCTCACGCAGCTGCGAGTCGTTCTTGTCCTGTGCAATCGAGTGAATCCGCCGGTTGAACTTCTCAAGCTCCGGGCCAATGCCGTCCGCGAACTCCCGCAGATCACGACCGGACGCCAGCGCCGTCGCGAACTCCGGTTCACGCAGCACGGCAGGCAGCACGCGAACGCCCAAAAACTGATCCTGCCCTGCCCGGTCGATGAGGTGCTCTCTCAGTTCGACCAGCCGCCGGAAGACTGTCCTGAGCGCCGCTTGGAAACCGGCCAACGACCCGGCCACCAGCTCGATGAAGCGTTCGACACGCATCACGGTATCGCTGTCGATCCCAAGGATCGTGAGCCGCTGATACACCGCGGCGAGATCGCCCCGGTTGTAACCGCCGAGCTGTTTGACCGGTTCGAGCGCCATGTTCTCGTCAAGCCAGCGCGACGCCCCACTGGTCACCGCACCTTCGAGATTGTGCGCCTCGTCGATAATGACTGTGTCGTAGTCGATATGCGAGTCCAGCGCGGTCGTCGCCAACAGCGCATGATTGACAATGATGATGTCGGCGGTCGTCGCACGCTGATACGCGCTCGTCAACGGGCAGACGCCGAGCCGTGTGATCCCACATGAAGCCGGATTGCACCCAAATCCGTCGTCTGCACTGAGCCTGCGCCACAGGGCGTTATCCTGCGGGCCGCGTAATGGAAGTTCGCCACGGTCGCCGCTCCCGCCATCGTTCAGCCACACGAGAATACGGCCAAGCATGATAAGCTCATCCCGATCACGCGGCCCTCTATCCCGGAATCGTTCGAAATTCGCAAGGCACAGGTAGTTGGAACGCCCCTTGAGCACCGTGGCCCGGACATCGCTTCCGAGCACCGCTTGCAGCCGAGGCACGTCCGACCGTATCAACTGTTCCTGTAGACCGATCGTGTGAGTCGATACGACTACAGGACGTCCGCTTTTCCGCGCCCACATCGCCGCTGGGAACAAGTACGCCAGCGATTTACCAACCCCGGTCGCCGCTTCAACCAACAGCACACCGCCATTGTCCACCGTTGACGCAACCGCCTCGGCCATCTCTTGCTGCTGCGGCCTTGCTTCAAATTCGGCGAATGCCTGAGAAACCGCGCCCCCGGCGACAAACAGATCGCCAATGGGAACCTGCGTATAGGACGTCCGGTCGCCATCATTCCGTTCGCCACGCGAATCCCCCAAGCGTATACGGAACGGCGCGGTGTTCGCCGTCTCGCCCACGGCCGCCTCGAAGACTGCCGTCGACGGCCAGCGAATCTTTCGCGCGGCGGACGCCAGTTCTTCGAGCAGTTCGCGCGGGAGCGTGATGAGCTGCTCCCACAACCGACCGTACAACAGACCACTCGCCCGCGCATCCGCCAGCGCGCGATGCGCGTTGCGCAGTTCGAGGCCCATTTCAAGCGCTAGACTGCGCAGGTTGACCCGTGCCGTTCTCGGCATCAGGATCGACGCCAAGTCCAGCGTGTCGATGACGAGGTTATCGAGCAAGACGTTGTGCTGACCCCGCAGGATGGAGAGATCGAATGAGGCCACATGCGCGACGACGGGACGCCGCCCAACAAAGCGGATCACATCCGGCAGCACGGTCTCAATCTCCGGCGCGCCTTCGATCGTGTCGTTCGAGATACCCGTCAGGTCAGCGACCACCTGAGGGATCGCTTGCCGCGGATTGACCAACGACTCAAATGCGTCGACCTCCACGCCATCCCGAAATAGGACAGCGGCCACCTCGATGATCTTGTCCTTCGCCGTATCGAGGCCGGTTGTCTCAAGGTCAATCGCGACCCATTCGCCACGCATAATGCTCCGATCTGCACAATGAAGACTGCCCGACCACGGGGCCGGGCAGTCGTATTTCGTTCATCAACGACACGCCTACAGCTGCTTCAGGCGTTCTTCCCACTTGGCGACCAAGCGCGTGAACACCGCTTCGCTGATCTCACCCGCCGCAAAGCGAGCTTCGAGCTGGTCAATCAACGCTTGGATTTCCTCACGCGTGGTGGGGCTTGAGGCCTCGGCCTCTGGTGCAGCTTGAGCCGGCTTGCCACCCTGCTGATTCTGCATCATCTGCATCATCATCTGCTGCATCATCATCTGCTGCTGCGCCATTTGCTGCTGCAGCGCGGACAGCTCGCTGTTTCCGGCCTGCGGGTTCAGTGACCCGGCCAGCCCCTGCCCGACGCCGAGGCCGACACCCGCGCCCGCCAGCGCGCCGCCGAGTCCTTGATTGCGCGCTGCTTCCATCCCGATATCCAGCCGCTTGCTGCGTTCGAGGACGTTCAGCCACACATCGATAGGCACCAGATCGCGCAGTTCTTCAACCGGCACATTGACGGTATCGAACGGGTTCGCCTCAAACGCCTTGATCTCGATGCCAACCTGATCGAACTTCTCGTTCAGATTGACCAGCGCGGCGCCTTCGATTTCCTCGAGCACGCGGTTGGCGTCAATCAGTGACTCGACGCCTGACTTGAGCAGGATCGAGTTGATCTCGCCGAGAAGGATCGTCTGCAAACGATCCTTGATGTCACGCATCGTGGTGATCGCCTTGCCAATACCGTACTGCTTGAGGAAACGCATCGGCTCGCTGACGCGGACTTCCATCACACCGTGCGTACGGAGCAGCATGATGCCGAGGCCGGTTTTGACCTCAAGGTAGATCGGCTTGGACGTGCCCCAGCCGATCTGCGGCATATCCTTCAGGTTGACGAAGTACACATCCGCGGTGAACGGCGTGCGTCCACTCGTCGCCAGCCCGATCAAGCCAGAAAGGATCGGCAGGTTCGCAACACTGAGGACGTGACGTCCGGGGCCAAACGCATCCAGCGCCTGCCCCGCACGCACAAAGATCGCTGCTTGGCTTTCGCCGACGATCAACTGGGATCCAAAGCGCAGATCGCCGCTGCCCTCTTGAGGAACGCGAAATACAAGCTCCTCATCTGCGACATTGGTGTGATCGACAACATCGATAATTCGCGGCATGGTACAGCAGCTCCTTATGCCTACTCGGTCTCAAATCCCAGAATGACGTCATCGCGCAGTTGGAATGCGTCGTTGGCCTCCTCAACCGCGGCGGTAAGCCCATCAAGCGCCGTCCGCATATCCTCGTTGGAGCCAATCGACTTTTCCAGAATATCGAGGGCCGCGTCAATCGAGTCCAGATACGAAAGCTGCGCCTCGTCAAACGCGTAAATCTTGTCCAGCTCGTCCGTGCCGATCTTGACCTGTGCCCACATGCCGTCGTACTTCGGGGCGGCAGTCTTGACCCGATCACGATATGTTTGCAACTTGGTCTTGGCGCTGCGTGTTGCGCTCATCATCATCAATCCGCCGCCATCGAGGATGCGTTTTTCGATCCGGATCAGATGATCCAAGCGCTGATCGAGTTGTTCGGAAATATGGTCGCGCAGCATCCGGTCGGCGGTGCGCCGTGCTTGCTTCTCTTGGTATCCCTTGAAGCCGGGAATGCGGGCAACCAGCTTCTCCAACCTACCACGCTGCGACACGATCTTTTCGTACAGTTCAGACGGCATGCAAATTCCCCTTACCAGCGGCACAAAGGCATGACTTACAGCATACCGCAGAATCAGCCCCTACGCACGTTATACGTCGTAGTGCTCGGTGCGGCAGACCGGGCAGACGTGCGGGATTTCCCCGTCAGGCAGCGGCTGACCACAGTGGAGACAGGCAGCTGTCTCCACCAAATACCCTCCGGGCTTGGGGTATACGATACCCGCCTCCCAATTGATCGCCGCCGGAAGCACGTCGATGGCCGTCAAGCCGTGCAGTTGAGCGCCAATTTCCGCAGTTGGAACGTCCAACTGCTCGGCCAGCTTAGTAAACGTCACGCTCACATTCCCGCCTAAAGCGTCCACGAGTCTGCGCTGAATCGACGTCTCCGAGATATGCGCGGAGTCACGCTGTTCGCCGCGCGCGTAGAGATAGATCCCACCCGCCGTCACAGCCGTGACGACTCCGAAAAGCACCAAGCAAGCGGGAACATAGCATCGAACGACTGCGTTCGCGACACCTCGGACGCGAGATACAGTCCGCCAGCGATCGCGGCGATCAACGAGAATCCTAGAAGCAGTTTTCCAGCCGTCTGCATGGCTTGTCTCACGGGTAACAACAGGCACAGTATAGACTGCAATACCCACTGCTTGCACACCGTCTCATGTGCTGGCGCCAACGGGTGTGGCTATAATACGGGAAGTCGTGGCGCAATCATGAACCAAAGCGGGGGACATGGCATGCTGAGGCGGTACATGATTTTGATCGGGTTTGGCCTGTTCCTCGCAGTACTGGTCGGCCCCTCGGCTTCTCTCCACGCGCAGTCGACTGCGCCCACAGCGACACCGGCGGGACAGACCTACACCGTTCAACCCGGCGATACATTGTTCAGCATCGCAAGACGGTTCGCAGTGTCGTCCAACGACTTGATTCGAGTCAACGGCATCGCCGATCCGAATCGGATTCGTGTCGGTCAAAAGCTTGTGATCCCGGACGGCTCATCATCGCCATCCGCCACGCCCACCCCGCGCCCGACTACACGCCCATCCGGCCCAGTGGTTTCCCCTACGCCGGTCACGGATGTCGTGCTGCCCGGCGATACGCTGGCATCGGTGGCCCGCCGCAACGGCACCACCGTCACCGAACTGATCCGGCTGAACAACATCGTCAACCCGGACGTCATTCTCGTGGGGCAGCGGCTCATCGTGCGTGACAGTTCGGCCGCGGCAGGCGCCGATGATGGCAGCGCTCCAGCGCTCCCGTACGCCGAACTGGGGCTTGGTATTTCGATCTTCGTTCAGGATCAACCCCCAACCGTCGTTATTGACCGCGTAACTGAACTTCCGCTGGACTGGGTCAAGATCGACGTGGGTTGGGCGCAGATCGAACCCGCGCCGGGTGTATATAACTTCGTCGTGCTCGATCAGGTGGTGGACGCGCTTTCACGCCGGCGCATACGGATCCTGCTCACAGTCAGCGGATCGCCGCAGTGGGCGCGGACATCGACGGCTGAGGGCGGCCCACCGGACGACTTCGCGGTGTTCGGGTCGTTTATGGGCGTGATGGCCGAGCACTTCGCCGGACGGGTCGGAGCCTATCAAATCTGGTCGGAGCCAAACCTTCGGCGCGAGTGGTCAAGCGACGTGCATCGGATCGACCCGGCGAGCTACTTCGACCTGCTCACCGTCGCGTGGCAGGCCGTCAAAGCGGTCGACCCTAACGCATATATCGTATCCGCTGGCCTCGCCCCAACCGGCTTCAACGACGGCGTGAATGCCTTGAACGACCGCCTGTACCTGCAAGCGCTGTACGATCTCGGGCTACAGGATATATCCGATGCGATTGCCGTGCATGCGCTTGGCTTCGGTAATCCCCCGGATGCCGACTGCTGCCAGCGTCCGGTCGGCGTCGAAAGCCACTACGAAAATCGCAGTTTCTTCTTCAAGAACACGCTTGAAGACTATCGCGCCATTATGAGCGCCAACGGCGACGAGCGCCCGCTGTGGGTGACCAAGTTCGGTTGGGGCACAAGCGAGGATACCGACCCGCCCGGTGAACAGTTCGTCTACGTCACCTACAACAGTTTGATCGAACAGGCCAACTACATCCCGCGGGCATTCGCGCTCGCCGACGAGTTAGGCTATATCGGGCCTATGTTCCTGTTCAACTTCAACGGGTGCCAGTTCGCGGCGTTCCGGCCCGAAGAGTGCTATTTCAGCTTGCTCGGCCCAAGTGGATCGCCGCGCGCGGCCTTCAACGCACTGCGCAATTATCGCTAGCTGCGCGCTTGCAGCACCGCGAGATACAGCGGGATCAAACACGCGACCGCCACAAGCGCAAGGACGGCAAGCGCGATCGTGACCGTGTCGAAAAGCGGGCGCGGCGGCGTGGGCGGCGCGATGGGCCGCATCGCACGTGAATTGTAGAACGTCGGATCGACCGGCGGCTGCGGCGGTGGTGTCAACGATGACGCCGGCTGCGACACGCGGGGCGTCTGCGGACGAACCGATGACAGATTCGACATCTGGCCGGGGGCTTCCGGCGCTGCGTTGAAACGCTGCGTCATCGGAGCGCCTTGACCCGCCGGCATCTGCGGACGAACGATGGGCGGCGGCGTCACAGCGCCCGTCTGATGCGGCGGCGCCGGATAGGCCGGATTGACGCGCGAATCCTGACGCGGCGCTGGAATCGGCGCCAGCGGGCCTGTTCCCGGCCGGATCGGAATGGGGCGCGCGGCAGGCTGCTGGGGCTGCACTTGTGGGGCATTTGGGGGCGGGGCCATCGGCCGTGACTGCCCCGTGCCGATCCCGCGCAGACTGTCGCGCAAGGTCAGCAGCACCTTCATCAATTCGTCAGCGTCACGGTAGCGCGCCGAGGGGGACTTGTCCATCGCTCGGCGCACAATGCGCACCAGCGTATCTGGGATACCGGTCGCAAGATCAGAGACCAGAGGCGGCTCTTCCTTCACATGCGCCCGCGCTAGATCACGCTGATTTGCGCCGGTGAATGGCAGTTTGCCGGTCAGCATCTCGAACATGACGATGCCGATGGAGTACACGTCCGAGGCGGGAGTCGGCCGCTCGCCGGTCGCCTGTTCGGGCGAGAAATAGTGCGGGCTGCCCCACACGACATCTTCCCGCGTTCCCGGCTGAGTTTCGCTCAATGCCCGCGCGATGCCGAAGTCGGTGACCTTCACAAGCTGGTGATTGTTTGTGATCAGCACATTCTGCGGTTTGACGTCAGCATGAACGATTTCGGCGCGGTGCGCGAATCCAATTCCGGCGCACACGCTGATACCGAAGTGCAGCGCCTGCTCGATGGTCAACCCGTTATCGCCGTTGGCTTGATTCGCCTCACGGATGATGTGCTTGAGGTCGGAGCCTTCGATGAACTCCATCACCATATAGTGCATCTCGCCCTTCGGCCCAATCGAGCGCCCGACATCGTGGACGGTGACGATGTTGGGGTGCGAAAGCCGGGCGATGTTGCGCGCCTCAAGCTGGAACTTCTCGATGAACTCCGGGTTGGAGGTCATGCTAGGGCGGAGGATTTTGATCGCGACCGTGCGGCCCAACAGGCGGTCGGTCGCGCGATAGATCACGGCCATCCCGCCCGATCCCTGCTGCGAGATCAAGACATAACGGTCGTTCAGTACAGTCTCTGTTGACATTGAGTGCGCCTGTTGGCCTAACCTGTCCGAATTGTATAGCACTTTACGGGTGCGTCAACGCGTCGTACATCCTACGGTACTCCAGCGCTGCGCTGCGATCGGTGAGGCAAGCGATGTAGTCCGTGACGACACGATGCACGTCGTCCACGCCGATCCGCGCTTGCCACACGCCCGGAAGCTGTCGCGGTTCGGCGATATAGCTGGTGAACAGCCCCTGCACGATACGATCCGATCGCCGCGCGACCATGATGACGCTCGGACTGTGATACATGTTGGCATATAAGAACCGCTTAAGTTCTTTGCTGTATTCGCACATCGGTTCACTGAACTGCACGATGTTGTCTGGAAGGTTCTGGATATCGGCCGGGGACTCAGGCTTGAGCGACCGGATCCGTTCTGCTGTGGTTTCGATCAGGTCATCAACGAGCATGCCAATCTGCTCGCGAATGATGTGATGCCGGCGGATATCTGTCATTGGCCCCGCGCCGAATTGAACTCGCCGGCGGAGCACCTGCCAAATACCGAGGTCTTCGAGCTGTTCCGCGCGGATCAGTCCAGACAGCAGGCCATCATCGAGATCATGCGCGCCATAAGCCAGTTCATCGACAACGTTAGCGATCTGCGCTTCCAGTGTCCCGCGCGTGGCTGGATTCAGCCCCATCAATCCGCTGAGATCCAGCGACGCTTCGTGCTTGGCGATGCCTTCCAGCGTCTCGCGGGTCAGGTTCAGCCCGCGCCACCGTTCATAGCGTTCCTCAAGGACAGTGACTACGCGAAAACTCTGCGCATTATGATTGAACCCGCCGTGATCGCGCATCAGGCGGTCGAGCGAGTCTTCCCCCGCATGGCCGAACGGCGGATGTCCGAGGTCATGCGCGAGGCAAATTGCCTCGACGAGGTCTTCGTTGGCGCCCAGCGCGCGCGCAATCGTGCGGCCGATCTGCGCGACCTCCAACGTGTGTGTTAGGCGTGTCCGGTAGTAATCGCCCGCGTCGTTGACAAAGACCTGCGTCTTGTACTCCAATCGCCTGAACGCAGCACTGTGAACGATCCGATCACGGTCGCGTTGAAATACCGTCCGGTAACGCGGCTCTTCTTCGAGCGACAACCTCCCGCGACTGTGCGCGCTGGCGACACCATACGGCGCAAGCCGGTCGAGTTCATAGCGTTCCAAGTCCGTGCGGGTCGAGATCATGGCGGACCTGCCGTTCTGTGATTGCCCTACACCATTCTAGCGCCGATTGTAGACAATGAAGGCAATCGGGGCCGTGTGGTATAATCCGGCAGTTGTGCACGTTGAACGGGATGCAGTCAATGGACATCCAGCAAGCCTTGCGTCTCATTGAATGGCTCGACGAGGAGCGACGGCGCGACCGCACAACCATCGCTACGTTGGAGGAGCGGCTGGGCCAACAAAACGAGGCGGTCGCGAGTCTCACCCGGCGCCTCAACAGCCTCGAATCTGACCAGTCGGTGATTCGCTCCGACTACGTACCGACGACAGCGACCAATGAGGCGCTTGATCAGATGCGGCGCGACATGCGTCAGATGATTGAAGCGACCGAGACCAAGCGGCTCAACGCCGAACGCGAGGCGCAGCGCGTTGCTGATCTCAACCGCGAGCAGATCCTCCGTATCGTACGCGAATTGGACGACAAGTCGGATCGTATCGCCCGCCAGACTGGCGAAATTCCGGCGTTTCAGCATGAGCGGGATCGCTTCGCCGGGCAGCTTGCCGATATGCAGCTGCGGCTCGAAGACCTCGGCAAGCGGCTCGAAGACCCCGACCGCCGTATCGCCTATCTCGAAGAACAGCGCCGGCAGGATGCGCGCCGAATCTCCGAGCTGGAGGCCCAGTTGATTGATCTGCGCAAGGGCCTTGACGCCGTGCGCCCGAAGATTGCCCTAATCGAAGACCTGTCGCTGCGCAATGAACGGCGAATTCAGGAGATCGCGAACACCGACCGCGAACGGCGCGAGCAGATTCAGCAGTTCATCGACCAGCAAACGCTGATGCTGCAAGAGCGCGATCAGGAGGTCGCCGCGTTGGTCAAGCGATTCGAGGAACACGACCGCGCGATGGAGCAGAATATCGCGCGCTTCGAGACGTGGTCTGAAGCCTACCGATCTATGCGTCAGATCATCGACGATTTCCACCGCATCGGCGAGCGGCTCGAGCGTAGAATCAACGAAGTCGCGGAAATGCAGCGCCTCAGCGAAGATCGCTTCCGTCAGGAATGGAACGACTACCGCACCGACGATCAGAAGCGCTGGAAGCAGTACACCCTCTCCAACGATGAGGTGTGGCGCCGTCACGACGAGGACTTCGCGGACTTCCTCAAGACCGTTCAGGCCATCCAAGCCGAACTGGGGCCGCTTAACACGAGCGTTCAGCGCCTGTGGCAGCTTGAGCGTGAACGCGTCGCCCTCTACAGCGAGCGCACGCAAGACTTGCTCAAGCGATTCGACGTCGAGCCTGATTCCGAGGGGACGAACGGATCGGCGGTCGGGAGCCGCAACGGCCTCGGCTAACGATCAGCGGCGCTAGTGTTCAACCGAGAAGACAGGCATTTCGCGCGTATCTTGCGGGCCTTCGTTTACGCGTTCGATTCGCGCTCCGAGTTCACGCAGCTTCTGCTCGACACGCTCATAGCCCCGGTCAATCTGCCGGACGTTGGCGATTCGCGTCGTCCCCGGCGCTGCGAGCGCCGCCAGCAAGATCGCCATACCGGCGCGGATGTCGGGGCTTGTGACTATCGGAACCGCTGACAGCGCGGTCGGGCCTTGAACGAGCACTCGGTGCGGATCGCACAACGTGATACGTGCGCCCATCTGCACGAGTTTATCGGTGAAGAATAGACGGCTTTCAAACATCCAATCGTGGAACATCACCGCGCCGCGGCTCTGCGTGGCGACCACGAGCGCAATGCTCATCAGGTCAGCAGGAAACGCGGGCCACGGCTGTGCTTTGATGATCGGGATGCGCCCCCCGAGATCAGGCGTGATCGTGAGGTTCTGCGATTCCGGGACGACAATGTCCTCCCCATCGACCGTCCAGTGCACGCCGAGGCGGCTGAACACCAGCTCGACCATCGACAGCACGTCCGGATCGGCGTCTACGATACGAATCGAGCCGCCGGTCAGCACGCTCGCGCCGATCCAACTCCCGACCTCCATGTAGTCAGCGCCGACCCGCACATCACAGCCGTGCAGGCGTTCAACGCCGTGGATCGTAAGCCGGTTCGAGCCGATTCCGTCGATCCGCGCCCCCATCGCCACCAGCATGTGACACAGGTTCTGCACATGCGGCTCACTCGCCGCGTTACTGATTTCGCTGACACCGTGAGCCGTGACAGCGGTCAAAATGGCGTTCTCAGTCGCCGTCACACTCGCTTCACTGAGTAGGATCACCGCACCGGTCAGCTTGTCCGCGGACATCGAAAACACGCCGCGTTCGTAATGCACGCTGGCGCCGAGCTTACGCAAGGCCGAAACGTGCGTGTCAAGCCGCCGTTCGCCGATCACGTCGCCACCGGGCATCGGCACGGTGATCGCCCCTGTGCGCGCCAGCATCGGCCCCGCGAACACGAAGCTGGTACGGATACGCTGCGCCAGCGCCGGGTCGAGCGTCTGCGACTTGATGTCAGCCGCGTGTACACGCAATGTTGTCGTGTCCAGCCATTCGATATCGATTCCAAGCCGGCGCATGATCTCAAGCGTCACTCGGACATCGAGAATATCAGGCACGTTGCGGAGGATCACCGGTTCGTCGGTAAGCATGCATGCCGGCAGCATTTTCAGAATTGCGTTCTTATTTCCACCCGGGCGCACGGATCCCCGAAGCGGTACCCCACCCTCGATGATGAAGTGTTCCATCAGCCGATCGCCTTCAGCTAAACGTCATCTTCGCCGCGCTGCGAGCCGGACAACCGCCCGCCGCGCTGCGTGCACATCCGATGCTAACTGCCGCCGGCCGCGTTGACAAGCACGGGGTGCACCGATATACTTCCGCCCATGATGACATACTGGACACATCACCACGGTCGCACCAACAAGGCTCCGCGTTGAACTGAGTCCAGCTTTACCGTGTCCAAGAGGTATCGCCCGCGCAGTTCGACGCGGGCGTTTCGTTTCTCATAGCGGCAAGCGAGGTGTCTATGCTGGCGGTGGTCGACTACGGCGCAGGCAATTTACGCAGCGTGATCCATGCGCTCCGCCATCTCGACGCGCACGACATCGAGATCGTGCGCGATCCAACTGCGCTCGACTCGGCGACCTCGATCATCCTGCCCGGTGTCGGCGCGTTTGGCGCGGGGATGCGCATCCTGAACGAGACCGGCCTCGCCGCCGCCGTGATCGGCGCGGTTCGGCGCGGTGTGCCGTATCTGGGCATCTGTCTGGGAATGCAGTTCCTGTTCGACTCCTCCGACGAAATGGGAACACACAGCGGCCTTGGCTTATTGGAGGGACAGGTCACGCGGTTCTCCCCGACGCTCGGCCTGAAAATCCCGCACATGGGATGGAATCAGGTCGGTGTCGTGCGCGACTCCCCGATCTTTCGCGATCTACCCGGCGCGCCCTATGCCTACTTCGTCCACAGCTACTACTGCGTGCCAACCCGCACGAGTGACATTACGGCGACCGTCGATTACGGCGGGGAGATTTGTGTCGCCGTCCAGCGCGATCACATCTTCGGTGTACAGTTTCACCCCGAAAAGAGTCAGACCACCGGACTCAAAGTGTTGTCGAACTTCCTGAACTTTGCACAAGGGGCCACCGCATGATTATCTACCCCGCGCTCGATCTCAAGTCGGGTCAGGTCGTCCGGCTCAAGGAAGGCATTGATGCGAACACGACCGTCTTCAGCACCGATCCTGCACGCGTGGCGCAGGAGTTCGCGGATCGCGGAGCGCAGTGGCTGCACGTCGTTAACCTCGACGGTGCGTTCGCGCGGGCCAATGACAACCTGCGCGTGCTGAGACAGATCGCGGCGGTCGGGCTTCCTGTGCAGTTCGGCGGTGGGCTTCGCTCGCTTGCCGACATGACCACCGCGTTTGAACACGGCGCGGCGCGGGTCGTCCTCGGGACGGCGGCGGTGCGAAACCCCGAACTCGTCCGCGAAGCGGTTAACGTCTTCGGAGCGGATCGCGTGTGTGTCGGGCTAGACTCGCGGGACGGCAACGTGACCACGCACGGGTGGACGGAGCAGTCCGCGATGACTCCGGCAGAGCTGGGGCGTGCCGTAGCCACGGTAGGCGTTCGGCACGCGCTGTTTACCGACGTTTCACGGGACGGCATGCTCACCGGCGTGAACGTGGATGCGACAGCCGCGTTAGCGCATGACACAGGGCTGAGCGTGATCGCTTCGGGCGGTGTGAGTTCACTGGACGATATTCGGCGGCTTGCGGCCAGCGGCGTGATCGCCGGCGCGATCATCGGGATGGCGCTGTACACCGGCGCATTACGGCTTGAAGATGCGATACGAGAAGGAACAGCCTAGTTATGTTGGCAAAGCGTATCATCCCGTGCCTCGATGTTCATAACGGGCGGGTGGTTAAAGGCATCAATTTCGTCAACCTTGTCGATGCCGGCGATCCGGTCGAGCAGGCCGCGTTCTATGATCGTGAAGGCGCTGATGAACTCGTATTTCTCGACATCACGGCCTCACACGAGGGCCGAGCAACCACGCTCGACATGGTGCGCCGAGTTGCAGATACGTTGTTCATCCCGTTCTGTGTCGGCGGGGGCATTCGCACGATAGACGACATCCGCGATACCCTGCTTTCCGGCGCAGACAAGGTTTCGATCAACAGCGCCGCGGTGCGCACGCCGGACTTGATCGACGCAGGCGCGTGGGCCTTTGGGAGCCAGTGTATCGTCGTCGCCATCGACCCGAAGCACGTCGATGGCGAGTGGATCGTCCACATCAACGGCGGGCGCATCCCTACTCCGCTGCGGGCGGTCGAGTGGGCGAAAGAGTGCGAGTCACGCGGTGCGGGCGAGATTCTACTAACCAGCATGGATCGAGACGGGACAAAGGCGGGTTACGACCTCGAACTCACCGCGGCGGTCGCCGAGGCTGTGACGATCCCCGTGATCGCATCCGGCGGAGCGGGCAGCGCGGCGCACTTCGCAGAGGCATTGACGGCGGGCGGCGCCAATGCGGCACTGGCCGCGAGCTTGTTCCATTTCAACGAGCTGCGCATCGGTGACCTGAAGCGCTATCTTGATGAGCGCGGCGTGCCGGTGCGGATGACGGGTTGGGGGTGAAATGAGCGTGGAAGCCGTAGGCATTGACCAGATTAAATGGGACACGAACGGACTCATCGTGGCCGTCGTGCAGGACGCCGCTACCAGACAAGTGCTGACCGTAGCCTACATGAACGCACAATCACTTCAGATGACGCTGTCGCTTGGTGAAACGGTGTTCTGGAGTCGGTCGCGTCAAGCCTTGTGGCACAAGGGCGAGACGAGTGGCAATAACCAGCGCGTCATCCAAGTTTCCGTGGATTGCGATGCGGACGCGCTGTTGATCGAGGTCGAACCCGCCGGGCCAGCTTGTCACACCGGCGAAACCTCATGTTTCCATCGTATTCTTCGAGAGGAAAGCTCCCGTGACTAGTATCCTGAACCAGCTTGAAACGCTCATCGCGGCCCGGCGGAGCCACCCCAAACAAGGCAGCTACACCAACGCCCTGATCGACGCGGGACTGCCCCGAATGGCTCAGAAGGTGGGCGAAGAAGCGGTGGAGGTCGTCGTCGCGGCGCTGGCGCAGGACAAGCCCCGCCAAGTCTCCGAGAGCGCCGACCTCCTCTATCATCTCCTCGTGATGTGGTCGGAACTGGACGTGAGCCTCGCCGATGTTGAGGCTGAACTCGCCCAGCGCCACAAGCCGGACTAGCGGAGATAATCGTCGAAGCCGTCGTATCCCGTCCACGCGACCGCGTCTGCGTCTTCGAGGAAGGTCGCCAGCGCCTCGCTGGATAGATACTGCGCGCCGACTACAAGGCTGTCCTCGTTCAGCACCTCGTCGGGGGCGGTCAACACCATGACAACCGTCGCGATGTCAGGGTAAATCATGTAGAGGATCGCGCTGCCATCTTCCGTGCCAAACCCGATGGCTTGCGCCGGATCTCCGAGATTTTCGACCACCTCGCCAAGCCCGTAGTCAGAGATGTCGACCAGCGATATTACGTCGACCGCGCCTTCCGCATTGGCGATGATGTAGTTCGGTTCGTTGAGCCGGCTGTCGAACCGGCGCCATGTCAACGCATCCAGCTCACCTGCCGACGTCTCGGTGATCTCCACGTGCTGGCGATCCTGACGGATGATCTCAAGCGCGTCGGTCAGCAGCGTTTCCCCCGGCACGATCCCACGCCAGCACGGATTCGCGCACGCCGCATCTTCCGTCACAAGGCTCGCCAAGAGCGGCGACGGCACCATCACCAGCGACGACACATCCTCCGCTTCGATGATTTCCGTCAGCAGATTAAGGGGCAAACCGCCGCGGTTGAAGATCTGGTCGCGCAGGAACGGCCACCCCAGCGTGCCATCCTCAAGCCGGACAGCAGTTGCAGGTGTCCCGCTGACGCCGAGCGACGCGCCAAGCTCAAGGTCGGTGACATACTGAGCGGCATCGGCAGCACACGCATCCAGCTTTTCAACGTCCAGACCGAGCGTCTCCGCGAGCGTTTCCGGCGTATCCGGCCCAACCTCTCCCGCATGCGCGAGGTTGTACAGCATGTCGTGCGCAGGCCAGAACGCGCCGTCCCGCTGCACTTCGACGCATTCCGCCCACTGCGCCGTCAGCGCCGAATACGTCGGGTTGACAATCGGATACAGCCGGTACTCAAGCCGAGCTTGGCCGTCCCGAACGAACGTGTCGATGAATTCGTGCGTCGTCTCGACATACGTCTGGCAGTGCGGACACATAAAGTCGGCGAACACAACGACCGTCACAGGGGCATCAGGGCTTCCGAGGACAAAGCCTCCATCTTCCGCCCGCGAGGTCTCGATGCCCTCATAGAAGGCGAAGGGATCATCTTCCTGCGCCACGACACCCGTAGAGACGAACACTACTGCTAGAACAATCGAAACAGTCCATCTCAGCCTGCGCATTGTCATCACCTCTCAGTGGATTCATCCCGTGATCAAATTCAAGTCGAAGCCCGAAGTATACCCTGAGACCCACCGTATGCCCCTGCAACGCGGTACAATTTGCCCGATGCTTCGATGATGTTCAGGGGACACTAATGCTGCCGACCGATCGCTTTGTCGCTGAGACGGTTCTATGGGTCAGATATGCCGAGACGGATGCGATGCGGATCGTCCATCACAGCCAGTATCTCGTATACTTCGAAGAGGCGCGCAGCGAGTACATGCGCCAGCGCGGTGAGAACTATGCCCGTTTCGAAGAAGACGGTTTCAACTTGGCGGTGACTGAGGCCCACGTTCGGTATGCGCGCCCGGCGGTCTATGGTCAGCAAATCCGCGTGCGCTGCTGGATCGCCGAAGTCCAGAGCCGGGGCATGCGTTTCGGGTATCAACTGACCCACGCAGACACCGGGGACGTACACGCGACGGGCGAAACGCGTCATATCTGCGTCAAACGGGATGGCGGCGTCGCGCTGATTCCACCCCGCTGGCGCGACTGGGCATCCGCTAGCACCGCGCCGGAGTAGTCCGTGAGTCGTTTGCGCGCGGTGTCAATTGGCCTATACTCTGTGCATAAATACAGGCGGGGTTCTTGCGCCATCAACACGAGAGAAACGGAGTTTGTAATACGTATGACTACTTACGCTGATCGACCATGGCTCAAGCTCTATCACGAAAAGACCCCCCACACGCTGACCTATCCTGCGGTTCCACTGCACTACTTTGTGCAGGAGACAGCGAAGCGCCTGCCCAATCATCCAGCGTTGATCACCAGCGCGCACCTGCCCCTGATCGGCCGCGTCGCGTCAAACCTGAGCTACGGCGAGCTTGACCGCCAGTCGGACGCGTTGGCATGCGCGTTGATCGATCACGGGCTGAAGAAGGGTGATCGCGTCGCGCTGATGATGCCGAACATCGCGGCGTTTGTCATCTCATTTTTCGCGGTACTCAAGGCGGGAGGCGCCGTCGCGGCCGCCAACCCGACCTACCCTGCCGACCGGCTCGAGTATCAGCTCAAAGACTGTGGCGCCGAGATCGTCATTACGATGAGCATGTTTTATTCGGTCGTTAAGCGTGTCCAGCCGAGGACGCACATCAAGACCGTGATCGTCACCAACGTCAAAGAATACCTGCCGCCTCTTGCGCGCATCCTGTTTCAGATCGCGCGCGAGAAGAAGGATGGTCACTTTATCGAGGCGCTTCAGAGCGGCGACTTTTGGCTGCAAGACCTGCTCACGACGTATGCCGGAAAAAAGCCGAGCGTCGCGGTCAAGCCCACCGATATCGCGCTGTTTCAGTACACCGGCGGCACGACCGGCGTCTCCAAAGCGGCCGTTGCGACCCATGCGAATCTGGTCGCCAACATGCTTCAACAGGAGTCGTTCCTCGCAGTTGACGGAGTGCCCGGCGAGCAGGAGATCTTCCTCGGCGCGATTCCGTTCTTCCATGTGTTCGGCATGGTCGCGGTCTTGGCGATGGCCGCTAAACTCGGCTCGACCGTGATCCTCATCCCCAATGCACGCGAGATCAACGACGTCGTTGAGTGCATCCATAAGTTCAAACCCACACTCTTCCACGGCGTCCCGGCCCTGTATAACGCCATCAATATCCACCCGAAAGTTCAGTCAGGCGAGATCAGCTTGCGATCCATCCGTGCGTGCCTCAGCGGGTCGGCCCCGCTGCCCCCCTCGGTCAAGGCCGAGTTTGAACGGCTGAGCGGTGGCACGCTGCTGGAAGGGTTCGGGATGAGCGAGGCGCCGACCGCGACCCACGTCAACCCGCTGCGAGGCGAAAATCGCGTCGGTTCAATCGGGCTGCCGCTGCCGGACACAGACATGCGCATCGTCAGCCTTGACGACGGTGAGACCGACGTGCCGGTCGGTGAAGTCGGCGAACTGCTGATGGCCGGGCCGCAAATCATGCTCGGCTATCACAATATGCCCGACGAGACGGCTAAAGTCTTGCGCGAACACAACGGAAAGATCTGGCTGTACACGGGCGATATCGCCCGTATGGACGAAGACGGCTACTTCTATATCGTCGACCGCAAGAAGGACATGGCCCTCATTGGTGGCTACAACGTCTATCCCAATGCCATCGAGAAGGTGCTCAAGAACCATCCCGGCGTGGCGGAGGTTGGCGTGGCGGCTGTGCCTCACCCTGACAAAGTCGGGCAAGAGACGCTCAAAGCATGGGTCGTCAAAGCCGACGGCGCGGAGATCACCGAGGCGGAGCTTATCAAGTTCGCCAGTGAACACCTCGCCCCGTATGAAGTGCCGCGCCGTATCGCGTTCATCGACGAGCTGCCGAAGTCAGCCGTTGGCAAGACTCTCCGTCGCGAGCTGGTACGCCTTGAGATGGAATCTCGCGGAAAGCAGACGGGTTAGCGCGCTTTCTCCTCGACGGCATACGTGCCCCGGTAGAACGCCCGCGCCGGGGCACGATTGATATACCAGACGACGTACAGCGGGATGAGCACGGTTGTCACCAGCACGCCGCACAACAGCTGTCGTACAAGCTCGTCGGCGGAGCTGATGCCGGCATTGAGGTCGCTGCGCGCTAGCAGTGTGCGGGCGGTCACAAATGCGGTCACGCCTGCGTACAGCAGCACCACCGTTGTGAACGTCGCGCGAATACCACGAGGATGCCCGCGCCACGCAAGGATGGCGATCACTAAGAACACGCCGGCGGCAATCGTCTGTACGACCAGCTCCGCTTCACCGACAAGCACGAACGAGCCGCCAGACGCCCCCGCCGTTAGTTCCTGACCGTGCACCTCGATGGGCGAGTCAATCCGGCTGATACGCTCTTGCAGTCCCACCTGCACGACGAGCTGAAACATCGGCAGAACAACATACAGGCCCACACTCAAAATGATCGCGAGCGAGAGACCCAGCGGCCTACCGGGTTTCGTCATTGCCCTATCTTCCGGTTTACTTTTCACTTATGCTGCCTCTTACAATTGCAAAACGCGCCGTGTGACAAAATCTGTGCGCTATGCTATACTTGTCCAAGTAACATCGCTCGTAGGTAAAGGGACTAGCACGCCGTGATCGAGACCAAGATCCACGATATTATTGGCAAGTTTCGCGAGTACTCCGAACATGCTCGCGTCGTTATTTTACAGCCTGATAGCAAGTATCGCACCGCGCTGACTGCGGCGCTTCTCAACGAACCGGGACTGACGACGCTTTACGTCCCGTTCTCTTCCGAAACCCTCGATGAAGTCACGCTCTTCGACCGGATTGTCGACAGCCTGAGCGCACAGACCTCCAGCTTCGGCATCCATTCAAGCGCTGCGAATGCCGTGGTCGGCAGCTCCGGCGCGTTCCGCAAAGCGGCGATCGAGGGGTTGCTCAAGGACTTCGAGCAGATCGAGGGCGATCGCATCGTCCTGATACTCGACGACTATGACTTCGCTGCGGCTTCCGACAGCACCATCCGCTTCCTCGAAGAGTTGATCGTCAAGTTCCCCGACCGTTACATCACGGTATTCAACGGCCGGTCGCAGCCGCGCTTCCCGTGGGTCTCGCTGATCGCCCAAACGCGAGCCATCATCCTCGACGACGATCGGGTCGTGACTCAACCGCTGCAGCACAGCCCTGAAGCCCCGACCGGACGCCTCGATATCTTCGCGGTCGGCCCCGGCTTCGTGTTCTTCAACGACGAGCTGATTACCGACTGGGAAGGCCATCTGCCGCGCCTGCTGCTGTTCTTCGCCGTCGATCGCGGCGTCATCACGCGCGACGACTTCCACCGAGCGTTCTGGGGCGACTTGTCCGACGCGCAAGCCACTAACGTCTTTCACGTCACCAAACGCAGACTTCATCGCGCCTTTAATTTTGAAGTCCTAGAACATCAGAACGGCGCCTATCGAATCAAGCCCAGTCTGCTCATCAACTACGACGCATTCGAGTGGACACAAGCCTTGATTCGCGCGCGTGATTTGTCCAACGCACACCCGGAAGTTGACTATCAACGGGTGCTCGACCTGTACCGGGGGCCGTTCCTCAAGGGTCATAACGATCACTGGATCCTCACCCGCAGGCAGGACATCCAAGCGGGATATCTCGAAGCGGTGCGATTCCTCGCCGAACGCTGCGAAGAACGATACAACGCCGATCCCAGCCACAATCAGTCCGCTATCGAGAAGGCAGTCACGCTGTATCGCCAAGCGCTGCGAGAAGTGCCCGACAGCATCGAGCTGGCGACGGACACGGCAAAACTGCTCGCGCGGCTCGGTCGGCGTCCCGAGGCGGTCGAAGTGCTCGCCGACCTCGAAATCCGCGTGCCACCGTCCAAGCGCGATCCACGCGTGAAGGGCATCCTCAAGTCGATGAAGTCGATGTAAACGAAAAAGGCCGGGTCACGTTCCCGGCCTTTTCAATTCCCTCATACCCCCGGTAGGGATCGAACCTACGACCTTTCGCTTAGAAGGCGACTGCTCTATCCGCTGAGCTACGGGGGCATCGGACGGATTGTAAAGCGGTCGCCGACCGGGGTCAAGCCGTCCTAATCGAGCGCCATCCCGAGGTTCGGGAAAGCGGCGCGCCCGGCATATTTCGCCGCCGAACCCAACTGTTCTTCGATGCGAAGCAGCTGATTGTACTTCGCCACGCGATCCGTGCGGGCCGGCGCGCCGGTCTTGATCTGCCCGGCGTTCATGGCGACCGCGAGGTCGGCGATCGTGCTGTCCTCCGTCTCGCCGCTGCGATGACTGGTCACGACCGTCCAGCCGTGCCGCTGGCTCATCTGCGCCGCCGCGAGGGCTTCAGTCAGCGAACCAATCTGGTTGACCTTGAACAGCAGCGAATTGGCGGCCTTCTCCTTGATCGCGCGCTTGACGCGTTCCGTGTTGGTCACGAGCAGATCATCGCCGACGATCTGAACCCGGCTGCCGATGGTGGCAACGAGCCGGCTCCAATTCGCCCAGTCGTTCTCCGCGAGGCCGTCTTCCAGCGAGATAATCGGATAGCGTGTCGCCCAATCCGTCCAGAACTCGACCATCTCCTCGCCTGAGAGCGACTTGCCCTCGATCTCAAGGTGATACTTGCCATCCCGGTAAATCTCCGACGTGGCCGGGTCAAGCGCGATGAAAATCTGATCGCCCGCGCTGTAACCCGCCGAGGCAATCGCCTCCATGATGATATCGAGCGCTGCCTGATTGCTGCCGAGGCTCGGCGCGAAACCACCCTCATCCCCAACCGTCGTGCTGTGGCCCTTCTTATGCAGCAGTTTCTTGAGCGCCTGATAGATTTCGACGCCCATCTGAAGTGCTTCGGCGAACGAACCCGCGCCGACCGGCATCACCATGAACTCCTGAAAGTCGGTGCTGCCCACGGCATGTTTTCCGCCGTTCATAATGTTCATCATCGGCACCGGAAGTACGTGCGCATGAATACCGCCGAGATAGGCATACAGCGGCAGGTCAACGCTGGTCGCGGCGGCGCGCGCAACGGCCATGCTGACGCCGAGAATCGCGTTCGCGCCCAGCTTGCTCTTGGTCGGCGTCCCGTCCAGTTGAATCATCTTCTGGTCAACCGCGACCTGATTGAACGGGTCGGCGCCCGCCAGCGCAGGCGCGAGCACCGTATTCACCGACTCGACGGCCTTACGCACGCCCTTGCCACCGTACCGCTTGCTATCCCCGTCACGGAGTTCGAGCGCTTCATGCTCACCGGTGCTCGCGCCACTCGGCACGATTGCCCGGCCAAGCGTGCCGTCGGTCAGGTGAACGTCGACCTCGACTGTGGGGTTGCCGCGGGAATCCAAGACCTCGCGGCCGTGAACATGCTGAATTGCGACCATCTACAGTCACTCCTCGATACATCGAAACGCATTGAGCAGGACTATACACCCCCGCCGCCTCATGCGCTATTGGACAAACTATCCTGACATTCACATGGGTTCGGGAGTACAATGCGAACACCCACAGGGAGATGAGGGTTATCGAATGACCGCACGCCGTGACGTCTACCTCGATCACTCGGCGTCGACGCCGGTCGATCCACGCGTGCTTGAGGCGATGGCGCCCTACTTCACCGAGGTGTACGGCAATTCGTCCTCGCTGCACAGCTACGGCCGGCGGGCAGAAGCCGCGGTCGAGCGCGCCCGCGAAACCGTCTCCAGCATCCTGCGCTGCAAACCGTCAGAGATCGTGTTCACCAGCGGCGGATCGGAAAGCGACAATCTCGCAGTTCGCGGGGCAGCTTGGGCGGCGCGCGCTCAGGGCAAAGGGGCGCATCTCGTGACAACGCCCGTCGAGCACAGCGCGGTCACAGCGACGGTGAAGCAGCTTGTCACGGTGCAAGGCTTCAGCATGACACTGATCCCCGTCAGCCGGACAGGCCAGATTGACGTTGAGGACTTCGTTTCGGCACTGAGCGCAGAGACTACGGTCGCCAGCGTGATCTATGCCAATAACGAGGTCGGCACGCTCGCGCCGATCCCACAGCTCGCGACGGCGGCACGGGAGCGCGGGGTGATCTTTCATTCCGACGCCGTGCAAGCTGCAGGTCAGCTTTCGCTTGATGTCAACGAACTCGGCGTCGATATGCTGTCATTGAGCGCACACAAGTTCTACGGGCCAAAAGGCGTCGGGGCGCTGTACGTCCGCGAAGGCACGGCGATCTCGCCAACGCAGTCCGGGGGAAGCCACGAACGTGGGATGCGCGCGGGCACACACAACACGCCGTTCATCGTCGGTATGGCTGAGGCGCTTCGCATCGCGTATGAGGAACAGGCTGAGCGCGTCGAACACCTGCGCCGGCGCCGTAACGCGATTATCGATGGCATACTCACCCACGTGCCGGATGCCTTCCTGACCGGCGAGCGTGAGCTGCGCCTGCCGTCACACGCAAGCTTCATCTTTCCCGGTGTCGACAGCTCACAGCTGCTGATGCACCTCGACATGCGTGGTGTCGCGGCCAGTGGTGGCAGCGCGTGTAAGACAGGCAGCCCGGAGCCATCGTCCGTGCTGTTAGCCATGGGCATCAGCGAGGCCGACGCCATCGGTAGCCTACGTCTGTCGGTTGGCGTTCATACCACACTCGAAGATGTCGAGTATGCAGTGAGCGCGGTCAAGGAAAGCGTAAGCCGTCTGCGCAGCGTGTCGTCTAAACTGCGTTCGGCGCGTCTATCGTAAGGATGCGCGGTCTGTCGCGCAGGTTATCACCACAGCAAGGATCATGACCATTCATCCCAAGCGAGTTGTCGTCGCGATGAGCGGCGGCGTCGATAGTTCAGTCGCTGCGGCGCTGCTGGTGGAGCAGGGTTACGACGTCATCGGCATGATGATGCGCCTATGGGCTGAGCCGTCCGTGGACGACTCGTGCTCTACGCACAACCGCTGCTGCACACCCGGCCAGATGGATGACGCGCGCCGGATCGCTGACCAACTCGGCATCCCCTTCTACGTCCTCGACACGCGTGATGTGTTCAAAGCGTCCATCGTCGATTTCTTTGTCGAACAGCACCGCGCCGGCGTCACACCCAATCCCTGTATTGAGTGTAACCGCAGTATCCGCTTCGACTGGCTGTACTCGCACGCGATGGCGCTCGATGCGGACTTCCTCGCCACCGGCCACTATGCGCGGGTCGTGAAGCAGGGAGACGTCTACACGCTCGAACAATCCGTGGACGAGGCGAAGGATCAAAGCTACGTGTTGAGCGTACTGTCGCAGGAACAGCTTGCGCATGTGCTGTTCCCGTGCGGCGACTATACCAAGCCGCAAATCCGCGAGCTTGCGGCACGTTTCGGCCTGCCTACCGCCAGCAAACACGACAGTCAAGACCTGTGCTTCCTCGGCGATGGCGACTATCGCCGGTTTCTGAAGGAAAACGCGCCCGAATTGATGCAGCCCGGCCCGATCGTGCTGCGCGACGGCACAGTCGTCGGTGAACACAGCGGCGTCGCCAATTACACCATCGGCCAGCGCAAGGGTCTACATGTGTACGCAGCGGAGCCGCTGTACGTGATCGCGATCAATCCGTATCGCAACGCCGTGGTAATCGGCCCGCGCGAACAGCTCGGACACGACACGCTCACAGCCGGTCGCGCCAACTGGGTCGCGGGCAATCCACCGTCCAACGAGCCGTTTCGCGCGCAGGTCAAGATCCGGTACAAGGCGCGCCCTGCACCTGCACTCGTCACGCCGCTCGACGCGGATCGCTTCAGCGTCGTATTTGACGCCCCGGTGCGCGACATCACGCCCGGCCAAGGCGCTGTGATCTACGACGGAGCGCGCGTGCTGGGCGTCGGCATCATCGAACGTCGTCCCGAACTCAGCCAGTAGTCACATAGCTGACAGTTCACAGTTGGCAGACCAGATGCAGCGTTCGCGCTCAACGCCTCATCGACAGCGCATGATTGGAAACTGGAAACCCACGACGGGTGGCTGAGAGCTAACGCGCGCCGAGCAGCAGCCCGCCGACCTGTGTCGGAAAGAGAATCATAATCAGCGCCCCGGCGACGATGTACGGCCCATAGGGCAGTGCCGTGAATGCGCTGTACCGAGTTCCCAACAGCCGCCTCGACAGAATAAACAGCAGTGCGCCCAACGCGCCGAGGATGATTGTGATGTACATGCTGAACAGGAACAGGCGCCAGCCGATCAACAGGCCGACAACGCCGGCCAGCATCACGTCCCCATAGCCAAACGCGACTTCCTTGATCTCACGGCCGCGCCGCTTGCTCATGATCCGCGTGAACAAGAATCCGCCCTGATACAACAGAAAGAAGACACCGTAGCCGACAGCCCCGCCGATCAGCGCCTCGACGATTTCCGGCGGAGCGTTCTTCTGGGTGAGGAGCGCATCGAGGATCGCGACGACGACGAACGGGTTGATGACGACGAACAGAATCAGTTTGTGTTCGATGTCGATAACAGTGACCAGCACCAGAGCTGTCACGTGAAACAGCCAGAACACGAGCTGAAGGTCGGAATAGTCCGCCCGCTGTCGCACGACCGAGACAGTCAGCAGCATAAGGAGCACCAGCGCGACTTCGGTGATGGGGTGCCGCCAAGACAACGCTGCCCCACCGGACGAGCGCCGCTGCCCGGTGAGAAACGCCGTGATGCCCAACCACGCCGACAGTTCCCTCGGCTCGCCGTCCGGATAGTGAGGAAGCTGCGGGCGAACGCGCCTCGGCAGATCGTCGCTCAATGCATTGACAACAGCACCAGCAGCTAAGCCGATAACAATCACGAGCAGCACGCTCACAACATCCATCATGGTTCTCCCTACGGTACGAGTGGTGGTGGCAGCAGCGCCACCGCAGTCACGATTACCACTGCCGCCATCGCCACCGCAGCCGCAATCAGCAGCACACGCTGAGCAAACGTATACGGCGCGGCGGCCGCGCCCAACGGACGCGTATCGCTGATCGTCAACTCGACACGCTCCACGCGGCCGTAAGTGACTTTCCACGCAGCCAGCGCGAAACCCTCGCGATCTCGTCCGGCGATCAGCATCACGCTATCAGGATAGCCCCAATCGGCGATGTCGCGGCGTGAAGGAATCGCCGGGCTGTTCGGGTGTGAGTGGTAGATCGCGTGCAGGCGCTCGTCGTCCGCGATTGCGCGCGTTAGGACTTTCGCAAGCTCCTCCGGGTCGGCCATGTACCCTGTCCGCGGATTAGGGTCAACGTTCGTCAGCGGCACGGGGCGCGGCGCATGTCCCACGCGGCCGATCAGCACCCCGCACACCTCGTTCGGACTGTGGACATCCGCCTGCTTGACGATGTCCCGCGCCACGTCCGGAGTCAGCCAAATCACCGCGTGTCCCCGCTGTCGCCGTCGATCTCAGGGATGAGAAACCCGACGATTCGGGAGTCGAGGGCCGGGTTGCGCGTTTCGTAGAACAGCTCGACAGTCAGCGCATAGGCGCCGGCAGGTTCGTCTATCCCGCGCAGATGCATCGTGAACTCCATGTTCGCGTGCATCGTCTCGATGACGTTCAGTTCAGCGATCAAATTATCATGGTCGTCGTGCAGCGTGAGCAGGAGATTCGGCCGCTCTAAAAACGGCGTCACTTTGATCTCAACCCAAACCCGGAACCGGTCGGGATACGGCACGGCTTGAACGGACTCGATCTTCACGCGGTCGCGGGGCTGTGGCGCGCCGCCCTGATCGAACAAAGGGATTTCAACCATCTAGGCGCTCTCAATCAACGACTTCAGCGCGGCGATTGCATCGTCATACTGCGATTCACGGACGAGGATATGATCGCGGCTGTAGGCGCCGAACGGCAGAATACTCACGCCCGCCCGCGCGACGGCCGCGCTGACCGCTGCCATGAAGCCGACGAGGCCCGGCGGAAGCACCACATCAAAGGTGATTAGACGGTAGCGCGAGGACTCGATCGTAGCCCCGTGCAGCCGGCCAGCGAACTCCTCGACCGCTTCTTCCGGCACGATCAACGTCACCTCGTACACATCGACCAGCATCGCACAGAACGGTGATCCGACCTCGGCGACGATGCCAGCCGCCACCGTCACCGCGCCCGCAGGGAAACGGATCAGGCGATATGCCTCGTCATCCCCGCCCAATGTCGTCTGCTGAAGCGCCTCTCGCGTGGTTCTGATCATAACGTCCTACTCATCGAAGTGATATGTGGACTCAGCATAATAGCGCACTGCACGATTCGCAAACTTGCGGTGAATCCAACCTTGCAGCGCCGCATTCTTCGCATCCAGTGACTGCTGCGAATCGCGCAGCGCCGACATCGGATAATCCAACTTTACCGCCCGGCCGTGGACGATGTGGCGGCTGATCCCCGGCGGCAGGTAAGCGCCGGTCACCGCCGCCTCGACAATCTCATCCGGGGTAAAGTGCGGAAACAAGACGGCGAACGCCGCATCAGGAAAGTCCACAAACGCTAAGGCGGGATCGCCATGGGCCGTTCGATGCAGCTTTCCGTGCCGTTGATACAGATGCACGACCTCGCGCAAGAGCGCCCGCCGATCCCGGATGTCCGACGTCGTCGCGACAAGGGTTTGGCGCGCCCCATCTTTCCGAACGAGCGTCGCAAGCGGCTGCTCGACCGCATCGGCGCTGATCGCCACACCTTCGAGACCGTCGATAAGCGGTATCAGGTCGTCGGTCGACAGGCCGGACACGACGTGATTCCAGACGCCCAACTCTAGCCACGGCGTATGGTACGCGACGACCTGCACCAGAATATGCGGTATACCCAGCTCGGTAAAGCAGTAGTGGCGATTCGACCCGTCCAGTACGACGTAATCCGCCGTCCCGTCAATCGGCGCGGCGATCACCGGATTAGTGAAGGTCTCGGCCGACCGGAGTCGTTCGATCAGCGGCAGAGCGCGCTGACTGTCATGGTCTTCATGGGGATGGAGCGCCGACACCGGCACAATACGGAGTACGGGCGTCGGCGCGGTTTTGGCTGCTGACACGTGTGCTTGCTGCCTCGCTATGTCGATAGTTCCGGCCACACACCTATTTCTTTCCGTGAAGCGTCCTATTCTCGAACTCGGTGATCTGCTCAGGAGTCAATGCGTGCTCCGACTTGGGGAGTGCTTTGACCCACTCTTTCAGATTCGGGCTGCGCCGAGTGCTGATGTGCAGCACCGCTACCGTTGGCTCGGTGACTTCAAACTCGGCGCGCGGGTCGATGAACAACACCACCGGATACACCGGCACATCCGGGTTGATGTCCGATAAGAGCTTGTCGACATGCTGCGCGGCGACCTGCGCATCCAATGATGGGCTGCCGATACCATCCATGCGCATGATGCTCAAGACGCGATTGAACGCCCCGCGCGCGGACGACCACTTATCGCCGGTGGCACGGTACTTGCCGTCCTGAAACCGCGTGACCATCGCCATCACGCCGGCCTGTGTAACAAGCACATGGCGAGCCGGAAAGTGATAGAAATTGTACAGCACCGCGGACTTGCCAAGCCCCTTGAGGTTGTCCTCAAGCATGCGTTCCGGCCGCGGCTGGCGCACCCACATATTGGTCATGCGGATCGAAAATACGGTCGCGATGAAGGCAATCGGCAGCAGAACAGCCGGCAAGACCAGCGACACCAACATCACATTGTCCTGCGACATCCCCTCGGTCAGGAATGGGCTGTTGAGCAGGAAGAACGACGCGATGATGACCACCAGCGTGACGATAAACAACCGCCCCGACCACGCCTTGTTGCGCTTTACGAGTGTTTCGTTCGTCTCAATTCGCATCGACGTCTGAACCTAGCGCGGCGTGAACAGCGAAACGAAGCCGGCATGCGTCAGCTCGGCGCACACCACCGCGCCAAAGCGAACAGTCGGGAGGATTCGCCACTCGCGGGGGGCACCGTACGCCAGACCGATCACCGCGCTCTCCACCTGTTTGTCACGCGGACGGACGCAGTGCGTGATCGGATACGGGTACGGGATCAGGCCGGATTCGATGCCGAACACATAGACGTCGTACAACGGGCCGCGCTGCTTATAGCCGGCGGGTGCTGCGGGTTCCAGCGCTTCTGCGACTTCACGGCAGTACAGGTCGATGGCGTCCTGATAGGTCACGACCACATCTGCGCTGTCAAACGTGACGTTCGAGCACACCGGATACTGCGCCATCACCGACAAGTCTGTATTGGGATCGCCGACGATCTGACGGATGCCAGAGGTCGTGCCGAGGGTGGTCGTAGCAGTTGAGCCATCGGTGACGATCTCCGCCGTGATGCGAGCGACTCCGTTCATGGTGATATTGACCGGCGCGCTGCCATCGGACGGGCCGAACACAGCGGCGCTCGCAAGGTTGGCAAGGTCGAACGTACCGCCCGGCGTCCAGCCCCAGTAGGTCAGCACCGAGCTGCCCTGCGTGTCGGCGCGGAACTCGAAATCCACCGGCAGGTAGAAGCCGACCCACAGAAACGGCCGTTTGACTTCAATCGCCGGGTCGAAGTCGACGTTGAACACGCCGGCCGTGTCGATGGTGACGGTCTTGCGGGCGAGCAGCGCAGCGTTGCGCGGCGAACCGCCGTCGGCATCCTCGTAGATGACCGCCTCAACCGGCACACCGGGGCGCGGCGTCCTCACGCTGATGCTGATACGATCGACCAATACGGGCGTCTGGATGCTGCGCGAAGTGAGGTCGAAGCCGTTGATGACCAGCGACGCCTCTCCGCTGATGAACCAGATCGTGCTCGCTGTTCCGGTGTTGTTCGTCAGTACGGTGTCGCCCGCGTGCGCGGTCATGCCTACCGCCAGCACGCCAATCAAGGCGACAATCGTCAGCACTCGTTTTAGCATGTATCGTGTCCTCCGCTCTTCAGCCCTAGATTCTAGGCGATTCGGTCGGATACTTCAACGCGGTCACTCTTTTTCGATCCAGCGGTCGAACCACCCCACAATGCGCTGCAAGCGGTCGATGCGGTGCTTAGGCTCGCCGTTGCGGCTCAGCTCATGCCCCTCGCGCGGATAGCGCACGAACTCCACCGGTGATCCACTGCGGCGGATGACTGCGAACAGCTGCTCCGCCTCGCTGATTGCCACGCGGAAGTCGTTCTCGCTGTGGATGATGAGCAGCGGCGTCTTGATGTGGTGCGCGTGCGCCAGCGGCGAATTCTCCCACAGCCACGGCCCGTTCTCCCACAGTTCGACGCCGAACTCGTTCTGGATGAACGACGGGATGTCGGTTGTTCCTGTAAAGCTCAATAGATTGTAGACACCCCGCTCCGCCACGGCCGCCTTAAACCGGTGATCGTGCGCGATCGTCCATGCCGTCATGTAACCGCCGTATGAGCCGCCCATTACGACCACACGTTCCGGGTCGATCGCGTCCCGCTTGAGGACAACCTCAAGTCCCGCGATCAGGTCGGCATAGGCCAGCGGCCCCCATTTGCCCTCAATCGCTCGCTGGAACGCGTCACCGTAGCCGGCGCTGCCGCGCGGATTGCCGAAGAATACGGCATACCCTGCCGCCGCCGCCGCCTGCCAATTGGCCCATTCGCCTTCATAGTGCGGACTCCACATAATGTGCGGGCCGCCGTGAATATCCCACACCAGAGGGACGCGCATGCCGTGCTGATGGCTGATCGGCAGCAGCAGCCAGCCGTCCAGATCAACACCGGGTTCCGGCGACCATGTCAGGTGTTGGAAGCGCGCGAACTCCGTAGAATCGACCAGCTCGCCATTGAAGCGCGTGATCTGTCGCTCGGCGATTCCTTGTCTCACATAGAGTTCGCACAGCGTCTCCGCGTTGAACGCCGCGTAGGCGACCACCCCATTCGCATTGGCATCGAAGCGATCCGCGCGGAACTCGCCGGTGATACGTGGTGATAGGTCGCCGGTGTGCGGATCATACGCATAGATCGTCGATACGCCGCGCGTCTGCGCGCTGAAGACCAGCACATCACCGGCCCAGACGAACGACGCTGGCAGTAGGTCGGCCTCCAGATTGATGTCGCGAATATCGCCAGACTCCGTGTCTTGCACGGCAAGACTCGAATAGCGGATCGCCATTTTCTCGTTCGCGTGGCGCATATACGCGAGCCAGCGCCCCGATGCCGACGGAAGCGGGCGATCCACGGCGTGAGTCGCGTCCGTGAGCTGTTCGAGGGCCGCTGTCTCGACTTCAATGCGATAAGCCCGCGACTGCCGGAACGGTTCGTCACCACCGGCCGTTTCCGCGCGCGCGGTGTAGAGCCAACGACCATCCGGCGACCATACCGGCTCGGCGTACGAGACATCCTCGTTAGTCAACCGGCGCGGCTTGGCCGGTGCGCCATCCTCTGTCGAGAACGGCATGACATACACCTGTGCAAAACGATCGGTGTTGTATGACGTGCCGGTGCGGTACGGAAGCACGCGGATCGTGCGCGGATCGGCCTTCTTCTGATCGGCGTCTTCCGCCGGCTTTGGCGTGTTCTCAGGATCGTCTTCGTACGCCCGTTCGTCGGCATTGAGGCTCGACACGAACGCCAGCATCGACCCGTCGGGTGACCACGCAGGAGCCGACGCACCGTTCGGCATCGCCGTCGCCGCCCGCGACTCACCGGGGCGGGTCATATCGAGCACGTGAATCTGCGGCTTGTCGCCCCGGCCCGAAGTGAACGCGAGCCACCGGCCGTCGGGCGACCATCGCGGTTGGGTGTCCTTGCCCGTGCGGGTCAGCGCGTACAACTCTGTGCCGTCGATCGACGCGATCCAGAGGTTTCGCAGGTACGCATTCTTGTCGAGGTCGGCGCTGACCCGCACGAACGCGATCCATTTCGCGTCAGGGCTGATGCGCGGATCCTCGACCGAGTTGATGCGGACGAGATCCGCTGTCTGATACGGTGTCTTGTCCGTCATTACGCTTGGCCCTGCTGTGCAAGTGAATCCCAATGCGCCTCCTCAATTTCCGAGATCGCGCGTTCGATGATGTCCAACCCCAACTCGAACTCGTCCCGACGAATGACCAGCGGCGGCGCGATGCGCAGTGTACTCGTCCCCGCCGCCAGCGTGATCAGCCCATTGGCAAAGCACAGGTCTACGATCTCGTCCCGGAACTTGGCAAGCGGCTCGCTGTTCGGCCCGGTAAACTCGATGCCGAGCATCAACCCCCGCCCGTCGACACGCTGAATCGACGGATGCGCGGACTTGAACGCGGACAGGCGCTCCAACGCATACGCTCCCAGCGAGGCCGCGTGATCGAGTAAGCCTTCCTCCTCGATGACGTCCAGCGTAGCGAGCGCCGCCGCACACGCGACCGGATTGCCGCCGAAGGTACTGGCATGCGCGCCCGGCACCCACTTCCCCATGACATCACGATGTGCAATGATCCCGCCAATCGGCAGCCCGCCGCCGAGTCCCTTCGCGGTGCACACGATATCTGGCTCGACGCCGTAATGCTCCACGCCCCACCATTTGCCGGTGCGGCCGATGCCGGACTGAATCTCATCGACGATGAGCAAAATCCCGTGACGATCACACATCGCGCGCAGTTTCGGGAAGAAGTCATCACGCGGCGTCAGATAGCCGCCTTCGCCCTGAATCGGCTCAACGAGCACCGCCGCGACTTCGTACGCAGGCAGTTTGCGCTTGAGCACCACGTCTTCGATGTATTGAACCGCATCGCCCCAGTCATAGCTGTCTTGCTTGGCGCGCTCCGTAAAGTGCTTGCCGGGGTACGGCACATGCTCGACACCGCCGGGAATATGCGTGTAATGTGCGCGCTGTACGTACTTGCTCGCCGTCACCGACAGCGATCCCATGCTGCGGCCGTGAAAACTCCCGTAGAAGCCGATCACATACTGACGGCCTTGATAGCGCGCCAGCTTGAGCGCGGCTTCGATCGCCTCGGTGCCGCTGTTGCCGAAGTAGACCAGCTTGTCTGACGGGTTTGCCGCGTTATGGATCGGCGTGATCTGCTGAAGGCGCTCGGCCAGCGCGATCTGCTGCGGGCAGAAGAAGTCGGTCGCGCCGATATGTCCGTATTTCTGAATCTGCTGCGTGACCGCCTCGACCACGCGTGGATGCGCATGGCCGGTCGCCAGCACAGCGATCCCCGCCGCAAAGTCGAGATATTGATTCCCGTCGACATCCCAAACGGTCGAGCCTTTGCCGTGACTCATCACGAATCCGTAGGATCGGGTGTAGGACGGCGAAAGCGTCTCATGATCGCGCGCCACAAGCGAGCGCGAGCGCGTGCTCGGTTCACGGAATACGAAGCCTAGTTCCTTAATGGTGGTCGACACACTGTTTCTCCAAGCTGCAAAAGGATCAACTCAGTGTCGGAGTATACCGGAGCACCGCCGCCTATCCTAGCCCGCGCGCGAGTGTTACAATCCGAACGGTTCATCCGCTACCCCAATGTATCCACATGGCTAAAGTCACACCGATTCGCCAACAATATCTCGATATCAAGGCGCAGCATCCTGACGCGATCCTGATGTTCCGCCTTGGCGACTTCTACGAGATGTTCGACAGCGACGCGGAAATCGCGGCGCGCGAGCTGGATCTGACTCTCACCGGGCGCAACTTCAGCAGCGAAGGCCCGCGCGTTCCGATGGCTGGCGTGCCTTACCACGCCGCGGAAGGATATGTCGCTAAGCTCGTCGAACGTGGTTATCACGTGGCGATTTGCGACCAGATCAGCGAACCCGATGGCAAGGGGCCGGTTGATCGTGCGGTGACGCGCGTCGTCACGCCGGGAACCGTCATCGAGCCGGGCATGTTGGCCGACAACCGGCCCAACTACCTGATGGCGATCGTCCCCATCGGCCGCCCCGCCGAACGCGAGTGGAAAAGCGCCGGCGTCGCCTACGTCGATGTTTCGACCGGAGAATTCGCAGCGACACAGATCAACGGCGAAGACGCGGCTGTGCAAGTGTTGGAGGAGTTGACACGGCTTTCCCCGTCCGAGGTCATTATGCCGCAGACGTGGGCTGAGCTTGGGGTTTCGCTGCCGCCGGGAAGCAGCCTCACGCCGCAGCAAGACTGGGGGTTCGAGTTCTCGTCGGCCCAACAGACGCTGCTCAACCACTTTGGCGCCCGTTCGCTCGACAGCTACGGCCTGACCGATTTGCCAAACGCCGTGTGCGCGGCGGGCGCGATCATCCACTACGTGCGCCATACCCAGCGCGGCAGCCTTGCTCACCTCACCAGCCTGCGGCCCTACTCCACGCAGGGATTCATGGTGCTCGACGCATTCACGCGGCGGAATCTCGAACTGGTCGAGACCACGCGCAGCCGCACGGCCAAAGGCAGCCTGCTGTCCGTGCTGGATCGCACCGTGACGCCGATGGGCGCGCGCCTACTGCACGGATGGGTCAATCAACCTCTGCTCGACCTTCAGCGGTTGAACGCACGCCTTGACGCCGTGGAAGCGCTGACTCAAGACGAAACCGTACGGGCATTCCTGCGTGACCAGCTTCGCACCGTGTCCGACATCGAACGGCTGACCAACCGCGTGTTGATCGGCCGTGCTGGCCCGCGCGATCTGTTAGGGCTGGCCGCCAGCCTAAAGGCGGTTCCCGCCCTGCGTGATACCCTAACCGGCTCTCGTGCATTCGAGGCGCTGGTCAACACGCTCGATCCCGTCACAGAGGTCGTTGCGCGCATCGAACAGGCGATCCCCGAAGATGCGCCGGGGCGTCCCGACACAATCGGCACGATCAGGCCGGGCTTCTCCGAGGAGTTGGATGCGATTCTCGCTGCCAGCCGCGACGCCCGCGAGTGGATCGCCAACCTTGAACCGTATGAGCGCGAGCGTACGGGCATCCCGTCGCTCAAAGTTGGCTTCAACAAGGTCTTCGGCTACTACATCGAAGTCACACACGCGAACACGCCCAAGGTGCCGGACGACTACATCCGCAAACAGACGATGGTCAACGCAGAGCGGTACATCACGCCCGATCTCAAAGAGTACGAGGCACTGGTTCTCAACGCCGAAGAACAGATACTCGCTGTCGAGCGACAGGTGTTCCAAGCGCTGTGCGAGGAGATCGGCGAACATTCGCGCGCACTGCTCAAGACCGCCCGCGCGATCGCGCATCTGGACGTGCTGGCTGCGCTGGCGGACGTAGCCGTGCGCGAAGGTTACTGCCGGCCGCAGCTCACCGACGATGACCGTCTCATCATCCGCGATGGCCGGCATCCCGTAGTCGAACGCACCCTGCCGGACGGCACGCGCTACGTCCCCAACAACACGCATTTCGACAGTATGTCGCGCGTGCATATCATCACCGGCCCGAACATGGCCGGCAAGTCGACGTATATCCGGCAGGTCGCGCTGATCGTCCTGCTCGCGCAGATCGGCAGCTTCGTCCCGGCTGACGAGGCGATCATCGGGTTGGTCGACCGCATCTTCGCGCGCATCGGCGCACAGGATGAGATCCACGCCGGACAATCGACCTTCATGGTCGAGATGGTCGAGACCGCGCGTCTGCTGACCGGATCGACACGCCGCAGCTTGCTCATCCTCGACGAGGTTGGGCGCGGCACATCGACGTATGACGGCATGGCGATTGCTCGCGCCGTGGTCGAGTACATCCATAATCATCCGCGCCTCAACTGCCGCACGCTGTTCGCCACGCACTATCACGAGCTGGTCGAACTTCCCAACATCCTTCCGCGCACACGGAACTTCAACGTTGCCGCGATCGAGGATCACGGCGAACTCGTGTTCCTGCACAAGCTGATGGATGGCGGCGCGGATCGCAGTTACGGCGTACACGTTGCGCAGATCGCGGGCCTTCCCAAGCCGGTCATCGACCGCGCTGAACAGCTCCTGCGCGAGCTTGAAGAACGCGGCAGTGACTTCAAAGTCCGCAAGGCCGCGCCAGCCAAGCAGTTCAGCTTCTTTGAAACCCATGAGAACCCGGCTATCGAGGCGATTCGTTCGCTGAAGATCGACGAACTATCGCCGATCGAGGCGCTTACAAAGCTGTACGAGCTGCGCCGTTTAGCTGGAGATTAGCACCTGCCGCACACTCAGACAGGAGACTTCATGACCGCACAGATCATCGACGGGAACCCCATCGCCGAGCGCCTGCGCGACCAGATCGCGCGCGATGCGCAAGCGTTTCAAGCTCAGCACGGTTATCCGCCCGGCCTTGGCGTTGTCCTCGTTGGGGACGACCCTGCCTCGCAGATGTACGTCCGTATGAAGCGGCGGGCGTGTGAGCGCGTGGGCGTCGCCAGCTACGCGCACCTGCTGCCGTCCGACGCATCGCAAGACGATGTCGAGTCCGCTGTGCGTCAGCTCAATGACGACCCGAAAGTGCACGGCATCCTCGTACAGCTTCCGCTCCCGAAACATCTTGACGAGGAGCGTGTGCTCCAAAACATCCGTGTCGAGAAGGACGCCGACGGCGCGCATCCGCTGAACATCGGCAGGCTCGCGATGAAGGGCCGCACACCGCTGTTCCTCCCCGCAACACCGGCCGGGATCATGGTCATCCTGCGCGATCTCGGCGTCGAACTCAGCGGCGCCAACGCGGTTGTCATCGGGCGCAGCAACATCGTAGGCATGCCGGTCGCGCTGCTGTTGATGGAAGCCAATGCAACGGTCACGATCTGCCACAGCCGCACCAAGAATTTGCAGGACTATTTGGCTCAGGCCGATGTTGTCATCGCGGCAGTGGGCCGTCCCAATTACGTGAACGGCGCGTGGCTCAAACCCGGCTGCACCGTGATCGACGTCGGCACTAACAAGGTCGACGATCCGTCGAGCGAGAAGGGATACCGGTATGTCGGCGATGTCGATCTTGAGTCGGCGCGCGAAGTCGTCGGCGCGATCACGCAGGTTCCCGGCGGCGTCGGCCCGCTGACGATCACAATGTTGATACAGCAAACAGTCAAGGCAGCATTCAATCAAGTCGGCGGGAGCGCAGTGCAATGACGACAACCCTTCTCTCTCCCATCCATACACTGGTCACGATGGACGCGGCGCGCACGGAAATCCGAAATGCCGCCGTCTTGATCCGTGACAATGCCGTGGAAGCCGTGGGCGCGCCGGATGACTTCCGCGACGTGCCGGCCGACCGCACCATCCGGCTTGATCGGCATGTCGTCACGCCGGGGCTGATCAACACCCATCACCACATGTTCCAGAACCTGACCCGTGTCGTCGCGCAGGATCACGAGCTGTTCGGGTGGCTGACGACGCTGTACAAGATTTGGCACGGTTTAACGCCGGAGATGATTCGAATCTCCACACAGACGGCCATCGCCGAGCTGATGCTGTCCGGCTGTACGGCGGGCAGCGATCATCTGTATCTGTACTTGAACGGCGCGCGCATCGACGACGAGATCGAAGCCGCGCGCGAGATGGGGTTCCGGTTTCATCCCACGCGCGGATCGATGAGCGTCGGCGAATCGCTTGGCGGGCTGCCCCCCGATTCGCTGTGCGAGCCAGAACCGCACATCCTGCGCGAGACACAGCGCGCCATCGAGGTGTTTCACGATCCGGGCCGCTTCGCCATGACCCGTGTGGGAATCGCGCCGACCGCGCCGTTCAACGTATCGCAAGACCTCATGCGCGAGGCAGCGGCGATGGCGCGCGCGTTGGGCGTTCGCTTGCATACGCATCTGGCCGAGAACATCAGCGATATCGACTACAGCCTCGAACACTTCGGCATGCGACCGGGCGAATACGCCGAAAGCGTCGGCTGGGTCGGCGATGACGTTTGGCATGCGCACTGCGTCCAGCTCGACTCCGCCGAGATCGACCTATTCGCCCGAACCGGAACCGGCGTCGCTCACTGTCCGTGCTCGAATGCTCGCCTCGCGTCAGGCATCGCCCCCATCGCGCAGATGTTGACGAAGGGCGTTCGCGTGGGACTGGGTGTGGATGGATCGGCGTCAAACGACAGCGGACATCTGCTCACTGAGGCGCGGCAGGCCCTACTCATGCAGCGCGCCGTGTCAGCGAACCCCGCCGCGATGACCGCGCGCACCGCGCTCGAACTCGCGACGCTCGGTGGCGCGTCGGTGCTGGGCCGTGACGACATCGGCGCGCTCGTCCCCGGCATGGCCGCCGACCTCGCCGCGTTCCGCATCGACACAGTTTCGATGGCCGGTACATCGCTCGATCCCGTCGCCGCGTTGATTCTCTCCGGGCCTCATCGCGCCGACGTGGTGATGATTAACGGGCGCGTCGTCGTCGCAGACGGCCAGCTTGTGCCGGTGGATTTGCCCGTGCTGTTGGAGCGTCACGCGAAAGCGTCGGCGGAACTGCTGAAGAACGCCTAGCGTTCGTCAGTGACGGCGTTCCCCACGGTCGATGCCTCGATCACGGTCGTAATCCTGCGGCGTGTCGATGTCGCGCAGGATGCTGTCGTTGTCGATCTCGACGTAATGAATATGGTCGCTGAACCGGTCGAAGAACACACGCGGCGTTAGGCCCGGCTCAAGCCTGAGGATCTCGTTCCAGTACCGGCGTCCAATCAGAACCGGATGCCCGCGCGCATCGTGTGGCTTGGCACGATCAACTCGTGCTGGGCCTCGGCGTGTGCGAGCACAATCCGGTTGACGACGCGGGTCTGCAGCGCGGGCTGATCGCCCAACACCATCAG
The DNA here is from genome assembly GCA_001567485.1 of Chloroflexi bacterium OLB13. GTDB lineage: Bacteria > Chloroflexota > Anaerolineae > Aggregatilineales > Phototrophicaceae > Flexicrinis. The sequence continues at coordinate 46,716 of JZRA01000062.1, forward strand.
GGTCGCCGCGGTATGCGCGGGCATTGCGGAGAGGCCGGCCTTCAGGGATGACAGCATCTCGCCCGTCTTGTAGGCGCGGTTGTTGACGACCGTCACATCCCACGGCGCGAGAACTGCCTTGATTTCCTTCGCGTCGTGCCCGGTCACGACGACGATCGGGTCGACGCGCGCCTTAATCAGCTGCTCGATAACGTACTCGATGATGGTGCGATTTTCGCGCCACAGCTTCAAGAGCTTCTGTTCACCCATACGGGTCGACATCCCGGCCGCCAACACGACCGCGCCCACGGGCCGTTGAACCTCGCGCACCGGCTCATGTCCGCGCACCTCGCCAAGCGCGACGGCGTGCAGCGTACTGTGTCGCAGGGCGATCTTCGCTGCGATGCGCGCCCGCACACGGTTGTACGGAGTCATGGGTGTCTGGTTGAAGAACGCGACGGTGCGCACGTCACGCGGCACACCGGCCATGCCGAGCTGATCGTCGCGGATCACCTGTGCGATCCACGAAGGCCGGATCGCGCCGTTCAGTGGAAATCCGCAGCGGTCGATCATGGCCTGCGCGTTATAGACGTTTTCGTCGTTGAGCGCCTGCCCCACGGCTGCGAACGACGCGACCGGAATCGCCAACGTCGTCGCCTTAGGAATCTGCGGCTCGCCGCGGGATGGGGCTTTCAACGGCTTTCCCGCTGCATAGTCAGCCTCGACCAGCATCACATCCGAGTCGATTCGATCCAGCAGCGCATCAATCAGGGACGGCGCAACGGCCATCGCCCGCCCACGGACGATGTCACCATGCAGGACGACGAAGCGCGCCTCGCTCAGTGTTTGGGAGATTACCGCTGGCTCGGTGTTCGCATGGAGCGCCGCAGGGAACAGAGAGAGCTGCTCCTCTGGAACCGGAACTGTAGCAGCGGCGAGCACGCGCCATCCGGTCTCGGCGAGTTCATAGCCGATACCGACCAGCAGCGACGTCTTGCCACCCGCGCCGATCAGCGAGACGACGGCGCCCTTTTCAATGCCAAACGCATCGGTGAATTTCATGGCCCGAGTCGAGTCGATAGACCGCGCATGCGTTGCAATCCGATCATGCTATGGAATCGCGCCAACCCCCGCCTTCCGCAGCGCCGCGACCACGCGTTCCGGCGTCATCGGAATCGCGTCGATCCACACGCCGGTGGCGTCATGCACCGCCGCTACGAGCGCCGGCGCCAACGGCAGCAGCGGCATTTCCGCCATACCCCGCGCACCCCACGGCCCAATCGGGTCGGGGTACTCCAGCACGACCGACTTCACCTCATGCGGGACGTCTTTGATCGTCGGAATCAAGTACGTCGAGAGATACGGATTCAGGATTTTCCCCTCACGGGTGACGAGGTTTTCCATCACCGCATATCCCTGCGCCTGAACCACAGCGCCCTCCACCTGCCCAACGACGAGCTGCGGATTGATGGCGCGTCCAACGTCATTGGCGCTGACGACCCGGATGATCTCGATGTGCCCGGTCTCGATGTCGACCTCGACCTCAACGGCCTGCGCCGTGTAGCCATACGCGAAGTTCGGCTCGGATTTGCCTGTTCGGGGATCGAACATCGACGTCCGGGGGGGCCGGTATTCGTACACGCCGATGGCCGGCCGTTCTTCACTTTTCCACGCGGTCAGCGCCTTCTCCGCCGCCCCGCGAATGGCGTTGCCCGCCATGAATGTCAAGCGAGATGCCGATGCGCTCCCGGACGAACCGACGCTCGCCGAATCAGACGGGATCAACTCGACGCGCTCAATCGGCACACCGACGGCTTCAGCCGCCATCTGCACGAATACCGTGTGCGCGCCCTGCCCGACATCCGCGCCGTTCGCCCGCACGACTACACGGTCGATTTTCGATTTGCCATACAGTTCAATCGCCGCCCACGAGTGCTCTGGAAAGCCGAACGAATAACCAACGTTCTTGTAGCCGCCGGCAAACCCGATACCCCGCTTGCGCCACGACTCTACGGGCTGCTCGACACTGCGCCGGCGCCATTCACCATCGTGTGTCCAGTAACTCTCAAGCGCGCACTGTTCGATGACCTGCGGCATGCTGACCCCGGGCGGCAGCGGCGTTTGCACCGACGTTACGCTGCCTTCCCGTATGGTGTTAATCATGCGGATGTGAACCGGATCCATTCCGAGCGCGTCGGCCAGCTTGTTCATCTGGATTTCAGCGGCGAACAACGCCTGCGGCCCGCCGAACCCGCGGAATGCCCCGGTCGGTATATTGTTGGTGTAGACCGCATACGTGTCGACGTGTACGTTCGGGCACTCATACGGCCCGCTGATGAGCAGGCACGCGTTAGCGACGACCTTGGTTGACGTGTACGCATAGGCGCCGGCGTCCGCTAGCACTTCGGCTTCCACGGCGACCAGCTTCCCCTCGCGGGTAGCGCCCCACCGCGTCCGTATCGAGAACGGGTGCCGCTTGTGGTGGAAACGAATCGACTCCTCGCGCGACCATTGAATCTTGACCGGACGCCTCAATCGCTGCGCCGCCAGCGCCAGTACGATCTGTACCGACATATCCTCGCGGCCGCCGAATGCGCCCCCGATAGCCGGATAGATCACGCGCACCGACTCCTCTGGCACATCCAGCGCGTGGCTGATCTGCCAGACATCTTCGTGCGCCCACTGGCCCGCGACCACGACCGTAATCCGGTCTTCGTCATCAATGTATGAAAGCCCGGCTTCAGGCTGAAGATAGGCGTGTTCCTGATAGCCGGTTTCGTAAACCCCTTCAACGACGACATCCGCCGCATCCCAACCAGCCTGCTGCGTGCCTTTCCGGATGCGGAAGTGACACAGGACGTTGTTGTCGCTGCCGACGTGAAGCTGCGGTTGTCCGGGTTCCATCGCCGTTCGGAAGTCGAACACGGTCGGAAGCGGTTCATAGACGATCTCGATCGCCGCGAGGGCCGCTGCTGCCTGTGCCTCGCTGTCCGCCACCGCGACCGCAACGCAGTCCATTGTCGTCCGAACGATGTCTGCGCCTTCAATACTGCTCCCCGGCCCGCACAACACCGGCTGATCCTTGATGACCAGACCATACTCGTTCTTCGGCACATCTCGCGCCGTGAAGATCGCGTGGACACCCGGCATCGTTTGAGCGCGGGACGTGTCTATCGAAACGACACGGGCGTGCGCGTGGTCGCTGAAGCGAAGCTTCATCCACAACTGCCCCGGAACCGTGATGTCACCGGGATACGGAGTTTCTCCAGTGACCTTGCCATACGCGTCGATCCGGCCGACCGAACGGCCCACGTGTTTGAGCATCGATTCAGTCATAACCGGTTACTTGCCTTCCCGGCGCGCTTTGGCGATCTGCTTGCGAACCTGCTGCTGCCGCGCCTTCTTCGCCGCCGCGGTGACTTGGATCTCGCGCTTATCCCGCTTCATCTCGCGGTCACTGAACTTTTCTTTGGTCTTGGGCACCATCATCGCGAACAGCACGGACATAACCATCATGCAGATGAAGAACAGCGCCACCCCGACGATCGTCCGCCACAAGGACGGATCGACCTGCCCCACGAATTGCTGCGTGTTCTCGGCCAGTGGCGCGCTGAGGATATACGCGACCGCAGCGAACACAATCGTAAGAATCAGGCCGGTAATGCCCAGCCATGCGCGGCCGCGCCGTAACTGTGACTCATCTTTCGCCAATGGATCAGTCTGCTTGAACATCGGTCGCCTCCGTCACCCCATGACTCAGCGATGCGGACTGCATCGCGCTGATGATCTTATAATATCCGGTACAGCGGCACAGGTTGCCACTGAATGCCTGTTCAATTTGGTCGCGGGTAGGCTGTGGATGTTCGTCCAGCAAAGCCGCTCCGGCAACGAGGAATCCCGGCGTGCAGTACCCGCACTGCACCGCCCCATGTTCGATAAAACTCGCCTGAACCGGATGCAGTTCGCTGCCATCTTTCAAGCCCTCGACCGTCGTGACACGCGCGCCGTGAGCACGCACCGCCGGAACCATGCACGCCATTACCGCCATGCCGTCCAGCATTACGGTGCACGCGCCGCACTCTCCTTCGGCGCAGCCTTCTTTCGTACCGGGGAGGTCGGCGACGTCCCGTAGAAAGTCGAGCAGGGTGCTGTCATGTCCGCTGTCGAACCGCCGTGCCAGTCCGTTGATCTCGACCTCGATTGGATCACCATCGGCCAACATGCTCGCGTGTTCAATGACCGGATGTTGAGCCTGCCCCCGCAGCATCGCAGCGTCGGCGGGCGGGGCCGCGCTCGTATCATGTGCCAGCGTGCGCAGCGCGCGATGCACTAACACGCCGATCATCTCGCGCCGATAAGCCGCCGTACTGCGCACGTCGTCAATCGGGGATGGCGCTGCGGCGGCGGCCCGCGCAGCGCGCGACATCACCTCCGGCGTTAGCGGATGTCCGATCAACTGGAGTTCGGCGTCCGGCACGCGGATAATCACCGGCGCGACGCTCCCAAGGGTGACCACCGCATTGGTCACGACCGAGCCGGCATCCAGCGTCAGCAGCACCGTGCAGTTCACCACCGAGATCGCCTGTGCGCGGCGCAGACCCAGTTTGAGGAAGATCCCGCGCTGGTTCACGGTCATCTTGGGGATGCGAATGCTGACGAGCAGTTCATCCGGCTCCATCACGGTCTTGCGCAGTCCGGTGTAGAACTCGGCGAGGCGGACGCTGCGCGTGCCACGCGCCGAGCGCAGATCGACCGATGCGCCCAACGCCATTAGTGGTGAAATCGTGTCATTGGCCGGCGATGCGGTGATGATGTTGCCGGCGACGGTCGCCCGGTTGCGGATCTGCGGCGCGCCAACCTCCCAACTCGCCTGCGCGAGGGGCAGCGCAAAGCGCCGGATCATGTCGCTTGCGACGATGTCGTTATGCGTCACCATCGCGCCGACAATCAGCGAGTCGTCCGTCTCCGTGATTCCTGCAAGTTCCGCCACGCGCGACACGTCGATGAGTGCCTCAAGGTGCGGGCGCACCCCGCGTTCAAGCTCGATCAGCAGGTCTGTCGCGCCGGCGACGACACGAGCCTGCGCCCCATATTTTGCCAGCAGTTCCACCGCTTCGTCAGCGGAGGCGACGTTGTGATACGCTTTCCACATAATCCGCCCTCAGGTTAGTGCGCTTCAATTCGAGTTACGGGTTCAATATCCAACACGGTATACGGGTTGATGTTCACGATATGGGTATGTTCGTAATCGGTTCGTGTCTTAATCCGGTTATCATACGTATGGACGTGCCCATGCACCATATAGCGCGGACGATACCAGCGCATGAACCATAACAGCGCCCGCATGCCGTGGTGCGGTCTGTCCTCCAAGTCGTGGATGCCTCTCGGCGGAGAGTGGGTCACCAACACGTCGACGCCAAATCCCTTGCGGTAGCGGCGTGGGAGCAGCGATGGGCCAAACCGGATGACCATGTTGGCGACCTGCCAATCGTCATACTGGATACTCCCCTGATTGTAGCGTATCGACCCCTCAATGCCCGCGAAGGTCAGGCCCTCAAACTCTACCACCTTCCGGTGAAGGTCGATACCACCGGGCGGCTCCTGATCGTACATCTCGTCATGGTTGCCGCGCACGTAAAACAGTGGCACGCCGAGCACCGACGTGATGAACTCGAGGTACGCCGCGCTCATATCTCCACAGCTGACGACAAGCCTGACGTCCGCGTACCGGCGTCTGAGGTTCGCTGCATTTTCTAACTGAGCGACAACTGTGTCGCTGACAAAAAGAATCTTCACCGTATCGCCGTTACTTGTACCGCCGAATCGACGGCCGCTATCACGTATCCTGCCACGACATAGGACGCCCCGAACCACCACGTTGAGTCATGATGATCTCCGCAAGGATGCTCACCGCGATCTCGCGCGGCGACTGCGCCTCGATATCCAGCCCGATCGGCGCACGCAGTCGATTAAGCGACTCCAGCCCGATGCCGGTTCGGGTGAGGGCTTCGCGGGTCAAGAGAATCCGCCGCTTGCTGCCGATTAACCCGACATACGGGGCCTTTGTCGCCAGCAGCGCAGGAAGCAGTCGCTCGTCCACCGGCAGTCCGCGCGTCACCGCCGCGACGTACGTATGCTCGTCGATCACGGTTCGCGATACGATGTCCACCGGGTCGCACACGATGTAGCCAGCCAGATCAGGCACGACGTGCGGCCCACAATAGTCGCTGCGGTCGTCGGACAGGATCACCTGAAAGCCCGCCCACTTGGCGAGTTCACACAGCGCGCCCCCCACATGTCCCCCGCCGATCACGAGCAAGCGCGGCGCGGGGCGCACCGGATCAATCACGACCCGCAGCGTGCCGCCGCAAATCCCCGGATCTCCGGCTTCCAAGCTGTTGAGCGTGTACGTTTTCTCGCGGATTTGTCCGTCTTGCAGCGCCGCGGCCGCCTCTCGAATCGCGTCCGCCTCCATCGCGCCACCACCGATCGTGCCGACCACCGACCCATCCTGCCGCACAAGCATCTTCGCTCCGGCCTCGCGAGGCGTTGAGCCTTGCGCCCAAACGACAGTCACCAGCGCGAACGGCTCCGATCCATCAGCCGCCTTACCCACCGCGGCCAACACCGCGCGTACGTCATCCATCGTCGCCTATTACGACCTCTCCAATCAACACGCGATCTGCGTCCACGGCCCAGCAGCACGTCACGGCCGGTCGCACGCGCACTCCATCATTGGGCGCGTACAGCCCGACTGCCACCGAGTATCGCCCTGCCGGTAATGGCGCCAAGTCTAACACAACCTGTTCGGAAGTCACGCCGGGCGGCAGGATACCGGGCGGAAACGCGCCGCCTCCGAGATAAGCGTCGTCTTGCAAGACTGGCGGCTGATCGAGCTGCGCGTACACATGGACGAATCGGCGGAAGTCGCCCACAGCGTCGCCTTCGTTCAGCCACGACAGCGAAACCGTCAACGCATCGCCTTGACGCGCTACGGCCGGCTCAAGGCCAACCCCCGCTTGCGCAAAGTGAATCGAGGCAGACGCCGTCGACAAGGGAGCCGCCGCGTAAACCCCGTGCCAGTACGGCGTCACGATCTGATCGGCGCGTGAGTAATCGATCTCGACACGCAGCTCACCACCCCGATTCTGGGCCGGTATGCGCGTCGGCACGACGACGAACTGCCCCGGAATACCCGGCAGGTTGTGAGTCACGACATCGCCGCCGTTCACCCGAACCGTCATCGTCACCGCCGCCGGCGCGTGATAAACACTGAGCAGAATCACGTCGCCGTCGTCCGGCGCATCGAGCACGAACTGCTCCGCGCCCGAAAGCACCCGGCCCCCATCGCGCCACCGGCACATATCGCGGCAGCCCATCACGCCCAGATCGTAATACTCGCTGGCGAACCCGGCAGGGCGCGCAGCGTTTGACCATGAATAATGGTGCGCACGCTCGCTCTCGATGTCCGCCACGTCAATGATGTCGAAGGGAGCACCCTGCCCCAAGTGAGCGACCAGCGCCGGCGGCAGCGGTGGCTCAGCCCGAACCTGTGTCCAGTCTGGCCGGTAGACGCCCTGAAACGGGCCACCAAGCGCCACGTTGGTTATGGGATCGACCGGGGCATCAAAACCGACGATAGGCGGGCCGTATAAGGCGTCCGCGAGGTAACGGAGACCACGCGCGTCGGTATAGGCGGCAATGTAGTCGGGCTGCTGCCGGTCGAGATACTCCCCCACCGCACCCGGCCCATTACGCCACGACTCGGCGGCGTCGGGAGACGTCAAGCCAACCATGTCGAGCGTTGTGCGGCCGCCGATGAACCGGGTCAATCCGACATCATGGACGGCGACGACTGACTCCGGCGATACGTTGGTGGCAATCCATCGTGACATCGCCAGCGGCTGACGCGCGACGTTCTCGACGTTGATCCGGTACAGGTCGAAGAAGGTGATGTGCGTCCATCCCGCGAACGCAAACACGCCGACAGCGACACCGGTCGCCATCCGTTTGTCAAGCCGACTGATCGCCGCGGCCACGGCGGGCAGGGCGACGATCAACAGCGGCGCTGAGTAGCGATTGAAGTGCCAGAACGCCGTGTCGAGGGTCGCAATAGCGGCGAAACCGGCGGCCCACCAGCCCAACATGAGCAGCCCGCTGAGGTTACGCCGAAACATGAGCGCCACCGCGCCAACCCCAGCTGCAAGGCCCGTAAGCGGCGGCAGGATCCAGTGTCCGTTCACATCTGCGCCGGTCAAGAACTGCCACCACAATCGCGCGGTGTTTCCAAGGATGCGGTCGGCCACGTAGCCGAAGTCGAAGGGAATAATCGAGAACAGTGACTTGGACTGCCCGCCCGACGACCCCACGCCGCCGGTGACGATGAGGTTCAGCGCGGGTTGCAGGCCGGCAGCGGCCAGCAGCGCGATGAACACGAGCGCAGCAGTACGCCACTTTCGCTGCGCCACGGCACGGCCCGCGAATATAATTCCGGCCAGAACCGCGAAGGCAGCTGCTTCAGGGCGGCTCACGGCGAGAAGCGCCGCCACGACAGCGAACGGCACAGCGGACGCCCGGTCGAACGTCAACAGCGCAGCCGCCATCAGGCCGCCGACCAGAAGCGTTTCCATTCCGCTTGCAGCGTGCCATGTCATCGCGCCGCCGATCACCGCCAGCCCCAACAGCGCGCCCGCGATCCGTAGGCGTCCCCACCGGATCGCCAGCTGCCGCACACACTCGGCCGCGACGAAGAGGCCGCACGCGCCAATGGCCGCCGCCCAGATACCCACACCAAGACCGTGATCCGCAGGGCCGCAAGCAGGGGCAAGCAGCGCCGGATAGATTAAGCTCGTCCCGCCTGACGTCGGCGGTTGACCGGGGTTGTAGACAAAGGGTTCGCCGGAAGCCAACTGACACGCGTACTGGAAGTGGATATACGCATCGTCAACCGGCATCAGCGGGGCGCCGCCGGTGAACCGTGCGCCAGCCAGCGCGTAGACGCATACAGCGGCGACAGCAGCGACCGCGTAAATCCACGGCAGCACGCGCTCGATCCGCTTCCATCCGCCGGTCACGATAAATACGGATCCGTAAAGACGTCGATCATGAAGCGAATGTCGTCGCCAATGCAGTACAACACCGGCGACGTCGCGCCAGCATCCAGATAATCGTTGACCTTGCGGCGCACATCGTCTGGCGTCCCGACGGCCATCAGTGCCAACAGCACTTCCTCCGGCACAAGATGAGCCGCCGCGTCCAAGCCTGTTTCCGACGCAGTGCGCACGATCACGTCAATCAACGACGCGGCGACGCCATTCGCCTGCATCAGCGCCGGCTGCGCCAACACAGCGCCGGCGACAAAGCGCTGCGCCTCGGCCATCGCTTGAGCGCGGTTGCGATTCACCGAGCACGCGATCAACTGCGGCCGGTCGATGAACTCGATCGGCCGGTGTGTCACCGCCGCGCCGCGCCGGATTTCATCAAGCGCGGCACGTGTGTACGCCGGCGTGACGAGATAGTTGAGCAGCGCGCCATCGGCAAGCTCTCCGGCCAGCGCGAGCGTGCGCGGGGCCGTCCCTCCGAGATAGATCGGGATACGCCGGCTTTGCAACCGCATCTCATGTTCGGGGATCTGCGCGTTGAGGAGCGTCACGAACTCTCCGCTGCGAGATACAATGCGCCCAGCGATCAGCTCGCTCAGCGCATTCGTCACCTCACGCAGCGCAAGCAGCGGTCGATCACGCGCGATGCCGACACGAGCCGCTTCACCGTCCGTCCATCCGCCCAATCCGCACAGGATCCGATCCGGCGCCAGTTCGTCAAGCGTCACAAGCGACGTGGCGATCAGGCCAGCATTCCGCGTCCACGGATCCAGCACGCTCGCGCCCAGCTTGATGCGCGTCGTGACAGCGCCAAACGCGGCGAGAACGACCAGCGAATCGCGCAGCAGCACTCGTTCCGCCTGCCAAATGGCTTCAAATCCACGGAGTTCCGCGTACTGCACTACCCGTATAGCGTCCGGCAGCGGCATTTGAACGGGAAGGAACAGGCCCAACCGCTTGAACATGCCTAGCCCATCATCCGCCGTTCGAATGCGAATTGCAACTGATCGAACGCCTCGGCGAGCGTTACGCCGTCCGGCACAGCGTGACCGAAGACGACCTGATAGAACGCATTGATGTCCTCAGGGACGTCGAGGTCATACTGAAGGTTCAGCGAGTCGTATTCGGCGACGTGTACACCGAGCGCGCGGGCCTGTGCGAGGTGCCGCTGATAGCTCTGCGGCCCGTAGTCGTATTCAATCAGTCCGGGCGGCCTGACCAAGAGCGCGTTCGTCCCATCATGGGAACGATCAGTAGCGATAACCACGCACTGTTCATGCGTCCCCGCCAAACGAATCATGTCCGTGATGTCGTTGGCTGTGATGAGCGGCACGTCCGCGGGCAGCACAAGGATCGAACCGGCGTTCCATGACGCAAGCATCTGAGTCGCCCGCATCAGGGCCGGGTTGAGCGCAGGTTGGCCGCTTTCCTGCACCGTGCGCGCGCCGAAGTCACGAGCGATGCTCAAGACCTTGTTATCGCGGCTGATGACCAACGTCCCCGTAATCGAGCGCGCGCTCCGGGTCGTCTCCAAGATGTGCCGGAGCGTCATTTCAGCGAATCGCTGGCGCTGATCGGCAGACAGCACACCGGCCAACCGGCTCTTCGCGCGGTTCAAGGGTTTAACGGGCAATACGACCCACATGCTCACCGGATCCGCTCCCCGATATAGCCGAGCACTTCACCAGCAAAACGCTCGCGATCCGCCGGCTCAAGCATCAACGTATCCCGCTGAATTATGTTCATCCCATCACACGTGAACTCAGGATTACGTACATCGTCCACGAAATCGGTCAGCAGCGCCCCGTAGAAGCCAGCGACACTGCGGGCGCTTACCGCTAGACCCTGCTCGGCCATCAGCTTGGCCGCCGGCCCTTTGACCGCTTTACCGCCGATAACCGGCGTCACCGCGACACGCGGCACGTCACGCCCAAGCAGTCGTTCGCGTATGTCACCGACCGCCAGAATCGGCCCGATCGACAGCCACGGGTTAGAGGGCGCAAAGACGATACAGGTCGCCCAGTCGATGGCCTCGGCGACCGCGGTGGTGACACGTGCGTCCTCCGCGCCCACGTAGCGGATGAACTTGACTTCGGGCTGCCAGCGGTGACGGACAAAATACTCTTGAAAGTCAAGCTCGCCGTAATCGGACGTGATGACCCGCGTCGGCACCGGAGCATCCGTCACCGGCAGAATGTCAATGTCGACCCCCATCGCCCGCGCAAGTTCAGCGGTCGCTTGCGTGAGCGTCGCGCCGTCGGCCATCCGCTGTGTGCGATACATGTGCGTCGCTAGGTCTCTGTCCGTAAGCCGGAACCACGTATCGTCACCCAACCCCGTCAAGGCGTCCAGCACCGTAGTGGTATCACCCGCCACGCCCCACCCGTTGACCGGGTCTACCCGCCCTGCGAGGGTATAGAGCACGGTGTCGGAATCAGGGCAAATCCTCAAGCCGTAACGCCGGAAGTCGTCACCGACATTGACAACGATCCTCAGCGAGCCGGGCGGAAGACAGCGGCTCAAGCCATGCGCCATTTTCGCGCCGCCTACGCCGCCAACAAAGAGTACGACGCGCAGTTCTGAACTCATCGCCACACAACACTCTCTTCTAAAGGGTTTCGCGCTCGTGACCGGCTCTCGGCCGGCACACCAATCGTAATGATCGCCTGCGGCTCCCAGTCCGCATCCAGTTCCAGCGCCGCGCGCACGACGTCTTCACAGAACAGCGGCGCGCACATCCAGCACGCGCCCAGCCCGTGTGCGTGTGCGCTGAGCAGAAGGTTTTGCCCCGCCATCGCCACGCTCTGTACCGCCATCGTGCGCTCGTGAGCGGCGCGAACCGGATCAGGATACGCATCCATGTCACGCATCGTCAGGCACAGCACAATGAGGACGGGCGCGCCGGTCAAGCGGGCATACGACCGGCCGGCGTCAGCATCAATGACCTCTTGGGGTACGCCGTCGCGCGCGAGATCGACGCGCAGTCGTTCACCCATCGCCGCGGCTAACGTCCGCTTCATCGCGTCGTCCTCGATCACGGCGAAGCGCCACGGCTGGCGATTGTGTGCGGACGGCGCACGAATCGCCGCATCGAGCAGTGCGGTGACAACCTCACGCGGCACACGCTCGTCCGTATAGCGCCGGATCGAGCGTCTCGCGTAGATCGTTGCCATCAACGGCTCGACCTGTTCGCGACCGTCGGGACTAGCGATAGAGGTCATGTTGGGGCTGTCGATTCAAATCCGCCGCCGTGCCATACGGCCCGACTGACGGGATGCCGCGCACGAGAACAACCGGGAATCCATCCGCGCCTTCGCCGCAAATCAGATGCGCCGCCGATGCGAGTAAGTCGCCATACCCGCTGACCGTCACGCGGAGGGTGCGCCCGTACAGGTCTTCGCTTCCGCGCAGATCGAGCACCGTGGTTACGCCCGCCGCGCCGATCGCCACGCCGATATTGCCCACGCGAAACGGCCGCCCATGCGAGTCGCTGATAACCACGCCGCACAACGCGCCGGTCAGCGACTCGATGCGATCGCGCAGTGCTGCCGCGCTCCGATCGGGATCGACCGGCAGCAGCAGCGCGTGCGTATCCCCATGCTCGATGTTGCTCTGGTCAATCCCGGAGTTGGCACTGGTGAAGCCGAGGCGGTGCGTGGTCACCAGCACATTCGGGGCCACGCGTGACACGCTCGATGATTCGCGCAGCACCAGCTCGACAATACGCGGGTCTTTGCCCGTCTTTTCGGCGAGTGCCTGCGCCTCCTCCGATGGTGCGACGGTCTGTAGATCGACCATGCGCCCTTCGCTCTTAGACACGATCTTGGACGAGATGACCAGCACGTCATTGGTGTGCAGGTGCTCCCCGGCCCGCTGTACTGCGTCGACGATCAACTCAGCAAGGTCATCTCCCGCTTGAATCAGTGGAATACCCGGTACCGACCATAACGTCACGCGCCGATCGCTCACGAGGGCAGTCCTGTGATTCGGATACCCGCCGTCTTGATCCCGTAGGCCTTGTTGATATGCAGAAGTACAGGGGTCAACGCTTCAGCCGCGACAACGTTAGCCAGCGGGCCGGCGTCGACGCCGCGCATCCCCGCCGCTTCGACTAATTGGATGACATCCACTTTCGCGTCGGCGTCGTCCGAGCATACCAGCACATCACAGTCGATCTCAGCGCTTGGATCCTTGAGCTTGCCCGCGCTGACGTTGTGAAACGCGCCCACAACCCGCGCGGTCGGGCCGAGGATGCGCTGCGTGTTAAGCGCGGCGGCGCCGCCTTCTGGCAGGAACACGGTGCGAACATGAGGCGGTTTCAGCGGTACGGTCAGATCCACGACGATCTTGCCGGCGGCCTGTGCTTTGATCGACTCTACGATCTCAGGCTGCGCGTCAAACGGCACTGACACGACGACGATGTCCGCGGCCGCGGCGGCGTCCGGGTTCGCCATACCGGTCAGGTAGTCGCCGCCCAGTTCTTGGTTCCATTCCTCGCAGCGCGCCGCCGCCCTTTGCGCATCGCGGGAACCGATCAGCACGCGATACCCGTTGAGCGCCCAGCGAACCGCCAGCCCACCGCCTTCTTTGCCCGTGCCGCCAATAACTGCCACAGTGACCATGATACCGCTGTCACTTTCGATCATGATTATCCTTTCAAATGACGCTTCGCTTGCTGTCGTAAACTCCACCATTATAGACCGTCCGCGGACAGCCTTTGATTAACGCCATCACCTCAAGCGTAAGTACAGATCGTCCACGGTTCGCGCCGCCTGAAACGAATCCCAGCGGGTACGAATAAACGAGATGCGATGTTTCGCCGGGTTAGAAACGGGTGGATGTTTGCGAGTAACCGGGCCAAGCGCGACGCGATAGTAAACGGCCTGTGCGCGCGGATGGTCTTGTTCGTCCGGCAGCACCCAACTGCGATAGCTCAACTCGATCCCCGTCACCCGCGCGTAACAGTGCACCGCGCCGTTCAACGCGCCGAATGCCCGGCTGAAGAAGAAGGCAAGATACGCCGCCTCGATGCCTTCAGGAAACTGCCCGGCCGGGATTCGATACCACCGTTCATCACGCAGGCGCGCGAAATCGCGCTTGCGGTTGATTACGCAAACAAGGACGCGCTCGTCGGGATCGATCACGGATTGTCTTCTGAGTCGATGAGATCCAGTTCCATGACGCGCATCTCGTTCAGCGCCTCGTCACGCCGGCGGAACAGCGCACGGTACTTCGCCTTATCACTGCCGTTCATCTGATCCACGGCGCCGCCGTAGGATGCCAGAAGGTCGTCGATTTCAGCGTCCAGCGCTTCATACGTTTGCACCAGCTGCTGATAAAGGTCGATATCGCGCTTCAGATCGTCCGGGAGGTCACTCATGGTTGATCTCTCCCCGAGTCCTTGTCTGGCTCGACATTCTCTGTAGATGCTACCACATACAGCGGCCGTCCGCGCGTCTCGTCATAAATTCGCGCGACATACTGCCCGAGCACAAACAGGAAAAAGAGCTGAAAACTGCCGATCAGCAGAAGCACCACAATCGTCGTCGCTTGGCCGCCGAAGAAATCAGGCCCCAAACTGATTCGCAGCAGTGCGATGATCGGGATCGCCAGCACAGCCAGCAAGCCCAACGCCAATGAGACATAGATCATCACCTGAAGCGGGAAGAACGAAAAGCCGGTTACGGCATCCCACGCGAACCGCATCATCTTGCGCAGCGGATACTTGGTCTCGCCGATCGTACGGGCTTCGCGCACATACTGCACACCCGTTTGGCGGAACCCGACCCAGCTTGTCATGCCTCGAATGAAACGGTTGTGTTCACGCATCGTCCGCAGCACATGAGCGACGCGCTCGTCCATCAGCCGGAAATCACCGGTATCCAACGGGATATGAACATCGGTGATGCGGTATATCACGCGGTAGAACAGCTTGGCCGTCGCACGCTTGAACCACGACTCCCCTTTGCGTTCTGAGCGAACCGCGTACACCACCTCGTAGCCCGCCTTCCAGCGTTCGATCATTTCAAGGATGACCTCAGGTGGGTCTTGCAAGTCGGCGTCGATCAACACCACCGCCCGCCCCGTCGCGAAGTCGATCCCGGCGGTCACCGCCACCTGATGACCAAAGTTGCGCGCGAAGTTGACGATCTTGATTCGCGGATTCCTCGCGGCCTCGGCGCGCATCTCATCGAGCGATTTGTCGCGGCTCCCGTCATTGACGAGGATCAGTTCCCACGGCTCGTTGGTCGACTCCATAACCCGAGCCACCTCGGATACGAGGCGCGGGACATTCCCTTCCTCGTTATAGACGGGGGCAACGATTGAATACATTGGACGTGCGGTCATGGACAGGTCTCGACAAGCGATATCGCGATCGACAGATTTTACACGGATACTGCGGCGAGTACGCATAACCTCAACGCGGCACGCCCCATTCTGCCACAAGCCGCGTCGGGACGTTAGCCGTCATTGGTCAGGTTAGGGAATTGGTATCGCGAATCGTGGTCGGGTATAGTCGACAGGCCACAGCCATCCCGCCATACTCAACGAGGGCACGAAGACTTCATGGGAATAGACGCGGAACTATTTCGGAATACGCTCACCAAGTGGGCTTCCGGAGTCACCGTCGTTACCACCACACACGAGGGACAGCATCACGGGCTGACGGTCAGCTCGTTTTCAAGCGTCAGCCTCGACTCGTCGCTAATTCTTGTGTGCATCAGCCACCGAACCGCGGCGCTCCCCATGCTGCTCGCGGCCGGCCACTTCGCCGTCAATATCCTGTCGTCAGCTCAACGTGAAATCGCACGCCGCTTCGCCGGCCAGATTCCAGACATCGTCGACCGCTTTGACGGCATCGCGTATTCCACGCTCGTCACGGGTTCACCGCTTCTCGATGGCGCGCTGGCGTGGATCGACTGTCACACGGCGCGAACCATCGAAGCTGGCGATCACACGATCTTCATTGGCGAGATCGCGGCCGCCACCGTGTTTGACGATGCGCCGCTGGTCTATACGAATCGGCAGTGGGGAACCTTCACCCCTCTAGCCTGACCTGCCTTTCGGGTCGGGCTGCTTTCTGCCGGCGCTTGTATCCGGGAACCGCGCCGCGGCGGCCATCGCCGCGCCCACAATTCCGGCGTCGTTGAAGAAGTGCGCGGGCACGATCTCCGCGTTGATCTTGATGTATTTGATGAACCGGTCGAATCGCTTGCTGATGCCGCCGCCGATGATGAACATGTCGGGCGTGAAGATCCGTTCCAGATGAGTCAGATAGTCGTTGACGCGCTTCCCCCACTTCGACCACGACAGGTCTTTCTCTTCCTTGACACGTGCCGATGCGCGCGCCTCGGCGATCTTGCTGCCCATGTGCAAATGGCCGAACTCCGTATTCGGCACCAACTTGCCATCGAGGAACAGCGCGCTGCCGATTCCGGTGCCGAAGGTGAGCATGATGACGACGCCCATCTTACCCTTTCCGGCGCCGAAGACCATCTCGGCCTCACCCGCCGCATCAGCATCGTTGAGGACGATAAACGGCATTCCCACGACGTTATTGAATAAGGTCTGCCCGTCACATCCGATCCAGCCGGCATCCACGTTCGCGGCGGACAGCATAGTGCCATTCTTCACGATTCCGGGATACGTGCAGCCGATCGGCCCTGAATACGCCGCCATCTCGACCAGCGTCTTCACGGCTTGAGCGACCGCGGGTGGTGTCGAGGGCTGCGGTGTATCGACGCGCAGCCGTTCCGACACCAACTCCCCGTCGGCCGCGTTTACGACAGCCCCTTTAATCCCGGAGCCGCCGATGTCGATTCCAAGAAATGTTGCCACGTCTAGACCCCCTTACGTGTCGTCCATTCAATGACGAATTGCGTCAGCAGACGCGCCCCGTATCCTGACATACCTTTCGCCGGAATGTACGCGCTGGCCCCGGAATCGACGAACGTGCCGGCCATATCCACGTGCGCCCACACCGGATAATCGACGAACTCGGCAAGGAACATGGTCGCGACGCTTGCGCCGGCCTTCGGGATCGTCGAGCTGTTGCGCATATCCGCCGTATCGCTGTCGATTTGCTTGCGATATTCGGGCGCCATCGGCATCGGCCACACGCGCTCGAAAACCGTCTCGCCCGCGTGCTCGAGCGCACGGCGCAGTTCCGCATCCGTCGCGAAGACCGCCGAATACACCCCACCAAGCGCAGCGGCCGCCGATCCGGTCAGCGTGGCGATATCGACCACAGCGTCAGGCGCGAACCGCTTGGCGTACACCAGCGCATCGGCCAGCAGCAGACGTCCCTCGGCATCGGTGCTGATGATCTCGATCGTCTTGCCGTTCGATGCCGTGATGACATCCTGAGGGCGGTACGCCGCGGCGTCCACAAGATTCTCCGAGGCGGGGATGATGCCCACGACGTGCTTCTCGACTTGCAGTTCCGAGACGGCCTGCATGGCCCCCAACACCGCCGCGGCGCCCGACATATCGCCCTTCATCCCGATCATGCCGTCGCGCGTCTTCAGGGAGTATCCGCCGGTATCGAACGTCACGCCCTTGCCGACAAGCACAAGCGTATCCAACTCGGCGGAACGGTGCGCGTTGTGCTGCAATACGATGAACCGTGGGGGATTGTGGGCGGCCTGCGCGACAGCCAGCAGCGCGCCCATTTGGAGCGCTTGCATTTGGCCGCGTTCCAACACCTCCACTTGCAACCCACGCTCTCCGGCGATCCGAACCGCGATCTCGGCGAGATAAGCGGGCGTACACACGTTCGGCGGTAGATTCGCCAAGTCCCGCGCCAGTGACGTCGCACGAGCAAGCGCCATGCCAACCCGCAAACCCGCTTCGGCCTCTGCGATCACGTCCCCGGAGCATACGATCACGGCATGTTCGATCTTGCTCTGATCCGCCGCCTTCGACTTCATGCTGTCGAATGTGTACAGGCCGAGGATCAACCCTTCAGCGACCGCCGTCGTAGTGGCTTCGACGGGATCAGGCAACCCGCAGATCGCCACGTGCTTCGCGCCCACATCCTGCGCGCACTTCCCGGCCACCGCAGCGGCGCGTCGAATGCGCTCCGCCAGTGGAACATCGCCGTTGCCGGTTCCGACCAATACCACCCGCTTGAACGCAGCCGATTCCGGCGGATATAAAACGGCGACCTGCTCGGCCTTGCCGGTAAAGTCGCCTGCATTGAGAAGTCGGCCAATGAGGCCGCCAAGAATCGCGTCGATCGCACCTGCGCCAAAGGAGTCCGCCGATTGCGCGCCGGACGGCGCCAGTACGACAAGTGCATCCGTTTCCGTGGCCTCCAAGCTCCCTGCCCGAAGCGTGATTTCAATCATGTCGATTCCTACATTCTGCGTGGGCCGCACGTCAACCGAGTCGATTATGCCGTAACCGTTACAAAGTCAATATGTCCAGCGCTATTCACCTTCAGACGATTTCAGCGTTCGTAGATAGATCAAACGGCCAGCGTGCTGCGCCGCGCGGCGAACGCTGATGTCCGGGTCGGTCTCAAACAACGCCTGAAGCGCGGGCAGCGCGTCACGGTCGCCAAGTTCGGTCAGTTCGTTGATCGCCTCAAGACGCGCTTCGGGGCGTCGATCCTTAAGCCGGGCGAGATGATATTGGATCAACTTCTTCTGATTGCTGGTCAAAATGAGTCCTCGCATCGTTGCTCGAACACACGTCGTAGTATAGCCTACCGGTAGGCCGTCGTGCCGCCCCGCTATCAAACTTGGTGTATGATTCGGAACAGACAACCTTGCGTGGGGGGTGCATTTCAATGGCAAACTTTGTCGCCACTGTCCTCGGCAACCTTGACTTCCCGGCTATTCGTGAGATCAACGTGCGTACTGGCCCCGCGATCATCAACTCACTGCTGTTTCGCATCGCAGTCGGCTCGCAGGCGGAAGTCCTCGCTGTTGAGGCGGATTCTACAGGGAGCGCGAAGGACGGCAAGGTTTACCAGTGGCTCAACTTGGACTTTGGCGCTGGCCGCCGTGGCTGGGTGCGTGACGACCTGATCGGCATCGAAGGCGATGGATCGGCGTTCGGCTACGGCTTCATCCCACAGCGCACACAGGCATTTATGCTAGCGCGCTCCGTAGTCGCGCCAGCGCCAAGCACTCCGGTCACCCCACCAGCGCCATCACGCCCTCAGCCGGTTGAACCCGCAGAACCCGCCGAACCCCAGCCCGAACCCGCGCGGCCTGAGCCTGCACCGTCTGGCGAGGAAGGCTACGCGCTGACTATGGGACGTGATGGGGTCAACGTTCGCCGTGGCGCTGGAACGGTATTCGAGCCGGTCGGGCGCTTCCCACATCGAACACGCTGTCGGATTATCGGCGCCCAGCCGGAACACAACCGCGCAAGCCGCTTCAAATGGGTCAACGTCGAAGCGCAGGGTACCGTGGGCTGGATCCGTGAGGATTTGCTGCGGTATGTCGGCGATGTCGAGCCGTTCGGGCTGGCCTACCATGACGCCTACCCGGCCCCGATGGAGCGCTCATGGTGGGTGCGCGACTGGAACACAGATCCCAACTTCACCGCGATTCATTACGGATGGGATCTCGGCGCGGCGACCGGAGAGCCGGTGTTGGCTGGCCCGAACGGCGGATTGGTCGTGCAGGTCACACGCTGCACTGCATGCACACCCGCGCAACCCAATGTCCTGTCACAAGGACGCCGTTTGAACGATCCGGCCGTGCTTCAAGACCCGGCATGGGGGTTCGGCTACGGGAACTACGTCGTCGTGCGCTATCTGCATGACCAGCTTCCCGCGTCGACACGGGCCGAGCTTCAGCGGCGCAACCTCACCGGCTATCACCTCTTCACGATCTACGCGCACATGAGCGAGATCGACGTGCAGGTCGGGCAGGTTCTTCAGCCGAACCAACGAGTTGGAGGATGCGGAAACACAGGCAACAGCGAGGCCACCCATCTGCATCTCGAAATTCGCGCGTGGAATAATCCCAACGAGACCAGCACCGGCCGTATGATCGCCAACCGCATGGATCCGGTGGTGCTGTTCCGGCGTTAATCTCAGCGGATCACACGGCGGATGATCGACGCGGCGATCGACCGCGCCTCGTGCACGCCGAACAGTTGGGCGGCGGCGAAGTATACAATGCCCCCGAGTACTGCGCAGCCCGTCACAATCACGATCATGCGCTGGCCGCCCAGCAGCGCCGCCGCAGCAGCGACTACGGCTCCCATCACAAGGGCTGCAGCGCCCGATCGTGTGACCATTCCCAGCACGCGCCGCGTCGGAAGTTGAAGCACGCGCCGGCTCAACAGCAGCCACAGCAGCGCGGCTTCGAGCAGCGTCGTGACCGAGTTTGCAAGCGCGAGGCCGGCGGCGGGCGTGCGCTCAATACTGGACGGATCGCCGACGAATTGGATGAACACGATGCTGAGCACGATGTTCGCAACAAGCGACACCACACCGACGGCCACCGGCGTTCGCGTATCGCCTAAGGCATAGAACGCGCGCGACAGAAGCTCCAGAAACGCGTGCCCGATCATACCGAGCGCAAAGAACGCAAGCACCCACGCCGTCGCCTGTGTCGCTTGAGACGTCCACTCCCCGCGCTCGAACAGCAGCGCAATCACCGGCCCGCCGAGCACGATCAACCCGACGGACGCGGGTATCGCGAGGAAGGCCACACCGCGCAGCGCATCGGCAAGCCGGCCGCTGTACCCGTCGAAATCGCGCTCATCGGCAAGTTTCGACAGCGTTGGGAACACGGCGGTGCCGGCGCTCTGCGCAATGACGCCGAGGGCGAAGAACATCATAAACCATGCGACGTTCATCGCGGAATTACTGCCTTCGGCCATGCGCGTCGCAAAAAACACGTTCACGAGAAAGTTGATCTGCGTTACCGCCAAGCCGAGCACGCGCGGCAGCATCAGACGCAGCACATGCCCGCTGCCCTCGACGTCGAACCGCAGCAGCGGCCGAATCTTCGCGCGAACACGCACAAGGCCCGGAACCTGAACGGCAAGGTGCATCAGCGCACCGAGGATCGCGCCAAACGCGAGGCCATACACGTTTGCCCCACTTTGAGACGCATAAGCGAACGGCCCACTGTCGGTCGGGATGATCCGCGTGAGCACCAGCGCGCCGAAGATCAAACCGAGGTTGTACATGCTGATCGCCAGCGCAGGCAGTGTGAATTGTTGATGAGCGTTTAGGATCCCCATCACCAACCCGCTGGCAGAGAAGATGACGGTCGTAATCAGCATCCATTGTGCGAGATGCGCCGCAAGCTGCTGGTACTCCGGTGGCACGTCAGCAATGAGGATCGGCATATACAGCGGCGCCGTGATCGCCAGCACGAGGCCGAAGAGTCCGGTCGCGGCCGTCGACCACGACATCACGGCCGAGGCGAGCCGCCACGCGTCTGCGCTGCTTCGCCCAAGATAGCGCGTGAAGACCGGGATGAATGCCGAGCCGAGCGCCCCGCCGGCCACCAGCGTGAACAGCAGTTCGGGGATACGCTGCGCGCCAAAGAAGATATCGAGTTCAGCCGACGCGCCGAAGCTGGCCGAATAGGCCGCCGTGCGAACTACGCCCAAGACACCGCTGGCAAGGAAGCCCAACAGTACTACTAGGGCCGCGCGCGCGACCTGCCCCGACGATAGTGCCCGTACTTCGGTCATCCGTCCCCCCGGTTTGGGTTAGAATAGTTCGATGAATTATAATCGCCGGGCGACGCACAGCCGTATCCCGAACTGAACTGAAGGGACTGCTCATGGCAGCGGTGCGCAATACGCTGGAGCATTTCTACATCTCCCTCGCCACTTCTCGTGGAGACGCTAAAGGCAGCTTGAAGGTAGCAGCCCGTACGGCGCAGGTGACTCAGGAGTTGATCGCGCGGCTGACCGACCGCTATCCCCTATCGGCCGCCGAGATGCCGCAGTCGTTGACGCTGCTGCGCGATGGCGTGGGCGGGCAGTTCTTCGCCGTCCATGTGATGCGAAACACAGACGGCAAGCCGCTCGGGCACTACATCGTTTTGCCGTCGGACACCCTGCGCGCGATGCAAGGGAACCTGCGGGCGTTGGTCGGCATTCTGGATACCACGTCCCCGAACGTCGCCGGCCATATGCCGGAACTGCTTCCGATTGCCCTCACGAACCTCGTGCCGATCACACCCGATCAGCAAACGGAAGACATGCTGACCCTGCTGTCGATCGCCGGCAACCGGATGGACAGCGTCGAACAGATGATGGCCGCGATTATTCAGGGCGTGCGGCTCGTTGTACAGAACGCGCCTGCCGACGTCGCCCAACGGCTCAAGCTGGTCGACGGCTTATTGGCTATGCTGCCGCCATCGGTGCGCTTCGCGGTCACATTCACTACGGACTCCGCGACGCACGAGGACGTCGACTGTCAGGTGTGCTTCGCGCGCGAGCCGGTCAGCTCTCCTGATGTCGTGCGCTTTGACTGGGCATCGGGCCAGACGTTCGGCGTGCCGCTGCGGGATGACTATGCGCGGTTCGTGATGAGCCAGCTTCGCCTCGACACCAGCCTCGTCATCGAGCGCACCACGGCGATGACCCCAGCCGCGGGCTGGTATTTGAGTCAAGGACACCGCCTTGTCGACGCATTGGCCTACGGTTCGTACCGGCTTAAGGTAGATGAAGCGCTATTGAGCGGACAGCCCGTTAGCCATGAGGACGCGTCCACGATCCTGCGTACCGACCCCACGCTATCCGACTCGCTGCGCGCGGCGTATGCGCGCCATCTGCTCCAGTTGGCGCTGGTCATGCACGCCGTGACCGATGCGGATCCGGTCGCGGACTTGTTCGTCAAGTTCCCTGAACTCGAACGCGATGCGCTGATCCAACTGGCGTCCGCATGTCATAAGGGCGAAGCGCCGGACGTCTACCGGCTGGTCACGCGTTGGCTGGCGAAGGACGTCGAACTCCCGTCACGATTGCGCTGGCAGCAGCTTGCGCAGCGAGCCGCCCTGATGGGTTCGCGCGCGCTCGCCGAAGCACACGATCTGTCGGGCCTATCGAGCTTGATCCCGGACTTGATCGCAACGGCACGGATCGCTAACTTGCGGGAGGTCAGCCGCCCCCTGCTCGAAACCCTCGTGCCATTCGCGTCCAAGGGGTCGGATCTCGCCAACGATCTATTCCTGATGGTCGCCGACCTGATGGATGCCGACAACGCGCGCCAGTTCCTCAGCGCGCCGTCGATACAGGGGCTGCTGCCTCAGGATGTGGCGACGTTCCTGAATGTGCTCAAGCCGGACAGCGGTCATGCGCCTCCCGGCGTATTGTTGAAGGCGGCGCGGGCTTTCGGGTCACACCTCGATGCGCGCCTGATCGCCCAGTTCGCGCTCTGGGCCAGACAGTATGACCGCCTCGATCTACTGGAAACCGACGTGCTGTCGGCGCTCACGCAGGCTGCGCTCGAAGCCGACGATCACACCCGCGCCGACATCGGGCAGGTGGCGGACGGGTTCACCCCCGATCAGCTGGAGGTGCTTGGTCAGCAAGGCAGTTTCCAGCTCTTGCGCATCAAGCTGGCAATCGGCGACTACGCGGCGCTCGGCACGCAGCTCCGGATGCAGTCCAAGACACTGTACGTCGGCGAGAAGCAGCTTTTATATCTGCGCGTCGTGGAACGGCTGTTCACTGACACGCCGATCCCCGCCGAGGAGATCCCCAATGCCATCGCGGCCCTCAACGAACAGGGGATCGTCGGCGCGCCGTTAGCCATGGCCGGCTCGGCAGTCTGGTTGAACGCACGCCGTCCCCGCCGGTCGATGTCGTCGCTACCGACGTCATCACGATTATCCGCGCCACGCCGGACATCGTGAGCGTCCTTCCAACGCTGTCATTGGCGCGCCTTGTGGCCTACATGCTGATGACCAACAACGCCGCATCAGCCGCCGAGACCACCCTCAACTTCGGCGCTGCGGCCGAAAAGCAGAAAGTCAGTTTCGTCGACGCGGCGCGGCAGCTGGTGGCCGCATGCACCAAGCCTGCGCTCGAAAAGGCCGACGGCATGGCGATTCTGCGGACGTTCGTGCGCAGCGCGCCTGCCCGCGAGCACCCCCAAATCCTCGCCTATCTATCGCGCGAGTTCGGGCTTGATCGCGGCGCGCAGTTCGAGATCACACGTTATATCTATCACCTGATGTCGGGCAAGGATCTCGCCACGTTCTTGCGCAGCGCCGCGATCACATGGCGCTTGCTTGGCGCGCTCAACGTGATGTTTATCGACCGGAACGAAATTGAGGCCGAACACGTCGAGTCGATGCTTTCGGGCCTTGCCGGTGCGCTCGGCCAAGCCGATCGCACCGAAATCCGCGCGGCGGTGCTCGACTTGATTAAAGCGCTGGCGGCGGCGACCGAGTTGAAACGAGCGACCCGCCCGCGTGAGGATCGCCTGACCACCAGCTTCGACATTCTGCGCGCGATGGGCGTAGCCTTGAGCAGCGCCGCGTTCAACAACCCGAGCCTCCCACCCGGCCAGCCGTTCGGGGTGCCGGATAAACAGGCGTTGAAACAGGCCGTCATCACGTCACTGGCTTTCGTCGTTCGACTGACGCGCCCATCGCCGCCCAACGTCACGGCGCGCGCGGTCAAGGCCGAGATCGACAGCATGGTTCTGGTGCAGGATGACGAGGCGCGGCAGATGATTAACGAACGTGCGTCGATGCTCGTCCAGCTTTCACGCTTGATTCCAGAGATCGGCGCGGAGAGCAACAGCGGGTTGCTTGAGGCGAATAACCACACCAAGAAGCTAGACGTTGGGCGCGAGAACCCGACGAGTGAACTTGAGGTGCTTCGCTGTATCTTCGGATACTTCGGGCGTCAGGCTTGAGCGTCGCCCGTGCCGTTGTCTTTGGCGAAATCGGCGACCTGCCCTCCTGCGAGATGGACAAGTCGCTCATACGCGACCGGCATGATCGAGGTGCTGCTGCCTGCCGCCGCATAGACCAATGCATAGCGCCCCAGTGATTGATCGACAAATCGCGTGAGGTCGGGCGTCTTGTGTCCGAACGGGGGAACGCCGCCGGGGAGGTAGCCGGTAATCGCCAAACACTCGTCGGCTGTCGCCGTGCGAACGCGTTTGCGCGACACGTCGAACCGAGCGGCCAGCTTACGATCGTCGATGCGCTGATCGCCCGACGCGATCACAAGCACCGGCTGTCCGTCGACCATGAACAGAATGCTCTTTGCGATCTGCCCCAATTCACACCCGATCTGCTCGGCCGCAAGCTGTGACGTAGCGGTCGACTCGGAAAAATGCGTGATCTGAATGTCGCTTGCCAGCTCGTCAAGCACGCGCTTAACATGATCGGATGTCCATGGTTGGGTCATCGTAACGTGTCACCCCTGTATTGCGATCAATTAAAGTAATGGCGCGGAAGCACAATCGTAAAACTGCTGCCCCGCCCGACCTGACTCTCGACCGATACCGTCCCGCCGTGTACAGCCGCCACCTCGCGCACGATGAACAGCCCCTGTCCCAGCCCGCGCGGCTCGATACGCGAACCGTCGGTTGTAACGGCCGTCCCACGGTAAAAGCGGTCGAAAATTCGCGGCAGATCATCGTCAGAAATGCCGACGCCGGTGTCAACGATGTCGACGGCGATCGACTCGCCAGCGAGGTCATCCAAGCCGACGGCGACCCAGATGCAGCCGTCCGGTTCGGTGTACTGGATGGCATTACGCAGAAGGTGCCCGACGGCCCACCGCAGGCGCGCCTCGTCCGCCTCGAACTCCAGCGCGGCCGCGTTACGCACCATCAACCGCACCTCAAGCTGCGCTTGGCGAATGTCCGGCATCATCCCATGTAAAATGCTCGACATGAGCCGTGGCAAGTCGACCGGCCCCACCAGCGGTTGAAACGTGCCGGCGCCCATCTCCGCCAGATCGAGCATTTCGACGACCATCCGGTCGAGGACATCGACATTATGGGCCAGCGTTTCGACAAGCTGTGCCGCGCGGATGTCGTCCTGCACCTTTCCGATGAGCAGATCCGCCGCGCCTTTGACCGCCTGCATCGGCGTTCTCAGCTCATGCGAAATTGACGTCAGAAAGTGATTACGAAGCTGCTTGGAAACCTGATCGCTGTTGGGATCGCGCACGAAGACGACGGTACCGAGGGCCACCCCCTCGTCACCGGTAATGGCCGCGGTACGCAGCACAAGCGACTGCCCACCGATGTCGAGGCGCTCAGGATGGTCGGAGGGCGTGACCCCGCCTGTGTCCGCGGCACGCGCCCGGATCCCCTTGAGCGCCATGCCGAACTCGCTGCTGTACAGGTCTTCCGCGAACCCGATCAGGTCGCGCGCCGGCCCGTTCATAAAGACTACGCCACCGTCCGCGTCAAGCACGAGCGCGCCGTCTTCTAGGGAGTTCAGCGCCCCGCGCAAACGCTCCAGGTCTTGCTCTTTGTCGCGCAGCGTTTGGCTCAGCCGGTCGGCACGCAGTTCCAAGAGACGCTGCTTGTCGATCGACGCGCGTCCGGGCTTCGATCCTTGTCTGACTCCGCCCAACAAGCGTTCAAAGAGGTTGCCGGTGTTCTCGCCAATCCCCTCGACTCGCACGATCTCAGGTGGATCGCCCGGGCCGCCCAATTACGCCTCCTGCTTCTGCTTGATGATGTCGTGGAGCACGGTACCCAACCGGTCGAAGTCTGGAAGTGGTTTGTTGATGATGTGATCGACGCCGTACTCCTGCTTGATGTGTTCGATCTCTTCCTCACCCAAGACAAACGCCGTCATCAAGACGATCGGGATGCTTTTCAACGCTTCAATCGAGCGCATACGCTGGGAAAGCTCGCTGCCGCGCCGGCCGGGCATCCGAATGTCCATGAGGGCGAAGTCAGGCAGGCCGGTCGTGATGTCACCGGCTTCGACCTGATCCAGCCACTCCCAGACCTTCTGGCCGGACTCGAACGTGATCGGCGTGTGTCCCCACACCGTGCACATGATTCCGACTAAATTCCGAATATCGGCTTCGTCTTCAGCGATGAGCCAGTTCACAACCTGCTCCTCGACAAATGCTGCAAATGGCGTTGTGGTCTCTTGACCGAATACAACATATCACAAAGTATAGCCTAGAACACAACGACGTTCATCACACAGCCTCAATGCTCGGCGGACAGTTCGACATAAATGACCAGTGTATAGCCGCCCGTCGTGCGCGGATTCCCGCTGGACAGCACCGCTTCGACGCCAGCTAGTTCGTCGAGAGTCAATCGTCCCACGCTGTCAAGCCGGTCGGTCTGCCAGACGGTCTCAGCGCCGTTATGCAATGACACCGACGCCCCGCGCAGCGCCGTATCGCATGTCCGCAGCCCAACGTCGGCGCAGGCCAGCCCGTCAGCCAGTGCGATCAGCGGGTCGAGGCGAGAGAATCCATCCTTGAGCATCCATACCGTCACGGTGCTGCTGCGCGCTCGCGGCCCCGGCTGAATCTTAACTGCGTCCGTATCCCCTTCGCGCTCGATAGCCAGCCCCTCGACAACGACAACCAGCGCCCCGGAAAGCGCGTCTCGCGCCCCGATCGTGAGGGTGACAGGCACGGGGGTGTCGCCGAACTCATGACGAAGCAGGGCGGAAGCCTCGTTGTTCGAGTCGTCAATCGTAATCTCGGTGTTATTCGGCAGGCTGGCGATAAACCACTCGTCCGGCGTCAACGACGCAGATTCGTCCGCGCACGGCGCTTGGCCGTCGCCTTGATCTAAACGCACCGCTGGCACGAACCCGTCCAGCCCGAACACGGACACGGTCAACCCGTCGCCCTTCTCGCTCTGATCGCCTACGACGAGGGCCACGGCCGCCGGCAGGACATCGCCGCCACAGCGAAACGTGACGTCGGCTTGCGTGTCCGGGGTGGGTTCGGGCTGGCGCACGAGGTCGAAGCGCAGCGTGTACGATCCGGTTGTGGTGCCGGTCGATGCGCCAGCGCGTGTGGTGATTAGCGCGTAGGATCCATCGGCGGGAATCTCGAACAGGAGCAGCGCCGATCCGTTCGGCTCGGAGTCAGCGATTGACCCGTCCGCTAAGATATTGCTCGCGACCACAATATCGCCGGTTGAATTGCGCAGGCCAACCAGCGGCGCTAGCCCGTCGGCCCCGGTCATCTCGACGCGGTACTCCTCACCGGCGCGGCCTTCAAACTGCCACACGTCGAACAAGGCGCCGGCGCTGATGACACCAGTCACCTCCGTGCCGGGTAGAATCACCGTCGTGGTGGCGGAATCCGCCTCTTGCGCCGCCGCGACACCCGTGCAGACCGCGATCAGCAGGCAGGCCAAACAGGCGTAGAGTCTTACTCGCGGGCGCGGAACCATCGATAGTCGATGTCCGGGAATATCTTGTCGAGTTCGAAATACTGCTCTGCCAGCGCGACGTCCGGTTGTTTGCGATCCAAGCTGTCGGCCAGCTTCGTAAACCGTTCGAGGTGTTGATTGAAGCGCTGAACGGCATAATCGCGAGCCTGTCCCGTGGTCACGAGGAACGGCCAATCCGAGCTTTGCATCAAGAGCGCCTCACGCGCAATCTGATTGAGCACGGTACATTCGTCCGGCGTGGGGTCGGGATAGCGGATGACCAGCCCCTCCATGCGAAGCTCCGCCTCGTGAATAGGCTCCCACATCCACCGTGTGTCGGTGTTGTTCCATGTGAAGTGATTGCCCCCCGCCCCCCACGAGCTTTCTGGAATATGAAGCACGCTGGTCGGCGGTTCAGCTTCAATGTATTCGCTCGCGGTCTTGAGGTCGATGTTCGGATCGGCCGCCAAATGCCTCAGCACCTTCTCGATCCACAACACGCCTTCAAACCACCAGTGGCCGAACAGTTCGGTATCATAGCTGGAGACGACAACGCCGGGCGAGCCGGTCTCGGTGTAGTGCTCACGCAGTTGGTCGGCGACGAGGTGGGCGAAGTGCTCGGCGTGCTGTTCAACTTTGTAGGCCGCCCAGTCCGGGTGATAGTAGTCTTTCAGCGCCAGATCGAGGTTCGCGCCCGTGACGCGCCAGTACTTGAATCCGCTCGTGCCGGCCTTCTTGTGAAATTCTCGATAATCGAAGTCACCGGGATAGCCGAGGTTGGCGCTCCAAACCTGCTGCCCGGTCGCGGCGTTGCGCCCAAGGATGGCGACGCCAGAGTGATGCAGCGCACCGTCTCCGGCTGCGCTGTCGCTCACGAAATACGCCTGAAACGTCGTCGTATCGCGCTTCGGCATGTCGTTGACAGCTGGAATTACGTAGCGGCGCTTGATCTGCCCGTAGGGGCCGACGATGTCCCCCGCCGCCATCCCAATCGGCTGTCCACCGGTGATCGTCTGAGCTTCGGTAAAGGACACCGCGAAGTCCTGCTCCGCAAGGAACGTCTCCAGCCCAACGCGCAGATGTCCGCGCGAGTAGTACGCTGGCCGATAGGCGCATTCCGGCAGCCAAAAGCTGCGGGGGTGCCGCCCAAATAACCGCTGATACGAGACTTTCCCTGTATGAATCTGAGCCGAGATCGTGCTGTCGCGCCCCAAGAGCGGCAGGTAAGCGTGTGTGGCGGCGCTGGTGACAATCTCGATATAGCCGTCGTCTTGAAGCTGACGAAACGCGCCGATGATGTCGCGGCCGAAACGGTTTTTGAACGCTCGTTTCACGTTCTCGTAGTGGATCTTGTACCATTCGGCGAGATAGCGCAGGTGCGGCTCAGCCGTCGGCACCGGCTCGTATGTCGTCACGACCGTCGGCCTCGGCGGGTTGCCGCCGGCCTCCGCTTCAGCCTCGACCGCCGCGCGCTGCTCGGTCACGATACGCGAGTCGATCGCCGTCTGCTTCTCATCCGTGACGACGACACGGCCCTCAGCACGCATCGGCAGCTCGGAGTCGACAGGCAGGCCGCTGAAGAACAAAATATCGCGCCTTGCTGCGGCGATCCGGTCGTCCAGATAGTCCTCGAAGTGCTGCAAGATCAGCGGATCGGCAAGCTGCTCGGCCAAGATCGGCGTAATACCGATATTGATTTTGTAGGGTACGCCTTCCTCAGCCAGATCGTACAAGGTCTCAAGCAGTGGGACGTAGGTCTCCGCCGCGGCCTCGTGTATCCACTCCTCACCATGCGGCCAACGCCCTGCTAGGCGTGCATACGGCAGGTGGCTGTGAAGGACGAACATGAAGGCGCCGCGATACGTCACGCCACAAACTCCTGAAAGGTGGGCACTTTGGCTCCTTACACTCTTTACCCGATTTTAACCTTCGGTCAGCAAGCCCTGCAATCGTAAGCCCCACGTTCTGTTTGTGTGAAATCACCAAAGTTCCGCCGCGCTGTCCATGTGGCATCGCGTATCGTCTGTCGCGGCGCTGTGATATACAATCGAGGCGTTCCAAACTACTCACAGAGGGATCGGCGCCATTGCACACTGGACTTACTGCGGCCGAAGTCGCTGACCGCGTTCGGCGCGGACAGACCAACAAGTTCGAGGCACGATCGGGGCGAAGCTACGCGCAGATTGCCCGCGACAACGTGTTCAACCTGTTCAATTTCGTGCTCTTTACGCTCTTGTTGATCGTCACGCTGGCGCAGGACTACGCTACGGTATTCTTCGCCGGCTTCAGTGTGGTGACTAACTCGCTGCTCGGCATGGTGCAGGAGATACAGGCCAAGCGCAAGCTCGACAAAATGGCGGCGCTGGCGGCTAAAGAGGCGCGCGTCTACCGTGACGGCGCCGTACAGACGATCAACATCAAGGACATCGTGCTCGACGATCTCATCGCGCTTGAGCCGGGCGACCGTGTCGCGGTAGATGGCCTCGTCGTGACCAGCGATTCGCTTGAAGTCGACGAGTCGCAGCTGACCGGCGAGTCTGACGCGGTCTTCAAACTGCCTGAGGATAAAATCACCTCCGGCTCGTTCTGTGTAGCCGGCTCAGGCGTGATGCGTGCAACTAGAGTCGGTGCGGAGACGACCATCAACCGGCTTTCCACCATCGCCAAAGCCTACAAGAACACGCTGACCCCGACCCAGCACAAGATCGCCGTGATCGTAGAGATCACGATCATTTTGATGTTCGTGCTGTCGCCGATGTTGTTTGTCGCCAGCCTACTGCGCGGCGAGATCATGCTGGATGCCGTGCGTAACCTCGTCGTGTTCATTACCAGCCTCGTTCCGCAAGGTCTCGTGCTGGTGGCGACGCTCTCGCTCACGCTCGGCGCGATTCGGATCAGCCGACACAAGACGTTGATCCAGCGAACAAATGCCGTCGAGTCGATGGCAAACGTCACGGTGTTGTGCTTCGACAAGACCGGCACGCTTACGCAGAATCGGCTGCGGGTCGTCGAGATCATCCCGCTTAACGGACACGCCGAGTCCGAAATCCGGCCCATGCTCAAAGCCTATACGGAGAGCCTCAGCCATTTGAACTCGACGGCGCGCGCGGTCAGCACGTACGTCCAGAGCACGTCACAAAACGGGTATCATAAAGTGCGTGAGATCCCATTCACGTCCGGGCGAAAGTGGGGGGCGATCCAGTTCGCCGACACGACGCTCGCCCTCGGCGCGCCCGAACGGCTCATCACCAACCAAGACGCGCTCGTCAAGGCCAGCGAACTCTCCGCGCAAGGCATGCGGGTTCTGGGATTCGCGCGGTTGAACGAACTGCCGGACGACTCGGTGATGGATACGCAGCACGCGATGCCGGTCGCGCTCGTCATCATGGACGATCACATCCGCGACGACATCCAGGACACACTAGCGCAGTTCCGCGATCTGGACGTCAAGCTAAAGGTGATCTCAGGCGATAACATCGAAACGGTTCGAGCCATCGCGCATCAAGCCGGCATGGACACGACCTATGCCTACACCGGCGACCAACTCGAACACATGACGGAAGCCGACTTCGCGGTCGCGGCGCGGCAAGGCAGCGTATTCGCGCGGATCGAACCCGGAACGAAGCAGAAGATCGTCAAGGCGCTCCAGCACGAAGGCGAGTATGTCGCGATGGTCGGCGACGGTGTCAATGATGTCCCGGCGCTGAAGTCGTCCAATCTCGCCGTCGTGATGAATGACGGCACGCAGATCAGCAAGGATGTCGCGGATATCGTGCTTCTGAACAACGCGATGTCTACCCTGCCACGCGCATTCTTCGAGGGGCGCGAGATCACGCAGACGATCTTCGGTACGACCAAGATGTTCATGGCGCGAAATCTGTACAACATCCTGCTGTTCGTGTTTGTCGGGTTCATGATGCTGCCCTTCCCGATCACGCCGATTCAGATGAGTTGGGCGTCCTTCGGCACGGTGAACATGCCGGCGACATTTATCGCGTTTGGCATCATCCGGCCCAAGTTCATCAAGGACTTCCGCCGTGACGTCGTGGATTACCTCGTCGTCTGCGGGTTCATCGGCGCGGTGATCCTGACCGTGCTGTTTGCCCTGACCTATGCCATGAACGACGCCAACCTTGACGTCGCGCGCGGGATCGTGACGCAGTTTATCTGTCTGTTCGGCGTCCTCATCGTCTGGAACGTACAGGGCGTCGACATCGCTGACCGGGCGTCGTTCCACAAGAACCGGCGCGTCGTCTTCATCAGCACAACGGCCGGACTGCTGACGATGATTTCGTTTTATATCCTGCCCGAGCTGTTCCGCTACACCGCTCCCGATCCATCGACGCCGGGCGGCATGGGTTCGATCATTCTGTGCGCGGCGCTGTTCCCCCTCACCATGATTCTGCTCAGCCGGGGAATGCGTTATCGCGGCATGGTTAACCGCATGTGGAGTCTGCTCGGTATCGAGATGCCGGATTCCTATGTCAAGAAGAATGGGATAGAGAGCGATGCCTATTCAACGTGAGATCGACGCCGCGCTTTATGAGCTTCAGCACGGACGAACCGAAGTCGCGCGTGATCGTCTGCGCCGGCTCATCCGGCAGGCTAACCTGCTTCCTGAGCAGCGAGCGCGTGCATGGGTCACGCTGTCCGATTCGTTCTTCACGTCGGTGGAGAAGCGCGCCTGTCTGATGATGGCGCTCGACCTCGACCCGCACAACGTCGAGGCATCACGCCGGCTTGGCCGCACGACCATGCCCCCGCCGCCCGGTATGGCCCCACCCAAGCCGACTGCGCCCCTTTCGGGCACGCCGCGGGCCGCAAAGACCAACCTCAATGGCTACTTCCCAGTGCTGGGTATCTCAGGAGGCCCGCACGGTGATGGCTCAGGCTTTTTCGTCAGTGGAAGCGGCCTCGTCGTCACGACGCGCCACGTCGTCGGATCGTGCACCACGGTCAGCGTCGTGCTTGCGCCGCAGCGGCAGCTGCAGGGCACCGTCGTATGGTCGTCTCCGGCCCTCGACCTCGCATTGATCGACACGCCGCACACGGTGTCCAACCTACTCGACGTGAACTCAGGCGCGCAAATTCTGCCCGACCAGTTCATCACGATCCACGGTTACGGCCAGACTCCGCTGCAGGGCCGCTGTGTCGCTGCCGCCGACGGCGAGCGATGGTTCGGCACGGACATCAGTTCGCTGTGGGATGCCGGCGGAGGGCCGATCACGAACCGCGATAATGCCGTCGTGGGGATCGCGACTCGTAATGAACCCCGCGCTGGCGGCGGGCTTTTCGGCGCCGTTCTCGTCCAGCTCAAGCCATACGTCGACCGCGTTGAGACGCGTCTAGCCGATGGCCTCCCACGGCGTTACTGCCCGAGCTGTGGCAACAGCGCATGGGTTGAACTCAACGCGCAGTACTGCCGCTTCTGCGGCGCGGCGTTCGACGAGACTTGGATGCGCTAACCCCATCACCCCATCCATTGTGTGTATTTAAGGCGCGTTATCGTTATACTTTTAGTGGGTGAGAGTTGACGCATAGGGGGTTCACATGAACAGGCGTCGCGCACTGACATTATGTATCGTACTTATCTTGACGCTGGGATTGGTTTCGGTCGCGTCCGCGCAGCAGACCTATGTCGTCCAACCGGGGGACACGCTGGCGAAGATCGCCGCACGCTTTCAAACCAGTGTAGGCGCCATCGCCGCAGCTAACGGTATCGCCAACGTCAACACCATCTACTACGGACAGTCCCTCGTCATCCCGGCGCCGGGCACTGAGTCTTCACCACCCCCTGCAAGCGGCACATCCATCTACTACGTTGTACGCCCCGGCGATACGTTGAGCGAGATCGCCGTGAAGTACAACTCCACCGTGGACGCGATCAAGAGCGCGAACGGATTGTCCACAAGCGTGATCTATCCAAACCAAGGGCTGCGCGTGCCGGTGTTCGAGTCGGCCCCGGCGCCGTGGTATCCGCCCGTCGGAGCACAGTACTACTATGTTCAGCCGGGAGATACCCTATTCCGGATCGGCGCCCGCTTCGGGGTCAACATCTATCGGATCGCCGAAGCAAACCGTCTGCTGAACTTGAACCTGATCTACGCGGGTGTGCCGCTGTACATCCCGCGTTAGTGACCATGCAGCCATTACGCATAACCATGATGCAACTTACTGCGAGTGTAATCGAGGGACGAGACAAGTCGCATGATCAGCCTGTATGACTTGCTGCAAGCGGGGAACGGACAGCTCTACGGTCAACCTGTCTCGCAGATTTTTACAGGCTTGTGCATGGGGCCGCAGCCTACCGGCCCCAACCAACTGTTCGTTGCTACCGTCACCCCGCAGGGAGACACGCACCGTTACATCGAGCGCGCCATCCAGAACGGCGTTACCGGCGTGCTGTGTTCTCGCGTGCCCGACTGCGATACGTCCTCAGTCACCGTCATCATCGTCCGTGATACCCAAAGTTCGCTGTTGTCATGGGCGAAGTTCATCCTCAAGCGGTATCAACCGACACTGATCGGCGTCGCCGGGTCGGCCGGCAAGTCGACCACCATCTATGTGCTCGAACACGTGCTCAAGACACGTTTTCAGGTGCATTCCAACCTGAATGTGGACGTAGCCAACCGCAGCGCGCTTCCGGTCAGTTTGGCGACTCTGCTGCCCGAACATCAATACGCGGTGATCCGCCTGCCAACCGATCATCCCGGAGAGCTTGAGGCGATGCTGGCCGTCGCCGCGCCGCAGATCGGCATCTTGACCAACGTGCATCACGCGCACTTGGCCGCGTTCGAGTCGATTGAACGGCTGGCGGAAGACCAGTCAGGCATCATTACCCACCTCGACCGTACCGGTCTTGCGATCATCAACGCCGACGACGAATACGCTCGGCGCGCCAAAGACGCGACCGAAGCCGCCGCAATCACCGTCAGTATCGACAGCTTCGGCAACGATTTCATGGCGTACAACGTGATCGTCGGCATTCAAGGCACCGGCTTTGATCTGCTGTATGACGGAAAGCGTTACCTCGGCTGCTGGAGTCCGCTGCTGGGCAAACACAACCTGTATGCGATTTTGTTCGCGCTGGCCGTGGCCGTCGTGCACGCCGGTATACGGGTCGAAGATGCCTTGCAGGCGATCACCTCGCTTGAACCCTTGCCGGGTCGTATGCAGCCGATCCTCGGGATCAACAACTCGTTGATCGTAGATGACTCGCACCGGTCAAACACCGAATCGATGCTTGCTGCGCTTGACTGGCTGGGATCGGTGCGTGATACGCGCGGCAGCGTTTACGCCATCCTCGGTGAGTTCGACGCGCAGGGCGAGTACGAATCGCAGGGGCCGCGCCTGATCGGCCAAAAAGTCACCGACTGCGTGGACGCGCTCATCACACACGGTGCTACCGCGACGGCCGTCAGCCGAAGCGCCATTGAGTGGGGCTTCAATCAACAGCAGGTTTACAACTCGTACAGCGCCGTCAGCGCGCTGAATACCCTTTTCGGCCGTTTTGGCCTAACGTCCAACGATGTCGTTCTGGTTAAAGGCGGGCCGGAGGATGAGATCGCAGAGATTTCGCAAGGATTGGTAAAACAGGATCATCACCGGACGACTACCGTACGCCGTTCTTTGATTCGCCGCACGATGGGATCAGGCCGGCCGACGTGGGTCGAGGTCGATGCGGGCGCGATCGCGACCAACGTCAAGCTGCTCAAGCAGATGGTTGGCCCGAACGTCACGTTGATGGCCGTCGTCAAGGCGGATGGATACGGCCATGGCGCGGCCCTAGTCGCTCAAACCGCACTCGCCAACGGGGCCGAGTACCTCGGCGTATCGAACGTCTTCGAGGCGCAGGATTTGCGTTCCGCCGGGGTCACTGCGCCGGTGCTGATCTTGAGTTACGTGCCATATGACAGCGTTCGGCTCGCGATCCAGCACAACTTCACCCTTACACTCTACGATGTTGAACAGGCGCAGGCGTACGATCATGCCGCGCGTGACGCCGGACAGCGGGTCAAGGCGCATATCAAGGTCGATACAGGCATGGGCCGGCTCGGTCTGCTGCCTGAGGAGGCGATGGCGCTGTTCCGACAACTGCGCAGCCTCCCCTACCTCGAGATCGAGGGACTGTATACGCATTTCTCATCGGCCGACTCCGACGCGGATCACACCGCCGAACAAGTTGTACGCTTCAACAGTGTTGTACGTCCACTCAAGGCGACCGGGTTCGAGCTTAAGTATGTGCACGCCGCCAACAGCGCCGGGACGTTGGCGTCGCCGTCGAACCACTTCTCGATGGTTCGCGTCGGCATCGCGATGTACGGCCACTCTCCATCGCCCGAAGTCCCGGTGCCAATCGGGTTCCAGCCCGCGCTGACGTGGAAAGCCGTAGTCGCGCAGGTACGCACACTCCCGAAGGGCCATCCGGTCGGCTATGGCAATACCTACATCACCGAACGCGAAGAACGGGTGGCTGTCCTTGCCGTTGGCTATGCTGACGGATTCCGGCGATCACCCAATTTCGGAGAGGTGCTGCTGCACGGCCAGCGCGCCCCGATCCTTGGCCGGGTGAGTATGGAAAAGACCATCGTGAGCATCAACCATATCCCTGAGGTTGGCATTGGCGACGAGGCCGTGCTGCTCGGGCGGCAGGGCGACCAATACATCTCCGCGGATGAACTTGCCGAGCGCACGGGCACGATCAATTACGAGATCTTGACCAACGTTGTGCCGCGCCTGCCCCGGCGGTAGATTCCCTCGTGTGTTCGGGTGATTTCCCTCACTTTGCACAGCGACACGACAACAGGGCTGACGCTCGGCTCAGGCAGGTAACGAGAACCTTGCGGCGTGGGCCGCTTATGTTGCAAAGGACTGATTGTGAGAAGCACGTTCCCGTTCAATCAGGGTTGGCTGTACTGCGCGCAGCAGGTGGCAGACTCGGCGCCAGATTCGAGTTTCGTTGCCGTCACCGTCCCCCATGCGAACGTCATTTTGCCGTATCACAACTTCGATGATGAGGAGTATCAGTTCGTCTCGACGTATCGCAAGCATTTCACGCTGACAGAGCCGTTGAACGGACGCCGCGCACACCTTGAGTTCGAAGGCGTTATGACCGCCGCCACCGTGCGCGTCAACGGACATACGTTCCCTGAGCATCGCGGGGGGTTCGTCCCGTTCACACTCGACATCACCGACTACTTAAACGAATCGGGTGACAACCTACTCACCGTAGTTGTCGACTCGACCGAACGGAAGGACATCCCTCCGTTTGGGCACACCGTGGACTATCTGGTGTTCGGCGGGATCTATCGGGATGTCACGCTCAAGCTGGTTGAGACGGCGTACATCGACAACGTGTTCGTCAAGCCCCGCGATGTCCTGACCGGGGCACCGTACCTTGAGGTTGACGTCACGCTGCGGAACGTCGGCGCACAGAAGCGTGACCTGTCCATTTATGTCGCATACGGCCGCGAAGAAAGAGCGGAGCAGTCGGACGGATGGACACCGTCTCCGTATGCTGTCTCATTGGAGCCTGAAAGCACACAGACAGTAACGATCACCTTGCGCGATCTTCCGCCCGTTGAGCTGTGGACGCCAGTGCATCCGCAGCTGTACCGGATGGTCGTTCATCTTAGCAACGAACAGCGTGCAACACAGGATCGCAAATGGGTTCGCTTCGGGTTCCGGGAAGCACGCTTCAAAGATGACGGCTTCTATCTCAACGGCGAGCGGATGCAGCTCGTCGGCCTAAACCGCCACCAAAACTTCCCGTTCATCGGCGCGGCGGCGCCCGCTCGATTGCAGCGCAAGGACGCGGATATCCTCAAAGACGAACTGGGCGTGAACATCGTTCGCACGTCCCATTATCCGCAGTCGCCGCACTTCCTCGACCGCTGTGACGAGATCGGCCTGCTGGTGTTCGAGGAAATCCCCGGTTGGCAGCATATCGGAGACGAAGACTGGCAGGCGCTGGCGCTGCGCGACGTCCGCGCGATGATCGAGCGCGACCATAACCACCCGTCGATCATCTTGTGGGGCGTCCGCATCAACGAATCGTGGGACAACACACAGCTCTATACACAAACGAACGCCCTCGCTCGCAGCCTCGATCCAACACGGCAAACCGGTGGCGTCCGTTTCTTCCTCGGCTCAGAGTTCCTCGAAGATGTTTATACCTTCAACGACTTCTCGAACTCAATCGTCGAACCTGAGCACACCCCGCACCTCGTCACCGAATATAACGGACATATGTTCCCGACGAAGTCTTGGGATCACGACGCCCGCCGGGTCGAGCATGCGCTGCGCCATGCACGGATTCAGGATCGGGCGCGGGGCATGGGCGGTGTAAGTGGCGCAATCGGGTGGTGCGCGTTCGATTACAACACGCATCGGGAGTTCGGCGCAGGAGACCGCATCTGCTATCACGGTGTGATGGACATCTTCCGCCTGCCGAAATACGCCGCCTACGCCTATCTCAGCCAGACACCGCCGCAGAACAAGCCCGTGCTTCAGATCGCCAGCGGTTGGAAGGCCGGGGATTACGATGAGGGCCGCACGATCCTGCCCGTGCGCGTGTTCACTAACTGTGACTATGTCGAAGCGTATGTTGGAGACGTGCCGCAGGGCAAGTTCTATCCTGACCGCCAGCAGTTTCCGAACCTGCCGCATCCACCCGTCCTGCTCACGGATCTGGAGATCAGCCTTGCGCAGCCATGGAACGACCTGCGCGTTGTCGGCTATCTGGATGGCAAGGCGGTGATCGAACAGTCGGTCGCTGCGGACGGCGTCCCTGCGCGGCTGGAGATCACGGCGGACGATGCTGCAATCAAGGCGGACGGCATCGACATGACGCGCATTTCCTTCCGCATCACCGATCATTACGGAAATGTGCTGCCCTATGCGATTGCGATGATAACGCTTGAGGTGGATGGGCCTGCCGACATCCTCGGGGAAACGTCGTTTCCACTGGTTGGCGGACAAGGTGCAGTTTATCTCAAATCGCGCCATACTCAGGGCGACGCGGTCGTTCTCGCAACGACACCGCGGCTGCATTCGGCCTCGGTGCGCGTTGCCCTCGAGTAAGGTGGTTCAATCGTGACTCAACGTATCGAATACCGTGGCTGGCCGGGGTGCGTTCATCTCACCAACGGCAGCGCCGATGTGGTCGTCAGTACGCAGTTTGGCCCGCGCATCCTACACTACGGCCCGTCGCTGGACGTCAATCTGTTCGGTGAACAGTATGACGCTGCGCGCGGACTACCATCGGACGCATGGAAGCTGGTGGGCGGACATCGATTCTGGGTCGCGCCCGAAAACCTCGACATCACGTATGTTCCCGACAACGACCCGGTTGAGATCGTGTTGGATCAACCCGGCACGCTTCAAGTCCGCTCGGTCGATGCCAAAACCGGAATTGAGAAACAGCTCGACCTGTCACTCGCCCCGCGGGGTACAGAGGTGATCGTGATGCACACGCTGATCAATCGCGGCGTGTGGCCGATTCGTGTCGCGCCGTGGGCGCTGACCGTGATGCCGCTCGGCGGGCGGGCCGTCATGCCGCTGCCTGAGCGCCGCCCGCACTCGGAGTCGCTGGATCCCGCTGGTGGCCTCGTGTGCTGGTTGTATACGGATTTAGGCGACCCGCGCTGGTCGTTCGCGCCGACGGGCGTCATGCTCGACGGGGTTCCCGGTCAGCCGCCGCAAAAGATAGGCACGCTCGTCGAAGCCGGTTGGCTCGCCTACTGGCAGCCCGCCGCAACCTTCAT
This sequence comes from Chloroflexi bacterium OLB13, assembly GCA_001567485.1. Taxonomy (GTDB): domain Bacteria; phylum Chloroflexota; class Anaerolineae; order Aggregatilineales; family Phototrophicaceae; genus Flexicrinis. The sequence continues at coordinate 86,879 of JZRA01000062.1, forward strand.
CAAGCAGTTTGATGTCGTCTTAGGCGCGGATTATCCCGACTTCGGGTGTTCGGCGGAGTTGTTCACAAACGAATATTTCCTCGAAGTCGAGACGCTCGGCCCGCTGGTGTGGCTTGAGCCGGGCGAGTCGATTGACCACGTCGAAACATGGCAGTTCCGTACCGACCTGCCCCGTCCGGATCGCGCGACGATGGCCGAATGGCAGGACTCCATCGGGGGTATTTAGATGATCGAGTCGCTTCTGTCCGAATACCCGCACCGGCGCTTCAACCCCCTGACCGGCGACTATATCCTCGTTTCGCCACACCGAACCAAACGGCCGTGGCAAGGTCAGGTCGAGCGCCCGCCCACCGAGACCCGGCCCCGTTACGATCCGAAGTGTTATCTGTGTCCGGGCAACACGCGGGCCAATCAAGAAGTCAACCCGGATTATCACGAGACGTTCGTATTCACCAACGACTTCGCCGCACTACTCCCGGACGCGCCGGCTGATCAGCGCTTTACAGATTCGTTGTTGGAGGCCGATGTCGTCAGCGGCACATGCCGCGTATTGTGCTTCTCGCCGCGCCACGACTTGACGCTTGCCCGAATGTCGATTCCGGCGATTCGCAGTGTCGTTGACATGTGGGCCGCGCAGACCGCGGATCTCGGCGGCCGGTATCAATGGGTGCAGGTATTCGAAAATCGCGGCGAGGCGATGGGCGCGTCGAACCCACATCCGCACGGACAGGTGTGGGCCAGCGATTTTCTGCCCAACGAAGCCCGTGTCGAAGACGAGCGCCAGCGCGCCTACTTCGCCAAGCACGGCAGCCCGCTTCTGCTTGATTATGCGCAGCTAGAACAAGATCGGCCAGAGCGTGTCGTCGCTGTGAACGCCGAGTGGATCGCGCTCGTGCCGTATTGGGCGGTGTGGCCGTTCGAGACGCTCGTCATCCCCCGCCGGAAAGCGCGCCGCATGCCCGATCTCGATGCAGCACAGCGGGACGGCTTGGCCGATGTGCTGAAAGCGCTGCTCGTCCGCTATGACAACCTCTTCGAGACGTCGTTCCCGTACTCGATGGGCTGGCACGGCGCACCCTTCAACGGCGATGCGAACGATCACTGGCAGCTGCACGCCCATTTCTATCCGCCGCTGCTCCGGTCTGCCACGGTGCGTAAGTTCATGGTCGGGTTCGAGCTGCTCGCAGAGGCGCAGCGGGATATCACGCCTGAGCAGGCGGCGGCACGACTCCAAGCCCTGTCCGACCGGCACTATTTGGGGGACGACGATGAGCCGTCTGCGTGATGCAGTGCTGCAGCTGTACTACGAACGTTACGGCCACGCTGCGGAATGGATCGCGTTTGCGCCGGGCCGTGTGAATCTGATCGGCGAACATACCGATTACAACGACGGCTTCGTGCTTCCAATGGCGATTGAACGCGGCATCTGGATTGCGTTCTCGCGCCTTGACACTGCGAACGTCGCGATCTACTTCGCAGACCTCAACCGCGATGCGTCGTTTCCAATCGACAAGATCGTCCGCAGCGATCACTCGCCCGTCGAGTACGTCAAAGGCATGGCGCACATGCTGTCCCGTGATGGGATCGTCTTGCACGGGTGGCAAGGCATTGTTCAAGGCGATATCCCGGTTGGCGCGGGACTTTCGTCGTCCGCGGCGCTGGAGATGGCGGCAGGGGCCGCGTTCTGCGCCCTCGCCGATAGGCCATGGCATCCGATCGAAATGGCGCGGCGTGGACAAGCCGTCGAGAACGAATGGCTCGGCCTGCAAACCGGAATCATGGATCAGACGATCTCCGCCGCCGGACAAGCGGGGAACGCGCTGCTGATCGACTGCCGGTCGATGGCGGTCAGTCCCGCGCCGCTTCCACCCGGCTCGCTCGTCGTTATTCTGGACACGTCTACCCGACGCGGGCTTGTGCATTCGGCGTACAACGAGCGCCGCCAGCAGTGCGAGTCGGGGGCCAAGCACTTCGGCGTTGCGGCGCTGCGTGACGTGTCGGTAGAGACATTCATGGCACGGGCTGGTGAGCTGGACGCATTGACGCGCCGCCGCTGCAAGCACGTAATTACTGAGAACCAGCGCACACTGGACGCGTTCGAGGCGATGCGCGCCGGCGATGCCCGCCGCCTTGGCGCGCTGATGGTCGAGAGCCATGTCAGTCTGCGCGATGATTTCGAGGTATCGACCGAGTATCTCAACGCGATAGTCGAGGCCGCGCGCAGCCATCCAGCATGTTTCGGCGCGCGGATGACCGGCGCAGGATTTGGCGGCTGTGGTGTCGCGCTCATCGCGGCCGAAGACGCGGATGATTTCGTCGCGCACGTCGAACGCGAGTACCATGCGCAGACGGGCAAGACGCCGGCGCTCTATGTCTCGTCGGCCTCGCGCGGGGCGTTCTACGAACGGGTGTGATTGGCTCGTTATCAGACAGTCCCCTAAAGCACAAAATCAAACGAGCGCCCCGATCATGGAGCGCTCGTTCTGTTTCCGAAAAGTGCCGACCACAGCAGCCGCCGCAAACCTCACCCCTGATCGAGTCGGAAGCCGTGGCCGCGCATGGTCACGATGTATTGATGGTCAGGGTCAATCTCGGCGAGCCGGTCGCGCAGACGGCGCACAAGCGCGTCGATAGCCTGTTCGCTCACGCCCTCGCCCACTACATCCGGCCACACGGTCTCGACCACTGTCTCGCGCGTGCACACCCGTCCGGCATGCAGATACAGCAGTTCCAAGAGCCGGTATTGAGGCAGGCTCAGCGGCGGATCAAGCTCCTGATCCTGAATGAACACACGCCGGGCTTCGCGGTCGAGCTTGAGACGGCCGTTTAGCGTCTCCGGCACCTCGAACGGCAGCGGCGCGGTCGCGCCTGAGCCGACAAACTGCAAACGCACCGCCAGCGCGATGTGAATTTCGTCGTTGTCGTACAGTTCTTGCGTCGCGTTCTCCAGCTTCTTGCCGTTGATCCACGTACCGTTCCGGCTGCCCTTATCCTCGATGAAGAACCGGCCATCACTCTCAAAAATCCGCACATGCTCCCGTGAAATTTGGCGCTCATTAAGTACGATATCACACGTATCCTCGCGCCCGATCACGACCTCGCTCTTGTCAATGGAGTACGCGTGATTCGCGTTCGGCCCGTCCAGCACGATCAGCGACGGCGCGCTGCGCTTCGCATCTGACATTCGATCTTCTCCGTGTGTCGCCAATGATCACACATTACGAACTTCCATCCATTATAGCATTATTGAGGTGAACCCATTAGTTGGCCGACGACGTGATCGGAACCGCCTCGGACGCGGATTCGACCACCCCCGTCCAAAGCCCGTGATCGGCGAAAATGCCGGGGTTGCTGGTTTGGATCAGACCGGTCGCCCCGTTACGATAATAGGCGCGCAGCACACTGCCGGGGTTGATCCCGAACGTCTGTAGATCGGAGACCGACAACGTGAGGTACTGCACACAGGTCTGCAGCGGCACCAACAGCCGGATGTTGCTCTCAGGGATCGGCGCGTTCGTGCTCGCCGGCGCAGTCACCTGCGCGGTCGTCGTGAGCAAGCCGAACCCGTCGATAGCCGGGTTGTTCACAGCAACCCCGCCCGATAGTAAGAACGGCACCGTCCCCATCGACGTGTTCGTGAGGATGATCCGCACCACCAGCGCTTCTTCCGGCGTGGTGGGATATGCGCCGATCTCAAGTTCGACGCGAAACGGCGACCGCCGCTGTGACACCGCGCGCGCGATCAACGACTGGTGCGCCTCGCGCGCAGTCACACCGCGGGCATTCTCGCAGCTTGGCCGCAGATCGACCAGAAAATTCGCGAACAGATCCGAGAACGTGTTCTGACCGGCCAGCACAAACAGCACAACGATCAAGAGCACGCCAAACGCCGTCGAACCACGGCGTGAACGATAAAACTGATTCATGCGCTGGTCAGCCGATCCAAGAGCCGCACCCAATCCCGCGTATCAACATCCTGAACATTATGCCACAGGACGCGCTCTCCCATCTTACGGAACCATGTGTATTGACGCCGTATGAAGTCATGGGTCGCGTGTTTGATCGCTGCGACAGCCTCATTCAGCGGCACGGAATCGAGTAAATGCGCGGCGAGTTCCTTATAGCCGATACCGCTCATCGCGGGGAGGCTGCGTGAATAACCGCGGTCGAGCAGCATCCTGACCTCAGCAACGAACCCGGCCGCGAGCATTTGATCGACGCGGGCATCTGCGCGGGCGTACAGCACCGTGCGCTCCATCGTCAGGCCGATGATGGCAGTGGTGTACGGCGGGGGTGATTTGCGCTGCTGCTCGCTGATCGGTCGCCCGGTCTCGAGATACACCTCCAGCGCGCGCACGACCCGGCGCACATTTTGATAGGGGATCGCATCGGCGGCGACCGGGTCAACCGCGCGTAGCTGGGCGTGGAGCGCGTCTGCGCCCTCTCGCGCTGCGACCGCCTCAAGCTCACGACGGAGGGCGGCGTTAGGCGGCGCCTGCGGGATCCCCCATCCGTCGATGACCGCGCTGATATACTGCCCTGTTCCGCCGACAAGCAGCGGCAGCTTGCCGCGTTGATGAATGTCGTCAATCGCATCGTATGTCCAGCGCTGTACATCTGTCAGCGATACGTCCTCATCGGGATCGACCTTATCGAGCAGATGGTGGCGGACAGCCCGCTGCTGGCTGCGGGTTGGCTTAGCCGTTCCGATATCCATGAAGCGGTAAATCTGCCGGCTGTCCGCGCTCACAATTTCGCCATCGACCTGCACGGCAAAGTCAATCGCCAGCGTAGTCTTACCGACAGCTGTTGGCCCAAGAATGACGATCAGCGGCTTACCAGCCAAGAATATCCTCCACATAGGTCACATGGCCGGTTCCGTCGTGGCGCAGAAGCACGGCCGCGCCGTCGATTTGCCACGCTGCCGGTTCTATCTCGACAGCCGCCACATATTCGTATGCCGCCGCGAGTATCCGGCCGCGTTTGCGCTCGGTGATCGAGGCGAATGCGTCGCCGGCCTCGCCACGCCGCCGTGTCTTGACCTCGACGAACACCAGCGTGTCGCCGTGCCGTGCCACGATGTCAATCTCGCCAGCCAAGCACCGCCAATTACGCGCGACAATCTCATAGCCCCGCGCTTCCAGGTAGGCGCACACCAGCGCCTCGCCTTGATCTCCCGTCGATTTGTTATGAGTCATCGCTGCCCTTTCGCGTGGAAGTATAGCAGGATCGCGGGATTGCGCCTTGTGCGCACGCGCGACACGGGATATACCAGACCACGCTTTGCAGAAAGGCACACCTTTGAGCTTGCCCACGTCTTCCACGCGCCTGAGTCCACGCCTGCTGAACGTCATCTTGATCGGCGTCGGCATTGTGTTTGCGCTCATCATCGCCGGCGTCGTACTGCTGTTGTTCCCCCAACTCCGGCCCAATACGATCCAGTTCACCGTGGCGATGGGCGACATTTTTTACCATCAGGGGCCGTGGATGCGCCCGGTAGAGAACCCGAATCAGCCGTTGAGTATTCACTGGCTGGAGTGGGACGCCGATGGTTTTCGCATTCCGCACCGCACCGCCGACCGCTATCCGATAGTCGCACTCGGAGACTCGTTCACCGAAGCGGCCAACGTCGGCAAACCGTGGCCGGATGTATTGGCCGACACGCTTGATCGGCCGGTGCGCAATCTCGGCTTTCGCGGGTTCGGGCCACGCGAAGAACGGCAGGCGTTCGACCGTTATGGCGACGCCGCTGCCGTCGACATCGTCGTGATCGGCTTCTTCGAGGGTAACGACCTGTCCAACGCAGTCACCAGCCGCGGGCGCGCGTTTCAGCCGCCGTCCGAAGTGACCGACCGTTCGATGATCCCGACCGACGTATCGACCATCGCCGAGCGCGACGAACGTTATCCCATGCAGGTCGAGCTAAGCGGCGGCAGCGAGGATATCGCGTTCCTCGAAGGCTACGTCTGGGCGAACACCGGTACGGTCGAAACCTATGCGGAGTCCGTCAATCTCGACCTCACAGCGCGAAGCTGGCGGCAGATCGCCAAACAAGCGCCGGACGCGTGTATCGTGCTGGCATATTTTCCGGTCAAGAGTCACGTCTATCTTCCGTACTTGAGCGAGGCAGGACGGGCACGACTCATCGAGAAGGCCGAACTCACCGTCCTCAACGACAACGGCGAGCTGACACATCGACAGGAACCCCTTTCGTTCGAGGCGGTGCTGGCAGCGCGCGGCAGTCAGCGCGACGCGGTGCTAGCGCGTGCCGAAGCGGAAGGCTTGGCGACGCTCGACCTCACCCCCGTCCTCCAATCCGCCGCCGAGGACGGTGAGATGGTCTACTACACATATGACACGCACTGGAACCAGCGCGGACATGATCTCGTGGGCGAAGCAATCGGCCATGCGATTACGGATGGGCTGTGCCAGACATCTCAGCCCTAGCGCAACCGACGGGCTTATCTCGATCCGGTTATTGCTAATGTGTCAATTTCAGGTACCATTCGCCTCATGTGACCGGTCTTAACGTTGAGTCATTTGCGAGAGGGAACATGGATTTCTTAGCACACAACGCCCAATGGCTGACGCTGATTGCGGCAGTTATCGGCATCGGGTTCGCCGTCTATCAGCGGCGGTGGATCCTCGCACAACCGGCTGGCAATGAGAAGATGACCCGGATCGCGGGCTATATCCGAGCGCGGCGCACAAGCATTCCTGCAGCGCGAACTGCGCTCGGTCGGCATCCTCGTCATCATCGTTTCG
>JZRA01000063.1 GCA_001567485.1 Chloroflexi bacterium OLB13
AATGCTCTGTGTCTGATCGGGTCTTTTGGGGCTCACTCCGTCGCCGAGCCAATCCATTCTCGCCGTCCAAACAGCCTCTTTAGTAGGCTTTGAACGTATTAGCCGTGCGTTTTAACGCTCGGCGGCCAGCGGCGTGAGGGGTTCCACGCGGCGGACGAGCCGTATTCGAGGATCCCCTCTGCCCCCTCCGTGTCCTCTGTGGTTCAATCGGTTTGCCCTTCCCTCACGACTCATCACTCGCCACTCAGCACTTGGCACTCGCGACACGTTCTCTTTGCGGGCTAGGCGCGAGCGACGAGGCTGTTGACCATCTCCAAGATTTTGGCCGGGCTTGAGGGTTTGCGCAGGGCGGCGTCAGCGAGCACGTCGATGACATAGTCGGTCTCGACCGCGTCGCTGCGGGCGCTGTACAGCATGACGGGGATACTGGAGGTGCGTGGATCGCTCTTGAGCAGGCGGCACGTTTGCCCACCGCTCATCCCCGGCATCATGTCATCGAGGATGATGAGATCGAAGCGGTGTTGATAGGCCAGCTTGAGCGCCTCATCGCCCGACTCGGCCGTTGTGACGCTGAAGCCGCCGCGTTCGAGCGTGAGCTGCATAATCAGCAGCAGCGCACGATCGTCGTCAACGACGAGAATTTGGCCCATGGGAGGTTGTGTACCTTTCGAGCACGAATCGACTGACTTTAAGCGGATGACTCAGTCTATCATGCGCCGTAGGCCAGACGGCGTAACAGAAATCATACAGTGGCTTAATGCACGCCAACACGCAGTCAGGCGTGACCGGCGCGTGGGCTTATTCGTCCAGCGCGGCGAGCATCTGGTCGATGTCGGTGAGCTTGACACGCGGCCGGCCGAGACGTTCGCCGGCGTGAGTCTCCAGCGCGTCCAGCCGCTGCCAATCGCTGTAGCTCACGACGCGCACGCCGTTAGCACGCAGCGCCGCCTCAAGGCCGCCAGACGCCGGTGTGTCGCCAAACGTGCCGGCCTGAAGATCGGCGAGCAAGCTGTCAACGGTAGCGACCGAGTCCGGCTTGTTGGTTCCGATGATCCCCGACGGGCCGCGCTTGATCCAGCCGACCGCGTACAGGCCCGGAACCGGTTGGCCGCCGGGAGCATTCAGCACGCGCCCATCGCTGTTGGGAATCACGCCCCGCTTGGCGTCGAACGGGACGCCCGGCAGCGCCACGCCGCGATACCCCACCGACCGGAACACCAGCCCGGCGCTCATGACCTCGGTCTCGCCGGTCGGTTCGGCGCTCAGGTAGCCATGATCGCGCTCGACGAGCATGTTTCGGCCAAGCGTCACGGCCTCGACCTTGCCGCTGCCGTGGATCGCCACCGGAGAAGTCAGGAAGCGCATGACGATCCGGCGGCTCTTGCCTTGCGGAGCATGCTGGCTGTATTCGTGCAGCAAGGCGACATTCTTGGCGGCGTCGCGGTCGCCGCTGGTCTTCAGCCATGCCTCGGACAGCGGATCGAGCGCGGCGTCTTCAGGCGCGACGATCAAGTCGGTGTCCGGCATCTCGCTCAGTTCTTTCAGCTCAGGCGGCGAGAAGGCGGCTTGCGCAGGGCCGCGCCGGCCGATGACGACGATCTCCTTCACCCGGCTGTGGTCGAGCGCATCCAGTGCATAGTCCGCGATATCGGTCTTGCTCAGTTCGTCGCAGGTGCGGCCGAGGATACGGGCGACGTCGATGGCGACGTTGCCGACGCCGACCACGATCGCGCGTTCGGCGCTCAGGTCGAAGGTCAGATGACGGTAATCCGGGTGGCCGTTGTACCACGCGACGAACTCGGTGGCGGCATGACTTCCGGGCAAATCTTCCCCGTCGATGCCGAGCGATCGGTCGGTCTGCGCGCCGGTGGCGAAGATCACGGCATGGGCGAATTGGCGCAGCATATCGAGAGGGAGCGCCGTGCCGAACTCGACGTTTCCGAGGAAGCTGAAGCCCTCGCGCTGGGCGATCCGGTCATACACCTTCGTGACCGACTTGATCTTCTGGTGATCGGGGGCGACGCCGCCGCGCACCAGCCCGAACGGTGTTGGAAGCCGTTCGATCATCATTACTCTGACGCCAGAACCCAACTGCTTGAACAGGTGCTCTGCTGCATAGAAGCCCGACGGGCCGCTGCCGACGACCGCGACAACCAGCGGGTTTTCAGGCGTGCCGAGTAGTGACATCGATCAACATCTCCTCGTTTTGTGGCCGGTTGGCCGCTACAAAGTATACACCCGCGAATCGCTTTATCGTGCAGTCCGTACAGGCTGGCGCAGCTGCCAGCGCGGCGGCAGCCCGGAATTCGTGACATCCTGCGGCCTGTGCGCATGACGTTTCGACAGCACGCCATCTTGTCGCAAAGTACAGGCAGCGCGCGTGCTTCGCGTTATACTCCTTCCATTCACTCACGGGAAAACAAGGATGCGACACCATGCTTGCTGCGCTTCGTCGGAACGTCGAATGGCGCGCGATCCCGCTGGCCGGGCTGGCGGGCGGCACCGTGTATCTCGTCATCGTGTTGATCTTCAGCGGCGGCGTGCTCGGTCTTTCGCCGACGGTCGTGCTGCGCTATTTCGGCAGCCTACTGCTCGGGCCTGATGCGCTGATGCAGGGCGGCATCGGGCTGGTCGCGGCGGGGCTGGCGGTGCATTACGTCCTGTCGCTGGTGTTCGCGCTGATTATCTCGCTCGTCGTTCACCGCTGGGGGATGCTCGTGGGCGTGATCCTCGGCGGCCTGATGGGCCTCGGGCTGTACGGCATCAACGTCTATACGCTGACCGCGCTCTTTCCGTGGTTCTTCGCCATCAACAGCGTCCTGCTGCTGATCTGCCATATTGTGTACGGCGCGGTCGTCGGCGGTGTATACGAGTATTTCGACCGGTTCGACGCCGGCTTGTCACAGGAGGTACGGCGATGATTCGCATGTCTCGGGGATACAGCCGCGGCCGCAGCGGCTTCAACGGCATTCAACTGCTCATCGGCCTTGCCGTCGCGGTGTTCTCTATCATTTCGTTCCTCGGCTCGCAAGAGTACAACCCGGTCACCGGCCAGAACCAGTACATCAGCTTGACGGCCCAGCAGGAGATCGCACTGGGTTTGCAGTCCGCGCCGGAGATGGTGCGCGAGTACGGCGGCGTTTACCCGGATCAGCAGGTACAGGCCGCCATCGACCAGATCGGCGCTAACCTCGTCAACAGCAGCGTGGCGGGGCGGGTGCCGTGGCAGTTCGAGTTCACGGTGCTCAATGACAGCAGCACGGTCAACGCGTTTGCGCTCCCCGGCGGGCCGGTTTTCATCACGACCGGACTGCTCAACCGTCTTGAGACGGAGGACATGGTGGCGGGCGTGCTGGCGCATGAGATCGTGCATGTGCTGGCACGTCACAGCGCGCAGGCGATCGCCAAATCCGAACTCACCAACGGCCTGATCGGCGCGGTCGGGGGTGGCATCCGGCGATGCCGGCGCATCGCAGACCGCCGCCATGATCGGTCAGTTGGTCAATATGAGCTACGGCCGCGACGCCGAGATCGAGTCCGATACGTTGGGCGTATGCCTGATGATCAACGCCGGCTATGATCCGCAGGCCATGATTGGCGTGATGCGGGTGCTGGAAGCGGCGACAGGCGGGGCGCGTCAACCCGAGTTCATGAGCACGCACCCCAGCCCTGACAACCGTATCGGCCGCATCGAGGAGGCCATTAGCCGCGCCGCCACCGACTGTCCGTTCTAAGCCGGTGTTCGTAAGTCGAGAGATTCGGTCTCCCATCTTGCAGCGTTAGTCGAGCTATACGGTGCGGCGTTTTCTCGTCACTCATCACTCATCACTCATCACTTTCAACTTCGCGCTTAGCGACGGCGCAGGTTTGAAGCGATTGGCCGGTTATAGGCCGATCAGGATAGCGATGATCCCGTCGACATACAGCTTGCCCAACGGACTGTTATTGACGAACGTGACCTTCACCTTGCTGACCGTCGCGTTCTCCGGGATGACGAGTGTTTCCGCCGGGCCTTCGGCGGCCCAGATGAAGTCACGTTCCCCACCCTCGGTCGAGCCGCCGGCGGTGTCGGTCATTTTTCCTTTGGTCGACGTGCCGCCATCTGGCGTGTAGAAAATGACCAGCTTGGATTTCAGCGAACTGGCAGCAATCTCACTGTAGTAGTCAAAGTTCAGTGAGATTTGACCTGTTTGTGCTGCGAGCAGCGCGTTCGCTTCGTCCAAGATGTTGCTGTCGGCCGTTTGCTTGAGCTTGGCGCTCTCGTTCGAGCTGCCCTTGAACCGGAAGGCGCACCCACCGTCGGTGTTGGGTGGCGCTTTCGGCCCGCATACGACCTTGTCCTTTGTGCCGTTGACAACGACCCACGGGTCAAGGTCGCGGAGTTCGATGGGATCAAAGCCCCCGTTCTCGACAAGGTCTACGTCGCTGGTGATGCCGGCCGCCGTAGGACTTCCGCCGATCACCAGAAGCAGACTGCACAACACAAGCGCAAAAGCGGTGAGTCGAGTTCGCATATCTTTACCTCCAACTACACGAAAGCGATGCCGCTGGTGTGGATGGAGCGCTGTTCACAGCGACTGCCCGCATTATATGAGGTTTTTTGTTTCCGCATTCGAGTCGTAGGGCGGGGCGAAAGCGCAAAGGTTAAGTTTCGGTATGATAGAGAGATAGGCCGCACGCTTTTTTAGCGCTGTATCGGGGGGCCGCGATGAGCCGCTGCTTCATCTCCTATTCGCGTCGTAACACCAACTTCGCCGAACGCCTCGCCCGCGACCTGAACGACGCCGGTGTCGAGGTGTGGATCGACTTTCGCCAGATCCACGCCGGCGAACGGTGGAAGGACGAGATTCGGCGCGGTGTCGAACGCAGCGAGGTGATCGTGATCGTGCTGTCACCCGATTCGGTCGTTAGCGAGTGGGTGCAGTTCGAGATCAACTACGGCCGCGAGAAGAACAAGGTGCTGCTGCCGATCATGGTGGTCGACTGCTACGCCGAGCTGCGCGCCAATGAGTCGCTGGCGTGGCTGCTCGACGTGCATTTCATCAAGTTCGAGGGCCGCTACGAACAGGGCTTCCCGGAGCTGCTCAAGGCGCTGCCGGGCAAGCGCAAGGTCGGTGTGTTCGACACCATCGACAGCAGCAAGATCCCCAACCCGTTCAAGGGCCTCGAAGCGTTTCAGCAGACCGATGCCGCGTTCTTCTTCGGCCGCGAGGGGCTGATTAAGAAGGCGCTGGCGGCCCTCAAGCCGGGCCGGCCGCGCCGCTTCTTGGCGGTCGTCGGCGCCAGCGGCAGTGGAAAATCCTCGCTCGTGCGCGCCGGCGTGATCCCGCAGGTGCGCAGCGGGGCGCTCCCCGGCAGCGATCAGTGGCGCGTGGCGATCTTCACGCCCGGCGACCAACCGACGCGCGCGCTGGCGACCCGTATCGCGCCCATGCTGCCGGAGGATGTCGACGCCGACGCCGTGCAGAAGGCCCTCTCGACCGGCATGGACGGCCTAAGCACTGTCGCCCAGCGCCTGCTCATCGACGCGCCGTCGACCGCTATGCTCATGCTGATCGTCGACCAGTTCGAGGAGACGTTCACCCGCGCGCCGGAGTCGGCGGCTCGGTCTTTCATCGGCCTGCTCGAACACGCCGCGACCGTCCCCAACGGGCGCTGCATCGTCGTGCTGACCATGCGCGCGGATTTCTTCGACCGGCTTGGCCGCTATCCGGACTTTGCCGAGCTGTTCGAGGCCGATCAGCTCTTGATCGTCACCGAGATGACGCAGTCCAACCTGCTGCGGGCGATCACCGGCCCGGCCGAAGCGGTCAGCCTGATCTATGAGGACGGCCTCGCCGACCGGATACTGGAGGACGTGCGCCGCCAGCCCGGATCACTCCCGCTGCTGCAATACGCGCTGACCGAGCTGTATAAGCGGCGCGAAGGACGCAGGCTCACCAACGCGGCCTACGATGCTATCGGCGGCGTCGAGCAGGCGCTGGCCCGACATGCCGAGGAGCTGTACGTCAGCCTCGGCGTCGGCCAGCAGGACATCGTCAAGCGCGTGCTGTTGCGGTTGATCGAGATCGGCGACGACGCGATCCCACCGCCGGCGCGTCGCGCGATCTGATCTGACGTTTGTCGGCGTGAGCGATGAGGCCGTGCAAGAGATCGTCGATCGGCTGACGGCCCCGGACAGCCGCCTGCTGGTGACCAGCCGCGAAATCCGCACGCACGCCAACCAGACGGCCAGCACGACGGTGTGGGTCGAGGTCGGCCACGAGGCGTTGATCCGTGAGTGGGCGCGCTTTCAAAGCTGGGTCGAGGATGATATGGAGAACCTGCGGCTGGGCGCTGAACTGCTCAAGTCCGCCGCAGATTGGGACTCGACTCAGCGCGATGCGGCGTATCTGCTGACCGGCACACGCCTTGCGCGGGCCGAGGATTGGCTTGAGTCAGGGGGAGACGCCAACGCTTTACAGCGCGCGTTCATCCGCGCCAGCGTCGAATTACGCGAGCGCACCGAGGAGACGCAGCGCGAGCAGGCTGAACGCGAGCTGACGTTACAGCGCCGGTCAGCCCAGCGGCTGCGGATGTTCGTCGGCGTGCTGCTGCTGGCGTTGGTGGTCACGGCCGGGCTGGTGCTGTTCGCGTTCAGCGAGCGCGACCGCGCCGACGGTAATGCGCAGCTTGCGGCGACGAACGCCGCGGCCGCGGAAGCCAACGCGCAGCGCGCGCAGGCGAATTTCGCGCAGGCCAACAGCTTCGCGCTGTCGGCGCTGGCGAACCGCGCGCTCGGCGATGGTGACAGCCAGCTCGCTGTCTCGCTCGGCGTGGAGGCCAATCTTGTCGCCAGCCCGCCGCCGCCGCAGTCGAGCCTCACACTGGCGGAGGTCGCGTTCGCGCCCGGCGTCCGGCGTGCGTACGCCAGTCCGGGCACGACGATCAGCGCCGTGGCGTTGAGTGCCGACGAACGGTTAGCGGCGGCCGCCAGCCCGGATGGCGTCACGGTTTTCGATGCGTCGTCGGGTGAGATCGTTGCCACGCTGGCCCTCACGACGTCAAGCGGCATTTCAGCATTGGCGATCAACCCGGACGGCACGCGTATCGTCACCGGCAGCGAAAGCGGCGCGATCAGCCTGTGGGACGCCACGACCGGCGCGCTGATGTTCGAGTTCACGCGGGCACACAACCGCGCCGTCAACAGCCTGAGTTTCAGCAGCGACCATGCCAAGCTGGTGAGCGCGGGCAGTGATAACCGGGTGGTGGTATGGGATGTCGCCAGCGGCAGCCCGATCACCGAGCACACGCTGCACCGCGGCTCAGTCACCGGCGCGCGCTTCTGGCCGCAGGACGACCGGATCGTCGTCTCGGCCGGGCGGGACAGCGCCATCATCGCCTATGACACGGTGACCAATGCCGCCATTCGCACGTTGAGCACCAACATGGTGCACCTCAGCCTCGCGCTGCGGCCAGACGGGCTGGAAGCACTCACCGGCGGCGACGGTGGGCGGGTGCAGACGTGGCCGCTGGATCTCGATCTTCAGCAGGCGCAGCAGCAGCAGTCGGTGCAGCCCGTCATCCCGCTGGGCGTAGCGACCTACACGGGCCATACGACTACGACGCCTTCGGTCGCCGTTGCTTATGCGGACGATGGCCGGTTGGTCATCAGCGCGGGCGCTGATGGGCAGCTTTTGGTGTGGGACACCGCGACCACGACGCTGCTGCGCAGTTTCACCGTGCCGGGCACCGGAGAGTTCACGTCGCTGGCCGTCAGCGCCGACGGCGATCAGGTCTTGAGCGGTGGCGCGAGCGCCGGCGCGGCGTTTCTGCGGCTGTGGGATGTCACCAGCGCGGCCATTATGATCGACATGCCGGGGCATACCGGGCGGGCCGTCGCGGTGTTCCGGCCCGACGGACGGACGATCCTCAGCGGCGGCCGTGACGACGACCCGGAGAATCCCGACGACGATCAACAGGGCAATAACCTGCGCGTGTTCGATATCGCCACCGGGCGCACCGTGCAGCAGTTGACCGGCCACACCAACCTCGTCGGCGCGGTGGATGTCAGCCCGGACGGACGGTATGCCGTCAGCGGATCGTTCGACAACACCGTCCGGGTGTGGGACATCGCCGCGGGGACGGGGATTCAGGTCGGGACGCACACCAATCAGGTGATCGGGGTGCGCTTCACGCCTGACGGCTACGCGGTCATCGCGGTCAGCCGCGGCGGGCAGATTATGATGTGGCACGCCAACGGCGACGGGCTGATCCGCCAGTTCATCGACCCGGCCGGGGACATCACTTCGGTACAGGCGCTCGCCTTGAGCGCCGATGGCAGCCTGCTGCTGACCGGCGGGGACGAGTCAATCGTGCGGCTGTGGGATGTCGCTACCGGCGATCTGCTGGAGACCGTGACGATCGAAGACCGGGCGGTGCGCGCGCTGGGCTTTCACCCCGATGGGACGCACTTCGTCGTCGGCTCGGTGAACGGAAGCCTGACGCTGTGGAGCACCGACGGCGACTCGACCGGCCGCCTGACCGGCCACAGCCGCGCGATCATCACGGCGGAGTACACGCCGGACGGCATGCACGTGCTGTCGACCTCGTTCGACGGAACCCTGCGTGTGTGGGACATCGTCAGTGGGTTCGAGGTGCGGCGGTTCGACACCAACGACGAGCCGGGCGTGACGATTCAGACGGCGGACATCAGCAGCGACGGTCAACTCGTGCTGACGGCGCTCAGCGACGGACGTCTGCGCATCTGGCGGCTGTACCCGACGCTGGAGAGCCTGCTGGCATGGACGGTCGCGAACCGCGTGGTCACGCCGCTGACCGACTGCACGATCCGCGAACAGTTCCAGCTTGAACCGTGCGATGCAAACGGTCAGCCGCCCGCGCAAAACCTGCCGCCGCTGCCGCCGTTGAATCCGCCCCCGCAGAGCGTGATCACGCTCGAAATCGGCGGGCACGCGGTCATCAACACCACCAACGGGACGCGCCAGTTCGTGCGGCCGGCCCCCGGCAATTTCGATAACGAGGCGAGCACGCTGGTGGATGACGGGACGCGAGTCGTCTTGCAATCCGGGCCGGTGCTGTCGGCGGGCTTCTGGTGGTGGGAGGTCGAGACGGAGACCGGCGTGAAGGGATGGGTGGCGGAGTACATCCCGGCGGAGAACATTCAGTCGCTGGCGACGATGACCGAGGGATAGTTGTTAGGGGACAGTAATCAGTAGTCAGTAGTCAGTAGTCAGGGGGCAGTTGTTAGGGGGACAGTAGTCAGTAGGTCAGGGGGCAGGTTGTTAGGGGACAGTAGTCGAG
>JZRA01000064.1 GCA_001567485.1 Chloroflexi bacterium OLB13
CCTGCCAGCTGCAGGGTTTCAGTGCCCCGAAGGGCGTTGGGGTGGTTGCAACCGCGCGGAGAATCCGCAGTTCGGTAGCGCAGAACTGTTTCAGTGCCCCGAAGGCGTTGGGGTGGTTGCAACATCTTGGCGGCGGGCAAGACCGTCATGGCCGGCCTACTCATTCGGGAGCTGATCGTGCGCGGCGACGTTAAGCGCTGCCTAATCTGTGCGCCGGGGAGCCTGACCGAACAGTGGCAGGATGAGCTGTGGACCAAATTCCAACTCGAATTCACGATCATCACGCGCGAAAAGGTCGAGACGTCGCTGAGCGGCAACCCGTTCGCCGAGAGCGACCAGATCATCGTGCGGCTGGATCAGATGAGCCGCAGCGAGGATCTACAAGCCCGCTTGCAGCAGACCGACTGGGATCTCGTCGTGTGTGACGAGGCGCACAAGATGTCGGCATCGTTCTTTGGCGGCGACCTGAAGGAGACCAAGCGCTATAAGCTCGGCAAGCTGCTGGGTGAACTGACCCGACACTTCCTGTTGATGACCGCGACGCCGCACAACGGCAAGGAAGAGGACTTCCAGCTGTTTCTTGCGCTGTTGGACGCCGACCGGTTCGAGGGGCGCTTCCGCGACGGCGTACACCGCACGGATGTGAGCGACCTGATGCGGCGGATGGTCAAGGAGAAGCTGCTCAAGTTCGACGGCAAGCCGCTTTTCCCGGAACGCCGCACCTACACCGTGAACTACACGCTGTCGCCGGAGGAAGACCACCTGTACCGCGCCGTGACCGAGTACGTCACGGAGGAGTTCAACCGGGCCGATCAGCTTGAGAACGATGGGCGCAAGGGGACGGTCGGATTCGCGCTGACGCTGCTGCAGCGCCGACTGGCATCCTCGCCCGAGGCGATCTATCGCTCGCTGAAGAACCGCCGCGAGCGGCTTGAGAAGCGCCTCAAGGAGATTCGGCTCGGCCGCGATCAGCTGGCTGCGGTGAACAACGTCGACCTCGACGAGGACTTCTGGGACGAAGTCGACGAGGCGCCCGAAGAGGAAATGGAAACGCTGGAGGAGGAACTCATCGACAAGGCGACCGCCGCGCGGACGGTGGAAGAGCTTGACGCCGAGATCCAAAGCCTGCGCGCGCTTGAACAGCAAGCCTACAACGTGCGGCGCAACGGCAACGACCGCAAGTGGAATGAACTCCAGCGCGTCCTGAGTGAAATCCCCAACATCGAGAACTCGCACAATGGCCCGCGCAAGCTGGTCATCTTCACCGAACACCGTGACACGCTGAACTACCTTTTCGAGCGTATGTCGACGTGGTACGGACGGTCGGATGAGATCGTCATGATCCACGGCGGAATTACGCGTGAGCAGCGCCGCGCCATCGAAGACCGCTTCCGCAATGACCCGACCATCCGTATCCTGCTGGCGACCGACGCCGCGGGCGAAGGCATCAATCTGCAGCGCGCGCACCTGATGGTGAACTACGATCTGCCGTGGAACCCCAACCGTCTCGAACAGCGCTTCGGGCGCATCCACCGTATCGGACAGACCGAGGTGTGCCACCTGTGGAACCTCGCGGCCGGGGAGACCCGCGAAGGCGCCGTCTATCAGCGGCTGCTGAAGAAACTCGAAGCCGAGCGCCACGCCCTCGACGGGCAGGTATTCGACGTGCTCGGCAAGCTGTTCCAGGAGACGCCTCTACGCCAACTGCTGGTGGAGGCCGTGCGCTACGGTGACGATCCGATGGTGCGCGCGCGGCTGGAGCAGGCCGTTGACAACGCGACCGACCGCGCCCGCGTGCAAGACCTGCTGGAACATCAGGCGCTGTTTACGTCGGCGATGGACATCAGCCAGATCGTGCGCATCCGCGAGGACATGGAGCGCGCGACCGCCCGCCGCTTGCAGCCGTTCTACATCAAGTCGTTCTTCCTGCAGGCGTTCGAGCACTTCGGCGGGACGATCCACGAGCGCGAGACCGGACGTTATGCGATTCACAACGTGCCGTCGATCATCCGCACCTACGCCAAAGACAAGGCGATCGGCGCCGTCTCCACACGCTACGAACGCATCTGCTTCGAGAAGGCGCTGATCGACGGGCGCGACGGCCTGAAGGCGACATTCGTGTGTCCCGGGCACCCGCTGCTGGACGCGACCCTGAGGCTGCTGCTCGAACGCCACAGTGACGTGCTCCGGCGCGGCGCCATCCTCGTCGACGAGACCGACCCCGGCACCGAACCGCGCGCGCTGTTCTACCTCGAACAATCGATCAAGGACGCGTCGACGACCAAGACTGGCGAGCCGCGCACGGTCTCCCGCGAGGTTCACTTTGTCGAGGTCGGCGCGGACGGCACGATGCGCGAAGCCGGCGGCGCTCCGTACCTCGACTATCGCCCCGCCGACCCGCACGAGATCCATCACGCCACCGACGTGCTGATGGCCGGTTGGCTGAACAACGGCTCCGAACTGGAGCGCACAGCGCGCAACTTCGCCGTTGAGCACCTGACGCCGCGCCACCTCAACCGCGTCAAGGCGCGGCGGATCGACCTTGTCGACCGGACTGAGGCGGCGGTGCAGGAGCGTCTGACCAAAGAGATCAACTACTGGGATCTGCGGGCCGCCGAACTGCGCGCCCAGGAGAAGGCGGGCAAGGTCAACGCGCGGCTGAACAGCCAGCGGGCGCAGGAGCGCGCCAACCAGCTCGTCCACCGGCTGAAGCAGCGCAAGGCGCAGTTGGCGCTCGAACGCCAGATTTCGGCGGTGCCGCCCGTGACCATCGGCGGTGGGCTGATCCTCCCGATCGGCTTGCTGCTGCGCGACAAGACCCCGGCCGATGTCCTCGACCGGCGCATCACCGAACAGATCGCCATGCAGGCGGTTTGGGATGCGGAGATCGCCCTCGGCAATCACCCGAAGGACGTCAGCGCGCAGAACGTCGGCTACGACATCGAGAGCCACGACCCGGACGCCAAGATGATCCGCTTCATCGAGGTCAAGGGCCGGCGAGCCGGCGCGGACACGGTGACCATCACCCGCAACGAGATTCTGACCGCGCTGAACGCCCCGGAACGGTATATTCTGGCGCTGGTGGAGGTCGAGGGCAGCTCGGCGCGGCCGCCCCGCTATGTGCATCAGCCGTTCGCGAAGGAGCCCGACTTCAACGTGACCAGCGTGAACTACGATCTCGACGAACTGCTGAAACACAGCACGACACCTAGATAACAGGAGGACGCAAAGTGGAAGGCTTTCCCGACTACGAAACAGTGGAATACCACGTGATCTACGGCGCTCTCATCGACGCTGCCCGGCACCAAGGCACCGTGACGTACCAGAATCTCGCGACACTGGTTGGATTGCCAACGGTGGGAAGCCATATGGCAAACCGGCTCGGCTATCTGCTTGGCGCGATTTCGGCAAATGAGATCAACCAAGGCCGGCCGATGTTGAGCGCAGTGGCAGTAAACGCTCAAGGCCGTGTAAGCGATGGGTTCTTCGTACTCGCACGCCAGCTTAAACTGTTAAGTGAAACCGCGACGCGCGACGAGGAAATGAGATTCCTTTCAGAGCACAGGAACGCTTCCTACGAAGTTTGGAAGCAGACCTTCTACCAGCCGAAAAAGTCGAAGTAGCGCCGGGAACGAAAACTACTACCATGCCCTCTACCCGCTGGAAGAAGCATTTAATCAGCATCGACGTCCCCGACGCTGGACGGATGCAGCTCCGTCCGTTTATCGAAGTATCCGACTTGTCGAAGATTGGCGCGTCGCTGAATGTCCAGCCCAAGAAGTTCGCTGCTGGGTTGATTGAGACGGTTATGGATTTCCCGAAGATAGAGGTCCCAGAGATTCTCGGGTGGCCGGACACGACGCTCGAGAACGTTGTCAATGCATGGCTTGAGCAGAACAGTGCCTTTAGGGCGGCGGTACCTACCGAACTTCCGTTCTTTGAAGGACTTCAGGTAGGCAGCCGAAACTACCTCTCGAAGATCCGTGACGATCTCCAAAGCGCAGTCAGCATTGGGTTTGCCGAGCAGATTGAGAAGCTTCACCGGATCGCCCAGCCTATCGGCATGGCGTTCCAAGCGAGTCTTCAGAAAGTCCTCGATCAGGCATCTGCGGCAATAGAGTTTCCGCTACTTGGCAGCTTTTTCGAGAGTCTGTCTGACTTGACGGAACTCGAAGCCATCTTCGATGTTCCGGATTCGGATAAGGAAGACTTCCTGGCTAAGGCACGTTACCAGCTCGTCGCCGATCATGGGACATTCGGGGAGCTCATACGGCATCGAAGTTCCGAGGCAGTCAACCAGAGAACTCGCGCAGCAGTCTCTACCAATCGACTATTGTCCATTATTCGCCGACAAGATTTCATTGATGAACTGAGAGGCAAGTTCGATCGGTCAAAGATTCTCTCAAGGCGCAAGCGTATTATTGAGCAGGCAATCCGCGCCCATTTGGAAAGAAGCTACGCTGTATCAATACCCACGCTGCTTGCTCAGATCGAGGGCATGTTCACCGATGCAATCGTGATGAAACAGCTTGTTGTCAAGCATCGTGGCGAAGTTTTCGCCAAGGACACATCCGGAAACATCAAACTGGACAGGAACGGAAGACCTGTGAGGCTATATAGCCTCGACTGGAAGGTCAACAATGCATCGTTCGATAAAGGTTCGATACTTAGTCTCTTCGCAACGCTGCTGATTTCCAGTCTGATTGGCACACGGAACGATATTTTGCATGGTCAGCATGTTCGTTATGACAATGCTGGTCAGTCTGCTGACTTGGTCCTAATTGTCGACGTTTTGGCTACCGAACTTCAGAAGTACGAAAGCGAACACTAAATGCCCACCACCCCCCGCAAGAAGCTGATCGAAGTCGCGCTGCCGCTGGAAGCCATCAACGTGGCGAGCGCCCGCGAGAAGTCCATCCGGCACGGCCATCCCTCCACGCTGCACCTGTGGTGGGCGCGCCGTCCGTTGGCCGCCGCCCGCGCCGTGATCTTCGCCTCGCTGGTCGATGACCCGGATGACCCGGACGCGCTGCCCGCGTTCGTAGAGGCGTGCCGGGCGCTGCCCAAGGGGGCCAATGCCGCGCTCGACGACACCCCGCGCATGCGCCTGTTCGATTTCATCGAAAAGCTGGTGACGTGGGAGAGCACCACCGACGAGAAGATCCTCAACACCGCCCGCAAGCTGATCCAGATCGCCACCGAAGGAAACCCGCCCCCGCTGCTCGATCCGTTCGCCGGCGGTGGCAGCATCCCGCTGGAGGCGCAGCGGCTGCATACGCGCACCAATCTCGGCCTCTTTCTCAAGCTGTATGCTTCTCTGCTCGCCTTGCTCTTCAATCCGTTTGTCTAGCAATCAAGGTCGATTCGAGTACTCAATGCAACGGTAGAGCTCCTTTCGAGGATTATGTCCGGCGACGCAATTACTCGGTTACTGGCCTTCAGCAGTAATCGGCTGTTGACATCAAGATTACCTTCAACCTGATCGAGATCATCCTCGAGTCGTGTAACCAGCGCCGTATCTATGGGAATGCAGAGATAGCCCAGTAGCCTCACAGCGTCCCACATTCGTTCTGCTGCCCGCTGTCGAGTCAAGCGGCCAAACCGGTTCCGATTATCTTCTGACCCTCCTAACAGGCGCGTCTTGAGGTGATCGCAGAGCGCCCGGTTCTGCTAAATCGCGCCGATCACGGCTCACTGCATCCAGAGCGAATCGGACAAGCTGCTTCAGAGTCTCGCACGCACGATGGGGGTCCGGGAAAGGTATGGGGTTGAATGACAACACCCCTAGTAGGCATATAATCACCTGTAAGACATGTCAGAAGGCAAACCGGGATGAGCAGCGACCTGGGCCGCGAACTGCGTGGTTATCACTTTTTGGACCGTATCGGAGGGGGCGGTCTCGGCGCGGTCTACGCAGCACGCCAGTCGACCGTCGACCGGGAAGTCGCAATCAAGATCATCCTTCCGGAAATTGCCAGTCAACCCGAATTCATCCGCCGTTTCGAATCCAGAGCGCGGTTGATTGCGCACCTAGAACATCCACATATCGTACCCCTCTATGACTACTGGCGCGATCCGGATGGCGCCTATCTGGTCATGCGCTACCTGAAGGGTGGCAGCGCTCGCACGAGTGTGACGGAGGCACGCAGCAACCTCGCCTCCATATCACTCATCCTCGACCAAGTGGCTTCCGCGCTAGAATTTGCACACCGCAACAACGTCATCCACTGTGACATCAAGCCTCACAATATCCTGCGCGATGAAGATGGAAACGCGTACCTAACGGACTTCGGCATCGCCTACGTCGAGGCTGGTGAGCGCAACACGGCGGATGGTCTTGTTGCGGGGTCGCTCGACTATATCGCTCCCGAACAGGCACGCGGCGAGCGCGTCACGCCCTGTACCGACATTTATAGCCTCGGCATCGTCCTCTATGAACTGATCACCGGCAGGCATCCATTTGCTGATGCGTCCGCTGTCGAAAAACTCTACCGGCACATCAACGACCCGCTGCCGCTGATCGGCAATTTGCCACCGGATTTATCCGACGGCATCAACGCGGTCATCCGGACTTCGACGGCAAAAAACCCCGCTAGACGCTATCAGGACGTGGGCGCGATGGCGGCAGCTTTTCGACAGGCTGTGGGTCTCGATACCGCTCGAACTAAGACGTTTACAATCGAACGTCTTACGCTGCGTGAACACGAGATCCTCTCGTTGATCGCCGGCGGGCTGAGCAATCAAGAGATCGCTGCCAGACTGGTCGTCACCGTCACGACTGTCAAATGGCATATCACAGGCCTTTATCGAAAGCTCGCGGTTCGAAGCCGGATCCAAGCGATTGTCCGCGCACGCGAACTCAACCTCATCACATCCGGGTTGGCCACGGCCACGCCAACAGCCGCGCCCGTCTCAGGCACATACGCAGCCTGCTCGGAAACCGAAAATCCGTACAAAGGACTGCACGCTTTCCAGACGGTGGATTCGCATGACTTCTTCGGCCGCGAAGGTCTCATCGCGAAAGTACTGACCCGCTTGGTTGACGACCATCCGCATCGGCGATTTCTCGCCGTGGTCGGCCCATCGGGGAGTGGAAAGTCGAGCCTAGTCAGAGCGGGCCTGATCCCAGCCTTGTGGCGCGGCAATCTACCGGGCGCGGAGCGATGGTTTGTGGCAGATATGATTCCGGGATCACACCCATTAGATAAGCTGGAGACGGCGCTCGTTCGTGTCGCGATCAAATCAGCTGAAGGCCTACGCGAACAGCTTCAGCGCGACGTGCGCGGACTGTTGCGAGCTGCCGACCTCATTTTGCCTAACGACGATACCGAGCTGTTGATTGTCGTCGATCAATTCGAGGAGGTGTTCACCCTCGTTGAAGATGAGGTCACGCGCAAGACCTTTCTCGATCTGTTATATACAGCCGCGTCGGATGTGCGCAGTCGGGTTCGCATCGTCATTACGCTGCGGGCTGATTATTACGACCGGCCACTCCAATACCCGGAATTTGGCGACATGCTTCGCAATCGGATGGAGACGGTCCTGCCTTTAAGCGCACGCGGGATCGAGTCGGCGATTCGTCGTCCGGCAGAACGGGTCGGCGTATTCTTTGAAGAAGGATTGATTACGCAGATCGTGTCCGACATGCACTACCAGACCGGAGCACTGCCGCTGCTGCAATACGCCCTGACCGAATTGTTTGAACGTCGTGAAGGCGGCAAGATTTCCCACGCCGCATACCAGCAGATTGGCGGCGCCGTCGGTGCATTGGCCAAGCGGGCTGAAGACGTGTTTATGCACCTAACGCCGGAAGAACAAGCTTTGACGCGACAGATGTTTATGCGGCTGGTGACGCTTGGCGAGGGCGCGGAAGACTCGCGACGGCGCGCGTCGCAGATCGAGCTCCTATCCCTTACAACGCAGGCCGACACAATGGAGGAGATCATCGATCAGTTAGCGGCTTACCGGCTGCTGTCGTTGGATCATGATCCCCAAACCCACCTGCCCACCGTTGAGGTCGCGCACGAGGCCATTCTGCGCGAATGGGAACGCCTGCGTACGTGGCTAAATGAATCGCGCGCCGACATCCGGCAAGAGCGAGATCTCGCCCACGCAGCAGACGAGTGGATAGGGCACGGCCGCGATGGTAGTTATTTGCTGCGCGGCGCGAGGCTTGAGCAGATCGAACAATGGCAGCGGTCGACCCATCTGCCGCAGACGCCCATAGCCAAGTCATTCATCTCAGCTAGCCTAGCCGTGCGCGGCCGCGAAACGCAGGCCGAAGCCGCACGGCAGGCGCGAGAGGTGCAACTTGAATCGCGGTCGCGAACGATGCTGCGCAGCCTAGTGGTGGTGTTTGCAGCGGCGACGATTGTTGCGTGCCTGCTGAGCGTTTTCGCGCTTGAGCGCGATTGGCAGTCTAGGCGCAGCACCGCCGAGTTTCGCAGCATTGCCCTCTCGTTTGGCGCAAAGGATGCGCTCGACGGGCGCCGGCCGGACGTCGCGTTGGCCTTGGCGCGTGAGGCCGTCCACATGGATCGCCCACCTGCGGCGGCCGAGCAGATGTTTTACACGGCGGCGGCCTCGACTTGGATGCTGAAGCGATTTCGTGTCTCAGACACCCGAGTCTGGGATGTCGTTTACCTTCCAGACGGCAAGCACATGCTCACGACCAGCTGGGACGGCCGCGCCACTCTCTGGGATATCGAGGTGGGAGTCCAACTGCAATCCATTCGGCGCGACGATACACCCATGCACATCGCCGTTCATCCTGACGGCAATCAGGTGGCTATTGGCGGGCGAAACGGGCTGGTGCAGCTGTGGGATCTGGAGCGTAATACCGTGATCGACCTTGTGGCGGGAGACACGCTTCATAGCGCCCATACGTTTACGCGGGATGGAGCGAGGTTGTTGACTAGTTCCGATGGCGGCAGAGTCAATGTCTGGGATCTGCAGACGACCCAACTTCTGCGTGCGTTCAGCGCACACAGAGGGAATATCTTGAGCATGCACTTCAACGCGGACGACACGCTGCTGGCCACCAGTGGTGATGATGGGTATACGCGGATCTGGGACGTTGAAACGGGCGATCTCGTGCAAGAGCTTGACCACAATACCATTATCAACTGGCACTCCGCTTGGGTCTGGGACTCGCAGTTTCTACCCGATCAGGATCGCATGCTGACCGTTGCCGGCAACCGAAGTCTTCTTTGGGACTGGCCATCGGCGGAAATCGTTTGGTCAACAGACGAGGGTAACAACGTTCAGGATGCCGCGCTAAGCCCGGATGGCAAGATGTTCGTGGTCGGACTGGACAATCCGACCCCTGTTGCACGCTTGCGGGATATCGAAACCGGTGAGCTTATCCGTGAGTATTGGGGCCATACGCAGCGGATCCAAAATGTCGATCTCAGCCCCGATGGAACGATGATCCTTACCGGATCGAACGATGGCACAGCTGCGATCTGGCCCCTTAGGTGGGAAGGGGCGATCGGCTCCTTTGCCGCCCCATCCAGCAGTATCATCGCTTGGCATCCGACGCAGCCCCTTATTGCGGTGGCAGGAGACGCCGATGCGATCGATCCGGACGGTGTCATTCGCCTCATTGATACGCGAACCGGCGCGCTTGTGGGTTTGCTCGATGGCCATCGGGTATGGATCGGAGCGCTCGCGTTTACACCCGACGGTCGCTTCCTGCTGTCCGGCGACAGCGGCGTGTCAGCCAGTCGGGCTGACGAACGGGTCTACGTATGGGATCTTGAGCGCGGCGACCGGATCCTGCAGCTCGAGGGACACAGCCTCGCGGTGATGGATATCGCCGTAAGCCCTGACGGACGGCTTGCCGCCGTCGCCGACTCGCAGGGGACGAATATTACGTTGTGGAGCTTGGAGTCGGGCGAGCGCATCACGGTGCTTGGCGATCATCAGGATTGGGTGATGGCCGTCGATTTCAGCCCGGATGGGCGATCGATTTACTCTGCCAGCCGTGATGGCGCGCTCTACCGATGGGATGTCACATCCGGCGCCGTGACGCTGCGGTTTCAGCAGAATCCTGTCGCGATTAATGATCTTGACCTCAACTCGACGGGAACTCAACTTCTTTCGTCCGCGGATGACGGCACAGCGATCGTCTGGAATGTACAGACGGGCGAGCGCGTATTTACATTAGCGGGACATCAAACCAGCGTAAACGACGCCGAATTCAGCCCCGACGGCCGTTACCTTATGACTAGCTCGGCCGACGGTACGGTTATTTTGTGGGATGCCCAGACGGGAGAGCGTCTACGCTTGTTCGTCGTCGGTGAAGATCTGCCATTCTTGCACGCTGCCTTCAAACCGGATGGCACGCAGATCGCTTCATTGGCAAACGGCATCCTCACGATCTGGGACGCATCCCTGCTGACGGTCGATCTGGACGTATGGATTACTGCAAATCGCTACATCTCCGATTTCACTTGCGAACAACGGGTGCTGTACATCATTGAACCGCTGTGCATCCCTGCCCCCTAGCCATCGCCATGCGGCCGAAGATGCGCCGCAATCGTCAGTCGCGAGGGAAAATATCATGCGAGACCGGATGAATGAAGTCTACGCGCCGCTCCGTGAACAGGTAATGCGGCGCACGAGCGAACAGCGTCGCCGTGCAGAGGAGGTTGCGATCCCGCCAAGGCCGCCACGTAAACTCCGTTATGCGCCGATCCTCGCCTACGTCGGAGTGATTTTGAGCAGGCTCGGTGCCAAGCTTCAGCAGCGCTACGCGCAACCGACCAACGTTGAGATAGTCATGCCCGAAGTCATGCGTGACTGACCTATCCCCGATTCAACGGACAGTTAGAATGTCAGGGGCAGGCGAGCTGCTCGAATTCGGCAGGGCTGAAATAACCCAAGGCAGAATGCCGCCGCTGACGGTTGTACCACACCTCGATGTACTCAAAGATCGCCTTGCGTGCTGCCGCGCGTCGTCGATCCGCCGGCCGTCTGCGCGATGCGTCGGCCCTCGCCGTCGTAGGCGTAGCTGTGTCCGTCGTGCGACAGCATCCGGCCGGCGCGATCCCAGACGGTTGTCAGGGTTCCGTCGCTGATCCGGTTGCCGTTCTTGTCGTAGCTGAAGGTGTGCGTACCCGTCGCCGGTGAGCTGATTGCGGTTGTTGTACCCCCAGTAGGACTCGAACCTACGCTTCTGCCTCCGGAG
>JZRA01000065.1 GCA_001567485.1 Chloroflexi bacterium OLB13
CTCGCGGTCAGGGGTGAGCGCCTCGCGGTTAGGGGTGAGGGGCTGTACCTCCGCCCCAAGCCCATCCTTCTCCTGCACGCCACCGGCACCAACCGCGACCGCGATGCGGCCCTCGCCTGTGAGCTGGCCGGCGGCGCGCCGGAGATCGTGACGGTCAACCAGCTCGTCCGCGGCGAGCGTCATGTGCGTGACTACGCCATGCTGGTGATCCCCGGCGGCTTCAGCTACGGCGACGACCTCGGCGCGGGGGTACTGTGGGCGCTCGACCTGCGCGAACGCATCCCCGGCATGGAGGAGTTTGTGCGCGCCGGCAAGCCGGTGTTGGGCATCTGCAACGGCTTCCAGACCCTCGTCAAGTCCGGCCTGCTGCCGGGGCACGCATGGGACGGCGGCACGCGGTCGGTGACGCTGACGTACAACGCGCAGGGCCGCTTCGAGTGCCGTTGGGTGACTCTCCACGCCAACCCCGTCAGCCCCTGCCTTTTTACTGAAGGGCTTGATGAGCCGATCCACGCGCCGATTGCGCACGGTGAGGGCCGCGTGATGGTCGCGGACGAAGCGGCGCGCGAGCGTCTATGGGCGGACGGGTTGCCGGCGCTGACGTATGGCGGCGGTGCGTATCCGGACAACCCGAACGGGTCGGTCGATGCCATCGCCGGGCTGTGCAGCCCGGAAGGCACCGTGTTCGGCTTGATGCCGCACCCGGAGAACCACGTTTTCCCGTGGCAGCACCCTCAGCGCATCAACGGATACAGCGGTCTGCGCCTGTTCGAGAATGGGATTCGCCGGGCATGAAGACGGTAGAATGAGGTTATGTCATTAGGCGTAGAGATGCCGGCCATGATTGCAAAATCCACAGGGGCGCTCAGCACACCCGATCCTGTCCCCATTAAGCTCCTTTTCACGGTTGAGGAGTTCGACGGGATTCCTGCGACCTCAGACAACCAAGAACGACTCCTTGAGCTTATCCACGGAAAGATCGTCGAGAAGATACCGAACGAGGAATACGGTGAGACTGCCGCGTGGATCGCGTCTGTTCTCATTCACCTTGCCTATTCACGCAAGCTAGGGCGCGTTGGCGTCGACGTGAACCCCCGACCGATCATCGAATATGCTCGCGCAGCGGCTGATTTCGAGCGATACCCCCGAAGCGCCGGCTGTCCTGCCAGAATTCGCAATGCGTGTCATCGACCTATTCCCGTCTGTGCCTGATCCGAACGTTACAGAAGACGAGGTATGACCGACTTCAATCACAGTACCTATATCAGCCCGTATACATGGCGTTACGGGTCGGAGGCGATGCGCCGCGTGTGGTCGCTGGAGACTCAGCGCAAACTGTGGCGGCGGATTTGGCTGGCGTTGGCCGAAGCACAGCAGCAAGCCGGCCTCGTCCGCGCCGATCAGGTCGCCGATCTGCGCGCTCATGTGGACGACATCGACATCGCTCGCGCGCTGGAGATCGAGGCCGAGATCCATCACGACCTGATGGCCGAAGTGCGCACCTATGCCGAGCAGTGTCCGGTCGGCGGTGGGATCATCCATCTCGGCGCAACCAGCATGGATGTCGAGGACAACGCCGACGCCTTGCGCCTGCGCGATGCCCTCGATCTGATCGTGGCATCCGTCCGCGATCTGCTGCGCATCCTCGCCGACCGGATCGAGGCCGAAGCCGACCGCGTGTGCATGGCCTTCACACACCTCCAGCCCGCCGAGCCGACCACCGTCGGTTACAGGCTCGCCAACTACGCGCAAGACCTGCTGGCCGACTACACCGACCTTGTCCGCATCCGTGCCGGAATCCGCGGCAAGGGGTTCAAGGGCGCGGTCGGCACCGGCGCGAGCTACGCCGAACTACTGCGCGGAACCGCCCTGACTCCAGCCGACCTCGAAGCGCGGATCATGCAAGCGCTCAGCCTCGACGCGTTCACCATCGCGCATCAAACGTATCCGCGCCGGCAGGATTGGGCGGTCGTCAATGCGCTGGCCTCCGTCGCCATGACCGGCTATCGACTCGCCTTCGATGTCCGTCTGCTCCAATCGCCGCCGTTCGGGGAATGGGCCGAGCCGTTCGGCGCCAAACAGGTCGGCTCGTCGGCCATGCCATTCAAGCGCAACCCGATCAACGCAGAGAACGTCGACAGCCTCGCGCGGCTTGTCGCTGCCCTGCCCCGCGTCGCGTGGGACAACGCCGCCCATCATCTGCTGGAGCGCACGCTCGACGACAGCGGCAACCGGCGCTCGCTGCTGCCTGAGGCGTTCCTCGTCACCGACGAGATCCTGCGCCGGCTGAACCGGATCGTATCGAATCTGCGCATCGACGCCAGCGCCGTCGCGCACAACCTACAGCGCTACGGCACGTTCGCGGCCACCGAACGCGTGCTGATGGAAGCGGCCCGTCACGGCGGCGACCGGCAGGAACTACACGAGGTGATCCGCGAACACAGCCTCGCCGCATGGGATGCCCTGCGCGCCGGTCAGCCCAATCCGCTCCCCGATCTGCTGGCGTCCGATGATCGCATCACGCGCCACGTCGATCCAGCAGCGGTGCGCGATCTGCTCGACGCCTCCGGCCACATCGGTGACGCGCCCGACCGCGCCCGCCGCCTCGCCACCTCCATCCACAGCGCACTGGCATAAGAAATGAACCACAGAGATCACAGAGATCACAGAGCGTATGGGGTTGAAAGATGATCAACGATGTCAACAGGCTTAGCCATCGTGTTATCGGAGCCGCGATTGACGTTCACCGTCATCTCGGGCCGGGTTACTTGGAGTCCGTCTACGAAGAAGCGTTGGCTGTCGAACTGGCAGAACGTGCAATACCCTTCTCGCGCCAGCACATTATCACCGTGAACTACAAGGGCGCAGCGGTCGGAGAGTCACGCCTCGACTTCCTAATCGACCATCGGCTTATCGTCGAACTCAAGGCTGTTGACGACTTTCATCCGATACACACCGCACAAGTCATCTCGTATCTACGGGCGACGCGATTGACGCTCGGCTTGCTGATCAATTTCAACGTAACCACCCTGAAAACCGGAATTCGTCGTGTCATCCTTGGCTAATCCTCTCTGCGTTTCTTTGTGTCCTCTGTGTCCTCTGTGGTTCATCTTTTTCTTGTGCATCTCGAAAGGCTGATATGCTCACGACCGACCAATTGATCGACGCGATTCCAGATGCGCTGGACGGCGTGGATGTCCCCGGATGGGGTGCGCGTATCCGCGGCAAGGTACGCGATATTTACACCCACGGCGACGTCCGCGCGCTCATCACCACCGACCGGATCAGCGCGTTCGACCGCGTGCTGGGGCTGATTCCGTACAAGGGTCAGGTGCTCAATCAACTTAGTCTGTGGGGGTTCAACCAAACACGCGACATCGTCCCCAACCACGTCGTCGCCGCGCCTGATCCGAACGTGATGATTGCCCGCGAGGCCCGTGCGCTTCCGGTCGAAGTCGTCGTGCGCGGGTATTTGACCGGTGTGACGTCGACCAGCCTGTGGACGCTGTACCAAGCTGGCGAGCGCAGGCCCTACGGCCTCTCCCTCCCCGACGGCATGCGGAAGAACGACCCGCTTCCATCGCCGGTTATCACGCCGACGACAAAAGCGGCCGACGGCGGGCATGACCGTCCGCTGACCCGTGCAGACATCGTGGGCGACATCTTGCCAGAGTCGGTGTGGGGTGAGGTTGAGCACGCGGCGCTGGCGTTGTTCGAACGCGGCCAGCAGATCGCCCGGCGCGGCGGCCTGATTCTGGTCGATACCAAATACGAGTTCGGCCTGATCGACAGCCAACTTACCGTGATTGACGAGGTTCACACCCCTGACTCGTCACGTTACTGGACGGCCGAGTCAGTCGAGTCGGGCCGTGAACCGGAGCATCTCGACAAGGAATTCTTGCGCAAGTGGTTTGCGGCGCAGGGCTATCGGGGCGATGGCACACCGCCGCCCATGCCAGCGGAGTTCGTCGCGCAGGTCGCCGCGCGCTACATCGACGCCTACGAACGACTCACCGGTTCGGCGTTTGAACCCGCGCCCACGCCTGCCGCCCCGCGTATCTCGGCCGCGCTGACGCGCTGGCTCAACCCGGCGGGATGACAGCGGAGGGCGCGACCAATCGGCGCGCGCATGATACAATGGGCACACCTCGGCGTCTTCCGACCATGCACTCCATCCCATCCACCCCGTCCGGCTTGACCCTATAAGGCACTCAAACCGCATGACTGAATCGTTTTCGATGAGCCTCGACGACAGCACGCCGTTCGACGATCATCCGCACGAAGAATGCGGCATCTTCGGGGCCTACGTGCCGGGTCGTGAAGCCGCCCGCCTCGCCTTCTTCGCGCTGTACGCGCTCCAGCACCGCGGGCAGGAATCGGCCGGCATCGCCACCAGCGACGGGATCGCCGCCTACTCGCATAAAGGCATGGGGCTGGTCAATCAGGTTTTCAACGAGGACAACCTGCGCCCACTGCATGGTCATCTGGCGATTGCCCACAATCGCTACAGCACCACCGGATCGTCGCACATGCGCAACGCCTCGCCGTATTTGATCGAGTCGGCGTATGGGCCGCTGGGCGTGGCGCACAACGGCAACCTGACCAACACCGCCGCCCTGCGCGAGCGTCTGCTGCATCGCGGCGCCGGCCTGAACAGCACGACGGACAGCGAGGTCGTCACGCTGATGCTGGCCGCCCCGCCGCAGGTGTGGACAGGCGTCGACCCCGATGTGTCGAGCGAACAGCTCGATCTGTGGCAGCAGCGCATCCGCGCGTTCATGCAGTTGGCTGACGGTGCATACTCGCTGACGATCCTCACCCGCGATGCGGTGTACGGCGTGCGTGATCCGCATGGATTGCGCCCCTTGTGCCTCGGCGAGATGTCCGACGGCGGCCACGTGCTCGCCAGCGAAACGACCGCGCTGCACACCATCGGCGCAGCGTTCGTGCGCGAGGTTCAGCCGGGCGAGATCGTCAAGCTGGACGCCTCCGGCCTCACCTCGGTGACGGGATGCGCCCCACGGCAGCGCGCGTTGTGCAGCTTCGAGTACGTGTACTTCGCCCGCCCCGATTCACGCCTCGAAGGGCAGATCGTCCACGGCGTGCGTCAGCGGTTGGGCCGGCAGCTCGCCATCGAACAGCCCGCCGACGCCGACATCGTGATCGGCGTGCCGGACAGCGCGGTGCCAGCAGCCATTGGCTACGCCGCGCAGATCGGGCTGCTCTATACCGAGGGATTGACCAAGAACCGCTACATCGGCCGGACGTTCATCCAACCCGACCAGCAGCTCCGGCGCGATACGGTGCGCCTCAAGTACACGCCGCTGGTGGACAACCTCGCCGGCAAGCGGGTGGTGCTGGTCGATGACTCGATTGTGCGCGGCACGACCTCCGGCCCGTTGGTCGCGCTGATCCGCGATGGCGGCGCTTCCGAGGTGCATGTGCGCGTCTCGTCGCCGCCAGTGCGCCACCCGTGCTTCATGGGCGTCGACATGGCGACCAAGAGCCAGCTCATCGCGCATCGGTTTGACGAACGGCGCATCTGCGCGGAAATCGGCGCGGACAGCCTCGGTTATCTCTCGCTGGAAGGGATGCTGGACGCCATCAACGAAGGCGCGGATCAGCCCAGCGGCCACTGCGCGGCGTGTTTCAGCGGGCGCTATCCGATCACCATTCCGGCGTGGTTGTTCGATGAAGACCGCACGCCGCAAACCGCCTACGGCCAAGGCATCTGGGCGGAGTAGTCAATGCGTTACAGGACGAACGGACGATGCGCATGACGGCTGTCGTCATTCTGGCGGCGCTCATCCTCACGACACTCGGCATCATTCCCGCCGTGGAGTGGCAGAACGTCGACTGCGGGATCGCGGATACGCTCGCTTATCCAGTGGACATGGAACGCTATCAACTCGTGCAGGGATTCAGCGTGCCCAGCCCGCGCCATCAGGGCCGTTATCACACCGGCGAGGACTACGCGATCCCCGGCGGCGCGTCGTTGGGCGAGCCGGTGCGCGCGATCGGCCGCGGCGTGGTGACGTACAGCTATACGCTCGGTTGGGGACGCGATGCCGGCGTGGTGATCGTACGCCACACCCTGCCGGACGGCGTGCACATCCTCAGTCAGTACGGGCATATCACAGCGTCCGACGACGTCCCGTTTCCGCTGATCGGCGCGTGTGTCGAGCAGGGCGATGCGCTGGGCGTGATCGCTGACGTGCGCCCCGCCCCGCATGTGCATCTTGAGATCAAGCTCGCTCTGCCGGACGCACCCGGCCCCGGCTATTCGTGGACGCTGCCCGAAAACGACGAGCCGCAGTGGCGTATGCCCTCGCGTCTCATCGAGGCGTATTCCAACTGAGCTGGAAGTGCTGAGTGATGAGGGACTGCCATGAGCGCTGAAGGCGGCAAACGCCTCTCGGACGCTCGGCACGGACTCGTATTGCCGCGCCCCTATTCACTGTCATTCCACATGGATTGACTCGCCACGTCGGAGAGGCACGCCGAGGGATGAGGTCTACGTCCTCTTTGGAATGCCCAAGCGGCGGTGTTCGACCAGAATACAGCGATCCATCACCAGTGAGATACCGGTAGCAGCAGCGATCCGGTCGGCCTCAGGATGCGTGACGGTGAACTGGCCCCACACCGCGCCGGCATCGACCCGCACGGCGTCGCGCACGATGTCCGGCAGGAACTCTGCGCGCCGGAACACGTCCACGATGTCAATCGGCTCCGGCACGCTGGCGAGGTCGGGATAACAGCGTTCGCCGTCAATCTCGGTGAGTGTCGGGTTGACCGGATACACGACATAGCCCGCATCGCGCAGGTAACGGCCAATGCGATAGCTGTCGCGCGCCGGGTCGTCGGAATGGCCGACAACGGCGATCACACGCGCATTTTCGAGCAGGTCACGCAGCCGGGAGTCGTCCACAGAGCCGGGCCTATGCGAGTTTCGCCAGATCGCTCAGGCTCTCAATCGACGTGATCTGCAAGCCCTCCGGGAAATTGACCGCCGGCGTCCCGACGGTGGCGATATTGAGGCCGGACAGATCAAACCCCTCGTTGGCGAGCGCGGCGAGCGCCTCGGCGCCGGTGCCGGCGGAAAACGGCGGCAGGATCAGCGTGCCGTCCGGATGCGCCTTGATCCAGCTCACCATGGCCCGCGCCGCCGGGCTGAGCACGACGTTAGGCGCTAACTGGCCGCCGGGGAGCGCGCCCGGCCCGCGCAGCGCAGCGTCGGAATCCGGGTTGAACACGCCGCTGACTCCACCGCCGCCGGTGGCCTGCGAGGTCTTGACGATGTCGGACGCCAACGCCTGCGGATCGCCCGCCCCGGCGACCAGAATGGACGAGTCAGGCGCGCCGGAAACGCCCGCGCCCGTGTCGTCGAACTCGGTGAACCACGGCGGACGCTGCACCGGGCCATCCGGCCCGCCAAAAAAGTCAGGCAAGCCGGTTTGACTGTTGAGCATTTCCTCAAGCGGATTGAAGAACCGGCCGCGCCCCATCCGGCCGCCAATGTTTCCGGAAACCGGGGATTGGCCCATCTCGATCGTGCCCTCCGGCGGCACGCCGGTGGCGCCGGACGTGCCCATGCCGCTGCCCATCCACGCGCCGAACCGTTCAAAGAACCGGGCGCCGAACCCGCCAAATCCCGTGCCGCCGCCAATACCAACCGTCCCAAGCGCAATGCTCGGAATCGTCGACAAGTCCAGATCACCCTCGAAGCCGTTCGAGATCATCTGGTCGGCGTCTTGGATCATCTCAATAGCGCGCAGCAGCGCCCACGCCGTATCACCCACGGCGTTATGCAGCTTGCGCAGCGCCGGAATCAGCAAACTCTCAAGCTCGAAACGGTACTCGTCGGCGCCTTCGCCGATCCATGCGCCTTCATCCATCAACCGCACGCAGCGCATGGAGCGTTGAAGCATATCCTCCACCTGCTGCGCGTGATCGCGAAAACGGCGCGCCGCTTGTTCGATATCGTCGTAGTGATAACGGATGTGGTCGTTCATGGTAGGGTCGTATCCTCTCTGGCCCAAGATCATTATACACAGTTTGTTGACACGCGCTTTGTCACGATACAATGACGCACATCCGTTCGGTTTTCTAAGGAACGCAGTGATAAGCGCACGCCCCTCGCTCACAGCGGTGAAATGGCCGGCGGTTGGTTCGCATCCGCGTATGAGGAACGGCGGTTGAGCGTCAGCAAGATGCACGATCACGAACTCGACATCGACACCGGTCTCGTGCGGCGTCTGCTGGCGGATCAGTGCCCGCAGTGGGCGCATCTGCCGCTGGCGCGGGTCGCGTCGTCCGGTACCGACAACGTCTTGTTCCGGCTCGACGACTCCATGGCCGTACGCCTGCCGCGCATCGACTGGGCGGCGCGCATGGTCGAGAAAGAACACCGTTATCTCGCCAAGCTGGCGCCGCATCTTCCGCTGCCGATCCCGACACCGTTGGCGAAAGGCCGCCCCGCGCACGGCTACCCGTGGCAGTGGACGGTCGTGCCGTGGCTTGATGGCGCGAACGCGTTCGACTCGCCCGTGACCGACCTCACGCAAGCCGCCGCCGACCTTGCCCGTTTCGTGCGTGCGCTGCGCCAGATCGACGCCAGCGATGGCCCCGGCTTTGGCGCGCACAACGCCGGGCGCGGCGAGCCGCTGCGCAACCGTGACGCCGCCGTCCGCGCGGCGCTCAAGCAGCTTGACGGCATGATCGACACCCGCACCGCCCAAGCCGCATGGGAGGAGTCACTCTCCGCGCCAGCGTGGGACGGGCCGCCGGTGTGGATCCACGGCGATCTGCTGCCGGGCAACGTGCTCGTGCAGCACGGGCGCATCTCGGCGATCATCGACTTCGGCTGTCTCGGAACCGGCGACCCGGCTTACGATCTGATCCCGGCGTGGAGCGGGTTCGATCCGCCGGCGCGAGCCGCGTTCAAAGCCGCCGTGATAACCGATGACGCGACATGGCGGCGCGGGCGCGGCGCAGCGTTATCGGTCGCGCTGATCGCCCTGCCGTACTACAAAGACACCAATCCTATGCTGGCCGGTACGGCACGCCGCATTATCGGTCGGGTGCTGGCCGCATTCGACGGCCGTATGACGCTGTGACCCGGCCGCGCTTGGCTCGCCGCCGGATGCTATACTTGACGAACGTTACGCAAGATGGGATAGCCTCAACCGATGATCCGAACAACCGCGCTTTTCGTCGTGATCGGCTTTGCGCTGATCGGGTGTCGCGAATCGGCGCAGCCACCCACCACCACACCGGAAGGCACGCCGCAGATCGACATCACCGTGGATACCGAGTCGACGCGGGTCGGCGATACCGTGCTGATCGTGACGGTGACGGACACCGCCGCGCGGCCGGTCGATGCGCAGGAAAGTCCGCGTGCGCGCCGACATGACCCACG
>JZRA01000066.1 GCA_001567485.1 Chloroflexi bacterium OLB13
CATGAGTGATAGACGTGGCGCGCACGGGGGGATTGGGCGGGTCAGAGCGCCTTGAGTGCGCTTCCCGCCGAAGGTATTAGCCGTGGGTTTGAACCCTCGGCGCGCAATGGAGGGCCTCGCTGGATGTCAACAGGGGACAGCATGACGCATCCTTTTTCGCGTAGGGAGTGGCTGATCGCGGCGCTGATCGCGGCGGTCGTGGCAGGTGTGGTCGTATACGCGCTGGTTCCACGGCCGACCTATCTCGACTCGTACTATCACTACAATGCGGCGGCGCGGCTGGCGCAAGGCGATGGCCTGACCGACCTCACGCTGTGGACATACCTCGGCCTGCCGCCTGATCTGACTCTACCGGCGACCGTGACTCCGTCGCACCTGTACTGGATGCCGATGAGCGCGCTGCTGTCCGGCGCTGCGATGGCGGCGTTCGGCGTGTCGATGGATGCCGCGCAGATCCCGATGGTGACGTGCTTAGCGGGCGCGCTGCTGGTCGCGGTGCTGGCCGGGGGATGGGTCACGCAGACACGCCGCGGGGCATGGCTGGCGCTGGCGCTGGCGGCGGCTTCCGGCGGATTTGTCGATATGTGGGGCGAGATCGACACGGTTTGCGCCGTATGCGCTGTTCGGCGGGCTG
Organism: Chloroflexi bacterium OLB13; assembly: GCA_001567485.1. Classification (GTDB taxonomy): domain Bacteria; phylum Chloroflexota; class Anaerolineae; order Aggregatilineales; family Phototrophicaceae; genus Flexicrinis. Next base: position 635 of record JZRA01000066.1, read on the forward strand.
GCGCTGACGGCGATGGTCGCGGGGCGGGATCGTGGCAGGCTGTGGCTGTGGGCGGCGGCGGGGATATTGGGCGGGCTGGGCCACCTGACCCGTTCCGACGGCCTGCTGCTGCCGATCGTCGGCGTGCTGGCCGCGCTGACTGCGCCGCGTAGACGGCTGCTGTCTGCCGTGGCGGTCGCGGCTGGCTATGGGATCACGATGGCGCCGTGGTTCGCGCGCATGATGGGCGTCGTCGGCGCGCCCCTGCCGCTGGGCGGATTGCAGACTGCGTATTTGACCGATTACGCGCAGATTTTCGCGTATCCGTGGCGAACGCTGAGCCTCGGCGGCGTCGGCATCGGGCCGCTGCTGCAATCGCGGGTCGAGCCGCTGCTGATCAACCTCGGCGTGTTCGCCGTCGCGCAGGGCAATCTGCTGCTGTGGCCGTTCATGCTGTGGGGATTGTTCCGCGCTCGCCGGCATGTATGGATCACAGTCGGGCTGTTCGCGCTGGGGCTGCATGCCGCGATGACGTTCGTGTTCGCGTGGCCGGGGGCGCGCGGCGGATTGTTCCACGGCGCTGCGGCGCTTGTCCCGTGGTGGGCGGCGCTGACCGCGTATGGCGTCGATGCGCTCGCGCGGCGGTTGAGCCGGCGTCAACCGCGCCGCGCCACGCTGAACTGGATCGTGGTTGCGGCTCTCGCGCTGCTGATCGGCGGCTTTATGACCGCGTTGTCGATGACGCCGGCATCGGAAGGCGCGCCCGCCTACATCGAGGCGATCCGGCCCTACGTTTCCGCCGATGACCGTGTCGCCTCGGTCGATCCGCCGGAGATCGCCTACTGGCTCGGCGCGGGCGGAGTCGTGCTGCCCTACGCCTCCCCCGACGTGCTGTCACACCTGGCAGAGGACTTCGACCTCGACCTGCTGATCGTGACCGGCGTCGAGGACGGGGGCGACGGCGCAACCTCCGAGGCGCTGCCCGAACCGCTGCGCCCACTGCTTGCCGCGCTTCCGCCGTCGCTCGTGCTGGAGGCGGACTTAGGCAGGACGCGCATCTACCGTTTCGTGCGCTGACGCCTACGGATGATAGGTCTGGATACGCTGGCCCGGCACGCGCTGGGCGAGGCGGCGATTCTGATGGCTGACGTTGGCGATCACGTCGTCTACGTCGATGGTCAGGATACGCCGGTCGCGCATTACTACTTTTCCGTCGATGATGGTGTGGACAACATCGGAGGCCATCGCGCTGTAGACGAGGCTGGCCGTGATGCTGTGCAGCGGCTGATGGTGCAGGCCGGACGTATCGACCACGATCAAGTCGGCGAGATAACCGGCCGCGACCGCGCCGACCTTCCCGCCCAACCCGACGACCTTCGCCGATTCGTGCGTGGCAATCGCCAGCGCTTCGGGGATCGTCAGCACTTCGGGATCGAGCGCGCGGTCTTTTTGGAGCATGGCGGTCAGGCGCATCGCCTCCCACAAATCTAGCGTGTTGTTGCTGACCACGCCATCCGTTGCCAAGCCGACCGGTATTCCCACCGCGCGCAGATCGCGCACCGGCGTGATGTCCATGCCGAGCTTCAAGTACGTCTTGGGCGCGGTTGCCACGCCGACGCCGGCCGACGCCATACGCTCGACATCGTCGGGCGTGACGCCGCACGCGTGGGCGATGATCGTTCCGGGCAGCAGCACGCCGGTCTGCTCAAGGATTTCGATGGGCGTGATGCCGCGTTTAGCGAGGCTGGCCTCAGTCTGCGCGATCACCTCGGCGGCGTGGATATGCACCGGCACACCGTGACGCCGCGCGATACGGCCGGCGGCCATCAGGAAGTCGTCGTCGCAGGTGTAGGGCGCGTGCGGGGCGACAATCGTCGTGATGCGCCCGTTCGCCGCGCCGTGCCACTCGCGGATGAACGTGTCGGTCTGGTCGAGCGCCGGCTTGCCGAGGCTGCTGAACATCGCCCAGCCCAGCACGCCGCGCATGCCGATCTGGTCGATCGCCTCGCCGCCGCGATCCATGTGGAAGTAGTGGTCGGCGACGGTCGTGATGCCGGCGCGGATCATCTCGGCCGCGCCCAGCAGCATGCCCCAGTAGACGTCCTCGGCGGTCAGATTGTTCTCAAGCGGCCAGATGAACTCATTGAACCAACGGTCAATGCTGACGTCTTCGGCCAGACCGCGAAACAGCACCATCGGCGTGTGCGCGTGGCAGTTGACGAACCCCGGCATGACGACCTTGTCGGTGGCGTCGATGATGGTACGGAAGTGTGATCGGTCAATCCGCCCCGCCGGCTGAACCGCCTCGATTCGCTGACCGCGCACGAGGACATCATAGCGGCGCAGTACGTCCGCGCGTGCCCCATCAGGGGAGACTGTCAATACATTTCCGTTGGCGATCAAGAGGTCGTTCATGGGACTCCAGGACTAATCGTAATGGCAAGTGCTAATTGGCGTGACAGTGTAACGCGGCGCGGCGGATGTGTCACCGTCCAAAGTTGACTCAGGGGGCAGTATTCAGGGGGCAGTATTCAGTTGTCAGGGATCAGTGGGCAGATACCAGCGCACAACGATAACGCCGCCGTTTCAGACGTGCGGCGCTCCCTCCCTCCATGGTCATGGCTGGGGGTGAGGTGCGGATGTGCCTAGTTGTCAGGGCGGCGTGCGGCGTTTAGACTTGCGCCATGTTCGGCCGAGTCATCGGTCGTCGGGACGGAAACACGCGCGTCTGCGCTGAAGTGAGAGAACGATACGTGTTCAAGAAGCCAATCCGCTTCGTTCGCAAGGGGTTTCGCATTCTGTACCACCGCCTGCGCGATCAGGGCGTGTGGACGACGTTCGTGTGGGTGTATGGCCGCGGCGTGTCTAAGCTGACCGGTGTGCCGCTGCTTCAGTACAGCCGCGTGACTTCGCAGCTCTACGTCGGGCCGCAGTTCAACGCACGCGGCAAACGGCATCTCGAAGCCAACGGTATCTCTGCGTTGGTCAACTTGCGCATCGAGTACGATGACGCGGCGCACGGCTTGGCGCTGGAGCACTATCTGCACCTTCCGGTGATCGACGACGCAGCGCCGACTATCGAGCAGTTCGAGCATGGGGCCGCGTTCATCCGTGAGCAGATCGCGGCGGGACGGTCGGTGTATATCCACTGCGCGGGCGGGGTGGGGCGCGCGCCGACCATCGCCGCGGCCTATCTGCTCTCGACCGGAAAGTCGCTGGGCGATGCGCTGGCGATGATCCGAAGCGCGCGGCCGTTTATCAGCATCACGCCGCCGCAGATGGAACAACTTCATGCTTATGCCGCCCAACTCAACCGGCCGGAGCGTGTCGCATGAACTTATGGCGCAAGGAAACCCCGATCTACGTGGTGAGCGGACTGCCGCGCTCCGGCACGTCGCTGATGATGCAGATGCTAGAAGCGGGCGGCGTGCCGGTGCTGGTTGATGCCGAACGGCCTGCTGACGAGAGCAACCCGCGCGGTTATTACGAATACGCGCCGGTCAAGCGGCTGTACGCCGGCGATGCGGCGTGGCTGCGTGGGGCGCGCGGCAAGGCGGTCAAGGTCGTGTCGGCGCTGCTCAGCGCGCTGCCAGCGATCCACACCTACCGCGTGATCTTCATGCAGCGTCCGCTGGACGAGGTGCTGCGTTCGCAGCGGGCGATGCTGACGCGGCTGAACCGCGCGACAGCGGAGTCCGACGACAAGATGCTGGAAGACACCGAGCGCCACCTGTGGGCGATCGATCAGTGGCTGACGACTCAGCGCGGTGTATCGGCGCTGCATGTCGGCTACCACGACGTGCTGGCCGATCCGCGCGCGCAGGCCGAAGCGGTGGCGAAGTTCCTCGGCTTACAACTCGACATCGACGCGATGGTCAAGGTGGTCGATCCGGCGCTGCACCGCGAGCGGGGCGAGTCTTAGACCTGAAGCGCGAAGGTGATCCGGCTGAACGGGTCGCTTTCGGCATCCGTCCCGAACAGACCGGCGGTCTCGCTGTCCACGATCAGGCGCAGCGCGTGATACTTTTCGCGGTGCGCCCAGTCGCGCAGGGCGGTCAGCAGCACCGGGTTCATCGGCCGCGCCGACCAGCCCCACAGGTCGACGATGCGCGGGTCGTGCGGGACGGGCTGCGCGCAGATCAGCACCCCGTGGCCGCTGGCGTCGAGCTTCATCCGGCTGATGCCGCGCTGGGCGAGCTGTGGGATCACCTCCCACACCGACACCCACACCGACTCCCACAGCATCGACGCGCTTTCGGTGCGCCCGAAGGCCATCAGCATGCCGTCGATCTGATCGACGCTGGATCGGGTGTGTTCGGTGACTTTGTAAAATCCCTGACCCGCCTTGGATGGCACTAGATAGCGGCTGACCCGCGCCAAAGGGGCGAATCCGCGCTGGCGGTAGAACTGCGCGTCGTCGCCGGTCTCGCTGGGCAGCGAAACGGTCAGGCGCTTGTCCGGCAGGTGGCGCGCGACATCGCCCGCACGGCGCAGCAGGGAATCGGCGATCTCGGCGTCCGGCCCGGCCGCCCCGCCCGTCACCAAATGCGCCAAGTGTAAATGCCCGCCGAACGGTGCAGGTTCGTAGCCCGGATAGGCTTCCAGATAGCCGACGATCTCGCCGCGCCGTTCGGCGACGAGCGCCAGGCCGACGCCGTTCAGCAGACGCCCCAGCGCAATGGCCGCGGTCTCGATGCTCATCCACGGGCCGCCGTGCGTCCAGCGTTCGTAGACGGTGAGCGAATCGTAGGGCAGGCTCTCGACGCTGCCGCTGGCGGTCAGGCGCTGCCATACCGGAATGCGCGAACGGAACAACATGCAGATCGGGCGCGCGTCGTCCAGCAGCGCCTCGCGGACGGTGATCTGTTCGACCATCAGCCGCCTGCTTCCGTATGCGGGATAACGAGAGAGTGCGTCATACCGAAAGCTCCTGACCGTCCTTGACCGCGCTGAACGTCAGCCCGTCCTCGCCGCTGCCAACGTGAATCTCGGTGCCTGCTTCAGGGTTGACCCTGAGCATGAACTCGGCCAATGGCACACGCACGAAACGCTGGATGATGCGGCGCAGTGGGCGCGCGCCGTACTCCGGCTCGTCGTACTGCGTCATCATCCAGTCGACAGAGTCGTCGCCGAATGTGAGCGTGATGCCGCGCTCAGCCACCAGTTTGGCTTCCTTCTTCAGTTGAAGCAGCAGGATTTTGCGCAAGCTGTCGCCGCTGAGCGCGTTGAACATGACCACTTCGTCGAGCCGGTTGAGGAACTCTGGCCGGAAGTACCCGCGCACCTCGTCCATCGCCGCCTCGCGCACCGCGTCGTCGATCTCCGGCACAGCCAGCTGCCGGCTGCCGAGGTTGCTGGTCAGGATGATGACCGTTTCGCTGAAGCTGACGGTATTGCCGCGTCCGTCGGTCAGGCGGCCTTCTTCCATCATTTGCAGCAGGATGTCCATGACCTGCAAGTGCGCTTTCTCGACCTCGTCGAACAGCACCAGCAGGTACGGCTGTTTCTTGACGCGCTCGGTGAGCTGGCCGCCGGCTTCGCTGTCGACGTAGCCGGATGGCGACCCGAGCAGACGGTTGATGCTGCTCTCGTCCTTGAACTCGGACATATCCAGCGGCAGCATGGCCGACTCGCTGCCGAACATGAACTCGGCCAGTGCCTTTGCCAGCTCGGTTTTGCCAACACCGGTGGGGCCGAGGAACAAGAATGACCCGATCGGACGCTTGGGATCTTTGAGGCCGACGCGCGCCGCCTTGATCGCGCGGCTGACGGCGATTACGGCTTGATCCTGCCCGACGATGCGCTCCTTGATGTGCTCGACCATGCTGGCGTAGCGGCTGCGCTCGTCCGCGCCCAGCTTGTTGACCGGCACACCCGTCACCTGACTGGCCGCCAGCGTCACGTCCTCGGCGTCGAGGCGCGTATCGGCCAGCTCAGGCCGGAACGCGAGATGCGACTGCTTGCTCATGTTGACCATCGCGGCGGTGCGGTGCATCAGGTGTTCGGCGCTGCGCGGCAGGGGGAGCGCGCTCATATAGCGTTTCGCCAGTGTGACCGCCAGCCGAATCGCCTCGTCGTCGATTTCGAGGCCGTAGTCGGCTTCGAACGTCGCTTTGCTGACCGTCAGCATGGCGATGGCTTCGTCAAGGGACGGCTCTGGCACGCGCAGCATTTGGCTGTTCTCGGCGATGCTGCTCACAGTCAGCAGGCGGCCGTTGTATTCCTGCTCGGTGGTCGTCCCGATGATGACCGGGTTATCGCTGAGGAAGGCTTTTTGCAGCGTTGCGGTCGCCTTATTGAACTCGGCTTTGGCCGGCCCGCCGAAGAAGCGGTGCAGGTGCGGCACAAACAGGATGCCGTCACCCGCTTTGGCGAGGCCGGCGCGCACGGCGTTCAGGTCGTTGTCGAGCAGGGCGGTCTCGTCCAGCGTGACGAGCGACTTGAGACGGGTCGGGCCTTTGCCTTCGCCCATCAGCACGCCGAGGCTGTAGACCAGCGTGCGCTTGCCGACGCCGTCCGGCCCGACGAGGATGACGTGCCGGTTGACCGACTGCGAGAGGATGTTCATCATGTCGCGCAGCAGTGCCTCGCGGAAGTAGACCGGGCGGGCATCGCCAGCCTTTGTCACCGCGACCACGTCGCGCGCGGTGCTGTCCTTGCGCACGATCTTGCCCGATGCACGCGCGTCCTGAATCGCCTTCGGGGTCACGCCGTACTGGCGCAGGATGCCCGATGTGCTCATGCTGCTTTCGGCCAACACTTGCAGCGCGTGATCGGTGTCGACGCGCGTCTCGTTGGCGCTTTGGGCCACCGACAGCGCGTCGTCCAGCAGGATGACCGTTTGCCGGCTGAGAGGCACAGTGGCGCCGCCTTTCGCCAGAAAGTCGAGGTTGCCCGGTTGGTCGCGATTGACGTCGACGGCCAGCTCGACCTGCCGCTCGATCTGCCGCTTCTGGAAATTGCGCGACACGCTGAGGACGTCGAGCAGACGCGCGGCGGCGGTGTTCGACTGACGGGTGAGCGCGAGCAGGATCAGTTCCGGCGTGAGGTACGTGGCGCGGCGGTTGACCACGACCTGCGCGGCGGCGCTCATCGCCTCGGACAGGTCGCGCGAAAGCAAGTCGGGATTAAGTTGTGCCATAAGTTTCAGAGGTCTCCATCGGTTCGATGATGAGTTCGTCGGGTACGGATTCGCGGTCTCCAAGCACGTCCTTGACGTACACCTCGTCCAGCAGCACCAGCAGGATCGCCATCAGCGGCACGGCGAACATGATGCCCAAGAAGCCGAAGAAGATGCCGAAGACGATCTGTCCGATCAGGATCAGCACCGGCGGCATGTTCATATCTTCGTTCGCCAAGATGGGCGACACGACCTGACTTTGCACGAAGCTGACGCCGTATACGATCAGGACGATCACGAGCAGGCGGTCGGGCGATTGCACCGCGCCGACCAGCAGGGCCGGGATCAACGCCAGCAGTGGGCCGAAGTTCGGGACGAACGACGCCACGCCAGCGATCACGCCGAGCGCCGCCCACTGCGTGGGCAGGTCGGCAAGCACGAGCAGCAGAACGCCGGTCAGGATTCCGGCGACCAGCATCGAGACGCCGGTGATCTTGAGCCAAGCGCGGATGGCCTCGTCGATGCGGTGGAGGATCGTGCGCATACGGCCGCGATACCCGACCGGCGTATAGAGGATGATACGATCAACGTAGCGCCCCGGTTCCGCCAGAAAATACATGCTGATGAAGATCACGATCAACATGCTGAGCAGGAAATTGGCGAGTCCGCCGAGCAGCGGGATGACCGACCCGCCGACCGTGCCCAGCGCGCTGAGCAGCTGCCCGCCGATGTCTTGCAGGACGGATTGGCTGAGGTTGAGGGTGAGGCTGGGCTGGATGACGGAGACGAACTGCGTAATATGCGGGTCGATGTCGATGCGGCGGAGGTAGCGCACGATGTCGAGCGATGTCACGCCGTCGGCGCCTGCCCCGAGGCGATAGCTGCTGCCGAAGATCGCGGTGAGGTCAACATTTTTCAGAAACGGGATTTCGTTGAGCACGCGCCCGCCGTCCCACCATTCTGAGACGCGGTCGATGCCGGCCGGTATGGTGGTGTTGATGAGCGTCACGAACTGCTCGATGATCTGCGGGAACACGACGATGGACAGGATCAGCAGGATGAGGACGACGCCGATCAGCGTGATCAAGATCGCCGTACCCCGGCTCATCTTGCGCCCGTCGTTGAACGGCAGCGTGATCTGAGTCAGACGCCGGATCGGGATGGTGAAGAAGATGACCAGCACGATCGATGTGAAGGTCAGCAGTAGGATACTGCGAATCTGCCACAGCGCGATGATGATGATTCCGGTCAGGAACAGCAGGAATACCCAGTTGGACGACCACCGGTTAGGTGTGGGCGTCGTGGAGTTTGTGGCGGTGGACATCGGCGTTTCAGTCCTCGATTCGTGCAGCGTCTCAATGATAACGTACTTTCGCCTGTGCCAAGAAGGTTAGGCCGGTTGCTGCCCGTGCGGATGTCCCCCAATTCGGCCTCTGAGCAGGTTGTTGGGAAATCCAGCGGTTGTCGGGCTGTGAGTGTAAGGCGCGGCGCAGTTCCCCCAATTAGGGTGGGGCGTTTCGGCGCGGCATAGGGCATCAATCAGCCCAGCGTAGGTACAGCGCGGGGAGAATTGCGCGTATAATCCGGGGTATGCGTTCACCATTTTCGCTGACGATGAAAGGAAATCGACCATGCGTCGGATACTAGTGATTGTGGGTGTGCTGGCGTTGGCCGTGCTGACGGCGTGCGACACCATACAACCCACCGGCGATTCGGCCTCGGACGCCGAGTCGGCGCAGAACCAACTGCCGACCCTGTCGCAGTACACGTCGACCGATGCCGACAGCGTGAAGGACGCGCTGACACGGGCGCTGCAAGTCGGGTCGTTGGGCAGCGGCAACCTGATCGCGGCCGGCCTGATCGAGCGCCTGAACAACACTGCCGACTGTCTCGGAAACGTCGGCGCGATTGCCGGGCGGGTGTATACCGGTCTGACGCCGCCGGTTGTCGGCGTGCTGGCGGTGGTCAACAACGAGCGCCTGACCAACAACTTTTTGCAGTGCGCGGTCAATCCGGGTATGGAGTCGCAGTCGCTCAGCCGGCAGGCGCTTCAACCGTGCGCCAAGAGCGGCTCGTACACCGATAACGGCATCAGCTACAGCTACATCTACGCGGCCAGCGACATCAGCATGTGTAACGCGTTCGACCAGTGGCTGGCGACTAAGGGGTAGGCATCACTGCTGGAACACACGCGGCAGGGCGGCGCAGAAAGCCGCCCTGTTTGATTCCGTTAGATGCCGCTAGAGGGTGTTCGTAAGTCGAGAGATTCGGCCTCCCACCTTGCAGCGTTAGTCGAGCTGTACGACGCGGCGTTTCCTCATCACTCATCACTTGCAACTTCGCACTTAGAGGGCGTTATGCACTGCGTCTCGCCTAAAACGCTCTAACATTTCTCCTATACAACCGGGACTTCGCGTGAGGCGTACATAAAGAAACCACGGATTGTATGCTTCGTCCGTGTACAATCCATGTGACGCTTGTGAAGGGAAATACAAACATGCGCGTCATCGTTCATACGGGCAAGGGCGGCGTCGGCAAGACCTCGATCAGCGCGGCAACCGCGCTGCGCTGTGCCCAACTGGGTTTGAAGACCATCGTCATCAGCACCGACACGGCGCACAGCCTCGCTGACTCGCTGGAGGCCAAGATCGGGCCAGAACCGGTGCAGATCCGCGAGAATCTGTGGGCGCAGGAAGTCGACGCTCGCTATTCGATGGAGAAGTATTGGGGGCGCTTCCAAAAATATCTGGTCGCGTTGTTCAGCAAGAACGGCATCGACGACATCGTGGCCGAGGAGGTCACGCTGCTGCCCGGCCTCGAAGAAGGCGCCCACCTGCTTTGGATCAACAAGTACATGGAGGACGGCTTCTTCGACGTGCTGATCGTCGATGCCGCGCCGACCGCCGAAACCCTGCGCCTGCTCAGCCTGCCGGATGTCACACGCTGGTGGGTGGAACGCGTGCTGACGTTGACCCGCGGTGTCAGCCGTGTGCTTCGCCCGATTGGGCGGGTGCTGGGCCGCAGCATGGACAGCGTGCCGGACGAACAGTCGTTCGATCAGGTCAAGGCGTTGTTCGACACGCTCGACAAAATCCGCGGCGTGCTGGCCGATCCGTCGATCAGCAGCGTGCGGCTCGTCGTCAACCCGGAGAAGATGGTCATCAAGGAGACGCAGCGGACGTACACGTACCTCAACCTGTACGGCTATGCCACCGATGCGATCCTGTGCAACCGGATCATCCCGGACGCTGTGACCGACCCGTACTTCACGATGTGGAAGGCCAACCAGAAGGACAACATCGCGTTTATCAGCGAGGCGTTCGGCGGCCTGCCGATGCTCAAGGCGCCGATGTTCAACGGCGAGATCAGCGGCATAGAACGGCTCGAAGTGTTGGCGCAGGAATTGTACGGCGACACCAACCCGGCCGAGCGCCTGTTCGACGGCCAGACGCACCGTATCGAGAAGGCTGGGGATGGCAGCTACCACCTGATCGTCCCGCTTCCGTTCGCCGAGAAGTCCGACATGGATTTGTACCGTTCGCGCGACGAGCTGACCCTGCGTGTCGGGCCTTATCGCCGCAATATCGTCCTGCCGTATGCGCTGTGGGACCTCGAGGTCGCTGATGCAAAGTTTATCGACCAGAACCTCAACATCCGCTTCACTGCCCGTCAGCCCGACGGAGACAAGCAGCCCACCTGACCGAATCACGGCGACCAGCAGCGACGGCATGGCGACCGGCATGTACGGCGCGGTCGATCAACTGCGCGGCCGCCCGCAGACTTCACCGGAACGCGCCGAGCCAGAGCGTGCGCAGCGCCCCGGCGTTATGCCAGTCGCCGAGGGCAGCGCGGTTCCGGCCAGCATCGCCGATGTGCCGCGCCGCCGGTCGATCGCCAACCAGTACCGGTTCGTGATGGTGCTGCTGTGGGCGGCGCAGCTGTTCGCCCGCGTGTTGTTCTGGCAGATCTACATGCGCAAGATCGTCCCCGGCTATGTCGAACGGACGAACCCGCAGCGCTGGGTGCGTTATGCGCGCGATTTCCGCCGTTTTGCACTGGCTCGCGCTGGCCTGTTCATCAAGCTGGGTCAGTTCATCAGCACGCGCCTTGACGCGCTTCCTGAGGCGGTGATCCGCGAGCTGGAGAGCTTGCAGGACGAGGTGACGGTCGTGCCGTTTCAACAGGTGCGCCGGACACTCGAACGTGAACTTGGCCCGATCGACGCGCATTTCGAGTGGTTCAACGAGGAACCTGCTGGCGCGGCGTCGTTGGGACAGGCCCACCGCGCCAAGCTCAAGACCGGCGAACGGGTGGTCGTTAAGGTGCAGCGGCCGGGGATTCGCGGCATTTGCTACACCGACATCGTCGCGCTGCAAATTGTCGCGTGGGTGGCGGACAAGTTCGCGTTCATCAACCGGCGCGCCGATACGCCGGCCCTCGTGCGCGAGTTCGGAACGGTCGTGCTGGAGGAACTCAGCTACTATCACGAGGCCGGCAACGCGCACAAGTTCGCGGCGATGTACGAGACTGACCCCGGCGTGTATATCCCGGAGGTTTACGACGCCCTCAGCACCGACGTCGTGATGACGATGGAGGACGTGACCAGCATCAAGATCAGCGACTTCGCGGCGCTGGAAGCCGCCGGGATCAGCCGTAAGGCAGTCGCCGAACGCCTGATGGACACGTACCTCAAGCAGATTTTCGAACACTTCTTCTTCCACGCCGACCCGCATCCGGGGAATCTGTTCATCTATCCACTGCCGGTGGACGATCCGACGCCGTACATCAAGGCGAAGGGCGGGCGGCCGTTTTACCTGATCTTCATCGACTTCGGCATGACCGGACGTCTGACGCGGGAGATCGCCAGCGGCATGGTCGATACGCTGAACGCGGTCATCATGCGCGATCCGCGAAAGCTGGTGCGCAGTTATCACGAATTGGGCTTTATCCTGCCCGGCGCGGATCTCAACCGCATTGAGGAAGCGGCGAAGGCGGCGTTTGACGAGGTGTGGGGCTTGAGCCTCACCGAAATCCGCGACATGGACTTCGACCGCGCGGCGAACCTCGCCGGCGAGTTCAGCGATCTCATCAAGTCGATGCCGTTCTATCTGCCGCAGGACTTCATCTACCTCGGCCGGACGATCAGCATCCTCAGCGGCATGAGCACGCAGCTTGACAGCAGTTTCAACCCGTGGACGGAGCTGGAGCCGTATGCGCAGCGGCTCGCGCTGCAAGGATTTGGCGCGCCGGTCAATTTCAACACGGGGGATAAGACCGGGTGGGAATTGGCGCGGATGTTGTTCAACGGCGGGGGCGGGCAGGTCGTGCAGCTTGCGCAGCAGGCCGTCCTGCGTCAGTTTCCGACTCTCAACAACGCCGTCGACGTCCTGACGCGGTTGCATGCCGGCGAACTGCGCGTGATCAGCGAGCCGAGCAGCGCATACAAGGCGCAGATGCGGTCGCTCGAAAGCGCCCAGCGTGCGACGAGCCGTGCGGTGGTGTTCGGGTCGGTGCTGGTGGCGTCGACGCTGCTGCTTACTGCGGGTATGAACGTGCCGGCCGTGATCGGCTACAGCTTCTGCGGCGTATCTGCCCTGTACGGATGGTTCAAGCGGTGAGTTGTCAGGGGGCAGTTGTCAGGGGGCAGTTGCGGTTGACGTGGGAATGAACCGGATAAGCCGCGTAACGTATAGAGCCTCACGAGGGCGATCGATCGGTCGCCCCTCGTGTGTGCTTTTTATGAGACAGCGCACGCGCTGTCCACCAGTTAGCCGACCTTCGCCGCGGTGTGGTAGGGCCAAGACGTGCGTTGGCCGGTCGATGTCAAGCGCGATTAGCGCTACTCCTCCGCCGCGTAGATGATCGCCACGTTGTTGGCCGACGCCCATTCGAGGATCATGCCAGCGCCGTGCGCAGATCGGCGATCAGGTCGTCAGGATGTTCGAGGCCGACACTCATGCGCAGCAGGTTTTGCGGCGAAAAGCTGACCGGGCCTCGACCGAAGCGCGGTGTTCGATCAGGCTTTCGACACCGCCGAGGCTGGTCGCGCGGGTGATCAGCCGGACGCGCGCCGCTACCTGCATCGCCGCCTCTTTGCCACCGCGCACTTGAAACGACAGCATCCCCCCGAATCCGCCCATTTGACGGGCCGCGACGGCGTGGTTGTCGTGGTCAGGCAGGCCGGGATAGTTGACACGTTCGATGGCCGGATGATCGGCGAGGAACCGCGCGACTTTGCCGGCCGACTCGGTCTGCGCGCGCACACGGATCGGCAGGGTGGGCAGGCTGCGCAGGATCAACCAGCAGTCGAATGGAGACGGCACACCGCCAGCGAGGCTCTGCACGACCTTGATGCGCTCCGCCAGATCGTTCAGGCCGGGCCGTAGAACAAGCGCGCCGCCGAGCACGTCGCTGTGTCCGCCGAGATACTTGGTCGTGCTGTGCATGACGACATCCGCGCCGAGCGCCAACGGAAGCTGCCATACGGGCGTCGCCCATGTGTTGTCGACGACGCTCAGCGCGCCGGCGGCTTTGGCGATCTCCGCGGCGGCGGCGATGTCTACGATCTTGAGCGACGGGTTGGTCGGTGTCTCGACCCATACGAGGCGGGTGTTCGGCCGGAGCGCCGCGCGGATGTTGGCCGGGTCACGCATGTCGACGAAAGATGCGTCGAGGTTCCAACGTCCCAGCACTTGAGTGATCAGGAATCGGATTCCGTGATACAGGTCGTCGCTCAGGATGACGTGGTCACCGGCGCTGAGCGATTGCAAGATCGCCGCTGCGGCCGCCATGCCCGACGCGAACGCGAACGCGGTCTCACCGCCTTCGAGCGCGGTCAGCGCATCTTGCAGCGCGGCGCGGTTGGGATTGCTCGACCGCGTGTAGATGTGGCCGTGAGGGAACGAGCCATCCTCGGCGCGCTCGAACGTGGTTGACAGCGTGATAGACGGTGTGACCGCGCCGGTGTGTTCTTCGATGGCGCGCCCGGCATGTACGGCAAGCGTTTCGATGTTCATGGTGTGACCTAAGCGGGTTGGTTGATCGACGGTACGCCCCGTCAGTGTAGCACGTGTCCACCCGCTGCTGCACGAGAATTAACCGCCGTGAAACCGTCGCCGCCGGAATCGTAACTTGTGCTTTAGCCGCAGGCGTTGAAACGGACGTCCGTCCATAAATACAATGGACGATGGCTTCGCAGAACGCTCGTATTGAGCAGGTTCCTGTGTTCCCACTATCGCTTGCGAAACGCGAATCCTGAACGGGATTCGCTGCTGTTTCTAGTCAGGAGTTTCCATGTTCAAGTCACGTGTCTTTGTCCTGATCCTCGCGGCGCTCGTCATGAGCGTGCTGCCTGCGAGCGCGCAGGAGGAGGGCGAGAGCCTCGTGGTCTATTCGGGCCGAAACGAAACGCTGATCGCGCCGATTCTCGCGCAGTTCACCGAGGAGACCGGCGTCGCCGTGCAGGTCGTCTATGGCGATACCGCCGCGGTCGCTAACCAAATCCTCGAAGAGGGCGCGAACAGTCCCGCGGATGTGTACATCGGTCAGGATGCCGGCGCGCTGGGCGCACTGTCGAAGGCGGGCGCGCTGGCGCCGCTGCCGTCGGACGTGCTTGAGCGCGTGCCGGACGTGTTCAAGTCGCAGCAGGGCGAATGGGTCGGGCTGAGCGCCCGCGCTCGCGTGCTGGTCTACAACCCGACTGAGGTCGAGGCGCTCGGCCTTGAGCTGCCACAGTCGATCCTTGACCTGACCAAGCCGGAGTACGCCGGGCTGGTTGGTTGGGCGCCTGCCAACGCGTCGTTCCAGTCGAACGTCACGGCGATGCGCGTGCTGCTCGGCGATGACGTCACGGCGAAGTGGCTGGCGGATATGGTCGCCAACGGCGCGGTCAGCTACGGTAGCAGCAACACCAACCTCAATCGTGCGGTGGCAAGCGGCGAGGTCGTGCTGGGCATCACCAACCATTACTACATGCACAACCTCAAGAAGCAGGATCCCGCGCTCAACCTCGAACAAACCGTGTTCCCGGCCGGTGATCCCGGATCACTGGTCAATGTGGCGGGCGCTGGCGTGCTGGCGACCAGCGCCAAGCCGGGGCTTGCTCAGCGCCTGATTCTGTACCTGCTCGGCAGCAACGCGCAGACGTACTTCACCGAACAGACCAGCGAGTACCCGTTGGTGGACGGGATCGCGGTCAACCCGGCGCTGATCCCGCTGGACAGCATCGTTCAGCCGGAGATCGACCTGAGCGATCTGGACGACTTGCAGACGACGCTTGCGATGATCGAGGCGAGCGGCGCGCTGGATCAATAAGGGCAGCCGCTTCTTTCGGGGCGCTGCCCAATCCCCGGCCAGACCTCACCCCACGGCCCCCTCTCCAGACCGCCGCTGCTCCCTGCGGTCGTGGTCATGGAGAGGGGGGCGCGCGCAGCGAGACGGAGGTGAGGGAAGAGATAAGAACCGCTTGTGAGGGTGTGAAGGCCGCGTCCCGGCAGCCCGCTCAAACGGTCGCGACGAGAGGACAGGACTCACGTTGGATGTTCCATTTCGCAGCGCGCTGCGTGACATCGGCCCGCCAAGTTGGCGCGATGGCGCTGCGGCGATGCGCGGCCTGCTTCAACGCCATCATTGGGGGCTGGCGCTGCTCAGCCTGCCGGTGGTGGCGTCGGTCGTTCTGCCGGTCGGCTATCTGATCCTGCGCGGGCTTGGCGCAGGTGAGGAAGCCGTCGAGTATTTGCTGAGCGCCAGAACGCTGACGATTGTCGGCAACAGCCTTGCGCTGGCGGTCGCGGTCGCTGTGGCAGCGGCGGCGCTTGGGGTTCCGTTCGCGTGGCTGACGACCCGCACGACTCTGCCGTTCCGGCGGGTGTGGCTGGTCGCCGGCCTGCTGACGATGGTGATTCCGTCGTATCTCGGCGCGATTGCGTTCGTCGAGGTGTTCGGGCCGGTCGGCGCGCTGCGCGACGTGCTGGCGCCGCTGGGGGTACACCGGCTGCCGTCGATCTACGGCTTCTTCGGCACATGGATCGTGCTGACGCTGTACACGTTCCCGTATGTCGCGCTGCCGGTGCGGGCCGCGCTGCTGCGGATTGACCCGGCGCAGGAAGAGGCCGCGCGCATGTTGGGCATGAACCGCTGGCGGGCGTTCTTCCGCGTGACGCTGCCTCAACTGCGCCCCGCGCTCGCCGCCGGCGTGCTGCTGTCGATGCTGTATACGCTCAGCGACTTCGGCGTGGTGATGGTGCTGCGCTACAACGCCTTTACCCGCGCCATCTACACGACGTACAACAGCACGTTTGACCGTGAACGCGCCGCCCTGCTGGCGCTTATGTTGATCGCCTTGACCGCTGTGCTGGTGTGGATCGAACGGCGCGCGGGCCGGCAGGTCACAACCTATCGGCATCAGGGGCAGACCGCGCGAAAATCGCCGCCGGTTCCGCTCGGCCGTTGGACGATTCCGGGGGTAATCCTGTGCGCGGGGCTGGTGCTGACCGGCGTGGGTGTGCCGGTGTTGGTGCTGTCGGGCTGGGCGTTCAACCCTAACCTGACCTCGCCGATCCCGCTGGAGCTGGAACTGCTGGTCGCACAGTCGGTCGGCGTGAGCGCGTTCACGGCGGTGTTCGTGGCGGTGAGCGGCACGCCGATTGCGCTGCTGGCGAGCCGGTCGGCGTCGCGCATCAGCCGCTTGATCGTCGGGGCGTCGTACTTCGGCAACGTGCTGCCGGGGTTGGTGGTCGGGCTGGCGCTGGTGTACTTCGCGGCCAACTATCTGCCGTTCATCTACCAGACGATCCCGCTGCTGGTGCTGGGATACGGCGTGCGGTTCCTACCGTATTCGGTCAGCGCGACGCGTTCCGCACTGTCGATGATTAGCCCACGGCTGAACGAGGCCGCGCGCACGTTGGGATGCAGCGAGATCGAGGCGACGCGGCGCATCACGTTTCCGCTGGCGCGCGCCGGCGTATTCGCCGGCATGGCGTTAGTCGCGCTGTCGGCGATGAAGGAACTGCCGACGACTCTACTGCTGGCGCCGATCGGGTTCAAAAACCTCGTCACGCGGCTGTGGACAGGCTACGAAGCGGCGACGTTCGCGCTGGTTGGGTGGCCGGGGCTGCTGCTGCTGGCGTCCAGCGCCGTCACGCTGCTGATCCTGTTGTGGCAAGAGGACTAGCGCGCATACGGAACCGTGCGATAATGGCCGGATGATCCGAGAGCGTACCGAAACTTCCCCCAAGACGACACCGACTGTCCTCGATGTCGACAACCTCGCCAAGTCCTACGGCGAGGTCGTCGCCGTGGCCGGGACGAGCTTCAGCGTACGGTCGGGCCAGTTCCTGACCCTGCTGGGGCCGTCGGGCTGCGGCAAGACGACCACGCTGAGATTGATCGCCGGATTCGAGCCGCCTGACGCGGGCAGCATCGACATCCACGGCCGGAACGTCGCCGGGCCGGGGGTGTTCGTGCCGCCCGAACAGCGCCGCATCGGCATGGTGTTTCAAGACTATGCGCTGTTTCCGCACCTCAACGTCGCGGATAACATCGGCTTTGGCGTGCGCGGCGACCGGCGCGCACGATCCCAGCGCGTGGCGGAGATGCTGGCGCTGGTCGGCCTCGAAGGCTACGGCGACCGGATGCCGAGCGCCTGAGCGGGGGACAGCAGCAGCGTGTGGCGCTCGCCCGCGCGCTCGCCCCACAGCCCAATCTACTGCTGCTCGACGAGCCGTTCAGCAACCTTGACGCGGCGCTGCGTGCGCAGGTGCGCGCCGATCTACGCGCCATCCTGCGGCAGGCGGGCGAATCGGTCGTGTTCGTCACGCACGATCAGGAGGAGGCGCTCAGCCTGTCCGATTTCATCGCCGTGATGTTTGAAGGCACGGTCGAGCAGATCGCGCCGCCGCTGGCGTTGTATACCCGTCCGGCGAGCCGCCGCGTGGCCGAGTTCGTCGGAGAGGCGTACTGGCTGCCCATCGACGCCGCGGGCAAAACCGGGACGTCTCCGATGGGCGAGGTGGCGCTGGTCGAGGCCAAGCGCGGCGCAGTCGACGGCCTGATTCGTCCGGAGCAGTTGGTCGTCGGCGAGGGCGGCGTGATGGCGCGTGTCGAGTGGCGCGAGTTCTACGGGCACGATCAGCGCGTCGGCCTGCGCCTCGTCGATGGCCGCGTGATGGCTGCGCGCACTCCGCCGCATATCCCGATCACCCCCGGCGATACCGTCACCGTCAAGCTGCGCGGGCCGCTGCTGCCGTTCGAGCGCGTGTAACGGATCCATGCGGCGCCTCAAGCCTTCGCGAGAACTGGTCGTTTGATTCTTTTCAAACGGTGTTAGAATGGCGCCCGTTTCCGGTGTTGATTCACACGAAGAGGCGCAGTTCATGTCTGACAACCGTTTGACCCGTTTGGCTTCGCTGCTCGTCAACTACTCGACGGCGGTCAAGCCGGGGGACTGGGTGGGCATTCTCGGTGATGTGTCGGTGCTTCCCGCGCTGCGTGAGGTCTACGCCGCGGTCGTCAAGGCCGGCGGCAACCCGTCGCTATTGATCGACGACGCGGCGATGCAGCGCATCATGCTGCGTGAAGGCAGCAAAGCGCAGTTTGATTGGCTCGACCCGGCGCTGACCAAGTACTTTGACGAGGCTGATGTCTATATCCGCATCGGCGGCTCGCCCAACACGCGCGCGATGTCCACAATCCCCGGCAAGCGCGTGCAGGAGTTGGCAGTGGCGCGGCGGTCGTGGCTGGCGACACGCCTTGACCGTGCCGCCCGCGGCGAATTCCGCTGGGTTGGCGCGTGGTATCCCAACGAGGCCAGCGCGCAGGAAGCCAACCTCAGCATCGAGGAATACGCCGACTTCGTTTACGGCGCGACGTTCTGCGATCAAGACGACCCGATTGCGCGCTGGCAGCAGGTGCGCGATGAGCAGGAAGGCAAGGTCGCATATCTCAAGGGCAAGGATCGCGTTGTGCTGAAGGGGCCGAACATCGACCTGTCGTTGAGCATCAAAGAGCGTGAGTTCGTCAACTGCGCCGGCGCGCGCAACATGCCGGACGGTGAGATCTTCACCGGGCCGGTGGAAGACTCGGTCAACGGATGGGTGCGCTTCAGCTACCCGTCGATTGTCGGCGGGCGCGCGGTCAGCGGTATCGAGCTGACGTTCAAGGACGGCAAGGTGGTTGAGGCCAGCGCCAAAGAGAACGACGACCTGCTGCAAGCGCAGCTCAACACCGATGCAGGGTCGCGCTATCTGGGCGAGTTCGCGATTGGCACCAACTTCGGCATCAACCGTTTCACCAGCAACATCCTGTTTGACGAGAAGATCGGCGGCACGGTACACATGGCGGTCGGCACGGGCTATCCGGAGACCGGCAGCAAGAACCGCAGCACGATCCACTGGGATATGATCTGCGACATGCGCACCGACAGCGAAATCCACGTCGACGGCGACCTGTTCTACAAGAACGGCCAGTTCACCGTCTAGTTTTCCGGGGG
This sequence comes from Chloroflexi bacterium OLB13, assembly GCA_001567485.1. Classification (GTDB taxonomy): domain Bacteria; phylum Chloroflexota; class Anaerolineae; order Aggregatilineales; family Phototrophicaceae; genus Flexicrinis. Next base: position 20,221 of record JZRA01000066.1, read on the forward strand.
AACATGCGCGATAGGCGACTTTCGGTTACTCTGATGCGTAGGAAACGTAAACGCAGGGGAGTATCCAACATGACGTATCTGATTCGCCGCGCAGTGGTCTTGGGGGTGCTGCTGGCCGTGGCGGCCGCTGGCGTTTGGGCGCAAGGGCCAACTGGCGGCGGGACGGGCGGAGAGCGTCCCCCGCTGACGATTGACGACCTCGATCTGGATGACTTCGGCCGGATTCTGCAGAATCCGCAGAGGTTCATCGACGAGTTCGCGCCGATGCTGGCAGAGCCGGTGCAGGAACTGGTCAATGAGATCGGCCCCGAGATTCAAGCGAACGTGTCGGCGTTGGAAGCCTCGGCGGCCACATCGACCGTGCGCTATGCCGCGCTCATCCTCGGCGTGCTGATCCTGCTGTACGCCCGCCGCGCCAAGGCGTGGAGTTGGGTGGCGCTCGGCGCGGTGGTCGGGCTTACGGTCGCGCCGCTGCCGCTGGTCGACACGGTGCAGCAAGAGTTGTTTACAGGTGAACTCTCGTTTCTGCTAGACGATCCGCTGGCGACTCTCTCGGTGATCGCCTTCGGCGCGCTGATCGGTATTGCGGTGCTGGCCCCGATCTTCTATCTGGGCGTGACGGGCATTCTGGTGCTGGTCGGGATCGCGCTGGGGACTCAGCTGTTCGGGCCGACGGTGGACTTCTTTGAATCGCCGGGCCTCCTGTTCGGCATCTTCGGTGGGTTTATGGCGGGCGCATACCTAACTTCCCGAAGCCGCCTGCTGGTGGCGCTGGCGATCGGCGCGGCGCTGACCGTGTTCGCGTTGAACCTACCGCCGTTGTGGATCGTATTTCTCATGGCGGTCGGAATACTGTTCAACGGAGTGCGCTCGCCGCGCGGAAAGCAGATGACCAAGCGCATCGCGCTGCCGACGCTCAGCCTGCGAGAGGGGAAAGTTGCCGCCGAGGAGGTCGGGCCGAAGGCGGGCAGCCCACATCTGCACGACGTGCTGCCGGAGATGGCCGATGACAGTGCGGAACCACTGATCCGGCGTTAGATCACGAGTCTGCTGACATAAGGAGTGGAGATGGCTCAATACCCGTTCAAGGACTATGCCGACCTACGTGTTTACGCGCCGATTCTGGCCTATTCGCCGGACGGCCGGCAGATTGCCCATGTGACCAGCGAGTCCGGCCAGTTCAACCTGTGGACGATGCCGACCGGCGGCGGTGAACGGCGTCAATTGACGCATTACACCGACAATACCGTGCGGGCCGTGGACTGGTCGGCGGACGGCAAACATATCGTGTTCCTCGCCGACGCCAACGGCGACGAGTTCCGCCAGATTTACATCATGGACGCCGTCACCGGCGAGACACGCCCGGTGCGCCACGCCGAAAAGACGCAGCACAGCAGCATCGCCGTCTCTCACGATTGCAAATGGCTTGTGTACGCCGCCAACGATCGCGCGCCGGGCGACGTCGACACGCAGATCTACAACTTTGAGACGGGAGAGCATCAGCGGCTGACCGAAGGCAAGCTCATGTATCCCGGCCGGTGGTCGCCGGATGACCGGTACATCCCGATCAGCGATGTGCGCGGTAACACCGACCTCGACCTGCTCGTGTACGACATGCAGGCCGGTGAACTGCGGATGCTGGTCAAGCCGGAGACTCCGGCGATTGTGGCGCCTGCGGCGTGGTCGGCGGACAGCCAATGGCTCTATTTCGTGACCAACATCGGACGCGAGTTCAACGGGTTGGCGCGTATTCGAGTCAGCGGCGATGGCGCATGGGACTACGTGCTAACGCCGGACTGGGACATCGAACAGGCCGTGATGCTGCCCAAATCTGACCGCATGGTATACGTCGTCAACGAGGACGGCGCGTCGGTGCTGCACGGGTACGACTTCGCGGCTGGCGGCGCATTCGATGTGCCGGTGCTGCCGTACGGTGTCGTTGGCGCGATGACCCCGAACCACGATGGCTCGCGGCTTGCGCTGACGATGAACCGGCCGGTCGAGGCGTCGAACCTGTATGAGATCGACCTCGCCGCCGGCACGCTGACGGGCCTCGGCGAGTCGATGCTGGGCGGCATCCCTACGGAGTCGATGGTCGAGCCGGAGCTGATCCACTTCGACACCTTCGATGGGCGTAAGATTCCGGCGTGGCTGTATCGCCCGCGCACGAGCACGCAGCCCGGGCCGGCGCTGCTTTCGATCCACGGCGGGCCGGAATCACAGGAGCGCCCGGTTTACGCCTACAACGGATTCTATCAGTACCTCGTCGATCGTGGGTTCACGGTGCTTGCGCCCAACATTCGCGGCTCGACCGGCTACGGGATCAGCTACCAGAAGCTGATCCACCGCGACTTCGGCGGGGACGACCTGAAAGACATCGAGCACGCCGCCAAGTACTTGCAGTCGCTGGCAAGCGTCGATCCCAACCGGATCGCGGTGTTCGGCGGAAGCTACGGCGGGTTTGCGACGCTGAGCGCGGTGACGCGCCTGCCGCAGTATTGGGCGGCTGGCGTCGATCTCGTCGGGCCGTCGAACCTCGTGACGTTCGCCCGCGCCGTCCCGCCGTTCTGGAAGCGCATGATGAAGGAATGGGTGGGCGACCCCGACGAAGATCACGACATGCTCATGGAGCGCTCGCCGATCACGTATGTCAAGAACGTGCGCGCGCCGATGCTGATCATTCAGGGCGCAAACGATCCGCGCGTGGTGAAGTCCGAGAGTGACCAGATGGTCGAGCAGATGAAGGCCAACGGCGTGCGCGTCAAATACTACGTCGATGAAGCCGAGGGTCACGGCACGACCCGCAGAGAGAACATGCTGACGTGGTACTCGATGGTCACCGAGTTCTTGACCGACGAGCTGCTGGACGAGCCAGTGTAAGGCGGAGAGATCACGAAAAGGGCGGCCGAGCGGTCGCCCTTGTGATTCAGGATAGAGACGCTGTGGGCCGCGAGCGTGTGTCTCAGCTAAACGGCACGAGGCAGAAGGTCAGCGTGACGGTCAGGTGATCGTTCATCTCGCCCTCAAGCGCGAAACGGCCGTCGTACAGCTCGGTCAGGCCGCGCGCGATGGCGATGCCGAGGCCGCTGCCCTGCTGTTCATACATCACGCGGTCGAACTGCATGTACGCGCCGGCCGCTTTGATCTGCTCCTGCGTCATGCCGCGCCCATAGTCGGTGACGCGGATGCGGAATACGTCGCCGTCCGCGGCAGGCTCGACGCCGGTTTGCACAATGACCGGCGTTCCCGCTTCAGAGAACTTGAACGCGTTGTCGAGCAGTTCGTCGAGGATCTTCATCAGGTCGTGTTCACCGATCAAGATCGGCGCGGGGATGCCGTGGTGCAGCGTGAGGTCGGCCTCGCGCTGGGCGGACTGGGCGCGGAAGATCGCCTGATGTTCGGCCGTGATGTGCGGGTTGCTGGTGAACTGCTTGCGCAGGTTCGCGAGCCGTTTGGGGTCGCTCATCAGGCTTGGATGCGCACGTAAGTCAGGTAATTCTCGACCATCCGGTGCAGGCGCAGAGCCGAGTCGTTGATGTGACCGGCCCACTCCAGCACCTGCTCCGGCGCGATCTCCGGCGCCTCCATCATCAGCATGTCACTGAAGCCGATAATGGTATTGAGCGGCGTGCGCAGCTCGTGGGGCAGGGCGGTGGTGATGCTGTCGCGCAGCTGCGTCAGCTTGATCTCGGTCATCTCCTCGATGGTCACGCGTTTATCGAGGCGCGCACGGATCGCCGCCAGCAGTTCGTCGTTTTCGACGGGCTTGGTCAGATAGTCGTCCGCGCCGAGGCCCATGCCACGCCGGATGTCGGAGCGGTCGGTTCGGGCGGTCATGAAGATGAACGGGACGGCGCGCAGGTCAGGCTCGGCGCGCATGCCTTCCAGCACACCATAGCCATCAAGCTCCGGCATCATAATATCGCATACGACCAAATCCGGCTTGAATTCGTAGGCGATGTCGAGGCCGATGCGACCGTTTTCAGCGCCCTGCACCTCGAAGCCTTCGAGCCGGAGCAGCTCGACTAGATCGTTCCGTAGTGCATGCACGTCCTCGATAATCAGGATTCTCACGCCCATTCGTTTGTTCTCGCTGTACGCAGACGTCGCGGTAAGGATCTCGCTCGTTGTTTGCAGCACAAGTATTCCTATCTGACAGCTAAACTACTGCACAACTCATGCACTCATAGGATAATGGCATCGGCGGCAAAAGTTGCATTAAGGGAACTCCATAAGCTGCGACAATTTGCGATAGGTTGAAGGGGGTGACATGACCGACGATTTGAAATATGGCGCGACGCTCGATTTGTCAGGCGAGATGAGCTACGGCGACTATCTCGCGCTTGATGCCGTGTTGAGCGCCCAGCGCCCGTTGAGCGATCATCACGACGAGATGCTGTTCATCATTCAGCATCAGACCAGCGAGTTGTGGATGCGCTTGATGCTGCACGAGCTAAACGCTGCGCGCCGGCAGATTATCGCGGACGACCTGCCGCCGGCGTTCAAGATGATGGCCCGTGTGGCGCGCATTATGGAGCAGCTCGTGAGCGCGTGGGATGTGCTGTCGACGCTGACGCCTACCGAATACAGCCAGTTTCGCGGCATGCTCGGCCATGCGTCCGGGTTTCAGTCGTATCAGTACCGCATGATCGAGTTCATCCTCGGGGCCAAGAGTGAGGTCGCCACGCGCCCGTTTCGCCATAAGCCGGAACAGTTCGCGGTGGTGACGTCGTACCTCGAAACGCCATCGCTGTATGATGAGACAATCCGTTTGTTGGCGCGGCGTGGGTTTGTCATCGACGCGCACATGCTGGATCGTGACTGGGCGAGGGCCAACGAACCGAACGACTCGGTGCGCGACGCGTGGCTTGAGATCTACCGCGCGCCGCAGCAGTACTGGGAACTGTACGAATTGGCGGAGGAACTGGTCGACCTCGAAGACGCGTTCCGCCAGTGGCGCTTTCGCCATCTCACCACCGTCACCCGCATCATCGGTTATAAACGTGGGACGGGCGGCACGTCGGGGGTCAAGTATCTCAAAGATGTGCTAGATCGCGAATTGTTCCCGGAGCTGTGGGCGGTTCGCACGTCGCTCTAAGCGACCAGCCATTGGTTTCCAGTTTCCAGTATTGCGTTACGGAGGAGTGATCGAGCGGGCATGCTGCATCTTGACGGGCAGCAACTGGAAACTGACGACTTTCGACTACTGGCTTGGGCTATGTCCCGTTAACCGGTGGTTTTGAACGCCCGCCGTGCAGCCTTGAACGAACGATAGGACAAGCGCTTTCTCATCACGATCACCTGACACTTCCGACTTCACGCTGAGCAGGGAGGCGCGGCGATGGGTGCGATCAACGGCACACGCACGCGCCACCCTTCCAGCGCTACCCCCTAATCCCCGCCCTCTGATCCCTGACTACTGATCCCTGCCCCTTATTCCTAACAACTGATTCCTGACAACTGATCCCTGACTACTGTCCCCTAATCGAGCATGTCGAAGATCTCGCTGAGGAACGACTTGCGCCTTCTGTACGGCCGCCGGTCGTCATCGTCGTCATCGTCGTCGTCGAAGCGGCGCACAGGACGGCTTGGATCCCCGACGTTGGCGCTGAGATCGAGGTCGTCGCGCTTGGCCTTCGGCCGGGTCACATGTCGCGGGTCGGAGTCGAAGTCGACCGCGCCGTACAGCTTGGCTTCACGCTCGATAAGCTTGTCGAGTTCGCCGCGATCCAACCAGACACCGCGGCACGTCGGGCAGTAGTCGATCTCAATGCCGGCCCGATCGCTGATGACAAGTGTCGTTCCGTCAACAGGGCATTTCATGGTTTGTTCTCCAACACGCTGTTCGGTGGTAAAAGGCCATCATAGGGAGGGCGTTGATATTGGCATGTCCCAAAGGTTGGGGATCACACCAGCTGAGGGAAGATGTCATGCAGGGTCGGGTACAGCGTGCGATAAACCGGATACAGGTCGGCGTAGCGGGCGCGGTCGTCGCTGACGCCGGTAACGTCGCCCCTGCCGATCCATGCCTCGCACGCCGCGGCCACGCTGTCATACCAGCCGATCCCGACCATCGCCAGAATCCCTGCGCCGAGCGCACTGCCTTCCGCGGTCGATGCGGTTTCGACGGGGATGTCCATCACGTCGGCGATGATCTGCCGCCACAATGCCCCGCGCGATCCACCGCCGGCGAGACGCATGACTTCCGGCATTGGGACGCCGCCGTCGCGCATCAGCGAGAGCGAGTCGCACAGGCCGAACGCGACCCCTTCGAGCACCGCACGGGTCATGTGGCCGCGTGTGTGGCGCGCCGTCAGCCCGATGAACGCGCCGCGCGCCAGCGGATCAGGGTGCGGGGTGCGCTCGCCGGAAAGATAAGGCAGGAACAGCAGGCCGTCGCTGCCCGCCGGCGCGCTTTCGGCTTCGGCGAGCAGCATCTCGAAGCGCACGGTCGGGGCGAGCGTGTCGTGATACCACTGGAGCGCGCCGGCAGCGCTCAACATCACGCCCATCCAATGCCACAGGCCGGGGACGGCATGGCAAAAGGCGTGGATGCTGCCGTTCGGCTCGTAGATGTAGTGTTCAAGCGGCGCAAAAACCACACCGGACGTCCCAATGGTCACGCTGACGAGGCCGGGCGCAGTCAGCCCCATGCCGATGGCGGCGGCGGCTTGATCGCCCGCGCCAGCGATAACGGGCGTCCCTTTGACAAGGCCGGTTGCCCTGCTGGCCGCTGCTGTCACCCCTCCGGTGATTTCTGGCCCCTCGTAGAGTTGCGGAAGCCACTCCGGTTTTATCTCCAGCTTGTTGACGACCTTCGTTGACCACGCGCGCGCCCCGACGTCCAGCAGGCTCGTGCCGCTGGCGTCGGAGGTATCTGTGGCGTACTCGCCGGTCAAGCGGAAGCGGACGTAATCTTTGGGCAGCAGGACGTGGGCGATACGCCGGTAGACGCCCGGTTCGCTGCGGCGCACCCACAGCAGTTTCGGCGCGGTGAAGCCGGTGAGCACGCGGCTTCCGGTGATACGGATGACCTCAATCGGGCCGATGGCCTCGGTGATCTGATCGCATTGGGCCTGCGTGCGTTGATCGTTCCACAAAATGGACGGGCGCAGGACTCGGCCGGCGCTGTCGAGGATGACCAACCCGTGCATCTGGCCGGTGACGCCGACAGCCTTGATCGCCGTGGGGTCGATGCCCGTATCGACGATCACTGAGCGGATCGCCTCGCTGATTCCATCCCACCAGTCCTCCGGGTTTTGCTCGCTCCACAGCGGGTGCGGCGTCGAGACGGATTGGCCGACGGTGTGCGACGCGATCACCCGGCCGTCGCCGAGCAGGAGGGCCTTGGCGCCCGTGGTGCTAATGTCTAGGCCGAGGACGTAGTCCATGGGTAGGGAGTTCCTAACGCTGATGCCGGGTTGATGGACAGCCCTTATTGTAGCGCGGCAGGAGTGGGGAGGGGATTGCGTTGGTACGTGCAGTGTGAGGCGCGAACGGGCAGATGCGGCGGTTTGCGAACATACGACCGTGTCTGAGGCCATCATGGGGACGTTCATGTCCCCGTTTGCGCGGTGATCACGTAGGGAGTTTTTAGCTAATGCCGCGACAACGGCACGATGCAGTATGTGAGCCGCTGTGTCAATCGAGCAGGACTTCGCGCCGTTCGCGGGCGGATTGATACATCGCTAACACCAGTCTCAACGACCGCCGCGCTTCCCGTCCATGCGTTGCAGGCTGCCGGCCTTCGCGGATTGCATGGGCCATTTCTAAGATTTGCTCACGGTGACTATAACCGTAGACGCTCGGCGGATCAACTTCTTCGCGACGTAGCAGTTCGCGCTCATGTTCAAGCTCGCCAGCGACTTTCCAGAATACCTTGCGATTGAGCGCAGTCCCGCCTACTTTAACCGATCCATGCTCTCCAAACAGCGCGACCGAGCCTTCGAGATTTTCGGGATATGTGAGCGTCGATCCCTCAACGGTTGCAACGGCGCCGTTTTTGAACCGCAGCACAGACACCCCGACGTCTTCGCATTCCATACGATGCGCCATTGTGTCACTGTAGGTGAAGACGGACTCGGCATCTCCGAGGAACCACTGCAGTGCGTCGATATGATGGATCGACTGATTCATCAGCGCGCCACCGTCCAGCGCACGGGTTCCGTGCCAATCGTCTTCGTAGTATTCCTGTGGGCGGAACCAACGAACAGTCGCACTGCCCAGATACAATTTGCCTAACGCACCACGATCCACCAGCGCGCGCAGTTCACGCATCGGCGGGTTGAAGCGGTTCTGCAAGACCACGCCCAACGTCACGCCGTTCTGCTCGCAGGCTTCGATCAATGCATCGGCGTCTTCGAGGCGCAGCGCGATCGGTTTTTCGACCAAAACATGTTTGCCCGCTTTCGCCGCGTCAATGCCGATTTGCGCATGCAGCCCCGATGGAACGGCAACGGTCACGACATCAACATTGGGATCTTCGATCATCCGATGATAGTTCGTGTACGGCTTGCCCCCGTAGGTGTCCGTGTAATGCTTGACGCGTGCTTCCTTCACGTCGCACGCTGCGACAATAGAGATCGCTTCGTCCTCGGCGATGTCCCGTATCGCCTGTGCATGACGGGGAGCAATGCGTCCACAGCCTACAATACCAAACCGGAGGGGTTCACTCATGACGGCATCACCTGTTCAAGAATCGTGAGATAACGTGATGTGACGGCATCGGGGGACAGATGCGCCACAGCATAGCTGCGTCCGGCTTGACTCATGCGTTCGCGAGCTGACGGATCAGCGTGCAGGCTGCGAATTGCGGTGACGAACTCGTCGTGCCCGCCAACGGGGACGGCGATTCCGCCACCTGCTTCGGTGAGCAGTGCCGCACCCTCACCGCGAATGGCGGCGACAACGGGCACCCCGGCGGCGAATGCTTCATACATCTTGGCTGGTCGTGTCCCATCTGCGAGTGAGCTGTCCGCCAAAGAGATCATGGAAATGTCACCAGCAGCCCATACATCAGGCACTTTCGAGTGCGGTAAGAGGCCGAGGAGTTTCACGTTGTCGAGCTTGCGTACAGTGACTTGCTCGGCCAAATGCCCTGCCTGCGAGCCGCCGCCAGCGAATGCAAAGATCACGTCCGGCAGGGCGGCGGCGGCCGCAAGAATAACCTCGAAGTCATAGGTCAGGCTCATATTGCCAACGTGAACTGCGGTAAAGCGATCCATTGGTAAACCCAGCGCTGCACGTGCAGCCAACCGCTGCTCGGCTGAAGCGGGCTTGAACGCCTCAAGGTCAACGGCGTTGGCGATCATCGAAACCCGATCTTTCCTACTATGTACTTTCAAGATGCCATCCACGACACCCTGTGTCATGCCGATGATATGCGCTGCATCGTTGTAGGCCCATCGTTCGACGCGCGATGCGGCCTTGACGAACAGGCTGTCCGCCTTAAGCATGCCAGTCGCTACAGCGGACTCCGGCCATAAGTCACTGACGTTGAGGACGACTGGGGCGCGCTTGATTCGGCGCAGCAACCCGTAGCGATAGTGACAAATAACGGGTGAGATTCGACCAGCATGACATCGGGGCGTTTCAGGAATGTGCCGCGAGCCGCAAGTGTCAACATGAAACTAAGCTGATTGGCGATCCGAGCGCGTGCACGCTTGCTGGGCGATGTATACAACCAGACCCGCCTTACCGTGACACCATCGATCGTTTCGGCATAAGCGAAACGGCCGCGGTAGGGTGGATTGATCACACCGTCCGGATAGTTTGGCATGGCTGTTAGGACACTGACCTCGTGACCCAGCGCAACAAGCATCCGTGCCAGCCGGCTGAGCCGCACGGGAGCCGCACCGACCTCAGGTGGGTAGTACTGAGTGACGAGCCAAATTCGCATGACGGCTAGCCAACAGCTTCGCCGAGCGATTCAAGCAGCGCCGAGATAACCGTTGAACGCTGTTCATCGGTCAACTCGGGATACATCGGGAGGCTGATAACCGCGCGTGCGGCATGCTCCGTTCTGGGGAAATCACCGGGCTTTCCACCCGCATGCGCCATCGCTGGTTGAAGATGTAGGGGTACGGGATAATGAATACCTGCTCCGATCCCACGCTCCTTGAGACCAGCAAGCACCGTGTCACGGTTGTCGTCAACCGCGATAACGTACAGATGGTACGCGTGCGCTTCCGGTTCGGGGACAGCCGGTGTGCGAATTCCGGGTACCGTGCGCAGGATATCATCGTAGTAATGGGCATGGGCGCGGCGTGCCTGCGTCCACGCCTCCAGATGGACAAGTTTCGCTCCCAGTATCGCAGCTTGCAACGCATCGAGACGCTCACCATAACCCATAATGTCATGCTCGTATTTTGTCGTACGGCCGTGATCGCGTAGTTTTGCGATCCGGTCTGCCAACACCGTGTCATTAGTGCATACTGCGCCAGCGTCACCAAAGGCACCGAGGTTCTTCCCCGGATAGAAACTGAAGCATGCAGCATGACCCCAAGCGCCTGCCCGCTTACCATCGCGCTCAGCGCCATGTGCTTGAGCCGCGTCTTCGATCACCCAGAGATCGTGACGTGTGGCGATTTTCATGATCGCGTCCATGTTGGCGAGCTGGCCGTACAGGTGAACCGGGACGATAGCCCTGGTACGAGGCGTTATGGCAGCCTCGATCAGTGCCGGATCGAGATTGTAGGAGTCTGGATCAATGTCAACAAACACTGGCGTTGCACCCAGTGCACAAATCGGCTCGATCGTGGCGATAAAGGTGTGCGGTGTTGTGATAACTTCGTGCCCCGGCCCGATTCCCAGTGCCTTCATTACCAGATAAAGCGCGGCTGTACCGCTTGCGATACCGACGCAGCGCTGCGTCTTCTGAAACGAGGCGAAGGCGTCTTCGAACGCGCGTACCTCTGAACCGCCGATGAAACTGGTAGCGTCAATCACCCGTGCAATCGCGGTGTCGATTTCGCTGCGGTGTGCAAGATAGTTGGTTCTCAGATCGACCAATGGGATCACGGTCATTCCGCCGCCTCCGTATAATCCTGTATGTCATCAACATGCTTGACGATGCGTGCCGGGTTTCCAACCACGACAGCACCCGGCGGCACATCCCGTATTACGACGCTCCCGCCCCGACAAGCGCTTGCGATCCAATCCGCACACCGGGAAGCACGACGGCCCCTGCACCGATAATCGCGCCCGACTCAACAATTGGGCCTTTCAGATTTTGTTTTGCGTTGGGGCTGCGCGGGTAACGCGCGTTTGTTAAGGTGACACCGGGGCCGAGCCAACACCCATCGTCTAACACCGTGTATTCGGGGACAAACACGCGTGAGTGTAGACGGACGCCACGACCAATCGACACATGGTGTTCGATGATACTTTGTGTACCTATGCTGACATCATCACCGATAGCGTTGTGCTCGCGGATCATTGCGCCGTGACCAGTCTGGAATCGCACACCGATATGATTCCCTGCGTAGATCACAGTGTGTGAACGGATAACACATCCAAAGCCAATACGTGTTTCAAACTCGCCATCTCGCGCGCCCTGAGGCGGGCGCCCGATAATCACAAAATCGTCAATCTGGGCGTCGTCAGGGAGCATGACGTTGGAGAAGAGATGCTGGTACGGGAACACAGCCGCATCCTTGAGAGGGCGCATACACGTTCTCTGATTATAGCTGGTGCGATGGATTCAAAGCATTCAGATCAAGCAGGATCAGCGCCGGGCGAGGAACAGCGACAGCGGTGTGCCGTCGGAGTCCAGCGTGACGATCTCGAAGCGTGCATCACGCAGGCCGGCCGCATCGAATGCTGCCAGCCATGTCGGGATGTCGAACACGCCGCATATATGCCGATCATAAACCGTGCGCGCTGTCCCGTCCGGCATGCGCAGAAGATACACGTAATCGGTCACGAACGTATCCGCGCCCGGCTCCGGCTCCCACGTCCATTCGAGATACCGCATCGGCCGGGGATGGTCATGGCCGCCGTGACCGGTCGACGGAGCAAACGACTCTTTGGTGAAGTCGGGGACGACCAGCACCAGCCCGTCCGGCCGGCAGTGCACTGCAGCGGTCGTCAGCGCGCGCTCAAGGTCTCCAGAGGAAGTCATGTACATCACGGCGTCATGGATGAACACGATGTCGAACGCGCGGCCGAGCCGGATTGTGCGCATGTCGCCGATGAGGTGCTCGCACTCCGGGTTCTGATTGCGGCTCTCGGCCGACATCTGCGGCGATAGATCGACCAACGTCATCGTGTAGTGCCGCTTGAGGTGCGAGGCGTTGTTCCCAGCGCCAGCGCCCAACTCAAGCAGCGTGACCGTCGGGCCGTGTGCGTGCTGCTGGATCGCCGCGTGGTAAATGTCCGCCTCTTCCGCATAATCCTCTGGCGCCGTCAAGCTGGTGAACCACGCGGCGATTTCGGTGTACATCAGGGGTAAGCGAGCCGGCATCTGGTTATTCCGTGATCGACTCGCTGAGCGGGGTGGGCAGGCCGTCGATACTGCTCGCGTTCTTGTTGGCCTGATACTCGGCTTTGTAGGCGTCGCCTTTGACTTCCCAGTACTTGATGAGCGTGTCGCGCTGACCCACATAGTCGAAGTACGGGACGGCGTAACCGCATGACGTCTGCGCCTTATGGATGTCGGCGACGATGATCTGACGGACGCCGGTGAACAGCGTGAACTGCGGGGCGAGGGCATCCCACGCTGGCGTGCCGGGCAAGATTGTGCGGCCCGTGCCATACAAGCGCACGATGTCTGGTGGCCCGTCGAAGGCGCAGAACATGAACGTGATGCGGCCGTTCTCAGCCAGATGCGCCGATGTCTCATTGCCGCTGCCGGTCATGTCGAGATACGCGACCTGATGCGGCGACAGCACACGAAACGAATCCAGTCCCTTCGGCGAGAGGTTGACGTGACCGTCATCCGCAAGCGGCGCGGTGGCGACGAAAAACACGTGCTGCTCGGCGATGAAGCGGCGCAGTTCGTCGGTGATCGAATCGAAGAACTTCGACATCTGAACAAGCCCCCGGTTGGCGAACGTTGAGAAGTATAACCCGGATCGCTGCGGGATGATGCTTGGCGTGGTGTGGACGGACGCGAGCCGTTACAGGGCGGCGCGTACCTGATTCACCAGCGCGATGAACTGTTCGCGGTTGCCATAGAGCAGACCGCCGAGTTCCATCAGGATAAATTTGTGCTCGGCGCCGTCACGCAGCGTGATCTTGACGACCGGGTTCACGAACAGCACGGTATCGCGCCGGATATCCACGATGTCCCGCAGCGAAAAGCCGATGTCGGCGCGGTTGATGACCGCCATCACCGGCGCGGGCATCAGGATACGCTGATTGGTCAAATAGAGCGTGCGCTGCGCCCACATCATGCTGCTGTACAGATTGATGCCGTGCTGGCTGAGGACGTGTTCGCCGGGCAGCAGCGTGAGTCCGGCCGCCTGTTGGACAGCACCGACAAACAAGGCGTCAAGCTCGTCGGTCTCGGTGGGCGAGGGCATGCGCACGGGCGGTGTTTCACGCACGGACGGACTGCGGGTCATCTTTTCGTATTCGGACTGTGCCGCACGGACGATGTCGGGCCGAACCATGCCGGTCGATTCGCGGACTTGGCGGGTCGGCAGGCCCAATTCGGGCGCGAGTTTGGCCGGATCGCCGTAGTCGGGCGCGTGCTGCCACAACTGGTCGAGCTGATGCTTGGCGGAAGCAATGTCGCCGCTGTTGTAGAGGCTGAGCGCCTCTTTGTACAGCCACGCGAACGACTGGTTATGCTTGGCGAGTTCCAGCCCTTTGTGTGCGCGCGGATCGCCGTTGGTTTCGGTGACCATGGCGTTCCACGCGGCGATCTCAAGGCCCCACTCGCCTTCGAGCCGTGCCTGATACGCGATCTTCTTGAGGCGCTCGATCCACACCTCGGTGCGCTTGCGCAGCAGTTCCGGCATACGGTTGGCGATGAAGTTATTACGGTAGGTCGGGTTAGCGTCGATGATGCGATGGAACAGATCGGTGGCGCGGTCGAGCTGACCGGCGACCTCGGCCTTCACGGCGCGACGATACAGGTCGTCCAACTGCGCGTCGGATTTCGGCGTGGGCCGCCGCATCTCGATAGCGCCGGCCGGCTTCAGCACGATGGGCGAGTCGTCGGCGAACTTGACATCGCTGGGGCGCGGCGGAGGCGCATCGGTCGGCAGATCCATCAGGTGATCGACCAGCAGGGCAAGCCGCTGCGGATAGCTCGGCTCGCCACGGAAGTCGAACCAGTGGATGCTGTCGGCCAAGATTTCCTGAGGCACGCCAGATGGACAGTCGCGCAGCAGCAGCACGTAGATCGGCCGGCCGATCGCCACCGCGTAGCGATATTCCCAGCCGACATACGGAGAAGCGGCCGCATCAGGCGTGAGCACCAGCACGAGCGCATGGGCACGGTCGATGGCGATTTGCAGCTCGCGACGCCAGTTGGCCCCACCGCGCGAGGCCAAATCCCGCCGGTCGAGCCACGTATCGAAGCCGCGCACGCGCAGATCGACCTCAAGCCGGTCGACAAAGGCGCTGTCTACCCGCTTGTAACTGATGAACAGCGACAGCGGTTGATCGGGCATCGGAGTCCTCTATTTGCCTACAGCGCGGCGTTTGATGAAGTACGCGACGACCAGACCGACGATCAGCCCGCCGACCGCGAACGGGAAGGTGTAATCGGGGCAGATGAGCGCGTCAGAGAAGTCGAAGAAACACTGGTCGAGTGGAGAGGCTTCC